>NZ_JBBDHD010000041.1:0-59408 GCF_044129415.1 Streptomyces racemochromogenes
TTTTGTTTTATAGGCGCCGCGGGCGGGGGGCCCGCCGGGTGGGGGGGGGGGGGCGCGCCGCCCGCGGGGGGGGGGGGGGGGGGGGGGGGCGCCCCCCCAGGGCCGGCCCTTCGGGCCGGGGTCCTCCGCTTCGCTTCGGACTGTGGGGTTCCGTTCGGACTAGTGGGGTTCCGCTTGGCTTCACCCAGTCTCTCCTGAGCGCTGCGCGCTCAGGAGAGACTGCCCTCGCTGCGCTCGGGCGAGGGCGCCTCCGCTTCGCTCCAGGGCAGTGAACTGCCTCGCTGCGCTCGGCGGAGCCCGGCTGGGCCGGGCTAGAGCCGGCCCTTTCGGGCCGGGAGTCCTCCGCTTCGCTCCGGACTGGTTCGGGCCTCCCCTTCGCTCCACCCGAACGGCCCGCTACGTAGGCCTCGGTGACCCCGTTGCACGGGGGACGGTCTGCCCGGCTCAGGTCGCGGTATCGATCGAACGCATCGCGGGCGTCTGGGACGAACTCCTGCTGCCGTACCAGGGACTCAAGCTCTGCCTCGGTGAGCCAATCGTGCCAGGCGACTTCCTGGATATTCGGCCGGACGGATGCCGTGATGACGACCTCGTGCAGTCCGAGCCAGTAGGGGCTGATTGCCCCAGCACACAGAAATTTGAGCACGAAGCGCGGGGTAGCCTGAACGCCTAGTTCCTCCGCCAGTTCCCGCGCTGCAGCCTCCTCGTACGATTCGCCGACATCAGCGGCACCGCCAAGCATCCAGTTGTACTGACCCGGAAAACGGGACGAATCGTCAGGGCGGCGATGAACAAGGAACCGTCCGTCTTCGTCGCGGCACACGATCGTGGCGATGCGATGAGGCCAGCCCTGACGAATCGCTTCAGCTCGATCAACCACCCCCAGCACCTGGTCCTGCTCGTCGACGCGCTCAACCAGTTCACCCATGGGCCACACAATGCCAGGGGATGCTCGCGGCGAAGCCGGCCGGGTCCTCACGCCTTGCCCCGCCGGTGCGGCCAAGACAAGGGGGCTGACAACCCACTGCAGCCCATCTCGGAGCGGCGCCGTCCCAGGGCACCCACATTCGAGCAGAGCCGGAGGCAGGTGCCTCCTGAAGTGGTGAACATCTGCTGTCCGTTCTCGTGGACAAAGCCATCCGCCCTGCCGAGCAGCAGCTCGACAGGGCGCCATGGCAGACATGACCCGAACATGACCCCGAATGAACCCAACAGCGTCCCGCCGTTGGGCACGCAGTTGAGAGCGGGTCAAGGGAGCGGGCAGCCTGAGAGGTAGTGGGTGTGGCGGGGTTAGCTGGTAATCGACGGGTAGGAGACGATGTCCTCTTCGACGCTGTGGGAGCAGGGGTACAGGCGCGCCTCGGCACCCTGAGAGAGGCCGCCCCATGAGTTGATGCAGTTGGTGGAGGCGACACGCGGCTGAAGCTGCCGGCCGTTGCCCGCGTAGACGAAGTTGAACTGGGTGTCGCCTGCGGAGCCGCTGGCGCAGGGGTAGAGGCGCATGTGGTTGCCAGTGACGTCGCCGCCCTCCCAGTTGTTCACGCACAGGAGGCGGCCCTGGGGGTCGTAGGTTTGGGCTGCCTGGATCTCGAAGTGGGTGGCGTCCTTCGTCCGCAGCCACCACTGCTGAGCGGAAGTGCCGTTACAGCCCCAGACCTGGACCTTCTGACCGGAAACGAAGTTACCGCCGGAGACGTCGAGGCAGTAGCCGCCGTTGAACCGGATCTCTCCCGCGCCGTATCCGGCATGGGCGGTTCCGGCGCCGAGCGTGATGGCGAGCAGCGGAGCCGCGGCGACAGCGGCGATCTTGGCTATACGGTTGCGCACAGTGAGTTCCCCCTATGATCAACATCGATTTTTGATGTTGATCATAGGGGGAACTCACTGCCGAGCCGACCGGGCCCATGATGCGCGCGGCCCAGTGGGACGTGTCGCCCTCGGAACGGAGCCCGGCCTCAACGCCCGCTGACGGGGCGCTTGGTGAAGTCTTCACGTTTGTCGGGAAGTCGGACCTCGGCAGTACACGACATGCCCGTACTCCCACGACGATGATCACGGACGGCGTCAGCCCTACCCGTCCACCTGCTCCACCCCCTGCACCACACCACCGCACCCGCCTGCGGGGCATAAATCCTCCGCACACCGCTGGCTCTGCATCAAAATTGCACCCAGATAGACCCTGGGCCCAGGGTTGGTGTCCAGGCAGGCATCGGCCCAGACGGCCACTGTCGCGGATCAACGCAACTGCGCAGCACTCAACCACTGTGCAGCCATACCCAGAGCTGGAGACTCCGCAGGCCCCACGCCCGCGCGCCCCGGACTCTGCGCAGATTCAGTGAGTCAGCACAGCTTCGGCCCGCTCAGCCAACCTCGACAGAGCGAGAACACGGCCGGCGGCGGCAAGGTCCTCTGGCTCTGTTCACGAGTTGCGACAGCACTCCTTGACGATTTCGGGAGGCACTTGGGCCGCGACGGCCGTCGAACGGTTCGCGAGATTCGACAGCACCCTGCGGGCCTCGGCTGTCCCGGATGGTTTAGCGCGGCAGGCCGATGGCGCGGGAGATGACGGTGTCGAAGGTGCGGTCGGGCAGGAGGCGGCGCAGGGCGATGAGGGGGTGGGCGCCGAAGCCGCTCGCGTAGCGGGTCTTGGGGCGGCGGGCGGTGACGGCCTTGGCGATGGCGTCGGCGATGACGGACGGCGGGGAGTTGCGGTTGGTGTTGGCCTCGGAGCGCAGGGAGGAGGCGACGGCGGCGGCTTGGGTGGCGTAGGCGCCGCTGGTGGAGGACTTCTCCAGCTTGTCGGCGGCGATGGCGCCCCATTCGGTGGCGATGCCGCCGGGTTCGATGACGACGACGTCGATGCCGAAGGGCTTGGCCTCCAGGCGCAGACAGTCGCTGAGGGCTTCGAGGGCGAACTTGGTGCCGTGGTACCAGCCGCCGAGCGGGGTGTGGATCTTGCCGCCGATGGAGGTGACGTTGACGACGGTGCCGGAGCGCTGGGTGCGCATGTGGGGCAGGACGAGCTGGGTCAGGCGGATCGCACCGAAGACATTGACCTCGAACTGGTAGCGGCCCTCGTCCAGGGGGACGTCTTCGAGGGCGCCGTAGGAGCCGTAGCCGGCGTTGTTGACGAGCACGTCGATCCGGCCGGTCTCCGCGATGATCTTGTCGATGCCGGTCTGCATGGAGGCGTCGTGGGTGACGTCCATTGCGAGAGGGCGGATGCCGCGGTCGGCGAGCGTGGCCAGGCGGGCGGTGCGGCGGGCGGCCCCGTAGACGGTGTAGCCGAGCTCGTGGAGCTTGAGGGCGGTGGCCTCGCCGATGCCGGAGGAGGCACCGGTGACGAGGGCGGTCTTTGCGGGCATGGCGGCAGTCCTCACAGGTAAAATGAACTGTGGTTCACCATCTATCCTGAACCTTGGTTCATCTTGATGCAAGTGAAAGGGCAGGCGAGTTCCATGACCCAGGCCAGGGCGCCGCGCGCCGACGCAGTCCGCAACCGGCGGAAGATCCTTACCGCCGCCGGCGAGCAGATCACCCAGCACGGCCCTGAGGTCGGCATGGACGAGATAGCAGCCGCTGCGGGCGTGGCCGTCGGCACCCTGTACCGGCACTTCCCCACCAAGACGGACCTGGTCGCCGCCGTCGTTGCCGAGTGCGTCGCCCGCGTCGCCGACGACGCCGAAGCTGTCCTCGCCCGCGTCGCCGACGGAGCCCGGGCCGCGGACGAGCTGACCGCTTTCCTCGGCCGCGTCATCGAGCAGTCCGTCACCGACCGCGCCGTGAAGGCGGCCGCCCAGACGCTGGGCGCGGAGCCGGGGGACCACGTCGACGAGGACCGCGGCAGCAACGCCGTCGCCGCAGTCATCCGGGCCGGCCAGTCCGACGGCGACATCCATCCCGACGTCACCGTCAGTGACATCTACCTGCTGTTCTCCACCGCGCCCACCGACCAACCGCCCGCGGCCCGGGGCCGCTGGCTCGCCCTGGTCCTCCCGGGGCTGACCACCGGAGCCCGGCCGGTGGGCAACCGGTGCTGAGCAGACCCCGGTACCGCATCAGGCCGTGCTGTCGCTTCTCGTGAACATCGAACTCGATCGGTTCATGGTGCTGTTCAAAGTCGCGTACATCCGCTGTCGCAACTCATGAACGAAGCCACGCGGGCGTCCGCGTTCACCGGTCCCGGACGCCAGAAGCAAGGAAGTACGTATTCGCTGGTCAAAAGTTCCGGGCGGCTGGGAAGGGAGAACGCCGTCTCCGGCCGCAACGGACAAGTGCCGGGAGACATGGGTGGTCGACACTCAGCCGGCTGGAGGGTTTTCGCAGGTCGGCAGTGTCGGGAGTCGACGTCGGCAAACGGCGGTCGCCAGCAATTCCTACTCGCGGGTTACTTGTTTCCTGGTGTCGGGTGGGAGTCCGCGGAGCGAGGTGGGCGGGCCGGGCGTTGAATTGCAGGGCTGACCGGGTGGGCGTCACCCTGGTGGCGAGGGCAGGTGCTGATGTGCACACCAGCGACGAGGTCTACCACCGGGTGCTCTGGGACCCGCGCTTCGACCCCGAGCAGTTCGTCATGGGGATCGCCGAGCGCGGCGCCCCGCCGAAGCGGGTCCTGCTCGGCGACTTCGTGCCGGGCGGGGAGATCCCCTGGCACCGGGTGGTGTTCTTCGAGGTGGGCGGCCAGGTCGTCTGGGACCGCGCCTCCGGCGTCGACCGGCTCGACGAGGGTCTCGTCGAGCCGGTCGGTCCCGTGCCGGCCCCGGCCCCTGCCTCCGGCGATGTCCTCGCCGTCCCGTCGACGAACCGCACCGCGGTCGCCTGGCTGCCGCCGGCGGAGTTGTGGCCGCCGATCCAGCACATTCGCCGCGAACACGACCGGCAGATCCGCCGCTGGCCGCCGCACGTCAACGTGCTTTTCGGTTTCGTCCCGGAGGCCGAGTTCCCCCGGGCCCTGCCGCTGGTCTCCGCGGCGCTCGCTGAGACGCCGCCGTTCGCTGCCCTCATGGCGGGCGTCCACTGGTTCGGACACCGCGAGGACGCCACTGTCTGGCTCGACCCGGCTGCCGCCGACCACGAGCCCTGGGAGCGGCTGCGGGAGTCCCTGGAGCTCCGCTTCCCGCTCTGCGGATCGCACCCGCACGGCTTCACCCCTCACCTGTCCCTCGGCCGTACCCCGAACCCGCGCTCCCTCGCCTGCAAGGCGGAGACCCTCTTCGGCCCCATGACGGCGCGGGTCGACGAGCTCGTCCTGCTGTCCCGGCGCGGCGACGAGCCGATGCGGGTCCGGGCCCGCGTCCTGCTCGGCAGCGGCGACGTACGTCTGTGAATGCGCAGGCTGGTGGCAGCCAATCTCCCGGCACTTCGTCACCCCGGGGCAGCAGTCTGGTCACCCCGTGACAGCCGAGATCCGAAGCGGTGGTGGTGGCAGCGTGCAGAAGTGCCGCCAGGCCGATGAACGCCCGTGCGGCAGGACACCCTCGCCGGCGCTCCGGTGCAGTAGAGGGCACGGTGCTCGGCGAGGGTGAGGGCGGAGCCGCTGAAGCCGCGTGGCTGCGGGGCCTCCATGCCCGCGGCGGGGTCGTGCAGCACCGGGCTCGTCCGGTGGGGAGTGCGCGAAGAACTGGCGTAGGCCGGCCAGTACAGGAAGCCCGGCGAGCCGGGTTCCGGGCCAGGAACGCTTCAAGGTCGCCTGCGTTTACGCCTGCCCAGGTGGTGTGGCCCTTCGCGTGGGGTGGAGGGCCAGGTCCCGGGCGGTGTCGAGACGGATCTCGATGGTCTTGAGCTGGTTCGGTCGCGGCCCGAGGCGCTCGGCATTCTCCCGGCGGGCCACCAGCACCTCCGCGAAACCGCGTGCGGCGGGGCGCAGCGGGGTGGGGACGGCCGCGATTCGGCGCTCCCGGCGGGCCTCGGCCCGCATGCTCTGGATGTCTGCGGGGGCGTCGAGGAGGTCGTGGGTGAACGATGCCAGCCCCCGGGGATCGGGAACACGGGCTGTCGCATCTCTGAGGCCGCGGCGCAGCCGCGCGCTGGCTGTGCCCGGCGGGGGCGGACAGGGTCAGCCTCGCGCCGCCCTCTTCGTCCACCGCGCGGCCAGGGCCACACAGCGCAGGCCGCCGCCGGGATGGCTGTCCATCAGCGGGCTCACCTCGTCGCCGTGGTCGGGGCACCAGGCGACTGGTTCGACCCCGCCGCAGTCGAGCCGGCGGCAGACGCACTTCTCGCCGAGCGCCGTGTGCGTCCTCCCCTGTTGGACCACCCCGCCCGCCCAGCGCTCCGAGGCACCCCGCAGCCGGGCCGGCCAGGCCAGGCCAGGCCAGGCCAGGCCAGGCCAGGCCAGGGTCAGCCGAACCCGAACGGGACCGTCGACCCGTACGCCGATCTTGTCGTGGGCCAGAAGCCAGGCCACAACGGCGCGGCTATCGAACTGCGGATGCACCTCCGTACCCGCCACCGGCACGGGGAAATCGGGGTGACGGCGCCGCCGGTTCACCACCGCTGCCCGACCCACCCCCGCGAGCCAACAACAACCGATCCCCTCCCGGCGCGACCGGTTCAAGGGCGGCGAGCGGAGAGCGGCGGTCGTCGCGCAGAATGGGCACGCAGGACGGTCAGGCGGGGCATAGGCAGAGCCGCCGTCCATGCCGAGGCTGCCTCCCACTGCGGCGGGCGGCCGTGCGGGGGGTGGGCGGGTTTGCCCAGGGCGAAGAGCAGCCGGCCAGGGCGGTGTCGCTTCGTCCCCGGCGCGGGGTGCAGGGTGATGCGGCCGGCGTGTGGGGCGTGGGCAGGGTTTCCGCCGCCGCTTTCGGCAGGCGATGGGGGTCAGCCCCTCGACCTACCGCCGTCGGTTCGGGCCCTGACCGGTGGCCCTGTGCCGGCGATCCCCGCGGCGTATGTGATCTCCTCGGCGCCGGCGTAGGTGGTTGCGCGACCGGGTCAGATGAGGCCGTTGTCCTTGGCGTAGAGCGCGGCCTGGGTGCGGTCGCGCAGGCCCAGCCGGCTCAGCACACGGGAGATGTGGTTCTTGACGGTTCCCTCGCTGAGATAGAGGCGGGAGGCGATCTCCTTGTTCGTGGCACCCGCCGCGATGAGGCGCAGGACCTCCGTCTCGCGGGGCGTGAGCAGGTCGGGCGCCGGGAGCCCGGCGGCCAGGTTGGCAATCACCGTCTGGTCGAACTGGGCCACCCCCGCGTGGGCGAGTCGTACGGCCCGCGCCAGCTCGGCGGCGGGGAGGTTCTTGAGCAGGTAGCCCACCGCTCCGGCCCGCAGTGCCTGGGTGACGTACTCGTCGTCGTCGAAGGTCGTCAGCATCACGATCTTGCATGCGGGCAGGCTGCGGCGGAGCATCCGGGTGGCGGCCACGCCGTCGATCCCGGGCATCCGGATGTCCATCAGCACCACGTCGGGGCCGCGGGCCGGGGCGGTATCGGTCGCCTCGGCGCCGTCGCGCGCGCTGCCCACCACCTCGATGCCCGGCTGGATGCCGAGGAGGGCGGTGATGCCCTCTCGTACGAGGTCCTGGTCGTCGACGACGAAGACCCGCACGGGCGCGTCCGCGTTCCCGGCTACCTGCATGTTTCCGACCCCGTTCGAGTTCGCTTCCTCGTTCTCGTTCTCGATCACCACGGGACCCCGACCGTGAGGACCGTGCCGCCAGGCGCACTGTCGATGGCCACCGTTCCCTCGGCGAGGCGGACCCTCTCGCGCAGTCCTGTCAGTCCGAACCCCTCCTCGGCGGCGTCGAATCCGCTGCCGTTGTCGACCACCCGGAGGCGGGCTCCGCGCTTGTCGTAGGTGAGGTGAACCGCGATCTCAGTGGCGCCGGAATGCCGGCATGCGTTGGTCAGCCCCTCCTGCGCGGCCCGGTACAGCACCAGCAGCGGCCTGCGCTCGACGCCCGACATCTCAAGGGTGATGCGGCGGCTCCCGCCGTCCAGGTGGTGGACGAGGTCGGCGAGCGCGCGGGAGAGGCCGGCCGGTTCGGACTCCGACTCGGGGCCCAGGGTGCGAACGGAGGCCCGCACCTCGTCCAGGGCGCGGTTCGCCGACCAGCGGGCATGCGACACCGCCTGCGCCGAAGCCTGCGGATCGAGCGAGGCGAACGCCTCGGCCTTCTCCAACTGGATCCCGATCGCGGTCAGATGGTGGCCGAGGCTGTCGTGGATCTCGCGGGCCAGCCGGTTGCGTTCGCGGGCCGCGGACAGGTCGGCGACCTGGGCGAGGGTGCCCTCCAGTCGGGCGCGGGCCTGCTGCTCGCGGACGGCCACCGCGGCCATCGCGAGGGCCAAAACGACGCCCAGGGCGAACATCAGCAGGTCCGAGATGTACTCGGCCCGCACGTGCCAGTGCGGAACCGACAGGGTGAACGCCCCCGCCAGCGTCACCACGCAGCCGACACCGAGTCCGACGGCGACGGCGGATCCGTACGCGAAGAACCCCAGGAACGGCACGAGCACGAACAGCACGCGCGAAAGCCCCGACGCGTCGACGGCCGTCACCGCGCAGAGCAGCAGCGCCCGGAGCACGAACACTGCGCCCGCCGGGACCCGCCGGCCCCGCCACCGCCGCCGATCCAGCCCCCAGTCACGCCCGTCCAGCGCGATCAGGACACCGAGCAGGGCAACGAATACTGCGGTCCCGGCCCCCGGGCCCGGACCGATCACGGCGTAGTAGACACCCCCGAGCAGCACGGCGCCGTACAGGACGCCGGGTATCCAGGGAACGGGCCGTGACATCGGGTCTCCTCAAGGACTCGTGAGGCTCGAAGGCCTTCCTGCCCGCAGCGTACGCGGCCGCCGCCGCGATCCCGCAGCTGCTCGGAGAACCGGTGCAGGTTTGGCCAAAGGTCATGTGACCTCCGGCCACAGCCGATCCGTCCATCTCACACTTACCCCCGGTGACCTGCGATTCCTAGGTTTCGAGGCATCACATTCCCGACCGAGAAGAGGGCGTCTTGCTCCGCCACCTCGCCATCACGCCGCTGCTGCTCGCCACCTCCCTGAGCGTTCCGCTGGGAGGCGTCGACCAGGGGGACCGCTGCTCCGGCGTCCGGGTCCCGGGAGCCGAGTACTCGGTCTCCAGTTGCCTCACCGACCTGACGACGGCAGGAACCACCCTCACCGGGCACACCGACGACAAGGACTGGAAGGGACTGGTGGCGGAGAGCGCGGTCCTGCCGTCCGGGGTCCCCGGGGTCCAGGTCGACGGCTACTTCCCCGACACCTCCACCACCAACACCAACCACGGCTGGAACCACGACAGCCAGTTCGTCATCCGGCTGCCCAAGAACTGGAACGGCGGGCTCGTCGTTGCAGGCCCGCCCGGGACCCGTGAGCAATACGCCAACGACCCGATCATCAGTGACCAGGTGCTCGCCAAGGGCTACGCCTACGCCGCGACCGACAAGGGCAACACCGGCGACGAGCTCTACAAGGACGGCGACCGCCCCGGCGACGCCATCATGGAGTGGCATCGCCGGGTGGCGGAACTCACCGTGGCGGCGAAGAAGGTCGCCCGGCAGCACTACGGGCGCTCGCCCCGTGTCACGTACGCCGCCGGGCTCTCCGCCGGTGGGTACCTGGTCCGCTGGCAGCTGGAGCACTACCCCGAGCTCTACACGGGCGGTATCGACTGGAACGCCCTCGTCTTCACAAAGGACGGCGGCCTGCTGGCCACGCTCCCGCCGGCGCTGCGGGCCTACCCCCGCCTGGCCAAGGGCGACCAGTCAGCGCACGAGGAGATCATCGCAGCGGGCTACCCGGAGGGCTCCGAGAGGCAGTGGCGCTACCACTACGACAACCAGTGGGACCTGCTGCAGCGCACCATCCGCGAGGAGGTCGACCCCGACTACGACGGTTCTCAGCAGGGCGGCACCCCGTTCTGCCCGCCGGGCACCGCGCCCGGCTGCGACACCGACTACGACTTCGCCTCGCGCCCGCAGTCGGTGCACCGGGCGGTCGAGCGGATCTCGTTGACCGGGAACATCAAGCGCCCGCTGATCAGCATCCAGGGCACGCTCGACGCGCTGACCCCGCCGGCCACCTTCGGTGACGTGTACGACCGGATGGTCACCGACGCGGGGAAGGCGCCCCTCCACCGCTACGTCCACGTCCCCGGAGGTACCCACACCGACGGACTGGTGAGGATCGACAAGGAGTACAAGCCGATGCTGCCGTCCTTCGTCGCGGCGTTCAACGAGCTGGAGGCCTGGGCGCGGCCGACCACCCGCTCATAGCCCAGCCTCGGCAGTCGACGGCCCGACCCCTTCCACCTCCGCGGCGGGGCCGGGCCGTCCCGCGTCCTTCCCACGCCCGCAACCGCGTCACGCCCTCGGTGACGGCCTGGCCAGCCAGATAGGTAGGCTCTGTCGCTATTTCGGGGGCGCGCGAGTGTCTTCTGCGTGGACAGTGCCTGTTTTCGAACCACCCCCTCCACACCAACACCACACCGGTAAGCACGAAGGGCGCGCGGGTCGTCAACAGGCGCGCCCATGACAGCCGGCCATCCCGCGAGGGGCGTCTGATGGCAGCAACTCGGCCACCGCATGACAGCCGCGATCAGCACCGCTGAACAGCATGAGCAGGCAAAGCCCTCCCGCCCTCGCTGACGCCCAATCGATGCCACCGCCGCACCCATTGACACCGTCCCCACCCTGGACCTCGTCGCCCAGACCGCCCAGGCGCGGCGACTGGAAGGCCACCGGGTTCCGGTGATCGCCGTCTGCTCGCTGGAGAACGACCCCGTCCTGGGCGAGCCGGGCGTGCGCACCACCACCCACCCGATCCGGCTCGCCCTGTGGGCCGCGTCCGGGCCGGTCGTCGTGTTCGCCACGTAGGCCTCCCTCGTGGATCGGGAGGACATCGACGCGCCCGAGGGCCAGCGGAAGGTCCGCGGGCCGCTGGAGGCCGCACTGGCAGGCGGGGAGCGCCTCTACGGGCATAAGATCGCGGGCTTCGACCTCGCCATCGTCGGCGAGGCCGAAGGCACCGCCGACGACCTCGGACGACCGTGGGTCGCCATCCACGACAACACCCGGGTCCCGGCCGACTCCGGCTCTACCTCACCGCCGCCCCGCGCATCCTCGCTATGGCCCGGCCGCAGAAGGGCGCCGGCGGCCAGGAGGCCGAGATCGCGAGCATGGCCGACGACCCGGACGAACGTACGGGTCGCGGCCGGCCGATTTGAGGCGCTCGGAAGCGAAGGGGTGGGGGATCCTCGCCGGGTTCGAAATCGGCGTTCGAGAGGCCCCCCCGTCCTGGGCGAGTCCGAGGAAGCACAGCGAGGCCGACGCCTGGCACTCCTTCAGGCCCCACTCCTGCAGCATGCCGCGGCCTACAACCTGCGCACGGTCGCGAAACTGGATTGGGGTGGCAGCGATCCCTTGAGAAGAACCCGGCATGCCCGCACCTGCCGCAGAAGAACTCCTCGCATCCATCGGCGGGCTGTCCCCCGGTGAAGCGGAGCCGGAGCCGGAGCCGGACAGGGACAGGCAGAACCCGGCGGCGCCGATCAGCGCCACCCAGACCGCGCGGACCGCCGGGCCCCGGTAGGCCCGCGGATCCGCCGCCTGCGACCGCCTCCCCGGCTCGGCGCCACGGCCCGGTCAGCCCGTGGCCAGCCGCCATAGCGGGGGGACGTGCCGCTCCGGGCCGGCCGTGCGCAGCCCGGCGAGCAGGGTGTCGGTCTCCGTGGCGGTCAGGTCGAGCTCCTCGGTGATCCGGCGGGTGGTGGCGTACGCGATCCCCTGCGCGAGGGTGTCGCGTTCCCAGGCGGCGAAGCGGTCCAGGAGTGCGGCGGGGGTCCGGTCCGGGCGGTGGGGGGCGGGCGGGGCGGCGTTGGCTGCGCGGCGGCGTTCCCGGGCGATCTCCGAGAAGCCGCAGACCGCGCGGGAGACCGCCTCGGCGTGCTCCAGGCTGGAGCAGCCGGCGAGCGCCCGGGCGAGCGGGCTGAGGGCGAGCACGCGCTCCAGGGTGAGCCGGTGGACCTGGCGGGCCGTGTCGTCGAGGAGTACGGGCCGCGGCGCGTCCCGGGTGCCGCAGACCCCTCGTACCCCGCGGGCGGCCGCGACCAGCAGGGCGCTCGCCTCGGAGGGGTGCCAGTCGAAGACGCGGGAGACGGACTCGGTGTGGGCGGCGTCGAGGGTGAGGGCGGGCGCGCCGAGCCGGGGCAGCAGGTCGAGCAGGGGCACCTCGTTGTCGAGGCCGGGGCCGGCGACGTACACGGTGGTGGGCAGGCCGGTCTCGGCGCAGGCGGCGACGGCCAGGGCGTCGCCGAGCGGGCTGCGCAGGGTGGGCTCGTCGCCGCGGGCGACGATGTCGCCGCCCACGTCCACGAGGTCGATCCGGTCGGCCCGGCACCAGCGGGCGGCCGCCGCGATCTGGCGGGCCAGGCCGAGCGTGCCGCCGTAGGGGTCGAGCAGCCCGAGCCGCGGCCGCAGGGCGCCGGACAGCCGCGGGAGCAAGGAGCCGGCCGGGGCGCGCGGCGTGGTGGCGGGGGTGATCAGGGCCAGGCCGGGGGCGGCGGGTTCGGTGCCGGTGAAGTCGGGGGCGCGGCGGGGTCCCGGTACGGGGTCGACGACCAGGCGCTCCCAGGCGTAGGTGAGGACGAGCGCGGGGGTGTCCGCCCCGTGGAGGGCGGCGTGGACGATGGCCGCCGTGATGGGGTCGCCGCCGCCGCCGGCGGCGATGAGAAGTCGCTTCATACGGGAAACGGAACCCCAGCCAGGGACGGAATGGGCCGTTCCACCAAAAAGTGCATATGAAGCTCTACACGGTGAAACCCATTTTATGGGAATTGCACTACAGAAATGAGGTCGGGGCGGAGCCTAGGGTGACGGAACGTCACGAACAGTGATCTGGCCGGTTTTTGAAAGAGAGTCAATTTCCGTCATGACCAAGTCTGTTCCGCTCCCCACGCCCACCGTCCCCGGCCGCGCGGCCGAGACCGGCGGCGAGCCCCGCACCCCGTACGAGCAGTACGTGTACGCCTACCCGCACCAGAAGGCGTACCGCCTGCTCGACGACGGACCGCTGCTCTCCGAGCTGTGGTCGAAGGAGCGCCTCGACGCCCTCTCCCTCTACGTGCACGTCCCCTTCTGCGAGATGCGCTGCGGGTTCTGCAACCTCTTCACCCGCACCGGCGCCCCCGAGGAGGTCACCGGAGCGTTCCTCGGCACCCTGGAGCGGCAGGCCCGCGTCACCCGGGAGGCGCTGGAGGCCAAGGGCGAGCCCGTCCGGTTCACCCTCGCCGCGTTCGGTGGGGGCACCCCGACCTACCTGACGGCAGACGAGCTCACCCGGCTCTGCGACATCAGCGAGAAGGTCATGGGCGCCGACCTGAAGGCGGCGTCCTGGTCGGTGGAGACCTCCCCCGCGACCGCCACCGCCGACCGGATCGCCGTGCTCGCCGAGCGCGGGGCGACCCGGGTGAGCATCGGCGTGCAGAGCTTCATCGACGAGGAGGCCCGGGCGGCCGTGCGGCCGCAGAAGCGCGAGGAAGTGGAGGCCTCGCTCGCCCGGCTGAAGGAGGCGGCCTTCCCCGTCCTCAACATCGACCTCATCTACGGCATAGACGGCCAGACCGAGCGCACCTTCAAGGTCTCCCTCGACGCCGCACTCGCCTGGGAGCCGGAGGAGGTCTACCTCTACCCGCTGTACGTGCGCCCGCTCACCGGGCTGAGCTCCCGGCACGCCAAGACCCTGGAGGAGTGGAACGACCAACGGCTGCGGCTCTACCGCTACGGCCGCGACCACCTGCTCTCCTCAGGGTACGAGCAGACCTCCATGCGGGTGTTCCGGCGGATCGGCACCGCCGCCGTGGACGACGCCGACGGCAGCAGCATCAGCGAGTACAACCAGCAGGCGGGCATGGTCGGACTGGGCGTCGGCGCCCGCTCGTTCACCACCGGCCTGCACTACACCACCGACTACGCGGTGGCGGTGCCGGAGGTGCGGCGCATCATCGACGACTACATCGCCACCCCGACCGAGCGCTTCCGCCGCGCCCAGTGGGCGTTCCGGATGGACGAGGGCGAGCGGCGCCGGATGTACGTGCTCCAGCACCTGCTGGAATCCACTGGCCTGCACCCGGCAGCCTACGAGGAGGTGTTCGCCACCCGCTTCGAGGACGACTTCGGCCCCCAGCTCGCCACCCTGCTGGAGCGGCGCTGGCTACGGGAGCGGGGCGGGGCACTGGCACTGACCCTGGAGGGCATGGCCTGGTCCGACGCGGTCGGTCCGATGTTCTTCTCAGACCGCGTGCACGAGAACATGCGCGCCTATCAGGACCGCTAGCCGCGCCCTGGGGAGTGCCCGCCTAGGGTCTCCGGCTCGCCGGTTCGGGCTCGGTGTGCGGGGCCGGACCGGGCGAGGGCCGGAGGCGGCGCTCGGGGAGGGACACCAGGACCAGCCCGAGCAGCAGCAGCGCCGCCCCGGCAGCGGCGGACGGCCCGGGTCGTTCGCCCAGCACCGCCACCCCGAGCACCGTCGCGACCAGGGGCTCGGTCAGGCTCAGCGTCCCCGTCGTGGCCGCGCTGAGCCGGCCGACGCCCCGGGTGAACAGCAGGTACCCGAGGGCGGTGGTGCCCAGGCCGAGCCAGCCGATCAGGGCGGCCGAGCGGACGGCGGCCAGGCCTTCGGGTGCCACCAGCAGGTACGGGGAGACCAGCAGCCCCGCGCACAGCACGCTGACCGGGGCCGCGGCGCCGAGGTCCCCGCCGCGCGCCCCCAGTTCCTTCGTCGCGGCGATGTACACGCCGAAGCTCGCCCCCGCCACGACCCCGAACAGCACGCCCGGCAGGTCGGCGGTCGCCCCGCTGCCGGGCAGCAGCAGCAGGGCGATCCCGAGGACAGCGCAGGCGGTCCCGGCCAGCCAGCGGGGTGTCAGCCGCTCGCCCGACAGGACCCGGGCGGACAGGCCGCCGACGACGGGCACGGTCCCGAAGGCGACGGCGGTCGCCAGGGCGGCCCCGCAGCGTTCGACGGCCTGGAGGAAGCAGACCTGGAAGGCGGCCGTCACCAGCACGCTCAGCCCGAGCCACCCCCGCACGCCGGGCCGCCGCAGCGTGCGCAGCCCGGCCGGGCGGACCGTCAACAGGCTGAGCGCCAGTCCGCCGAGCAGCATCCGGCAGGCCCCGAGCGCCACGGGGTGCACCCCGGTGTTCGCCCAGAGCTGGGCCGGGCCCACCGTCCCCCACAGCACCGCCGCCACCAGCACGGACGCCACCGCTCCCATGACTACCCCCTCCACCACGTTCGGTCGTGGTGAAGCTATCGGGGCGCGGCCGGGCAGACCTAGTGGCCGAAACCATGAGATTTCGTCCAAAAGCACGGCCCTGTCCGTGCCTTCGCACCAACCCGTCAGGCGGCGGGCGCGGGGCGGCCGAGCAGCAGCACGGGGGGGGAGAGAGCGGTGCTTCGGCACCGCAGGCGGCCGCGCGCTGGTATGCCAGGTACTCGCCCATCACGCCGCGGCCTGGATTGGTGCAGGGCCAGGTGTCTGCTGCTCAGCAAAGCCTCGCTGGAGCGGTCGCGGGGTGCGCGGCGGGCGGGTGCGGCGGTGCCGGTCCTACGTGCGCGCGTGAGGCACCGTCCCGTTCCGCTGGTGGTCCGTCGGTGCTTCGACGCTACGGACGGCGCGGGCCGGGCCTCAACAAGGTTGCGGATAGTTGCGCGGATTCACTCCAAGGCGTCGGCGGCGGCCCGGATAGGCGTGTGGGCGGCGTCGCCGTGGACGGCCGTCTGCGCCAGGCCCTTGCAGGCTTTGGCGTAGTCGGCGAGTTCGCGGGGCTGGCGGTCGTTGATGTCGGAAGTGAGGGTTTCCACCACGGTGTGCCGGTCGTCGTAGAGGTAGAACGCCTCCAGCGGCCACACCGTGCGCGGGGCGCCGAGAGGGATGATGCCCAGGGAGACCGATGCCAGCGGCATCACGGTGAGCAGATGCTGGAGCCGGCCGGCCGCCGTCGTTGTGGGCGTGCCGATCCGGGTGCGCAGCACCCGTTCCTCGATGCGGACGACGAAGCGGTGGTCGCCCTCGTAGAGGAAGCGGGAGCGGGCAAGGCGTGCGGCGACGGCCTCGGGGATGTGATCGGGGGTGCCCTGGAAGTCGGTGATGGAGCGCATCAGTGCTTCGGCGCAGTCGGCGGACTGGAAGAAGGCCGGCGGCAACTCCGTGCTGGATTACCCCGCCAGCCAGACGGTCCGAGGCCGCGGCCCGCAGCCGGGCCGGCCATTCCACCCGCACCCGCAGGCCCCCCGACGCCGAACGGAACCGTTCGGGGAGCCGGGCCCCGCCGAGCACCGCAAGCGGTCCCGTACCGGGCGCGATCAGCCGGGACACGGTGGCCGCGAGCGTTCCGGTGGTCAGGGCGGCCAGGGTGCCGGCGTCCTCGTCGGCAGTCCGTGTCGGCCGCGTCCTCGGTCTGGATGAGGTGCGGGTCAGCGAGGCGGAACCGGCGCGCGGCGCCGTCGCCCCCGCGCCACCACCAGCGATCCGACGGTTGGCCCCACAGGTACGCCGAACTTGTCGTGATCGAGTAACCAGGCTACGACGGCGCGGCCGTCGAACTGCGGGTGCACGTCCGTGCCTGCCACCGGAGTTGCTCAAGGCATCGTGGCTGTGAACGTAGGAGGCCAGTGGAGGCTCGTGATCCGTGCTCTGGCACGCTGTCCCGGTGGACGCTCTCATCGGTACTCAAGCACCTCGCCAGCGGCTGACTGATCCGGCCTCGACGGTCGCGGCTCTGGAGCAGGCCGTCCCAGGCCTCGCCCTCCTTCGGCGTACGGCTCCAGCCGGAATCGACTGGGCGACGGTCGAGGAGTGCCTGACCACGGAGCTGCCCTCCGACTACAAGCTGCTTGCCGACAGCTACCCGTCCCTGACCTTCGGGGACTTCCTTTGCGTCGGCTTCCCGAACCGCGGGCAGGAGCAGGCTTGGTCAGAGGACCCCGAAGATCTTGAGATCCTCGCTGAGTGGTGTGCGGACGCGGAGATGGCCATTCCTCTGCACCCCTTTCCTGTCCCTGGGGGCCTGCTGCCCTGGGCCACGTCGAACCAGGGTGACTACTTCCTCTGGAACACCACAGGGTCTGGTCCCGACGAGTGGACTGTCACCGTGGCCTCACGCAACGGCGGCTGGTGGCACTACACGGGAGGCGCGGTGCAGTTCCTCGCCGACCTGATCAGCGGCGCTTTGGAACTGTGGGAGCTGCCGTCGGTACAGCCTCAGGTCGAGGCCTACTGAGCGAACGACGGCTCCACGACTCGCTCGTGTTCACCATGTCGTCGCACACGAAGGGAGCCCGGCACCGGAGACCATTACGTCCCGTGTGCAACGGGAGTGTCGCCGTCGGCCCCGCTTCATCACCACGCTGAGAGTCGTCTGACACCCCCGCGAGGGAAACGAACACTGGGGGGGTCGGCGCCGACTGGTGCCGACCCCCGAGAGGCGCGTTCGCCCGGGGCGTGCCGGGCCGGTCAGCCGGTCGCCGCAGCCGGCCCCTGACCGAAGGGCGGGACATCATCCACGGACACGTCCAGACTGATTCGCTGGAACCTCAGTGCGTTGACGGAAAACGCACAGGTCAACCGCCCGGTCTGTGCTGACCTCCGCCACCAGGTCCGGGCGGACGAGCACCACGTCCCGGGCGTCACGGCTTCCCCAGGCCGAGGCGAACCGCACGCCCTCGAAGGGGTGGCCGGGGTCGGCCGCGGTGATGTGCTCGCCGCCTGGCGGGAGATGTCCGGGCGCAGTCGTACGGTCCGGCCGGCGGCACGCAGCCGGCCGTTCTGGTCGTGGCGGTCGAGAACGAGGAGGCCGGGGCGGGCCGTCAGGGTGCCGGTGACGGCGGCGATGGGTCGATCGCTGGCACGCCACCTCCACGCTCACCCCGGGCGTCCGCGGCGCCATGCGCTCCGCCCTCCTCAGGGTGGGCCGGTGGATGGCCGCGGAACTGCCCGACACTGCTGACCCGACATACTGGACGAGGCAGACCTGCGCGACCTGGATCGCAGCCGTGGACCGGATGAGGGTCGGTGACTACGTTCAGCGGACGGCCGGCCTGGGAGACCGTCTCGGCAAGCCGCTCGAAGCGGCGACCAAGGCCGCGCAGATCACCGCGCTGCGGACGTTTTTCAGGGACTGTCAGGAAGGGGAGTGGCTGCCCCGCGGCTTCGACCCACTGCGCGCGCCGGCGATCCCTCGCAGCATCACGGCCCTCCTTGGCCCCGACCCGCGGGTGATCGCCGATGAGGTCTGGGCGAAGCTTCTGTGGGCGGGTTTGAACCTGGAAGCTGCAGATCTTCCACAGTCCCAGGCTGGGCAGTTGGCTGGGCAGTTCTACCCCTTCGAACTGGTCCGCGCGGTCACACTGACCTGGTTGTTCTCCGGTCAACGCAGCAACGAGATCGCCCGATTGAGGGTCGGCTGCATCCGTTGGCAGCACGACGGCACCCCCATCACCGGTGACTCCCAGCAGGTCCTGGCCCGCGACACCGTCTGTCTCCTCGACGTCCCCCCACAAGACCGGCACAGCATTCACCAAGTCGGTCGACCCGATCCTCGGCCAGGCCGTCGATGCCTGGCAGGCCATCCGCCCGGATCAGCCGAAGTTCACCGACCGCCGCACCGGCGAGTGCGTCGACCTGTTGTTCGCCATCCGGGCCCGTCGCGTCTCCACGCACTACGTCAACAACACGATCATCCCAATGCTCTGCCGTAAGGCCGGAGCCCCGGACACCGACGTCCGCGGGAACATCACCAGCCACCGAGCCCGGTCCACCGTCGCCAGCCGGCTCTACAACGCCAAGGAACCGATGACGCTGTTCGAACTGCAGGCCTGGCTCGGACACCGATCACCGCAATCCACCCAGTACTACGCGAAGATCACTCCGAACACCCTGTCCAAAGCGTCTTCCGAGGCGGGCTACTTCGAGCGGAACGTCCGCACGATCGAGGTCCTGGTCGACCGCGACGCGGTCGCTTCCGGCGACGCGGCGGCGGGTGATCCTTGGCAGCACTACGACCTCGGCCACGGCTACTGCACCTACACCTTCTTCGAGCAGTGCCAGGACCGCATGGCGTGCGCCAAGTGTGACTTCTACACCCCGAAGGACTCCACCAAGAGTCAGATCCTGGAGGCCAAAGGCAATCTTCAGCGCATGCTCGTCACCATCCCACTGACCGACGACGAACGCCAGGCCGTCGATGACGGCCAGACCAGCCCGACGCCCCGCCAGATCGGAATACCCCCAAACGCCGCGTTGCTTCCTCTCGTCGAGGTCCGACGCAGCGCGCCGTCGGGAAGTACCAAAGGGCCGAACGCACCCGGAGTGCATCGGCGAAAGGAGGAATCGTGACACCTGGCCCCGACACGCATGACTTGGCCAGCATCTATCCCGAACTCGGTCGGAACGAAACGCTCCAGAGCATCCTGCAGACGGCCGTTCACCAGGCTGGACACGGGCTGGACGTGCTCCCCGAGCGCCCGCCAGGCTGGTGGCGATCCGGAGCCCGCGTAGATGGTGACAGTCGGACGACAAACGTTCTCCTCGGCATCGCAGAGCGCGCCTTCATCGTGAACTTCTGGGAACGCGGCGTCATGATGGCCAAGGGCACAACGACCAGCTTGGACGCCGTCGTGTCGGCCATCGGCGCTTGGCAGTCCGGTGCCACCTTGGCACGTCTGAGGTCCACCTGCCCGTTCGTCGACTACAGTCCGCTCGCCGAAGCCCACGAGCGTGGTGACGCAGTCGAAGCCCAATGGACGAGCTATCGGCACACCACAGCACGCCACGTGGACCATGGACTCATCGAGGCTGCATACGCCCAGCCACAGCTGCGAGCCCTGTTCCCCTTCCACAGCCACCAGGCGCTGAGCTTCAGCCGCTGCACCGGATTCCCCTACACCCACGACGTTCCAGTGATCACTCCCGTGGACGGGAAGTACCGCGTCACCTGGTGGAGGACCCGCTCGCCGCACGGACCGGCTGACATCGGAGAGACTGACAATCCGCGTGACGCTGTTGCCCTGGTCCTCGTCCACCTTCCCACCAACTGTGGGCCAGCAGTCGCCGGCACTGCCAATGATCTTGACAAATCAGATTCCACACAATGATCCGGTTCACGTGGCCTTCGACGACTCCAGCGTTCCAGGGCAGCGTCATACCGGCGATGACGGCGTCGCGGTCTCGGTCGATGCCGGTCGCAAGAGTGTCGAGGCTGGGCAGGTCGTCCTGACGGACGGCGTCGAGCCACTGCGGGAGCCGTTCACCCTCGCGTTCGGCAAGCATGCGGGCGAAGGACCGGACGCGACCGGTCAGGGCATCGGGTTCGGGGCAGTTGGCCAGGACGGCCTTGAGCCGGCGCTGATCGTTCTCGGTCAGTGTCTCGAATCGGCTGAGGAACGACGCCGGGTCGGTCGTCGGGGGCCAGGGCTGCGACGACCGCTTCGAGTTCGCGTTCGCCCTCGGCCTCCTCCTCGACGGGATCGAACGCCTCCACGCGCAGGGCTGGAGCTCTCAGGCGCGGTGACGGCTGTGGCACGAGACCGTCAACACCGCAGCCGACAGCGGGGCCCAGGCGACCAGGGCAGTCGAGGAATCCGAGGACGGTGGCGGCGCGCGGGGTCGTCTTCGGGTGCGGCAGCCTCGATGCCCCGCCGCCGCTGCGATGGTCGCGCACGGCGGCGGCCATGGAGAACGTCCCGCTCAGCCGATGAAGGACTCGGGGCCGAAGCCGCCCCATGCCACGAACGCAGCCAGGGCGGCATAGACCAGGTCCACCACGACGAGCTTGGTCTCGTGACGTCGGAGGCGGACGACCGCCGCGCCCAGCATGAGCAGCAACAGGCCGACGGCGGCAAGCGGCACGAGGACCGGCGCGACGCCGAGTACGGCGGGCAGGACCAGTCCCGCCGCAGCCAGGACTTCCAGGGTGCCGATGGCCTTCACGCCGCCGGCGCTGAAGTCTTCGACCCACCTCCCACTGGACCCGCCGGCGGCGATCTTCTCCTTCGGGATGATCAGCTTGAAGGCCCCGCCGAGCAGGTATGCGACGGCGAGCAGTCCGGTGACGACCCACAGGGCTAGGTTCATGGGGTTTGTCCTTGCCGGGATGGAGGGGACGTCTTCAGTGCCGGCCGGGCTGGTAGTGGCCGGCGGGCTGCTGGACGGCGACGTTCAGGCGGTTGAAGGCGTTGATGACGGCTATCTGGGTCACCAGGGCGGCGAGCTGGTCTTCGTCGTAGTGCTTGGCGGCGTTCGCCCAGACCTCGTCGGGGACGCCACCGGCGGCGTCGGCGATGCGGGTGGCTTCTTCGGCCAGTTCCAGGGCGGCGCGTTCGGCTTCGGTGAAGACGGTGGCCTCCCGCCAGGCCGCGACCAGGTGGAGGCGTACGGCGGTCTCTCCGGCGGCGGTGGCGTCCTTGGTGTGCATGTCGATGCAGCCGGCGCAGCCGTTGATCTGGCTGGCGCGGAGCATCACGAGCTCGCGTGTCGCGGCCGGGAGGGTCGAGTCACCGAGGGCCTTGCCCGCCGCGATGATGTGCTTCCAGGCCTTGGCGGCGACCGGGCTGGTGAAGACGTTCAGACGAGCGTCCATCGTGGACTCCTTTGTCGTTGTCTGCTGGTGCCCTTAAGACACCGGGTGCCTGCCGGTTGTGACAGCGGCGGAAGTGAGGCCCGTCACAGGCGCAGGTGGGCACGGTCGGCGGCGGCCATCAGCGTGGGCGCGCCCGTGTCGTTGAGGTGGAGGTGGTCGCTGCTGTCCAGGTCGGGGCGGATGGCGTCCGGGGTGTTGGGGTCCTGGACACGCTGTGGCGGTCGGCGACGGCGTCAAAGACGGTGGAGGTGCGGGTCCACGCGTTGACCTCGCGGCGGACCGCAGGGCCTTCGGGGCGTGTCGACGCCGGGGTAGGGGGTGCCGGCGTACGGGCCGAGCGTCATGGGTGGCCAGTCGGGACGAGCGCGCCCTGTGGGCGAGGTTGGTGAAGCCGGCGAGCGGGTTTTCTGCTGCGGTAGCCGGAGACTCGCCCAACATGCCGGGCAGGCGTTTTTGAGCCGGGTCGGCGGCCGGGGCCGGGGCAACTGGGTTCCGGTGCACGGGCGTCGCCAGCAGGACGGCCCGCCTTCCAGTGCCAGACAACTCGCGAGCGCCGGACTGGGCCGGCTCCGGATATCGGAGCGTTGACGCGTGCGCGGTGGCGGTGTGCGGATGTCTGCCGGTGCCGGGCGTTGTTGAGCAGGCCGTGGCCGTCGACCTGTTCCCGGTCGGTCACCGTGCGATCAGCAGCGCCCGGTGCATGCTCTGCTATTCCTCGGCTCTGTTTGTGGCGGGCCGTGCCCACCTGGACACCCCTGGAAGCCATCGAGGTGAAACCGGCCGGGTCAGCGAGCGGAAGGGACGGCAGCGACGCGCCGCATGAGTGGATGAACCGGATGTGCCCCGCGCTATGGTGAGCACCCCTCACCCGCGAGCTACGGGCCTCACGTTCACCAGCGGCCAGTCCTGCCCCGCTCCCCCACGGTCAGATCCAGCCGGATGGCGCGGTGCAACGGCGGAATCGACGGCGGCAGCTCACCCTCGCCCCGAGCCACGCGAGCGGTCAGGTCGCGATGCGCAGCCGCGACGTTGCCCTTGCACGGGTCGAGCAGAGCCGGACCTCTGGGGTGACCATGACCCGCCCGTAGTACCAGGTCCTCCCCTGGCACCGCAGACTCATCCTCCTCCGCGGCCTGCAGCCACCGCCACACCGTCCGCTCCTGCACGGCGGACGTCTCCCCCGACCTTGCGGATAGGGCCTCTCTGCATTTTCTTCCTCAATAGGCTCTCCCCCGGAGGGACCGTCCAGCGCAGCACTGGGCCGGCAGGTGCCGGGGGCGGGCCCCCGACGCCCGTCAACCCCGGGACCGCCCGGTGGGGCCGTTTCCCGACGAGAATCCGAACCATGCCCTTTTCCCGCAGCGTCGCTGCGTGGTCGCGGCGTCCGGGGGCTATGCCGCCGGGCGCCGTGGGAGGCGGCGTCGGCGCATCGCGCGGCGTGTCGCCGTCGGTGCCAGCCCGACTCCTGCGCTCAGGGCGACCGTCGCCGCGGCCAGCAGGGTGGACCGCCAGGGCCAGGGCGCGCCCGGCAGTTCCAGATGGGCCGAGGGGTACTCGGAGAACTTCGCGGTGGCCAGTGCCGTACGGCGGTCGCTGTGCTCGGCGAGGTCCCGCAGGACGGGATCGAAGCCGAACTCCCCGGACCGCCGTCCCCCGTCGGGCAGTTCGATGGTGAGCCCGTTGCGGCGGGCCCAGCCGCTCAGTGCCGTGCCGAGGCCGGAGGCATCCCTGACGCCGGGCACCACGAAGCGGTCCGCACCGTGGGCGTCCCCCGTCGCCGGCCGGGTGACGAGGACCAGGCCGTGGCGGGTGGTGACGGTGTCGCCGGCGCCGATCACCACCGTCCGGGTGGCGAAGGAGACTCCGCCGTACCCCTCGACGGCCGCGGCCGCGTCGATCTCCTCTACCCCGTCGACCAGGCCGATGGCCGTGGTGGGTCGCAGCCACGGGAACGCGGCGTTCAGGGCGTACGGCAGGTCGCCGAGGGCGAGATGGTTGGCCGGTATCGCGGTCGGTCCGTCCGGCGTCCAGCCGGGGTAGGACAGCCCGGTGCCGATACGGGTCGCTTCCGTCGCGCCGGCCAGTTCCTCGACCACCCGCAGGGCGCCCACGGTGCCGGAGGTGACGCCCGCGGTGGTGGTCACCCGCCCGTCCTCGACGTAGCGCTGCCCGCGCTTCCAGTTGACCTTCGGATAACTGCGTTCCAGGGAGCCGATGTTGGACCAGAACGACGTGGCGTCGCGGCCGTCGAGCAGACCGGAGGCGGCCAGCAGCTCGGAGCCCGCGCACACCCCGAGGATCCGGGCGCCCTTGCGGTGGCGTTCGACGATCCACCGGCGCAGGCCCTCCTCGCCCGCGCCGGTGGGGTCGGTCACCGCGGGCACGACCACCACGTCGGGTTCGGGCAGGGTGCCGTCCGACACCTCGGCCAGCGTGTGGTCGGGCAGCAGATGGGCGCCGCCGGACAGCGGGCTGACACGGCGTTCGGCGGCCACCGTGTAGACGAACATCTCCCGCGACTCGGCGAACACCTGGTAAGGCGCGAGTACGTCGGTGGCCACCGAGCCCGCGTTGCCGACCGCGACCGCCACCGTGATCCGGCCGGGTGGCACCGGACGGGCGGCCGGCCACGCCCTGGCACCGGACCCGCGGGGGGCGGCGGCGAAGCTGTCGGCCATCGACGCGTTCACCCCCGCGAAGGCGATCCCCGCGAAGGACGCCGCGGACAGCGCCGTGGCCAGCAGTACCCAGCCGATGCGGCGCAGGGCCCGGTGCCCCTTACGCACCTCGGAACCAGAACCCGCGTCGGAACTCACTTCGGACAACACATACCTCGACAATCCGGGCACCGATCGGCAGCGTGGTGCCATCGGCCTGGTCGGAACGACTTCGTGGAAACGGGGAAACCCGTGGAAACGCGAAAGGCGGGGCAGGGAGGGACGACGGCCTCCCGCGGGGGCCGGATCCGTCAGGCGGTCGGTCGCAGCGGTGCGCGCAGCCGCGAGGGAGGGACTCCGAAGGCCTCGGCGACGACCCGGCGCAGCTGCCGCGCGTCGCGGAAGCCGCAGCGGGCCGCGACCGCCTCCACCGTCAGATCGGTACCCGACAGGAGGCATCGGGCCCGCTCCAGTCGCAGTTGCCGCTGGTAGGCGAACGGGGTGATGCCGGTGACCGCGGTGAAGGCCCGCGTCAGACCGCGCGGGGACAGCCCGGCGACGCCGGCGAGTTCCCGCAGGGTGAAGGCGGCGTCCAGGTGCTGGGCCAGGTGGTCCTGCACCCGGTGCACCGCGGGCTGGACGTGGTCGCGGTGCAGCAGGAACGGACTGATCTGCGTCGCGTCCCCGTCCCTCCGCAGGTACAGCACCAGTTCGCGGGCGACCCGCGCGGCCAGTTCCGGGCCACGGTCCCGCTCGACCAGGGACAGCGCGAGATCGATCCCCGACGAGATCCCGGCACTGGTGCTGATCCGCCCGTCGTGCACGTAGAGCGCGGCCTCGCGCACCCGGGCCCGCGGGTAGCGCTCGCGCATGGCCGAGGTGAGCGACCAGTGGGTCGTGCAGAACCTGCCGTCGAGCAGTCCCGCTTCTCCCAGGACGGCGGCACCGGTGCACACCGACGCCACCCGGGCGCCCGCGTCGTAGGCCTCGCGGACCCAGCGCACCACGGCGGGCTCGACCAGCCGGTCGGATCCGGTCAGCCGGGGCCCCGGTACGAGCACCAGATCGCCGGCCGTCGGCCGGGTGGTCGGCAGCGGTGCCAGGCCGGCCAGCTGCAGGCCCTGGGCGGACCGCAGACCGTCTGCCTCACCGACGTACTCCAGCCGGTAGCCGCCGCCGAAGTGCGCCGCGGCGTCGAACACCTGCACAGGGCCGCCGAGGTCCAGCAGGTTCACCTCGGGCAGCACCAGGACCAGGACCCGCCCGGTGCACCCGTTCGTCTCGTCACTCACCCCGACACGGTAGGCCGGCCCGGACCGTCCGCACGAGGTCTCCCAGGGGCTCGTACCGGACGGATCCGGCACTCGGAAGCACGGGGCGACGGCTGGCGGGACCGGTGTTGCCGGCGAAGGCGCGGCGTCCCGTCCGCCGGGCCGCGCACAACCGGCACCCGCACGCCACCGGATCCATCACCGCACCGCCCCAGGGCCGCCCCTGTCCGTCCGTGTGGTCACTTTGTGGTGGGGGCGTCGGCCGCCTGCTGGGGAGCCGTCGGTGGAGGTTCCCGACCGGCTCTCGATCTGCCCCTCAACCTCAGCGCGCTGCCAGCACCGCCAACGGCCCGCGAAGGCCGGGCGCGGTCAGCCGACGCAATGGCGCGCCCGGCGCCGCGGTCGAACTGCGGGTACGTCTTCGTACTCGCCTCCGGGGTCGGGGTGTCGTCGCGGCGGCGGCGCCAGCACGCCACCGCGGCCCGCCGCGACCGTCGTGCGGACGCACGGTAGGGGTCACTACCGGCGCCCACCGACCCGTCGGTCTGAGCGTACGACGCACTGCAGGTGTCACCGGATCGGCGCGCCTGTTGTCACCGCAGGGAACGTGCTGCCGGCATGCGGGCGTGGCACGCCGGCTCCCCGCCCCTCCATCCCGTCCCCGCGCAACCTCGTGCGGCCGATTGCGTTGACCGGGCATGAAGAAGATGGGAAACCGGGCAACGAGGTTCCTTCCGTCCGCCGTTGCGTCACGACGGCGCTCGCGGGGGCCTTCATCCTCGGGGGCAGCGCGATCCCCGCACAGGCACGCCCCTCCTCTCCCACGGCACCTTCAACCATCCCGAACATCTCGTCCGGACCGTCCTGCGCTAGTTGAGACCAGTGGGGTGTACTGGCAGTACACCCCACTGGTGCGTATTATGCGTTCATGCCTCTTCCCCGTTTCGACCGTCTGCCCGCCGAACGCCGGGAGCACATCCTGGGCGTTGCGCGTCGGCACTTCGCCGAGCACGGCGCCGAAGGCGCCTCCTACAACAAGATCATCGAGGCGGCAGAAGTCTCCAAGACCGCCGCCTACCACTACTTCGACGGCCGGGAGGACCTGCTCACCGCGGTCCTCGACGGAGTCCTCGACCGGCTGCTGGACGCCCTCGGCCCCTGGGTCCCGGCCCGCGACGAGGAGGACTTCGGCGCCCGGTTCACCGCTGGATCCGCCGCCCTCGCCGCCCACCTGAGGGACCACCCCGAGGATCTGGCATTGGCCGATGCCGCCCTTGGGCGCAGCGACGGAAGCCCGTGGCTCGACTGGTTCGGCGCCCTGGTCACGGACGGCCGTCGGCTCGGGATGATCCGGACCGATGTGGACCACGCGCTGATGGTGTCGGCGACCGCCGCCGTCGTCCGGGCCGCGGACGCCTGGGCCGTGGCCCTGATGACGAGTGGATCCCTCGAAGGGCTCCCGGAAGGTGACCCTGCGGACCAGTTGTGGAGCCTGCTGCGCGGGCTGTGGGGTGCAGCGGCGACCGCGGTCCCCGGGCAGGAGCCGAACGATGCGCACTGACCTGAGGATCTCCTGGGAGATACCGGCCACCCCGTCCGGCCTCGCCGGCCGCCTGGAACGGTTCATGGGGCCGGGCAAGTCCCGCTCGGAGTCCGCGGTGGAGACGACTGGCCTCCTCGGCTGCGCCCTGCTGCTGGCCGCCGGACTGTGGAGCTCGGGAGCCGCGCGCGACTGGTCGGCCGGGCAACTCGTCGTGGTCGCCCTGGCCGGGCTCGACCTGATCGGCGGAGTCCTGACCAACGCCACCAACGCCGCGAAGCGTTGGTACCACCGGGCCGACCCGGCGGCGCGGCGCGCCCGGCTGGTGTTCGTCTCGACGCACCTGATCCACCTCGCCGCGATGGGACTGTACGTCCTCTCCGGCGACCTCGCCTGGACCTCGGCGAATGCCGCGCTGCTCCTCGGCGGGGCGGTGGCGGTGGAGTTCGCGCCCGTCCACCTCAAACGGCCCGTGGCGATGGCGGTGTTGACGGCAGCCGTCCTGGTCAACCTGTTCTGGCTGCCGGTGCCGGCCACGCTAGCCTGGTTCGCACCCCTGTTCTTTCTCAAACTGCTCGTCTGCCACCTCGTGCCGGAGGCGCCCCTGGAGCGGGGTCGGGATGTCTGAGGACCTTGCTGCGGCGGCCTCCCGCCGGATCGACACCGACCCCGACCCGGCCGCCTGCGCCGATCTGCTGGCCGACGCGTTCGCCCGGGAGCCGGCCGTCTCCTGGATCTGCGGCGGCGCGCACTCCGCCCGCGCTCGCTGGTTCCGCACCACCCTGCGCACCCACGCCGGCCTCGCCGGGGCCCGCCGTACGGCTCTGGTGGACACCGACGGACTCATCGTGGCGGCAGCCGTCCTGACCCCGCCGGGCGCGACCCCGTCCGCCGGCGCCCGGGCGCTCTGGGCGGCCCGGACCCTGCTGAGCGGCGGGCCGCGCGCCCTCGGCCGGACCCTGCGCTATCTGGACGCCACCGAGGGCGGGGCCCCCGCGGGGGCCTGGACGCTGGAGTTCGTCGGAGTCCGCCCGGACCTCACCGGCCGTGGAGCGGGCCGCACCCTCCTGGACCACGTCCTGACGACGACGCCGGGCGCGGTCCACCTGACCACGGCGGACCCGGCGAACGTCCCCCTCTACCGCCATTTCGGCTTCACCACGCTCGGCGAGATCCCGCTGGGGCCGCTGACCGTCACATCGATGGCCCGCGTACCGAGCCAGGCTCTGTCCGATAATTGATCTTGTGGTGGGTGCTGGTGAGGCCGGTCACGCGCTGGGCCGGTCCCGGGGCGGGCTGACCAATGTCCGTGCCCCTGGCCGTGGCCACCCGCACGGCCTGGAGACATCGCGTCGTCCGGACCGTTGTCCGGACGACGTGTCACGTCCTTTCAGGGCGCGCCGGCAAACTCCAGGGTCGCTTGCGCGAGGTCGGTGAGGAACCGCGCGTGGTCGAAGCCCTCGGTTTCGCCCATGCCCGGCGGAGGCGTATTCATGAAGCTGAAGTGCCCGGCCCCCGGCACGACACGAAGGTCGACCTGGGCCGGTGCCCCCTTCAGGAGGGCGGCCTGCTCGACGGGCGTGACGGTGTCCATCTCTCCCGCGTAGACGAGCATCGGCGCCTTGACCTCGTCCAAGGCGCCCGGAGCGGCGAACCAGCCCGCTGCCGGCGAGTACAAGACGAGGCGGCCGACGCGTGGCTCGCGTGGGACGTCCAGCATCCTGCCGTCCCGTCCCCAGGGCGTCGCACCGGCGAGGCAGAGACTGGCCCATCCGCCGATCGAGTGGCCGACCGCCACAACGGACGCGTCCCCAGGCGCCCACTGGCGGAGCGCTTCGACCATCCCGACCGGGCGTGCAAGAAGGTCAGCGGTGGTCGCCTCTCGGGCGATGAAAGGCTCGAAGCAGGGGGCAATCACTTGGCAGCCATGGGCTGCCAAGTGCTCCAAGAGGGGCTTGTAACGCTCCGGGTCACCGCCTGCTCCAGCCGCGAAGAGAACGACGCGCTCACCGTTCGTGGGACCAAGTGTCAGTGCCTGCATCTCGTTCCTTCACCGCTGTGCGTGCCCCGAAGCCGGCCCGCAGTCCCGCCTCGCCCGTCTACGGCCTCAGGCTAGCGCGCGGGTCTGTCAATCGAACCGGCCGGTGGGGCGGCCACCGCGCCGAAGAGGAGGCCTTGGTGAGTCACCGGGTGCAGCCCCCGCGATGCGGCAACGCAGCCTCCGCCCCCCGTACACTCCTCGCCCTGGACGAGGCGGACCCGGCCGGTCGGGTCGGGAGTGATGGCAGTGGGAGCTTCGTCTTCGTAGAAGCGCAGGGAGCCGAGTGGGCCTGTGGTGGCGAGGTGCGGGGTCATGGCGGTGAGGAACTGCTCCACGTCTTCGAGGACTTCGGCGTGGATCTCCTGGCGGGCCGTGAGAGTCCAGCCTCGCGCGGTGCGGGCGAGCTCGGCGGTGCAGTCGCCGCCCACGCGGTATGCCGGGCCGCGCTCGGCCAGGACCCTGAATGGGGCGTCCTCGTACGCGCAGTCGTCCGGGTACGGCGCCATGTGCTCGCGCATCAGCGCCAGGACCGGCTCCGGGGTGGAGAGGCGGAGGGTGAGGTCGAGTTCCAGGAGATACAGGTCGGCCATGGGGCAATGCTACGGGCGTACGAAGCCGCACCTGCCGTCCCTCCATGACGGCTACAGCGGCACGTTCCCCTTGCGACGATCGCGGTACTCCGCGACGGAATCGCCAGCTGTCGTGCGTGTCGAGGCGGAGGCCGTAGAAAACCACCGGGCCGGCTTTGGTGTGCGGTCACAACCGCTGTTTGACTGAGTCTCACCGCATCTGTGCCGCGCGGGCTTGAGATTTTTGCAGGACCGCTCGTCCTGCGCGCGCCGAGCGGGAGCGGCCGACACGGACATGTGACAGCGCAATAGCACGGCGCGTGAGGTCGACGTCGATGATCTCCACGGTGAGGGCGTCGCCGACCTTGATGACGCCGCCCGCGGACGATTCATCCAGCTCGCTGGTGTGCACGAGCCCCTGGAAGCCGTCTTCTCGGTCCTCGATGCGGACGAAGACGCCGAACGGCACGATCTTGGTGACCGGCCCGGTGACCACCTCGCCGATCCTCTGCGCTACCTGCGGCCACGGGTCTTCCTGCACTGCTCGAAGCGACAGCGGTACCCGTTCCCGGACCATGTCGACGTCGAGGACCTCGGCCGTGACCTCCTGGCCGACGCTGACGACGTCGGACGGGTGATCGAAAGGACGCCAGGACAGCTCCGGGATGTTGATCATCGCGGTGAAGCCGCCGATGTCCACGAAGGTGACGCCGAAGTCGGCGATGACCGTCACCGTGCCCTTGACGACCTGGCCGCGCCGGAGGGTCTTCAGGAACGCCCAGTTCCGGTCGCTGGGCGTCGGCGCGGTCTGCCAGCGAGCGCGCAGAACGCCGTCGCTGTCGGGCAGCACAGCCGTGAAAAGCGGCAGATCTTCACCTGTACACATCGATACGACGCCGGCAGCGCGTGCGCAGGCGAGCCGGGAGGTCGCTGCCTCGAACTGGGTCTCGTCCACGACCGTGCTCGTGATCTGCCCGTCCTCGTCCTCCCAGACGATCTGCACGAGGCCTTCCGCGGGCAGAGCGGCCACGGCCGTGTCGACGTCGGTGAGCAGGTCCGGCCAGACTGCCAGCCGGGCGCGTGGGACCAGCCGGGAGCGCACAGCCTCGATGTTGTCGTGGGTCAGGCGGTGCCACCGGGAGGCGTTACCGGCGAAGGCCTCCTCCAGGAACACCGCGCGGTGGGTACTGACGGTCCAGCGCAGGCGGCCCCAGAAGTCGGCGTCGGCCGGCCGCTGCACGTACGCGGCGTCGTCAGGGGCGAAGTCGTACGGCGAGGCGTCCATGCGTTCCGGGAACAGGCCGAGCGCGCGGGTGCGGGTCAGCGCGGTTTCGCAGGGCAGAGTGCTGCCGATGTAGAGGCACTGGTCCCAGCCGACGTGCACCGTGAACGCTCCCTCCGCTTCCAGGCGGCACCAGGCGCCGTTGTCGCGGAGCATGGCCCGGACGAGTTCCAGGCCGAAGGCGATCGGCACCCGAGCGCCGTCGTGGAATCCGGCCGGACCGGCCGGGAAGAGGTCGGCCAGGCCGTAGCCGTCGACCGGTGGCTCCAGGCCGAAGGGGGCGAAGCCTCCGATGTGGGGCTCGCGGATCTCCAGCCGGCCGATGCCTGACGCCTCCGCGAAGGCGGCGATTGCCGCCAGGTAAGCCTCCTCAACCGGCCCGTGGTCACTGACCGTGTCCTCGGCACCGATGTAGTGACCGCGCTCGTCACGGTGGGCGGGGTCGTACTTGGAGATCCGGTGGACGAACGGCGACACGCTGCTCCCTGGGTGGTCTGAAGGGGGTCCCAGCGTAGGTTCCTCCGCCGAGTCCGCGGTCGGGATTTTCGGAGGAACGGCTCAGGTCGCCGCGGATGCATCGCCCACCAACCCGGTGGCCCGATTGCTTCGCCCGCTGCGGTGCATGGCGTGGACGTCGAGGCCGAACACGGAGCGTTCGGTGCCGCCGTGAGTGTGCGCGAGGCCGATCGTTCGGTCGCCGTGGTCATGGCAGAGGATGCAGCGGCACTGGTGCGCAGGGTGGCGGTTGCGGGCGCGGGCCGTCTGGTGGGTGACGGACGCTGTGACGCCGGTGTCCGTCGGTCACACGGATCGGGCCATCCGGGTGCGGGTGGCCGGCACCCCATCGGCTGCCGGTCGCGGCCGCACCCTCGAACTCCACCTGCCCGGACGGCGGGGGGACATACGCACGGCATATTCCATTCCCCTGCCGAATCAGCCATCCCGTCAGCCTCGCGTTGTGGGGCGCTGAAAGCACTCCCTAGCCTTTGCAGCGCATCTCGGTCCCCTCACTGATTGGGGAGTCACCCGTGAACATGCCCGATGCGGAAAATCGATTCGGCCTTTATCGATTCCTCTACGCGGCCGGCTGCGCCTTGCTCCTCTTCGCGGCCGGCGCTGTCGCCTGGGCCGGAGTCGCGGTCTCCAGCCCCTTCGTGTCCGCCGGAGCCGCGCTGCTGCTCGCACCACTCGCGTTCGCCGTCGCCCGCCGCCTCGGGGAGTTCCGTTCCCGGCGCCATCTGCCCGGGCCGAAGCCCTCGTTCCTCCTGGGCAACCTCGCCGACCTGCTGGCCCGCGGGCACAGCAGCCGGCACGAGGCGCTGCGTGCCCTGCACGCCGAGTACGGGCCGGTCGTGCGCCTGCACCTGGCCTGGGGGACCGCGCCGCTGGTGTCCCTGTCGTACGTCTCGCCGAACCTGCACAGGAAGGAGCTCGACTCGCTGCGCCGGGCGGACGGGACGGTGCTGTCGCGGAGTCTGATGGGCGTGCCGGGCGGGGAGCTGCACCGGTCCCACCGGCAGACCCTCTCCCCCGCGCTCACGACGAAGAGCGTCGCCCGGCGCTCCGACGTCCTGACGGACGTGTCCGCCCGGTACGTGGCGCGATGGCGGGTGGCCGGGACGACGTACGAGGGCCTCCAGTCGGATCTGCGCGACTGGAGCGTGGACTGCCTGAGCACCTTCCTGTGCGGGGAGGACTGGGAGCCGCCGGCGGACCTGCCCCGGTATCACCGCTCGCTCGCCGCCATCGAGGAGGAGGTCAGCTTCCGGGCGTTCCACCCGTTCTTCGTCCGCTGGATCCACCTCGGGCGGCGGCGCCGGGTCAGGAAGGCCTACCGGGAGGTCGCCGACGTGCTGGGGACGGTGTTGCGCCGCAGGTCGGAGCGGATCCCGGCCGGCTGTCCGGCGCACCAGCGGCCGGACGACCCGCTCGACCGGGTGTCCGAAGCCGCCTGGTCGGACCGGGACCGGGTCGAGGAGCTGATGTCCCTCGTGCTCGGCGGCGCCGATCCGATGTCGTACGTGCTGTCGCAGGCCCTGGTCATGCTCTCCCGGGACGCTGACGCGCAGGAGAAGGCACGCAAGTCGGCCGAGGGGGACGGGGAGGGCTCCGCGTACGTGCACCACGTCTTCCACGAGACGCTGCGGATGTTCCCGCCCGTCCCGTTCAGTGCGAAGTTCAGCAGGGACCGGGCCGTGGAAGAGCACGGAATGACGATTCCACCCCGCACCTCGATCATGTGGATGAAGAACGAGGTCGGACGGAATCCCGAGGTGTTCCGTGAGGCAGACCGGTTCCATCCGGACCGGTTCACCGACTGGAACGAATCCCTCAACTCCTTCCTGCCGTTCGGCGCGGGCCCGCGCCATTGCGTGGGGAACCGGCTGGCCGAGCAGAGTTGCGTCGCGATGCTGACCGAGATCCTGAGGCACTTCGACGTCGTGCCCGTCGAGAACGTCGCCGTGCGGTTCCACTCGACCATCTCCGTCGTCCCGTCCGCCGTTCCGGTCAGGCTCATCGCCCGTTGAAAGGACATTCCGTGCCGGATGCCGTCCCTCCTCTCCCGATCGCCCCCATCGCGCTGGGCGCCGGCGGGGGCGAAACCCTGTGGTTCCTCGATTTCCTGGCGGCGGTGAAGGGCTCCGCCGCTCAACTCGACGGCGCGGCGACCGTCATCGAGTTCCTGGGCCGCGAGGGCAGCGGCTCCCCCCTGCACCGGCACCGCGACGAGGACGAGTGGTGGTACGTCCTGGAGGGGGCGATGACCTTCTGGGTGGCCGGGCAGAGCTTTCCCGTCCGGTCCGGCGCCTTCGTGTACGGCCCGCGCGGCCTCGCCCACACCTTCCGCGTCACCTCGCCCGAGGCCCGCTTCCTCCACGTCACCGAGCCGGGCGGCTTCGACGGGTTCCTGCGCGCCCTGGCGCGGCCCGCCCTGGCGCCCACCCTCCCACCCGCCGATGCGGCCCTCCCCGATCTGGACCACGTACGCGCCGTCGCCGACGGCTTCGGAATCGAGGTCCTCGGGCCGCCCGGCATCCCCGGCGCCCACCCGGCCACAGCCCACTCCCCCCGTACCGCCGCCCCGCCCGCGGGCGGACACCCCAAGGAGACTCGATGACTGCACCGTCACCGCTTGCGGAGCCGGGCATCGTGCCCGACCCGTATGCCGTCTACGCCGAGCTGGCCGGACGCGAGCCCGTCCACTGGTGCGCCGGCCTCAACGCCTGGGCGGTCATGCGGTACGGGGACTGCGCCAGTGCGCTGAAGGACCCCCGGCTCAAGGCCGAGCGCATGGGAGAGGTGCTGGCCGCGAAGTTCCCCGGGCGGCAGCTGCCCCAGGACAACATCTACCACCGTTTCACCCGAAACGTGATGATGTATACGGACCCCCCGCGCCACGACGCCCTGCGCCGGTCCACCCGGACGGCCTTCACCCGTGCCGCACACGAGCACTACGACCGGGTCATCCGGCGGGTCGCGACCGACGTGGTCGCCTCCCTCCCCGCCGGAACCACGGAGATCGACGCGGTCCCCGCCCTGGCCGCCCTGCTCCCGGTGCGGTCCGCCGTCCACGCCTTCGGGGTGCCGGAAGAAGACCTCGACATCGTGATCCCCTGCGTCGAGACGCTGATGACGTACTGGTCCGGTCCGCGGGAGCAGCCCGTGGAGCTGGACCGGCTGCTCGGGCAGCTCGGCGATCTGCACACCTATGCCGCCGAACTCCTCGACTGCAAGCGGGGCGAGGTCCTGCCCGACACGGTCATCGCCCGCCTGGCGGCCGCCCGGGACGACCGGGCCGAGAGCACGGCGGAACAGACGGTGCACCAGCTCGTCCTGCTGTTCATCGCACTGTTCGCGCCCACGACCCCCGGCTCTCTCAGCAGCGGCATGCTGGCCTTCGCACGCAACCCCCGACAGGTCGAGCGGTTCCTGGCTGATCCTGCCTGCGTGGAGAACACACCCCACGAGGTCGTGCGCTACAACGCCTCGAACCAGTTCACCTGGCGCGTCACGTCCACGGAAGTGGAGATCGGCGGCGTGAGGATCGGGGCGGGACGGAACGTGGCCTTGTTCCTGGGCGCGGCCAACCGGGACCCGGAGGTCTTCGAGCGGCCTGACGCCTTCGACCTCGAACGCCGCAACAGCGGAGCGCACTTGTCGTTCGGCCTGGGGGTCCACTCCTGTCTGGGACGGCAGATCGCGGCCCTGCAGCTGAAGTGGTTCTTCGTCGCGCTGCTCGGCCGCTTCCCCGGTCTGCGGCCGGCGGGCGAGCCCGTCTGGAACGAGAACCTGGAGTTCCGCTCCTTGCGGTCCCTCCCGCTCGGCCTGCGCTGACCAGCCGGTCCCGACCGGACCGACCCGCGCGGCGCCGCCCCGCCGGCGGGACCGCGCGCTCCCCTTCCTGCGAGGCAACCGTGACCTACGACATCGCACCGATCCCCGCCCCGCCACGGAGCGGCGGCGCGGCCGACCGTGCCGAGGCGGAGGAGTTCCTGCGCCAGTTCCACACCGAGCAGCCCACCCGGACCTTCGCGCTCGCACGGCGGCTGGAGCAGGTACGCGCCGCGATCGACCGCACCGGCACCTACCGTCACACGACGGCCGAGCTGTCCTTCGGGGCCCGCGTCGCCTGGCGCAACTCCAGCCGCTGCATCGGCCGTCTGTACTGGAACAGCCTGCGCGTCCTCGACCGCCGCGACGCCACCACCCCCCGGGAGATCCACCGGCATCTGTGCGAGCACCTGCGGCAGGCGACCAACGGCGGCCGCATCAGGCCCGTGATCTCCGTTTTCGCACCGGACTCCCCCGGACGGCCCGGCCCACGCGTGTGGAACGAACAGCTCGTCCGGTACGCCGGCCACCGCCGCGCCGACGGCACCGTCCTGGGCGATCCGCGGAACGCGGACCTGACCGATGCCGTACGCGGCCTCGGTTGGCAGGCGCGCGAGCCCGGCCGCTTCGATGTCCTGCCCCTGGTCATCGACGCCCCGGACGACAAACCGCAGTTGTTCGAACTGCCCCGTGACCTGGTGCTGGAAGTACCCATCACCCACCCGGACTGCCCTCGGATCGCCGAACTCGGCCTGCGCTGGCACGCCGTACCCGCCATCGCCACCATGCGCCTGCGGGTCGGCGGGATCGACTACCCGCTCGCACCGTTCAACGGCTGGTACATGGGCACCGAGATCGGCGCCCGCAACCTCGTCGACGAGGACCGCTACGCCATGCTCCCCGGCGTCGCCGCCTGCCTCGGCCTCGACACCGGACACGAGGCGACCCTCTGGCGCGACCGGGCCCTGGTCGAGCTGAACGTCGCCGTCCTCCATTCCTTCCGGGCCGCGGGCATACGCATCAGCGACCACCACACCGAGTCCCGGCGCTTCCTGACCCATCTGGCCCGGGAGGAGCGTGAAGGCCGGCGGGTCCCTGCCGACTGGAGCTGGATCGTGCCCCCGGTGTCGGGCGGAATCACCCCCGTGTTCCACCGCTACTACGAGGAGGCGGAGCAGCGGCCGGCCTTCTGTCCCGCTGCCGGCGAGCGTCCCTGACACAGGCGGCCGTCCCGGGGGCGAGCCGGCCTTGGCGCTCTTCATACGTCCGGAGCGTCTCCGGCGTGTGAGGAGGGTCAGAGCGAAACGTCAGAACGTGCGGAGTCCGGTTCGACCGAGGTGGCGTGATCTTCGTCCTATCCGGCCGCTGAACCGCGGAGGGCCGAAGGCCGTCATGGGGGTTGAGCGACGTGATCATCGCGTCCCTGACGGAGGAGACCTCTTATGACCGGCAAGCTCGTCACCAGGCTGTCCGTGGCCGCCGCGTCGACTTTCGCGGCCGTGGCCCTGTTCGGGGCCACACCCGCCCTGGCCGCCACCGCAGGGGACGATGAGCAGGCACAGCAGGTCGAGCAGGCGCAGGAGCGCCTGCGGGATGCCGAACGGGAGGCCGATCCGGAGGCTGCCGCGGAACGCGACACCGAGCGCCGGATCGCGGCGGACAAGCGAGACATCGAGGACGGCCTCGCGGGGAACGGCAGTCGGGCAGCCGAGGCTGCCGAGGACCTGCAGGCCGTCGCCGACGAGCAGGCCGCCGCGGAGGGGGACTCCGAGCCGGAATAGCAGATCGGGCATCTGCTCGGACGACGCCCGGCATGAGGGAGGCAGGCCCGGTGAAGTCCTTGGGGGAAGCGGCCGGCGCCGGGGAAGGACGAGGGGTGGTCCGCGCGCTTCGCCTCCGGCACTGCGCAGCGATGTGACCAGGTTCCAGGCGAGGTCGTGGGAGTCCACGTGGTGGCCCTCCATGGCGGCCGGTCAGGTCGTCAATCGTCTGGCTCAGGGTGTCGGCCACCTCTCATGCCGGGCGCAGGCGCAGCCCTCCCCCGGCGCGGTCAGCCGGCGCACCGGCGGCCTCGGCGTCGGGGGACCAGCCGGACGAGCGGTCCTCGCCGACCGGGCCGTCGGCCGAAGCCGGGTACGGGTCAGCGGGGCGGAACCGGTGCGCGGCTGCGCTGGTCCCGGGCAGCGTCAGCCAGGCGGCCGCGGGGTCCGGGGGCCATTCGATTCTTGTCGTGGGCCAGCAGCCACGCCGCCGCCGCGCGGCCGTCGAGGCGCGGGTGCACGTCATCTGCGGCCGGCCGGGGGCAGGGCTCGCAGGAGGTCTCACAGTGGGCGCGAGCCGGCGGCCCATTCGGCGAGGAGGTGGCGGTCGACCGGGTGGAGGCGCTGGGACTTGGCGAAGTCCGACGCGTTGGCGGTGATGCGGCCGTTGGTGAGCACGACCAGGACATCGCCGCCGTGGATCCGACGGCCGGTGCCGTTGAGGACCTGCAGGTCGGGGGTGCCGACGGGCTTCCCCGCCCAGCCGTCCTTCGGGTGCTTGCCCTGGATGACCCAGAGCCGCCCGAAGGGGTCGGTGGCTTTGACGTCGGCGCCATTGTCACGGCGACCGCCGACCTGCCGGGCGTCCGCGCAGCCGTCCCGGCGCATCAGGTCCCGCACCGCGAGCTCGAACGCCCGGTGATGGAGAGCGTCGAGCTGCCCCAGGGCGTAGCGCTGGCCGCTCGCCCGTACCTGCTCCCACCGGGCGGCCTCCCGGCGCCGCCACGCCCAGGCGGCGGCTCCCCCCGTGCCCACCAGAAGGGGGCCGGCCACGGTCCAGGGGCGCGCGGCCAGCCACCGCAACACGCTCACCGCCAGAGCGACCACCACCAGGGCCACGAGCGCAGCCGACAGCAAATGCTCCAGGTGCTGGTTCTTGCGCCGTCGACGCCCGCGCCCCCGGCCGCTGGGGCGGCGGGCAGGCCGACGCCGTACGGCCGGGGACGGGGTTCGCCGGTCACTGGCCGGCCTGGGAGACACCGCTGACGGTCGTGTTCTCGTCGAACCGGCTTCGCGGTTCGGTCCGCCGACGCAGCCGCAAGACGACGCTGACCGCCAGGAGCACCGCCACGTTGATCGTAAGCAAAGCGTCCAGTCCCCCGTCCGGTCCGTCAGGGGCAGCGGACGACGGCCCCCGTCGTCTTGTGCAGCGGGAGGTCAGGGGCGCTGTGAGCAGATCACCGGGTATTGGCGGTAACGCGCTGCACTGGCCGGATCCGGCAAGACCGGGTGTTCGGGGGGCACCTGTCCGGTAGACCCCCGGACAGGCCGCCGGTCTCGCGTTCGTGTTCCACGTCCCCGCGTGCGGGCGGTGGGGGGCGGGGGGTGTCAGGGCTTCGCCCGGCCTGTACGCGTCGGCCGCTTCCGGGTGTCACGGGATCGCGGTACCGGGGTTTTCTCCGGGCTCGTCGGGGCTCGTCAAGAAGCGTATTTGTGGGACTTTCGGGACCGTCCGGCCCTCGCGGACAGTGGCCTCACGTCGTCGTTGATCGACCGATCCGACTGAGGAGACTGACCACCGCATGGCCACTCACGACCGCCGGCCGCTGCCCCTGACCCCGCCGCAGAACGGCGTCTGGTTCGCGCAGCAGCTCGACCCCACACGCCTCGACTACACCATCGCCGAATACCTGGAGATCCGCGGGGCGGTGGATCCGGAGCTGCTCGCCGAGGCGGTGCGCACGACGGTGGCCGGAACCGAGACGCTGTGCGTCCGCTTCGCCGAGGTGGACGGGGTGGTGCACCAGATACCCGCCGGGCCGCCGCCGCTGCGGATCGAGACGGTCGACGTCAGCGGCCACCCGGACCCGGACGCCGAGTCCGAGCGGCTGATGCGCGCCGAGCTGGCCCGGCCGACGGACCTGGCGTCCGGGGACGTGTGCCGGTACCTCCTGGTGCGGACCGGTCCGGCGGCCTACCGCTGGATGCAGGGCTACCACCACCTCGTCGCGGACGGGGTCACCGGCTCGATCCTCGCGCGGCGGACCGCGCAGGTGTACTCGGCGCTGGTGGCGGGCGAGCCCGTGCCGGCCTTCGAGAGCGCGCCGTGGCAGCGGATCGTGGCCGAGGAGGAGGAGTACGCGGGCTCCGAGCAGTGCGCGCGCGATCGGGAGTTCTGGCGGGAACGGCTGGAGGGCGCCCCGGAGCCCGTGTCGTTCACCGGCAGCGTCCCGGTGCCCGCCTCGGGTACGACGGTGCGGGTGAGCGGTGACCTCGATCCCGCCGACGCCCGCGTCCTGCGCGAGGCGGCGCGCCGGCACGGCACGCGCTGGTCGGCGCTGGTGATGGCCGCTGCCGCCGCCCACCTGCACCGCGCGGGCGGCACCGAGGACGTGGTCCTGGGCCTGCCGGTCACCGGTCGCACCACCCCGGACGCCCGTCGGACGCCCGGCATGTTCTCCAAGGTGCTGCCGCTGCGGCTGGCGGTCGGCGCGGACACGACGGTCGGCGAACTGGTGCGCGGCACCTCGGCCGGCATCAAGGAGGCCCTGCGCCACCAGCGGTACCGCATCGAGGAGTTCACCGGTACGGGACCCCGGCTGTGGGACGCCGCCGTCAACCTCATGTCCTTCGACTACGAGCTGTCCTTCGCCGGTGCTCCCGCCTCCGCGCACAACCTCGCGGTCGGCCCGGTGGAGCACGTCTCCCTCAACGTCTACGACCGCGGTGGCGACAGCCCGCTGACCGTGCAGGCCGAGGGCGACGCCGCCGACGTCGATCGCGCGGAACTCGACGCGCTGCGGGTGCGGTTCACCCGGTTCCTGGTCGCCCTCGCCTCGGCCGGGGACGAGGCTGCGGTCGGCTCGCTGCCCTTCCTGACCACCGAGGACGAGGAGCGGCTCGCCGCCTTCGCCGAGGGCGGCGTCGCCCCCGTGGCAGGGGACGCGTCGCTGCACACGCTCTTCGAGGAGGTGGCCGCGCGCGTCCCCGAGCAGGCCGCCGTGATCTGCGCCGGGCGGGAGGTCACCTACCGGGAGCTCGACGCCTGGGCCGAGGACATCGCGGACCGGCTGCGGACGGCCGTCGGGCCGGGCACCCCCGTCGGCGTCTGCGTGGAGCGCTCCCCGTCGATGGTCGCGGCCCTGCTCGGCGTCCTGAAGGCGGGCGGCTGCTACGTGCCGCTCGACCCCGGCCTGCCGGCGGAGCGCATCGCGTACATCGTGCGCGACGCCGGGCTGCGCACGGTCGTCGCCGGGCCGGGCGGCCGCGACCGGCTGCCGCACGATCTGCCGGGCGTGGTCGACGCGAGCGGGCCCGCCGACGGGTCCCGCTCCGGCCGGAGGTCCGCGCCGGTGCCGGGAGCGTCCGCGGCGTACCTGCTGTACACATCGGGCAGTACGGGCGAGCCGAAGGGCGTCGTCGTCCCGCACGCGGCTGCCGTGGACTTCGTACGCGGCCACCTCGCGCTGTGCGGCGCGGGCGACGGCCTCGGCGGGTCCGGGCGCGCGGAGCGGTTCCTCGGGTTCGCCTCGCTGTCGTTCGACGTGTCGGTCCTGGACGTGTTCGGTTCTCTGCTGAGCGGTTCCACCCTGGTCCTGGCCACCGACGCGGAGCGGGTCGACGTCGACCGGCTCCAGGCGTTGCTCGCCGAGCAGGCGGTGACGGTCGCCGACCTGCCGCCGGCCCTCCTGCCGCTGCTGGATCCGGCGGGACTGCCGGCGCTGCGGTTCCTGTCCACGGGCGGTGAGGCCCCGTCCGGGGACGCCGTGGACCGCTGGGCGGCGGACGGCCGCGAGGTGTGGAACGCGTACGGGCCCACCGAGGCGGCCGTGTCCGTGACCATGCACCGGGTGACCGCGCCCTCGCACGGCCGGATCCCGCCGATCGGGCGCCCGATGGCCAACCACCGTGCGTACGTCGTCGACCGGGGGCTGCGGCTGCTGCCGCCGGGGGCGACCGGCGAGCTGTGCGTGGCCGGTGCGGGTCTCGCCCAGGGGTACGCGGGGCGCGCGGCCATGACCGCCGAGCGTTTCGTGCCGGACCCCTTCTCCGGTGTGCCCGGTGCGCGGATGTACCGGACGGGCGACCTCATGCGCTGGACGGCACGGGGCGAGCTGGAGTTCGTGGGGCGGGTGGACCGCCAGGTCAAGATCAATGGGCACCGGATCGAACTGGGTGAGATCGAGGCGGTGCTCGGCCGGCTGCCCTCGGTGGCGCAGGCCGCGGTCGTCGTGCACGCCCCCGCGGGCGGAGCCCGCCGGCTCGTCGCCTTCCTGGCACCGCCGGCGGACGGCGGCACGGTGCCCGAACCGGACGCGCTGGCGGCGGAGTTGGGCCGGGTCCTGCCGGAGTACATGGTGCCCCGCACCTTCGTGGCGCTGGACCGGCTGCCCCTCACCACGGGCGGGAAGGTCGACCGCGCGCGGCTGCGCGTACCCGAGGCCGCGGCCCGTCCGGAACGCCCCGAGCGGGCGTACGGCGCCACCGAGCTGGCGCTCGCGGAGCTGTTCTCCGAGGCCCTCGGCACCGCCGCGACCCCGGACGACAACTTCTTCGAGCTCGGCGGCGACAGCATCACCGCCCTCGGCCTGACCAGCCGGGCGCGGGCCCGGGGCTTCTCCTTCACCCTGCGCGAGGTGTTCGCGCACAAGACCCCGGCCGCCCTCGCCGCGGCCGTCGGCGAGCCCGGCGACGGGGCCTGCGCGGCCACCGGCGGTCCGGCCGTCGAGGAGTGCGGTCCGCTTCCCGCGACCCCGGTCATGCGCTGGCTCCTCGACGGGCCGGGTCCCGTCGGCCGGTTCAGCCAGTCCATGGTGCTGGCCCTGCCCGAGGGCGCCGACGACCCGACGCTCGTACGGGTCCTGCAGTCGGTCGTGGACCGGCACGGGGCGCTGCGCCTCGGGGTGACCGGCGGCCCGGCGGGCCCGCTGTGCACGGTCGGCGAGCCGGGTGCGGTCGACGTGTCCCGGCTGTACCGCACCGTCGACGTGGCCGGGTCGGACGCGTCCACCCGCGCCGCGATCATCGCGGAGGCGGCCCGGGAGGCGGCCGGAGAGTTGGACCCGGCGACCTCGGTGATGCTCCGGGCCGTGCGCTTCGACACCGGTGGGGCGGCGCCGGACCGGCTGCTGCTGTGCGTGCACCACCTGGCGGTGGACGGGGTGTCGTGGCGGATCCTGGCGGCCGACCTGGCCACGGCCTGGGAGGCCGCCGTCGCCGGGCGTCCGCTGCCCGCCGCGGACGGGGAGGTCTCCTTCCGCGCGTGGGCCCACCACCTCGAACTCCTGGCGGGTTCCCCGCAGGTGCAGGCCGAGCTCCCCTTCTGGCGCTCGACGCTGGAGGGCCCCGGGGACGCCCCGGAGCCGCGGGAGCCCTGGCAGCGGATCCCCGACCCGGTACGGGACACCGCCGGCGCCACGCGCACGCTGACGCTTCGCCTGCCCGCCGAGGTCGCCGGCCCGCTGCTGGCCGGGGTGCCCGGTGCGCTGCGCACCGGCCCGGCCGAGGTGCTGCTCGCGGGACTGGTCCTCGCGGCGCACCGGCTGCGCTCCCCCGGCAGCGCCCTCGGGTCGCTGCTGGTCGACCTGGAGGGCCACGGCCGCGTCGACCGCACCGGCCGGCACGACCTGGCGCGCACCGTGGGCTGGTTCACCACCCAGTACCCGGTCCGGTTCGACCTGGCCGGCCTCGACCTGGACGCGGCGGCCCGGGGCGGTGACGCGCTCGCCGAACTGGTCGCGCGGATCCACTCGACGGTCGCCTCCGTACCGGACCACGGCACGGGCTTCGGGCTGCTGAGCAGGCTCGATCCGCGCACCGCCGCGCAGTTGTCCGGGCTGCCGAGCCCCCGGATCCTGTTCAACTACCTGGGCAGGTTCGCCGGCGGCGACGAGGCCCCGTGGAGCCCCGCCCCCGAGGCGGGCGGCCTGCGGGCCGAGGCGGATCCGGCGATGCCCGTCGAGCACGCCCTCCAGATCGACGCCATGGCCGTGGACGGCGACGGCGGTCCCGCCTTCACCGCGGTCGTCACCCATCCCGCGGACCTGCTGACCGAGGCCGAGGCGGACGCCCTGGTGGCGGCCTGGGACGAGGCCCTGCGCCTGCTGGCCGGCTGGTCGGGCGCCCCCCGGCCGCGCCGTCTCACCCCCCGTGACCTGCCCCTGGTCCGGCTGACGCAGCCGGAGACGGACGCCCTGGCGGCGCGCTACGCCGGGCTCTGCGACGTGCTGCCGCTCTCGCCGCTCCAGGAGGGGCTCTTCTTCCACTCCGCCTTCGACACGGGCGCGATGGACGCCTACACCGGCCAGATCGTCCTCACCCTGGACGGCGCCCTGGACGAGGACACCCTGCGGGCGTCCTGCGACCGGCTGCTGCGCCGCCACACCGCGCTGCGCTCCGCCTTCACCGACCAGGGTCTGGACGGGCCGGCGCAGATCGTCGTCGAGTCCGTCGCGGTGCCGTGGGAGGCCGTGGACCTGGGCGGACTCGGATCCGCCGAGCGGGAGGGGGAGTGGGAGCGGCTGCTCGCCGCCGACCGGGGCCGCCGCTTCGACCTGGAGCGGCCGCCGCTGGTGCGCTTCACCCTGGTCCGGTTCGGCGCGGCCGAGCACCGCCTCGTCATGACGAACCACCACATCGTCTGGGACGGCTGGTCGTCGGCGGTGCTGCTGCGCGAACTGCTCACCGGATACGCCGAACAGACCTCGGGCGCCGCATCCGGTGCGGTCGCGGAGGCGGTCCCGTACCGCGCGCACCTGGACTGGCTGGCCCGCCAGGACGACGGCGCCGCCGAGACCGCGTGGAGCACCGCGCTGGCCGGGCTGGAGGAGCCGACCCTGCTGGGGGCGGCCGATCCGAACCGGATCGACGCGCTGCCGGAGCGGGTCGCGGTGGAGCTGTCGGCCGAGCTGACGGCCCGGCTCACCGCACGGGCCCGCAGCGCGGGCGTGACCCTCAACAGCGTGGTCCAGGGCGTCTGGGCGATGCTGCTGGGGCGGGTGACGGGGCGGGACGACGTGGTGTTCGGCGGGACCGTCTCCGGGCGCACCGCCGACGTCGCGGGCATCGAGGACATGGTCGGCCTGCTGATCAACACCCTGCCCGTGCGGTTCCGGATCCGCGAGGACGAGCCGCTGCTGGCCGCGCTCGGCCGGTTCCAGGACGAGCAGGCGGAGCTGATGGACCACCAGCACGTCGGGCTGGCCGGCATCCAGCGGGCGGCCGGGCTGGGCGCCCTCTTCGACACCACGGTCGTCGTGGAGAACTACCCGCTCGACCTGGAGTCGATGCGGGAGCTGGCCGGGGGACCGCGGCTGGCCGGGGTGGAGGGCTCGGACGCCACCCACTACACCGTCAACCTCATCGTGCTGCCCGGGGAGCGGCTGCGGCTGCACCTCGACCACCGCACGGACGTCCTGGACGCGCGGACGGCGCGCAGCCTGGGCGAGGCGCTGGAGCGGCTGCTCACGACCGTCGCCGACGCCCCCGGCACCGCGGTGGGGGAGGTGGACCTGCTGTCCGCGGAGCAGCACCGGCTGATCCGGGAGTGGAACGGCACCGCCGTGCCGGTCCCCGACACCACGCTGGTGGAGCTGTTCGAGCGGCAGGTGGCCCGGGCGCCGCAGGCGCCGGCGACCGTCTTCCGCGGCGAGCGCCTGACGTACGGCGAGCTCGACGCCCGCGCCGAGTTGCTGGCCCGGGCCCTGCGCGCCCGGGGCGCCGGTCCGGAGGGGATCGTCGCGGTCGCCCTGCACCGCTCCACCGAGATGGTGGTCTCGCTGCTGGCCGTGCTGAAGGCGGGGGCCGCCTACCTTCCGGTGGACCCCTCGCTGCCGGCGGACCGGATCGCGTACCTGCTGTCCGACGCCGAGCCGGTGCTGCTGCTCGCGGACGACGCGGTGGCGGCGGCGCTGCCGGTCTCGGCGGAGTTGCCCCGGCTGGATCCGGGGGCGGTGCACGACGGGGACCCCGGGGCGGTGGGGCCGGCGCCGCTGTCCTCGCATCCTGCGTACGTGATCTACACGTCCGGGTCGACGGGGCGCCCGAAGGCCGTCGTCGTGGAGCACGCGGCCATCGTCAACCGGCTGCTGTGGATGCAGGACCGGTACCGGCTGGGTGCGGACGACCGGGTGCTGCAGAAGACCCCGTTCGGCTTCGACGTGTCGGTGTGGGAGTTCTTCTGGCCGCTGATCACCGGAGCGGCCCTGGTGGTCGCCGAGCCGGGCGGGCACAAGGACCCCGCCTACCTGAGCCGGGTGATCCAGGAGGAGTCGGTCACCACCGTCCACTTCGTCCCGTCCATGCTGGCGGCGTTCGTCGAGGACCCCGGGGCGGGCCGCTGCGGGTCGCTGCGGCGGGTCGTGTGCAGCGGCGAGGCCCTGCCGGAGGAGCTGAAGAACCGGTTCCTCGATGTGCTCGACGTGCCCCTGCACAACCTGTACGGGCCCACGGAGGCGGCCGTCGACGTCACGCACTGGGACTGCCGCCGCGAGGACGCCGGGCCCGTGCCGATCGGCCGGCCGATCTGGAACACCTCGCTGTACGTGCTCGACCCGCGGGGCCGGCCCGTCCCGGTGGGGGTCGCCGGCGAGCTGTTCCTGGCGGGCGCGGGCCTGGCCCGCGGCTACCTGCGGCGCCCCGCGCTGACCGCCGAGCGCTTTCCCCTCGACCCCTTCGGCCCGCCGGGCTCGCGCATGTACCGCACCGGGGACCTGGCCCGCCACCGGGCCGACGGCTCGGTGGAGTACCTGGGCCGCACCGACGACCAGGTGAAGATCCACGGCTTCCGGATCGAACTCGGCGAGATCGAGACGGCGCTGGGCCACCTGGAGGGCGTCGGCCGGGCCGCGGTCGTCGTCCGCGAGGACGTCCCGGGCGAGCGCAGGCTCGTCGGGTACGTCGTCCCGGAGGCCGGGGCGGACCCGGCACCGGACACCGGGGCGATGCGCGCCGAACTGGCCCGCTCCCTGCCGGAGTACATGGTGCCGGTGCTGGTCGTCGTGGACGGACTGCCCGTCACGCCGAACGGCAAGCTCGACCGCAGGGCGCTCCCGGCTCCCGCCGCGGCGGCCGCCGCCGGGTACGAGCCGCCCGCCGGGGAGACCGAGGAGCTGGTGGCCATGGTGTGGGCCTCCGTACTGGACGCGCCGCGGATCGGCCGCCACGACGACTTCTTCGCCCTCGGAGGGCACTCGCTGAGCGCCACCCGGGTGGCGGCCCGGCTGCGCCAGTCCCTCGGCCTGGACCTGCCCCTGCACACCCTCTTCGAGCAGCGGACCGTCGCCGCCCTCGCCATCGCCGTCGAAACGGTGCTGCTGGCCGATCTGGAGGCCGAACCGGCCCCGTCCGCCGCCACCGACGCCGCCGTTCCTTCACTCGTACTTCAAGGAGAGACCTCGTGACCACCCAGGAGAGCATGCCGGCCGCCGGCACCGACAGCCGCCTGGCCGCCGCCCGTGAGCTGCTGCGCCGCCGGGTGCGCGCCGCGCTGGAGGAGACGGCGGCCGGTCCGGCCGCCGCGGCGGCGCCGGTCCCCGCTCCGGCCGCCGCAGCGCCGGACGCCGAGCCCGTCGCCTCGTTCGCCCAGGAGCGGATGTGGCTGGTGGACCGGATGGCGGACGGCACCCCCGGCTACGCGATCCCCGAGGTCGTGCGGCTGCGCGGCCGCCTCCACCCGGAGCCGCTGCGCCGCGCCCTGACGGCCGTCGTGGCCCGTCACGCTCCGCTGCGCACCGTCTTCGAGGAGCGCGACGGCGCCCCGCACCCGGTGGTCCTGCCCGCCCCGGAGGCCGTCCCGCTGCCGGTGCTGGACCTGGGCGACGCCCCCCTCGCCGAACTGGAGGAGCGGGCCCGGGGCCTGGCCCGGGAGGAGGTCCGCAGACCCTTCGACCTCGCGGCCGGCCCGCTGCTGCGCGCCCTGCTGATCCGGCTCGGCGCCGAGGACCACCTGCTGGTGCTGGTGGTCCACCACATCGCCACCGACGGCTGGTCCATGGGCCTGCTGTGGCGGGAGCTGTCCGAGGGGTACGCGGCCCTGCTCGCGCAGCGGCCCCTGGCGCAGGCGCCGCTGCCCCTGGACTACCAGGCGTACGCCCGTGCCCAGCGCGACCGGTTCGCGAGCGGCGCGATGGACGAATCGCTGCGCTGGTGGGAGAAGTCCCTGGCGGGGCTGGAGGCCCTCGAACTCCCCGCGGACCGGCCCCGTCCCACCCGTCGCAGCGGTGACGGCGCGAGCCTGGAGTTCACCCTCGACGCCCGCCTCACCACCCGGCTGCGCGGGATCGCCGAGGGCGCCGGCGCCACCCTCTTCATGACGCTCCTGGCCGGCTTCCAGGCCACCCTGGCCCGCTACGCGGGCAGCACGGACATCGCCGTCGGCACCCCGGTGGCCGGGCGCGACCGGGTGGAACTGGAGCCCCTCGTCGGGTTCTTCGTCAACACCGTGGTGCTGCGCGCCGACCTGTCGGGCGAGGTGGGCTTCCGCGAGCTGCTCGGCCGGGTCCGCCGGGCGACGGTGGACGCGTACGACCACCAGGAGGTGCCCTTCGACCGGCTGGTGGAGCACCTGAGCCCCGAGCGGGTCGGCGACCGCAACCCGCTCGTGCAGGTGATGTTCGCGTCCGCCCAGGACGAGACGGCCGGGCTGCGGCTGCCGGGCCTGGACGCGCGGGCCGAGCGGACCGACTTCGGCGGTTCCCTCTTCGACCTGAGCGTCTTCGTCTCCGAGGGCGCCGAGACCTGCTCCGGCTCGCTGGTCTTCGACACCGACCTGTTCGACCGGGCCACGGCCGAACTCGTCCTCGGGCACTACCTGGAGCTGCTGGCCTCCGCCGCGGGGGAGCCCGACCGTCCCCTGGCCGAGCTGCTGCCCTCCGCCCCGACCGCGGCCCGGATCGCGGCCGGGGGGCACGGCTCGGTCCGCCCGGACCTGGCCCCGGCCTCCCTGGTGGAGCTGTTCGCCGAACAGGTCCGGCGCACCCCCGGCGCCGAGGCCGTCGTCTGCGGCGCCGACCGCCTGAGCTTCGCCGAACTCGACTCCCGGTCCGACCTGCTGGCGGCCCGGCTGGCCGCCGCAGGGGTGGAGCGCGAAACCCCCGTCGCCCTGCTGATGGAGCGCTCGGTCCACCTCCCCGTGGCGATCCTGGCCGTCCTCAAGGCCGGGGGGCTCTACGTCCCGCTCGGCGAGGGGTTCCCCGTCGCCCGGCTGCACTGGATGCTGGAGCGGACCGGCGCCCGCCTGCTCCTCGCCGATCCCGCGACGGCCGGCCACGAGGCGGTCCGCACCTCGCCCGTCCCGGTGCTCGACGCGACGGCCCCGGCGGACGGGGCCCCGGCCACCGCACCGGTCCCGTACCCGCCGTGCTCGCCGGACCAGCTGGCCTACGTGATGTACACCTCCGGTTCCACGGGCGAGCCGAAGGGCATCGGCGTCACCCACGCCAACGTCGCGGCGCTCGCCCGTGACTCCGCCTTCGGCGCCGCGCACCGGCGGGTGCTGGCCCACTCCCCTCTGTCGTTCGACGCCTCGACGTACGAACTGTGGGTGCCCCTGCTGTCCGGCGGGCTGGTGGTCGTGGCGCCGCCCGGCCGGGTGGACACCGCCGCCCTGGCCCGGCTGGTGGAGGAGCACCGGATCACCTCGATGTTCCTCACGGCCGCCCTGTTCAACCTGGTGGTCGAGGAGTGCGTGGAGCTGCTGACGCGGGTGCGGGAGGTGTGGACGGGCGGCGAAGCCGCCTCCCCGCACTCCTTCGCCCGGGCCCTGGAGCAGGCTCCGGGCACCGTCCTCGTGAACGCCTACGGGCCCACCGAGACCACCACCTTCGCCACCCGCCACCGGCTGGACCCCGGCGCCGGCGACGTCGTGGACGGCCGGGTCCCCATCGGCACCGCCCTGGACGACACCCGCCTGTACGTCCTGGACGGGCGCGGCCGCCCGGTGCCGCAGGGGGCCGTCGGCGAACTGTGCGTCGGCGGCACCGGTGTGGCCCGCGGCTACCTCGGCCGGCCCGGCCTGACCGCGCGGCAGTTCACCCCCGACCCGTACGGCGCTCCGGGCGCCCGGATGTACCGCACGGGCGACCTGGCCCGACGGCGGCCGGACGGCACCGTCGACTACCTCGGCCGCAGCGACCAGCAGGTCAAGATCCGCGGCCACCGGATCGAGCCGGGCGAGATCGAGGCCGAACTGGTGCGCGGCCCGCGGGTCGGACACGCCGCGGTGGTGGTCCGCGAGGACAGCCCCGGCGAGCAGCGCCTGGTCGCCTACGTGGTGCCCTCGGAGGGCCAGGTGGCGGACCCGGCGGAGCTGCGCCGGGCGCTCGCCGAGCGGCTGCCCGCGTACATGCTGCCCTCGGCGATCGTCACGCTTTCCGCGCTGCCGGTGACACCGAACGGCAAGCTGGACCGGCGCGCGCTGCCCGCGCCTCCCGACGAGGGGGTGCTCCGGGCCGAGTTCGCGGCGCCGGCGACCGCGACCGAGGAGCTCGCCGCGGCCGTGTGGGGCGAGGTGCTGGGCACCGGGCGGATCGGCCGCCACGACGACTTCTTCGCCCTGGGCGGCCACTCGCTGCGGGCCACGCGCGCCGTGTCCCGGCTCGGCGCCCGCCTGGGCACGGGCGTGCCGCTGCGGCTGCTGTTCGAGCACCCGACGCTGGAGCGGTTCGCGTCGGCGCTGGACGCCCTGCGCGGCGACGGCCCCGACGCCGCCGCTGCGGCGGCGGCCCCCGTCACCGCGATCGGCGCCCGGCCGGCCGGGGAGAGCGCGCCGCTGTCGTTCGCGCAGCAGCGGCTGTGGTTCCTGGACCAGCTCCAGCCCGGCCGGCCCGACTACAACATTCCCGTCGCGACCCGGCTGCGGGGCGCGCTGGACGCCGACGCGCTGGCCGCCGCGCTGTGCGCGGTGGTGACCCGGCACGAGGTGCTGCGCTCGCGGATCACCGAGGGCCCCTCGGGCCCCGTACAGATCGTGGAGGCGCCGGAGGTCTTCGTCCCCCTCCGCACCGACCTGGGGGACCTGCCCCGCGAGGAGGCCCGTTCCCGGGCGCTCGGCCTGGCGCACGCCGACGCCGCCGCACCCTTCGACCTGGGCTCGGCTCCCCTGCTGCGGGCCCGCGTGGTGCGGGTCGCGGACGACGAGCACCTCCTCGTCCTGGTCCTGCACCACACCGTCGGCGACGGCTGGTCGATGCCGGTGCTGTGGCGGGAGCTGTCCGGGGCCTACGCGGCCCTGCGCCGCGGCGAGCGTCCGGAGCTTCCCGAACTTCCGCTCCAGTACGGGGACTTCGCGTACTGGCAGCAGCGCCGGCTGGCGGGCGGGGAGGCCGACGCGGGCATCGCGTACTGGCGGGCGGCCCTCGGCGGGGTCCAGGCCCTGGAGCTGCCCACCGACCGGCCGCGGCCGCAGGTGCGCTCGGGCGCGGGCGACGCCTTCGTCTTCGAGGTTCCGGCCGGGCTCGCCGAGCGGCTCGGCGCGCTGGCCCGGGAGCGCGGCGCCACCCTGTTCATGGTGCTGCTGGCCGGTTTCCAGGCGCTGCTGGCCCGCTACACGGGCCAGGCCGACATCGCGGTGGGCTCGCCCATCGCGGGCCGCGACCGCGCCGAGCTGGAGCCGCTCGTCGGCTTCTTCGTCAACACCCTCGTGCTGCGCACCGACCTGTCCGGCGACCCTGCCTTCGGGGAACTGCTGGGGCGGGTGCGCCGGACCGCTCTGGCCGCGTACGAGCACCAGGACGTGCCGTTCGACCGGCTGGTGGAGGAGCTGCGGCCGGAGCGCGACCTCAGCCGCAACCCGCTGTTCGACGTGCTGTTCCAGCTGCATCCCGAGCAGCTCGCCGCCCTGCCGCTGGACGGTGTGGAGGTCGAGAGCCTCGACACCTCCAACGGGACGGCCAAGTTCGACCTCAGCCTCGCGATGACCGAGCACCCCGGCGGACTCACCGGCACCGTGCAGTACGCGACGGACCTCTTCGACCGGGCCACCGTCGAGCGGTTCGGCGCGCACTACCTGCGGCTGCTGGCCAGTGCGGCCGAGACGCCCGACGCACCGCTGTCCCGGCTGGACGTGCTGTCCCCGCAGGAGCACGCCGCCCTGCTCGGCGAGGAGTGCGTACCGCAGACGGACGGGCCGGCGGCGCGGACCCTGCACTCCCTGGTGGCGGAGCAGGCCCGGCTGCGGCCGGACGCCCCGGCCGTGACCTGCGAGGGCCGCACCCTCGGTTACGCGGAGCTCGACGAGGCCGCCAACCGGCTGGCCCACCGCCTGCGGGAGCTCGGTACCGGTCCCGAGACCCGGGTGGCCGTACTGGCCGGCCGGGACCCGCGGATGCCGGTGTGCGTCCTGGCGGTGCTGAAGGCCGGCGGCGCCTACGTGCCGCTCGACGCGGGACACCCGGCCGAGCGGGTCCGGACGGTCCTCGCCGACAGCGGCGCCCACCTGGTGCTGACGGCGGGTCTGCCCGGCGGGCCGCCCGCGGACCTGACCGGCGGCGTGCCCGTCCTGGACCTGGACGCCGAGCAGCACGTGGTGGACGCGCTGCCCGCCACGGAGCCGCCCGTCACGTCCTCCCCCGCCCACCTGGCCTATCTGCTGTACACCTCCGGGTCCACCGGCCGCCCCAAGGGCGTGGCCGTCACGCACGGCGCCATCACCGGCTACCTGGCGGCGCTGACCGCCACCTTCGGCCTCGGGCCCGAGGACGTGGTGCTGGCCCGGACCGCGCTGACCTTCGACCCTTCGGTGCGCGACCTGTTCGCCCCGCTGACCACCGGCGGGCGGATCGTGCTGGCCTCGCAGGACGAGGCCGGGGACCCGGAGGCGCTGGCCCGGCTGCTGCACGGCGAGGGTGTGACGGCCCTGCTGTCGATCGTCCCGTCGATGCTGGAACCGCTCGTCGCCGCCGTCACCGAACCCGCGGCCGCGCTGCGGCTGGTGATGACCACCGGCGAGGCGCTGACGCCCGGACTCGCGCGCGCCGCCCACACCCTGGGCGTGCCCGGGCGGCTGCGGCTGGTCAACCAGTACGGTCCGACGGAGTGCACCAACACCACCACGTACCACGTGGTGACGGACGCCGACATCGAGGCGGGCCGCATCCCCATCGGGCGGCCGCTGCCCGGCGCCCGGGTCCTCGTGCTCGGCGAGCACCTCGAACCGCTCCCCCGGGGCGCGATCGGTGAGCTGTTCATCGCCGGCCGCGGGGTGGCCCGCGGCTACCTGGGCGATCCGGCGCGCACCGCCGAGGCCTATCCGCCGGACCCGTACGGGCCGCCCGGTGCGCGCATGTACCGCACCGGCGACCTGGCGCGACTGCGGTCCGACGGGGTGCTGGAGTTCCACGGCCGCCGGGACAACCAGGTCAAGGTCCGGGGCCACCGGATCGAACTGGGTGAGGTGGAGGCCGCGTTGCTGCGTCACCCGGACGTGGCCCGGGCCGTGGCCGCCGCGCACGGCGAGGGCGCCGACCGGCTGCTCGCCGGGTACGTGGTGTGGCGGGAGGGCGGCGGTGATCCGGCCGCCGTGCTGGACTTCGTCCGCGCGGCCCTGCCGGCGGCGATGGTGCCGTCCGCGCTGGTGGTGCTGGACGCGCTGCCGCTGACCCCGAACGGGAAGACCGACCGCCGCGCGCTGCCCGCGCCGGAAGCCGGCGCGGCCGGCGGGCACCGGGCGTACGTGGCCCCGCGCACCCCGCTGGAGCGGACGGTCGTGGAGGTCTGGGAGGAGGTGCTCGGCGAGGGCCCGATCGGGGTCCGTGACCACTTCTTCGAGCGCGGCGGGCACTCCCTGCGCGCCACCCGGGTCATCTCCCGGCTGCGCGCCCTGCTGGACCTGGACATCCCGATGCAGCTGCTCTTCCGGCACCCGGTGGCCGAGGACCTGGCCCGGGCGCTGGCCTCACCGGTCGCGGCGGACGCGCCGGGGGCGACGATCCCCGCGCTGCCCGAGGGGCCCGGGCCGCTGTCCTTCGGGCAGCAGCGGCTGTGGCTGCTGGACCGGCTCCAGCCGGGCCGGCCCGACTACAACATGCCCGGTGCCGTACGGCTGACCGGGGAGCTCGACACCGCCGCCGCCCTGGCCGCGCTGACGGACGTCGTCGCCCGGCACGAGGTGCTGCGCTCCCGGATCGAGGAGACCGGGGAAGGCGGCGACGAGGGGGCCTTCGCGGCCCGCGTCGTGCCCGGGCCGGCCTCCCTGTTCACCCCCGAGTTCACCGACCTCTCGCAGCTCGGCGCGCCGGCGGCCGAGGAGCGGGCGCGGGAGCTGGCGGCGCACGACGCCGCACTGCCCTTCGACCTGACCGCCGCGGGCCCGCTGCGGGCCCGGCTGGTGCGGATCGCGGCGCGGGAGCACCTGCTGGTGATCGTGGCCCACCACATCGCCTTCGACGGCTGGTCGGTGGGGGTGTTCTGGCGGGAGTTCTTCGCCGCCTACCGGGCCCGCACCGTCGAAGGGGCCGAGCCCCTGCCGGAACTCGCCGTCTCCTACCGCGAGTTCGCCGCCTGGCAGCGCGACCGCCTCGGCGACGACGCCCTCGCCGACGCCCTGGGGTACTGGCGCGGGCGTCTCGGCGGCCTGGCCCCGCTGGACCTGCCCACCGACCGGCCCCGGCCGGCCACCCCGTCCGGGCGCGGTGAGCAGTTCTCCTTCGAGCTGCCCGAGCCGCTGCTGCGGCAGCTGCGCGACCTGGGGCGCCGGCACGACGCCACGCTGTTCATGGTGCTGCTGGCGGGCTTCCAGGCGCTGCTGGCCCGCTGGTCGGGCGGCGAGGACGTGGCGGTGGGCTCGCCCATCGCCGGCCGCGACCGCACCGAGCTGGAGCCGCTCATCGGCTTCTTCGTCAACAACCTGGTGCTGCGCACCGACCTGTCCGGCGACCCGGCCTTCGGCGAGCTGCTGGACCGGGCCCGGGAGACGGCGCTGGGCGCCTACGCCCACCAGCAGGTGCCGTTCGAGCGTCTCGTGGAGGAGGTGCGGCCGGAGCGCGACCTGAGCCGCAACCCGCTGTTCCAGGTGATGCTGGTGCTCGACGAGGAGGCCGCCGGGCCGCCCGCGCCGGCCGGCCTGGACGTCGAACCGCTCTCGCTGGCCAGCGGTGCCTCGAAGTTCGACCTCTCGCTGTACTTCGTCGAGGAGGAGGGCTCGCTGCGCGGTGAGGCGGTGTTCGCCACCGACCTGTTCGACCGGGCGACCGTCGAGCGCATGACCTCGGCGCTGACCGAACTGCTCACGGCCGCGGTGGCCGATCCCACGACCCCGCTGGGCGCCCTGCCCCTGATGGGTCCGGCCGAGGAGCGCCGCGTCCTGGGTGAGGGCATCGGCTCCGCCGAGCCCGCCGCCGACCGGCCGCTGCCCGTGCTGGTCGGCGAGCAGGCCTGCCGCACACCGCGGGCGGTCGCGGTGGACGACGGCGACCGGAGCCTGACGTACGCCGGGCTGTGGGAGGTCTCGGGCCGGCTGGCCCGGGAGCTGACCCGCCTCGGTGTCGGCCCGGAGGCCGCGGTGGCGGTCTGCGCGGAGCGCTCCGTACTGCTCCCGGCGGCGCTGCTGGGCGTGCTGCGCGCCGGAGGCCTGTACGTGCCCGTGGACCCCGGCTATCCGGCGGACCGCATCGGCTACATGCTCGCGGACAGCGGCGCCCGGGTCATGGTGGTGTCGGGGCTGTCCGGCCCCGCGCAGGCCCCGGACGGGGTCGCCGTCGTGGACCTCGACGCCCTGGCCGCGGACGGGAGCGCGCCGGCCGACCCCGCACCCGTGCGGCTGGAGCCGGAACAGCTGGCGTACGCGCTCTACACCTCGGGCTCGACGGGACGCCCGAAGGGGGTCACCGTCCCGCACCGGGCGCTGGCCAACTTCACCCGGGACATGGTCCGCAGGCTGGAGCTGACGGCCGGTGACACGGTCGCGGCCGTCACCACCGCCTCCTTCGACATCGCCGTGCTGGAGCTGCTGGTCCCGCTCGTGTGCGGAGCGACCGTACGGGTCGTCGACCGCGAGACCGCGCGGGACGGCATCCTGCTCGCGAAGGAGCTGGACGCGGCGCCGGTCACGGTCGTGCAGGCCACCCCGGCCACCTGGCACCAGCTGATGGAGTCGGGGTGGCGGGCGCCGCACGTGCGGGCGCTGTGCGGCGGCGAGGCGCTGCCGTCGGCCCTGGCCGAGCGGATGCGTACGGCGCTGGGCACCGTCCGGAACGTGTACGGGCCCACGGAGACCACCGTCTGGTCGACGGCGCACCGGCTGTCCGGCCCCGTCGGCGACGGGCCGGTGCCGATCGGCACGGCGCTCGCCAATACCCGGCTGCACGTGCTGGACGCGCGGCTGCGGCCGGTGCCGGTGGGGGTGTTCGGCGAGCTCTACATCGGCGGTGACGGGGTGGCCCGCGGCTACCACGGGCGGCCGGGACTGACCGCGGACCGGTTCGTGGCCGATCCGTACGGGGTGGGCGAACGGCTGTACCGCACCGGTGACCTCGTACGGCGGCTCGCGGACGGCACGCTGGAGTACCGGGGCCGGGCCGACGGCCAGGTGAAGGTGCGCGGCCACCGCATGGAGCTCGGTGAGATCGAGTCGGCGCTCGCCCGCCACCCGCGGGTGCTGGCGGCGGCCGTGGCCGTCCACGGCACGGGGGTGGACGCCGTCCTGGCCGGCTACGTGACCTGGCGGGACGAGGAGGGCGACGTGCGCGAGCTCGGCGACTTCCTGCGCCAGGACCTGCCCGAGTACATGGTCCCGGCTGTCCTCACCGCGCTGGAGCGGCTCCCGCTCACCCCGAACGGCAAGCTCGACCGCAAGGCGCTGCCGGCGCCGTCGGCGGACGCGGCACGCGGCGGGGGCGCGGGGCGGATCGCCCCGCGCGACACGACCGAGCTGCGGATGGCGCGGCTGTGGGAGCAGACCCTGGGCACGGCCCCGATCGGGGTGCGGGACGACTTCTTCGCCCTCGGCGGCCACTCGCTCAAGGCGTTCGCCCTGATGGCGGCCGTGCGCCGGGAGTTCGGGGTGGAGCTGCCGCTGAACCTGGTGTTCCGTCGGCGCACCGTGGAGCTGCTGTGCGAGGCGCTGCCGGACGCGGGGACGGCCGCCGCCAGGCTGCTGGTGCCGCTGGCCGACGGCGACCCGTCCAGGCCGCCGCTGGTCCTCGTCCACCCGCGGGGCGGCGATGTCGTCTGCTACCGGGACCTGGTGCGGGACCTGTCCGCCCGTCCCGGCGGCGACCGGCGGATCCTCGGTCTGGAGTCGGTGGGCTACAACACCGGCGAGAGGCCGCTGGAGACGGTGCCCGAGATGGCCGAGCGCTACCTGGCCGCCCTGCGCGAGGAGCAGCCGCACGGCCCGTACCTGCTGGCCGGCTGGTCGTTCGGCGGGACGGTGGCCTACGAGATGGCCGCCCGGCTTGAGGCCGCCGGCGAGGAGGTCGCCTTCCTCGGCCTGATCGACGCGGCCGCGCCGGGGGCGGCTCCCGGGAACCGGGCCGCCGCGGCTGCCGGTCCGGGCGATCCGGACCTGCTGCGGTACGGCATCGCCGCCGGGGTCGACGCCGGCTCGGCGCGCGAACTGGACGAGGAGGAACTGCTCGACGTCCTGGTGCGCCGGGGCCGCGCGGAGGGCACCCTCCCCCGTACCGCCCCCACCGAGGCCCTGCGCAGGGTGCTGCGGGTCGCCGAGGCGAACGGAACGGCCTCCGCCGCCTACCGCACCGACGCCGTGCTCGCCGTCGGCCTGCACCTCTTCACCGTCGACGAGCGGCACCCGGAGCTCGCGACCCCGCTGGTGGACCCGGCGGCCTGGCACGCGCGCACCGCGGGCGGCGTCCTGCGGGCGGCGGTCCCGGGCAACCACCACGACCTGGTGGACCCCCCGCACTGCGCGGTGCTGGCCGAACTGCTGGCCGCGGCCCTGCCCTCCTGACCCGCTCCACCCCGCTCCACCACCCCCCTTCCGCATTCCTGATCCATCGAGGAGAACACCATGAACGACGCGTCCCCGCAGCAGTACCTGGTCGTGGCCAACGACGAGGAGCAGTACTCCCTCTGGGAGGCCGGCCGGCCCGTCCCGCTCGGCTGGCACGACCAGGGCGTCGGCGGCACCAAGGAGGAGTGCCTCGCGCACATCGAGCGGGTGTGGACGGACATGCGCCCGCTCAGCCTCCGCGTGAGCATGGCCGGCTGACCCGACGATCCCCGGGCACCACGCCGCCCGGCAGACCCCACCGCGGGCTGCCGGGCGGCGCGGCGGTGCCGGAAGGAACCCCTCATGACCAGCTCGTACCCCGGCGGCTCCGGCTCCCCGCGCCGCCGCACCCCGCTGGGCGCCCTGGTGGCGGCCTCCGGGATCTCCTCGCTCGGCATGGCGGCGACCCTGGTCGCCGTGCCCTGGTTCGTCCTGCACAGCACCGGCAGCGGCACCCGGACGGGGCTCGTCGCCACCGCCGAGGTGCTGGGGCTGCTGTGCTCCGCCGTGCTCGCGGGTCCGGTGGTCGACCGGCTGTCCGTCCGTGCGACCAGCGTCGGAGCGGATCTGCTGACGGCCGCGGCGATCGGCCTGATCCCGCTCCTGCACGCCTGGCACGCCCTGCCGCTGCCCGTCCTGATCGTGCTGGTGTTCCTGGTCGGGGCGGCACGCGGCCCGTCCGACACCTCCAAGCAACTGCTCCTGCCCGGCGCGATGGAACGCGCGGGCGTCACGGCGGAGCGGGCCACCGGAGCGGTCGAGGGGGCCCGCCGGATCGGCATGATGGCGGGCGCGCCGCTGGCCGGAGTGCTGATCTCGACCGTCGGCCCGGTACGCACGCTGTTCGCGGACCTGGCGGCGCTTGCGTCGTGCGCCCTCGTCGTGGCGGCCCTGGTACCGGCGACGGCCCGGCCGCGCCCGGTCGGCGACGGGCGGCCACGCGGTTCCTACACCCAGGACCTGCGCTTCGGAATCGGGCAGTTGCGCAGGGACCGGCTGCTGGGCGCGATGGTGGGCGTCCTGATGCTGACCAATGCCCTGGACGGGGCGCTGAACGGGGTGCTCTACCCGGCGTACGGGACCCAGGTGCTGCGCAGCAGTGCCCTGTTCGGGGCGATGGTGACCGCCATGGGGGCCGGCGCGCTGCTCGGGGCGGCCCTGTACGGCTGGGCGGGGCACCGGATGCCGCGGCGCGCCCTCTTCGTCGGGGCCTTCGTCCTGGTCGGGGCGGTGCGGTGTGCCGCGCTGGCCGCCGAGCCCGGGGCGCCGGTGTTGCTGGCGGTGCTGGCCCTGTCCGGCATCGGGTCGGGGATCGTGGGCCCGCTGATGATGTCGGTCGCCTACGAGCGGGTTCCCGAGGCGGTACGGGGGCGGGTGTTCGGGCTGCTGGTCGCCGCCGCGCTGGCGGCGACGCCGCTGGGCATGCTCGGTGCGGGGCTGGCCCTGGACGTGGCGGGGCTGGTGCCGGCTCTGCTGGGGACGGGGGCGCTGTACCTCACGGTCACCCTGGCCCCGTTGGTCTTCCCGGTGTGGCGCGAGCTCGACAGCCGGGGCTCGGCGGAGCGCGCGGAGTTGCCGGCCGAGGAGGAGTCTCCGGCTCCTGTGGGCGCGGGAATCCTGACCGAATAATCCTGATCCATGGGCTTTTGCGGCCCCTCACCATCGCGCCAGGCAGCTTGATGAGCAGCCTGATCGATCACCGAGGGGTTTTCCGCACGGCAAGGTTGGTCCTGCACCGACCGGCGCGGACGGCCCACGAAGTGGTCCACGCCCGGACCTGACCGCTCGTACTCCTGGGGATCCCATGCTCAAGCGTTACGTCTTCGCCCTGTCCGTAGCCGCGTCCGCGCTGCTGCTGCCCACCGCCGGCGCCGCGCAGGCCGCCGAGGGCGACACGGCCGCGACCACCGTGACGACCACCACGGGGAGCGAGAGCAGCACCACCACGCAGACGCCGCGTCAGATCGTCCTGCCCGGCGGCCGGGTGGCGACGGTCGGCACCAGCACGCCGCCCGGCGGCCGGGGCCGCGACACGAACGACAGCTCCTGGGGCGGCTGATCCCACAGGCCCGTAGGGGCCGTGGGGGGTCGGGGGGGGGGGGGGGGGGGGGGGGCGGCGGCCGGGGCGGGCGGGGGGGGGTGGGGGTGTCTTACTTCACGGGCCGCCGCCGCGGGTCGTTGTTTTTTTTTTTGGTGGGGG
>NZ_JBBDHD010000313.1:0-683 GCF_044129415.1 Streptomyces racemochromogenes
GGGCCGACCTCCAGGAAGGTGCGCACTCCTTCGAGGGCCAGGCAGTCGACGGCGTCGGCGAAGCGGACGGCCTCGCGGACGTGCCGCACCCAGTACTCGGCCGAACCGAATTCCTCACCGGTGACCAGACGGCCGGTCAGCGTCGAGACGACCGGCAGCACCGGCGCCCCGAAGGAGACCGACTCCACGACCTCCCGGAAAGCGTCCAGCATCGGGTCCATCAACGGCGAGTGGAAGGCGTGCGAAACGGTGAGGGCCTTCGCCTTCCGGCCCTCGGCGGACAGCCGGTCCACGACCGACGCGACCGCGTCCTGCGCACCCGAAACCACCACGGACGCAGGCCCGTTCACAGCGGCGACACCCGCACGGTCCTCCAGCCCGGACAGCAGCCCCCGTACCTCCTCCTCGGAGGCCTGGACCGCCACCATCACTCCCCCGGACGGCAGCTCCTGCATCAGCCGGCCCCGGGCCGCGACCAGCCGGGCGGCGTCATCCAGCGACAGGACACCCGCGACATGCGCCACCGCGAACTCCCCGACCGAATGACCGGCGACGAAGTCCGCACGCACACCCCACGACTCCAGCAGCCGGAACAACGCCACCTCGACCGCGAACAGCGCCGGCTGCGCATACCGCGTCTCGCTCAACAACGCGGCGTCCTCACCGAACACCACCTCACGCAG
>NZ_JBBDHD010000314.1:0-681 GCF_044129415.1 Streptomyces racemochromogenes
CCCCCCCGGGTGCCAAGGGCGCAGGGGGCGGGCGGCGGTTACGCCTGGGTGAAAGGCCCCCGTTGGGGGGGGGGGGCGGGGCCCCGGCCCCCCCCCCGGGGGGGGGGCGCGGGGGCGCGGCGGCGCAGGTGCGGAGGTCCCGGCGTACCGCGGTACGGCGGTCAGCGGACGGTGAAGCGGACCGCGGTCTCCAGGAACGGCAGGTGCAGCACCGGCTTCGGCTCCATGACCAGCGCCAGCAGGGTGATCGCCACGCCCAGCACCCCGTACGTGACCATGTCCGTGAACCGGGAGCGCACCGCGAGCATGCCCACCGAGGGCAGGGCCCGCCGCAGCACCGCGGCCCCGATCAGGGCGATGCCGATGACGAGGCAGCCGACGCGCGGGTGCCCCATCGCCGTGGTCAGCAGCCCGACGGCGGTGGCCGCGAGGACGCTGAGCACCGGCCACTGGCGGGCGGGCGTGGACACGGCACCGGGGATGGCCCGGCCGGCGCCCTCGGGGCGGGCGGTGTCCTGGGTGACGGAGGGGAACCGCCGCGACCGGGCCGTCGCCCGCGTGCCCGCGGGAGCCGGGCCGCCGGCGGCGGGGGCCGCCGCGCCCTCGCCCGTACGGGGGGTGCCGTGAGAGCCGGGGGTGCCGTTCACGCCGGGGGTGCCGTTGACGCCGCCCGTGCCGGCC
>NZ_JBBDHD010000042.1:0-59376 GCF_044129415.1 Streptomyces racemochromogenes
GGCCGGGCGGGGGGCGGGGGGGGGGGGGGGGGGGGGGGGGGCGGCGGGCCGCGCGCCCCCCGGCCCCGCCCGCGCCCCCCCCCCCCCCCCCCCCCCCCCCCCCCCCCCCCCCCCCCCCCCCCTGCCGTGTGCCGCGGACGGTGCTGTGCCGGGTCCTACTCGACCGTGACCGACTTCGCCAGGTTGCGCGGCTTGTCGATGTCCCGGCCCAGGGCCAGGGCGGTGTGGTAGGCCAGCAGCTGGAGCGGGATGCCCATCAGGATCGGGTCCAGCTCGTCCTCGTTCTTGGGGACGAGGATCGTGTGGTCGGCCTTCTCCTGCATCCGGTGCGCGACCGCCAGGATCCGGCCGCTGCGGGCCTTGATCTCCTCCAGCGCCGCGCGGTTCTTCTCCAGCAGGTCGTCGTCCGGGACGATCGCGACCGTCGGCATCGCCGGCTCGATGAGCGCGAGCGGGCCGTGCTTGAGCTCGGAAGCCGGGTAGGCCTCGGCGTGGATGTAGGAGATCTCCTTCAGCTTGAGGGAGGCCTCCAGGGCCACCGGGTAGCCGCGCACCCGGCCGATGAACATCATCGACTTGGCCTCGGCGTACTCGGCCGCCAGCTTCTTGATGTCCTCCTCGCCCTCCAGGATCTCCTGGATCTGGCCGGGGAGCTTGCGCAGGCCCTCGATGATCCGCTTGCCGTCGGCGACGGACAGGTCGCGGATGCGGCCCAGGTGCAGGGCGAGCAGGGCGAAGGCGGTCACGGTGTTCGTGAAGCACTTGGTGGACACGACGCAGACCTCGGGGCCGGCGTGCACGTACACCCCGCCGTCGGCCTCGCGGGCGATGGCGGAGCCGACCACGTTGACCACGCCGAGGACGCGGGCGCCCTTGCGCTTGAGCTCCTGGACCGCGGCGAGCACGTCGTAGGTCTCACCGGACTGGGAGACGGCGACGTACAGGGTGTCGGGGTCCACGACCGGGTTGCGGTAGCGGAACTCGGAGGCCGGCTCGGCGTCGGCGGGGATGCGGGCGAGGCTCTCGATGAGCCCGGCGCCGATCATGCCCGCGTGGTAGGAGGTGCCGCAGCCGAGGATCTTGACCCGGCGGATGCCGCGCGCCTCGCGCGGGTCCAGGTTCAGGCCGCCCAGGTGCACGGTGGAGAAGCGGTCGTCGATCCGGCCGCGCAGCACGCGGTCGACCGCGTCGGGCTGCTCGGAGATCTCCTTGTGCATGTACGTGTCGTGGCCGCCCATGTCGTAGGAGGCGGCCTCCCACTCCACGGTCTCGGGCGTGGCGGTGGTCGTCGTGCCGCTGGTCGTGTAGGTGCGGAAGTCGTCGGCCTTGAGGGTGGCCATCTCGCCGTCGTCGAGGGTGACGACCTGGCGGGTGTGGGCGACGAGCGCGGCGACGTCCGAGGCGACGAACATCTCCTTCTCGCCGATGCCGAGGACGACCGGGGAGCCGTTGCGGGCGACGACGATGCGGTCGGCGAAGTCGGCGTGCATGACGGCGATGCCGTAGGTGCCCTCGACGACCTTGAGCGCCTCGCGGACCTTCTCCTCCAGGGTGAGGGCCTGGGAGCGGGCGATCAGGTGGACGAGGACCTCGGTGTCGGTCTCGGAGACGAAGACCACACCGTCGGCCTCCAGCTTGGCGCGGAGCTCGGCGGCGTTGTCGACGATGCCGTTGTGGACGACCGCGACCTTGCTCTCGGCGTCCAGGTGCGGGTGCGAGTTGATGTCGCTCGGCGCGCCGTGGGTGGCCCAGCGGGTGTGGGCGATGCCGGTGGTGCCGGCGAAGCGCTTGGGGACCCGGGACTCCAGGTCGCGGACCCGGCCCTTGGCCTTGACGACCTTCAGGGCCGCCGACTTCGGGCTGTTGACGACGATGCCCGCCGAGTCGTAGCCGCGGTATTCGAGCCGCTGGAGGCCTTCCAGCAGCAGTGGTGCCACGTCGCGCTTGCCGATGTAACCGACGATTCCGCACATACGGTGTTGCCCCTCCTGAAGTTCGGTGTCCGTGCCCGGACGCGTAGCGGCCCCGGTGCCGGGGCCCGTCTGCCGCTGGAGACGATGCGGCGTCTCAGCCGTAGACGATGCGGCGCAGCTGCCGGAGCGAGAGCTCCGGGGGCGCCACGGCGCGGTGCGGCAGTTCCGCCGCGATCCGCTCGAAGATCTCCGCGTTGACCGCTCCGCCGGACTGCAGCTCGCGGTGGCGGCGACGGACGAACTCCTCGGTCGTCTCGTCGAAGTACGCGAGCACGTCGAGCACCACCCGGGCGGCCTCGCCGCGCTGCAGCGCGGTGGTGCGTACCAGGTGGTCGACGAGTTCGTCATGGGACGGTCGGCGGTCGAGCACCAGTAGATATTGACGGCCCAGGGGCAGAAACGCAAAGATCCTGCCCGGAATCGGGCAGGATCATGCTGGTCTGGACCAGGGAATAGGTGATTCCGGTCTCGTTGGGTTAGAAACCACCCAAAATGGCGGCCTTCGCCGCCGAGAACTCGTCCGCCGTGAGGACCCCGCTCTGGTGCAGCTCGCCGAGCTCGCGCAGCCGCCGCAGCAGGGTGTCGTGGTCCGCCGGCTCGCCCGCCAGGGCCGGGGCCGCGTCCGCGAGGGGGAGGGCCGCGGGGGCGTCCGCCGCCGTCGCCGGGGCGGCCGGGTGGGGCATCCGTACCGCCACCGCCGCCGCGACCAGTGCCATCAGCGGGTCCTTCTTGAAACCGAAGAGCTCCACCGCGCAGGGGTCGTACTTGGGCGCGGGCGCCGGCGGGGCACCCGTCAGGGTGAACCGCAGCCAGCCGTTCTCCAGCCCCTTCGACGGGGCCCACTCCACCGCCCGCACGTCCGCGACCCGGAACTCGCGCGGGCCGCCCGAGGCCTTCGCGTCCTCGGTGGTCCAGTTCCAGTCCAGCACCACCCGGTCGCCGTCGAACGCGGCCGTCCCGTCCCCCGCAGCGACCGTGATCGGCACCGCCGGGCCCGGCAGCAGGTACGCCTCCGAGGGGCCCGGGTCCACCCCCTCCAGCAGGAGCGCGTTGCGCACCTCGTCCACGAAGTACTCCGCCACCCCGACCCGCTCCGCCTCCACCGTCAGCCGGTAGGGGTCCGAGGACTCCGGCAGCCGGCCGCCCGTCACCTGGAGCAGCGGGTCCGCCCCGTCGCGCAGCCGCAGCCGCAGCCGGCCGGACTTGCGGCCCGGCTCGTGACTGATGCCCCCGATCGCGCGCAGCGGCACGACCACCTCACCGAGCTGCTGCCGCAGCAGCCCCACCCCCTTGTCGCGGCCCGGCACGATGCGCACCGCGTCCCCGTCGAAGGTCCACGTACCGTCCTTCTGGATGATTTCCGCCATCCGGGCATTCTCCCACCGGTATGTGGGGCCCGGGCGGGGGCCGTTGGGCCTATACCTGGGCGCATGAGAGTCCTGCGCCGCTCCCTCGGCACCCTCGGCACCCTCTTGGCCCTCGCCGCCGCCTGCGCCTGCACCGCCGCGCACGGCGACGACGCCAAACCGGCCGCCTCCGCCGTCCTCACCCCCTACGAGCGGCTGCTGCCGGCCCCGTCCTCCGTACGGGCCCAGGGGCCCGGGTACGCCTTCGGGGCGGGCACGGTCATCCGGACCGGCGGCCCCGGCACCCCGGAAGAGGTCCGGCGGATCGGCGAGCTCCTGGCGGAGCAGCTGCGCGGGCCGACCGGGCTGCCGCTGCCGGTGGCGGACGGGCCGGGCGGGCCCGGCGACGGGGACGGGGTGCGGCTGCGCCTCGACGGCGGGGCGCGGGAACTGGGCGAGGAGGGCTACCGGCTCCTGACCACCCCCGCGGGCGTCACCCTCACCGCCCGCACCCCGGCCGGCCTCTTCCACGCCGGCCAGACGCTGCGGCAGCTCCTGCCGGTGCGGGGCGCGGGGACGGTCCCGGGCGGCACGGTGACGGACACCCCGCGCTTCGCCTACCGCGGCGCCATGATCGACATCGCCCGCCACCACTTCCCGGTGGAGCAGGCGAAGCGCTACGTCGACCAGCTCGCCCAGTACAAGATGAACACCCTGCACGTGCACCTCACCGACGACCAGGGCTGGCGGATCGCCATCGACTCCTGGCCCCGCCTCGCCGAGTACGGCGGCGCGAGCGAGGTCGGCGGCGGGCCCGGCGGCTCCTGGTCCAAGGACGACTACCGCGAGCTGGTCTCCTACGCGGCGGACCGCTACGTCACCGTCGTCCCGGAGATCGACATGCCGGGCCACGTCAACGCCGCCCAGGCCGCCTACGGCGAGCTGACCTGCGACGGCAAGGCGCCCGCCCGCTACACCGGCGTCAAGGTCGGCTTCAGCTCCCTGTGCGTGGGCAAGGAGCGCACGTACGCGTTCGTCGACGACGTCCTCGGCGAACTCGCCGCCCTCACCCCCGGCCCCTACCTCCACATCGGCGGCGACGAGGCCCACTCCACCCCGGCGGCGGACTACGCGGCGTTCATGGACCGCGCCCAGGCGGTGGTGGCCCGGCACGGCAAGACGGTGATGGCCTGGCACCAGCTTGCCTCCGCCCGCCCGGCACCGGGCGCGGTCCTCCAGTACTGGGGCCACGACCGGACCCCGGCCGCCGAGAAGGCGGCGGTCGCGGCGGCCGCCAGGGCGGGCCACCGGGTGGTCCTCTCCCCGGCGGACCATGCCTACCTCGACATGAAGTACGACCGGCGGACCGGCCCGGGCCTGGCCTGGGCCGGCTACGTCCCCGCACCGCGCGCCTACTCCTGGAACCCCGGCTCCTACCTTCCCGACGTCCCCGAACCGGCGGTCCTGGGGGTGGAGGCCCCCCTCTGGACGGAGACCATCTCCACCCGCGCCGACTGGGAACTGATGGCCTTTCCCCGCCTCCTCAGCCTGGCGGAACTCGCCTGGTCCCCGGCCACCGCCCTCGACTGGCCCGCCCACCGGGCCCGCCTCGCCGCCCAGGGGCCCCGCCTGGACGCCCAGGACATCACCTACTACCGCGCCCCGGAGGTGCCGTGGCCGTAGCCGGCCGGGTCAGCCCGTGCGCGGCGAGAGCTGTTTGTGGCCCGGGTAGACGTGGGCCGGGGTGACGATCTCGGTGACCGCCTGGCCGAAGAGGGTGCTCGGCTCCTGTCCGTCGTGGCCGGAGTCGGTGTTGAGGACGATGACCATCGTGGCCCCGGCCTGCGGGAGGTGGACCGCCAGGACCTGGTAGCCGGGGATCGAGCCGTTGTGGCCGATCCAGCCCTGGACGTCGAAGATGCCGAGGCCGTAGCCGGCGCCCGGGACCCCCATCGGGGTGGTCTTCAGCCGCTCGGCCTGCGTCGCGGGCTTCAGCAGGGTGCCGGTGGCCAGGGTGCGGGCCCAGCTGCGGAGGTCGTCGAGGTCGGAGACCATCGCGCCCGCCGCCCAGGCCCATGAGGGGTTCCAGCCGGTCGCGTCCTCGGTCCGGCCCGAGGACGTCTGGTCGGTGTAGCCGTGGGCGTACGGGGCGGGGAGCGCGGCGTTCGTCGGGAAGGACGTGGAGCGCAGCCCCGCCGGTGCCAGGACGTCACGGGCGATGACCTCGTGGAGCGGGCGGCCGGTGAGCTTCTCCACGACCAGGCCGAGCAGGATCAGGTTGGTGTTGGAGTAGTCGAAGCGGGCGCCCGGCTCGAACTGCGGACCGTGCCTGAAGGAGTAGTCCAGCAGCTCGCGGGGCGAGAAGGGCTGGTTCGGGTCGGCCAGGAACCTCTTGTCGAAGTCCGCGTCCAGGCTGTAGTTGAAGAGCCCGCTGCGCATGCCCGCCAGCTGGCGCAGGGTGATGCGGTCGCCGTTCGGGACGCCGGTGACGTACTTCCCGATCGGGTCGTCGAGGGCCGCCCTGCCCCGGTCCACCTGCCGGAGGAGGGCCGTGACGGTGAACGTTTTGGTCTCGCTGCCGATGCGGACGTGGAGCGGGACCCTCATGGGCGCACCGGTCGCCTTGTCCGCGACGCCGAAGCTCTTGACGTAGCTCCCCTTCCCGGGGGCCCACAGCCCCACCGTCACCCCGGGCACCGCGGCCTCGCGCATGACCCGCCGCACGGCCGCGTCGAGCTGCGCCACGACGGCCGGCGTGAGCGGGCGGAACCCGGTGTCGGCGGACGCACTGGCCGGCGGCGGCGAAGGCGGCGGCAACGGGATGGCCGCGGCCCCGTACGCGGTGCCGGCGAGCACCGGCCCGGCGAACACGCCGACGGCAGCGGCGGCGGCACAGCCCCGGCGCAACCGCATGCGGGACGGCTTCACCACGACCACTCCTCCCGGTCCGAGGACCCGGCCAGTACACCAGCGTAGATCCGCCCGAATCCCCCCGCGCGGCGAGCGCCCCGGGGTCGCGCGATCTCGACCCTGTCTCGGTGTCTGCCCGCCTCGGGTTGCAGCCCACTTCCGCGGGGGCGCCCGACCCGGAGCCGTGGGGCCCATCTGGGGAGATGGGCGGCTACTGGATTCTCGCCTGTGATGAGCGGGTCACCAGAGATCCTTTGGAACAGCTCGAATACGTGGTCGCGGCCGCGGAAGGGTGTGCGCCGCAACTGCGGGACGTGAGCGAGGAGGGGTTTGAGGTCTCCCTCGCTGTCTACGGGTTCGCCGGTCACGGCACGCGTTATCTGGTTCCCGCCGACGTTCTGCGCCGAGTTGCAGACCTGGGGATTCCGTTGCGGATCACGCCCAACATGAATGAGCGATAGTTCAATGGACGCTGAAAGGTCGATATGAGCGGGTCCGCTGAATGGCATGAGTTGCGCACTGCGTTGGTGGTCGCCAAGGACGGGATCGATGCGCGATATGTGGCCGAATCCGTGGGACTGGGACTGGAAGTGCTCCTCGACGATGACTGTGGCCCCTGAATTTCTCGCCTAACTGGCTTCTCTCGGGGTCCCGTTGACCTTCACCTGCTTCTCCGGGGCGGGAGCGCCCGAGGCCGACCCGCTGGACTGGCTCGACGGATAGCCGAAAGCGCCCGCCCGGAGGGGCCCGGGCGGGCGCGGTTCTTCGGTGGGGGCGGGCGTGCCCGCCCCCGGAGGGGGCGTCAGTGTCGGGCGAAGGGGGCTATGGGGTTTTTGAGGGTGCCGATCAGTTGGAGGGCCGCCGACGGGTCCGCGAGGTCGACCATCTGCTTGTTGTTGCGCAGCTGGAGGCGGTTGAGGCAGGAGAGGGCGAACTCCTCCCCGAAGAGGTCGTAGCGGGCGAAGCGGTCCGCGAGGGAGGGGAGGGACCGCTGGTAGTCGTGGGCGCAGTCCGCCACCGCCCGCCAGAACGTCGACTCGTCGCAGATGCCCTCCGTGACGAGGATGGAGTTCAGGAAGCGGAAGAAGCAGTCGAAGACGTCCGTGAAGATCGACAGCAGCTTCATGTCCTCCGGGATGTCCGCCCGGACGCGCTCGACCGCGGGCGGGAGGGCCGCGTCCGGGTCCATGACGACGATCTCCTCGGCGATGTCCTTGAAGATCGCCCGCTGGACCACCCCGTCCTTGATCACCAGGATCGTGTTCTCGCCGTGCGGCATGTAGGCGAGGTCGTACCGGTAGAAGCAGTGCAGGAGGGGGAGGAGGTAGGCGCGGAGGTAGGGGCGCAGCCAGTCCGCCGGGGTGAGGCCCGATTCGGTGATCAGGGCGCCGACGAAGGACTTGCCGTCCGCGTCCACGTGCAGGAGCGAGGCCATCGTGGCCAGGCGTTCTCCCTCGCGCAGGGAGCTCACCGGGGACTCGCGCCACAGGGCGGCCAGCATCTTGCGGTACGGGGAGTAGCGGTCCGTCGCGCGTTCGTACTGGCGGTGGTGGTAGCCGATGGCCGCGCGCTCGCGGATGATCGAGAACTGGACGGAGCGAAGGGTCTCGTCCGACTCGATCAGCTGGTGCAGCCAGTCGTTGATGGCCGGGGTGGCCTCCATGTAGGCCGCCGACAGGCCGCGCATGAAGCCCATGTTGAGGACCGAGATGGCCGTCTTCACGTAGTGCTTCGTGGGCGTGGTGGTGTTGAAGAAGGTGCGGATCGACTGCTGCGCCAGGTAGGCGTCCTCGCCCTCGCCCAGGAGGACCAGGCGGCGGTTCGCGATCTCGGCGGCGAAGGTGACCGTGGTCTTGTTCCACCACTGCCAGGGGTGGACGGGGAAGTAGTGGTAGTCGGCCGGGTCGAGGCCGAGGGCGGTGAGTTTCGCCGAGAAGCCGGCGACCGCCGCCTCGCCGAGTTCCTCGCGCATGAACGTGTCGTGGTCCAGGCCCGCGCCCGCCGTGAAGGTGGACACGTCCTTGTGGGCCGCGGCCCAGATGAGGTGCACCGGGTTCGCGGTCTCCGGGGCGTACGCGCGGTACTCGTGCACGCCGAAGCCCAGACGGCCGTTGTTGGCCACGAAGCAGGGGTGGCCCTCCGTCATGCCCGTCTCGATGTCCTGGAAGGAGGACGCGGCCAGGACCGCGGCGGGGATCTGCGGCTTGGTGTACTTGTAGCCCGTGCCGGCCAGGGTGGAGGAGATCTCCTCCAGGTAGACGGGGAGGACCTCCGCGCTCAGGCCGAGGGTGTCCCGGAGTTCCGTGTGGAAGTCCAGGGCGTCGAGGGGGAGCTCGGCGCCGTCGCGGTGGCGGGTGATGGAGGACTCCTCCACCGCCCAGTGGTCCAGGGCGTGGAGGACCGCGCGGAAGCGGTACTCGACCGTGCCGTCGTCGCTGAGGACGGCGTAGCGGTCCTCGCCCAGGGGCTTCGGGGTCAGCAGCCGTTCGTGGGAGAACTCCGCCAGGGCCTTGCGGACCAGCGCGCGGTTGGCGCGGGTCCACAGCTCCGGGGTGAGGTGGGCGATGTCGGCGGAGAGGTTCATATCGAGACCCCGGTGGTGAGGGCGGTGGCCGCCTCGAACCGGGCGCGGGTGCAGAAGCTCAGCAGGGCTTCCTTCTCCGGTTTGGTGACGGGGCCCTCGACCACGAAACCGACGGCCGCGTTGAGGGCGTGGACCGCCGTGTTGCGGACGTCCGGCTCGACCACGACCCGTTCGGTGGCCGGGTCGGCGAAGAGGGCGGCCATGACCGTGGTGATGACGGCGCGGGTGAAGCCGGAGAGCGGGGTGTCGGTCGGGGCGACGAGGAAGTGCATGCCGACGTCGCCCGGCCGGGCGTCGTACAGGCCGACGAGCTCCAGGTGCGCGGGATCGTAGCTCTCCATCAGGAAGGCCGGCCGGCCCTCGTGGAAGCCGAGGAAGGCCTGGTGGTGCTCGTGCGCGGTGATCCGCACGTACTCGCGCTCCACCTCGGTGAGGGTGGCGTCCTGCATCATCCAGAACGCGGCCTTGGGGTGGGTGACCCAGCCGTGGAGCAGCTCCGCGTCCGAGAAGGGGTCCAGGGGGCGGATGGAGAAGGTGCCGAGGGCGGGGTCGGTGCGGGTGAAGAGGGTTTCCGTGGTGCTCATGCGTACGTGCCTTCCGGGGCCGCGAACTGCTGGAACGCGATGGACTTCTCGACCTTGTAGTACTCGCGGCCGAGGAGCTCTCCGACGATGTACGCGTTGCGGTACGCGGCCATGCCCAGGTCGGGCGAGGTGAGGGAGTGGTTGTGGGTGGTGCCGTTCTGGAGGTAGACGCCGCGGCCGGTGACGTCGACGGCGTAGTTGCGGCCGGCGTCGAGACGGCCGTGGCCGTCGAAGTTCAGGCGGTCGCGGACGGGCGCCAGGAACTCCGGGACGCGGTACTTGTAGCCCGTGGCGAGGACCAGGCCCTCGGTGGTGAGGGAGAAGTCCCGCTCCTGCTCCTCCTGGCGCAGGCCCAGGGTGTACGTGCCGGTGGTGGTGTCGTACGCCGTGCTGTTCAGGGAGGTGTTGGTGAGCAGGGTCGTGGGGACCGGGCCCGGCATGGTGATCCTCTTCTGGTAGAGCAGGTCGAAGATGGCGTTGATCAGCTCGCCGTCGATGCCCTTGAAGAGGTTCTTCTGCTGGGTCTCCAGCCGGTAGCGGGTCTCCTCGGGCAGGGCGTGGAAGTAGTCCACGTACTCCGGGGAGGTCATCTCCAGCGTGAGCTTGGTGTATTCGAGGGGGAAGAAGCGCGGGGAGCGGGTCACCCAGTCGAGCCGGTAGCCGTGGACGTCGATCTCGGTGAGGAGGTCGTAGTAGATCTCGGCGGCGCTCTGGCCCGAGCCGATCAGGGTGATCGACTTCTTCTTCTGGAGGGCTTCCTTGTGCTCCATGTACGAGGAGTTGTGCAGGAAGTCGCCGCCCAGGTTCTCGCAGGCCGCGGGCACGTGCGGCGGGGTGCCGGTGCCGAGGACCAGGCGGCGGGCCAGGAACGTTTCGCCGCCGTCCGTGCGCACCTCGTACAGGCCCGTCGGCTCGTCGTACGCGACCTCGGTGACGGAGGTGGAGTACAGGACGTTGTCGAGCCGGTCGGCGGCCCAGCGGCAGTAGTCGTTGTACTCGGCGCGCAGCGGGTAGAAGTTCTCGCGGATGTAGAAGGAGTACAGCCGGTCCTTGTCCTTCAGGTAGTTCAGGAAGGAGAAGGGCGACGTCGGGTCGGCGAGGGTGACCAGGTCCGACATGAACGGCGTCTGCAGGTGCGCGCCGTCGAGGAACATTCCGGCGTGCCACTCGAAGTGCGGCTTGGACTCGATGAACAGGCCGCTCAGCTCGTCGATCGGCGCGGTCAGGCAGGCGAGTCCCAGGTTGAAGGGGCCCAGGCCGATGCCGATGAAGTCGTAGGGCTCAGTGGTGGACGGCAAGGGACTCTCCCAGGAACTGCTCGGCGTGTGCGGCGACGAGGTCGAGGACGGCGGTGATGTCGGCCGTCGTGGTCTGCGGGTTGAGGAGGGTGAACTTCAGGTACTGCTTCCCGTCGACCCTGGTGCCGGCGACGACGGCCTCGCCGGAGGCGAACAGGGCCTTGCGGGCGTGCAGCTGGGCCTCGTCGAGGAGGTCGGCGCGCGGGCCTTCGCCGTCGCCGCCGGGGGCGGGGACGTAGCGGAAGACCAGGGTGGAGATCTGCGGTTCGACGACCACCTCGAAGCGGGGGTCGGCGTCGAGGATGCCCCAGCCGGCGGCGGCGAGGTCGACGACCTCGTCGAAGAGCGAGCCGATGCCGTCGGCGCCCATGACGCGCAGGGTCATCCAGAGCTTGAGGGCGTCGAAGCGGCGGGTGGTCTGGAGGGACTTGTCGACCTGGTTCGGGATCCGCTCCTCGGCCATGCGGCGCGGGTTGAGGTAGTCGGCGTGGTACGTGGCGTGCCGGAGGGTGTCGCGGTCGCGGACCAGGACGGCGCTGGAACTCACGGGCTGGAAGAAGGACTTGTGGTAGTCCACGGTCACCGAGTCGGCGTGCTCGATGCCGTCGAGGAGGTGCCGGCGGGTGGGGGAGACCAGCAGTCCGCAGCCGTAGGCGGCGTCCACGTGCATCCACGCGGAGTGCTCGGAGGCCAGGCGGGCGATCTCGGGGAGCGGGTCGATGGACCCGAAGTCGGTGGTGCCGGCGGTGGCGACGACCGCCATCGGAAAGAGGCCCTCGCCGGCGCAGTTCTCCAGCTCCAGGGCGAGCACGGAGGTGTCCATGCGGCGGTGGCGGTCGACGGGGACGCAAATGACGGCCTCGTAGCCGAGACCGAGCAGGGCCGCCGACTTCTGCACGCTGAAGTGGCTGGCCTCAGAGGTGAAGATGCGCAGTTTCGGGAGGAGTTCGGCCTTGGTGAGCTCGGTGCCCTCGTCCAGGGCCCGCTTCATGACGATCCGGCAGGCCTCGTCACGGGCCAGGAGCAGCGCGTGGAGGTTGGACTGGCTTCCGCCGGAGGTGAAGATGCCGTCCGCGCCCTCGCCGAGGCCGATGCGGCGGGCGGTCCAGTCGATGAGGCGCCGCTCGATGAGCGTGCCGCCGATGGACTGGTCCCAGGTGTCGAGGGAGGAGTTGACGGCCGACAGGACGGCTTCGCCGACCACCGCGGGGATGACGACCGGGCAGTTGAGGTGGCCCAGGTAGCGCGGGTGGTGGAAGTAGACCGCGTCGCGCAGGTAGACGTCCTCCAGCTCGTCGAGGGCGGCGGTCGCGTCGCCGAGCGGGCGGTCGAGGTCGATGCCGTCGATGACCGGGGCGAGTTCGTCCACGGAGATGCCGGTGTGCGGGCGCCGCGTGGCCGCGAGTTTGGCGGCGACGCGGTCGACGCCCTCGGTGACGGTGCGCCGGTAGCGGTCCGCGGTCGTCTCGTTCAGCAGATGCGAGCGCATCAACTTTCCTCCGGACGGGGAGAGCAGGGGGGTGGGTGCAAGATTTAGGTTAGCCTAACCTAAGTTAGATCACAAATGAGGAAGGGCTCCGGCTGATGCCGGAGCCCTTCTCGAATGGCTTGAAAATAAAGGGAGTTGACTACAGTTCGGACGCCGGGTCCTCGCTCGGGGCCTGGCCCGCGTACGCCTCGGCGAGCAGCTGCTCCTCGCTCGCGCCGAGCCTCCAATACCCGGTGAACCGCACCGCGCGCCGGTCGACGGAACGTTCCTGCACCAGATGGCGGCGCACCGCCCTGATCGTCCCGGCCTCGCCCGCGAGCCACGCGTACGGGGCCTCGGCGGCGGGGAGCCGCGCCGCGCGCAGCTCCGACAGCACCCTCTCGGTGCGCGCCGCCGCGCCCGCGCCGTCCTCGCGCACGATCCAGGTGATGTCCGTGTCCGCGAGGGTGTGCAGGCCCAGACGGTCGTCCGCGTGCGGGACCTCGAACCAGGCCTTCACCCTGGTGCCGGCGGGCAGCCGGTCCAGGATCGCGGCGGCCGCCGGCAGGGCCGTCTCGTCCGCGTACATCAGCACCGCGTCGGCGCCCTCCGGCCGCTGGAACCGGACCGACTTGTTCTCCGCCACGGCCGGGCCGATCGCCATGATCCGCCGGCCGGTCACCGCCCGGCCCGCCCAGCGGGAGGCCGGTGACGAGTCCCCGTGGAGGACGAAGTCGATGTCGACCTCGACCGCCCCGCCGTCCGTACGCCGCTGCTCGCGCACGGTGTACGAGCGCATCACCGGGCGTTCCTCCTCCGGCATCGCGCGCCAGGAACCGAACCAGATGTCCTCGTCGGTGGACGGGAGTTCGGTGTGCTCCCGGTCCCCGACGGGGAGGAAGAGCGACAGGCTCTGGTCGTAGCCGCCCGAGCGGAAGCCGGCCAGGGACTCGCCGCCGAAGGTCACGCGCAGGAACGAGTGGCCGAGGCGGCGCGTGCGCAGCACTTCAAGGGTGAAGAAGCGGAAGTGCGCGGCGGCCGGGGTCGCGCCGGAGGCGGCGTCGGCGGAAGCGGTGGCGGTCATGCGGAGGTCCCCCCCTGGGTTACCGGGTCAGCCGAGCTTCTTGGCGTTCTGGATGGTCTTGGCGAGGTCTTCCAGCAGCTGCGCGCACTTCTCGTACGAGTAGATCGGCTCGGTCACGCGCGGCGCGACCTGGCCGGCCTTGACCGCCGGAAGCTCGTTCCAGGTCGGCTTGGCCTTCAGGGCCTCCGGCTGGAGGGCCTGGGTGCGGTTGTCGAGGAGGATGACGTCGGCCTTGTACTTGCCGGCGTTCTCCCAGCTCAGGCTCTCGAAGAAGCCCTGCGGGTCCAGCTTGTCCTGGTCCGGGGTGACGAACTCGACGCCGAGGGACTCGAAGTACTTCAGGTCCGCGGAGGTCTTCGGGGTGGAGACGTAGAACATCTGGTCGGAGCCGGAGCCGACGAGGACCTTGACGCCCGGGTTGGCCTTGACGGCCTCGCGGACCTTGGCGGAGGCGGCGTCGAAGCGCGCCTTCGCGTCGGCGCTCTTCTTGGTGTTCAGGTCGGCGCCGAGGGACTTGGCGAGGTCCGCCGTCCGCTCCAGGGCCTTGTCCATGGACACCTTGTCGCCCACGCCGATGGCGGCGGCCGGGGCCAGCTTGAGGATCTTGTCCTTGGAGGCCTCGGGCACGTACCAGTACGAGCCGTCCCAGGTGTTGGTCGCGAGGAGGTCGGGCCGCAGGGCCGCGTACTTCTCGACGTTGAACTCGTCGTAGACGTTGCCGAGGATCTCCACCTTGGAGATGTCCATCGTGCCGGCCATCGGGTCGGGCTTGCCGTCCGCCAGCCTGGTCGGGCCGAAGACGCCCTTGACCTGGACGCCGTAGTCGTAGAGCGCGGCGGCGGTGCCGGTGTAGGCCACGATGTTCTTCGGCGTGGACTTGGCGGTGGCGGTCTTGCCCAGGTCGTCCTTGAAGCTCCAGGAGCCCGACGCGGCGGAGGAGCCCTGGTCGCCCGCCCCGTCCTTCGCCTTGTCGCTGCCGCCGCACGCGGTGAGGGCGGCGACGAGGCCGAGGGCGCCGCCGGCCGCGATGAGGCCGCGGCGGGAGAGGAGGGTCGGGCTGGGCTTGGGCATGTCGGTTCCGCTTTCGTGCGTGCAGGGCGGCTGCGAGGGTGGGCCGTTCGGAGGGAAGGTTAGCCTAACCTTGGCCAAAAGCGGTAAGGCAGTCCTAACTTCTTCCGGGGGCGCACGGGCGCACGAACGCGCGACGGCCCGCGCCGGTGGGCGCGGGCCGTCGTACGGGGAGGTGCGGGGAGCGGTGCCGGATCAGCCGGCGAAGCCCAGTTCGCGGGCGATGAGCATGCGCTGGACCTCGCTCGTGCCCTCGCCGATCTCCAGGATCTTCGAGTCCCGCCACATACGGGCCACCGGGTACTCGTTCATGAACCCGTAGCCGCCGTGGATCTGCGTGGCGTCACGGGCGTTGTCGACGGCGACCGTGGAGGAGTACAGCTTCGCGATGGCCGCCTCCTTCTTGAACGGTTCGCCCGCCACCAGCCGCGAGGCCGCGTCCCGCCAGCCCAGGCGGGCCATGTGGGCGCGCGTCTCCATGTCGGCCAGCTTGAACTGGATGGCCTGGTTGTCGCCGATCGGCTTGCCGAAGGCCTGCCGCTCCTTGGCGTACTTCACCGACTCGTCCACACAGCCCTGGGCCAGGCCGGTGGCCAGCGCCGCGATGGCGATGCGGCCCTCGTCGAGGATCCGCAGGAACTGGGCGTAGCCGCGGCCCTCCTGGCCCACCAGGTTGGCGACCGGCACCCGGACCTCGTCGAAGGACAGCTCGCGGGTGTCCGAGGAGTTCCAGCCGACCTTGGAGTACGGGGCCGCGACCGTGAAGCCGGGGGTGCCGGACGGGACGATGATCGAGGAGATCTCCGGACGGCCGTCCGCCTTGCGGCCGGTGACCGCGGTGACCGTGACCAGGCCGGTGATGTCCGTACCGGAGTTGGTGATGAAGCACTTGGATCCGTTGATCACCCACTCGTCGCCGTCGCGGACGGCGGTGGTGCGGGTGCCGCCCGCGTCGCTGCCGGCGCCCGGCTCGGTCAGGCCGAACGCGCCGAGCACCTCGCCGGAGCACAGCTTCGGCAGCCACTCCCGCTTCTGCTCCTCGGTGCCGAAGAGGTAGAGCGGCATGGCGCCCAGGGAGACGCCCGCCTCCAGGGTGATGGCCACCGAGGAGTCGACGCGGGCCAGCTCCTCCAGGGCGATGCCGAGGGCGAGGTAGTCGCCGCCCATGCCGCCGTATTCCTCCGGGAAGGGCAGGCCGAACAGGCCCATGCGGCCCATCTCGCGGACGATCTCGTACGGGAACTCGTGGCGCTCGTACAGGTCGCCGATCTTGGGCGCCACCACGTCGTGCGCGAACGCCTCGACGGTACGGCGGAGTTCCTCGTGCTCGGGGGTGAGCCGGTGGTCGAGGGGCATGGCTTCGTTACTCCTTGTGGGAGAGGGCGCGGACGGTACGGGAGGGGCTGGGACGGCCCAGCCGTTCGGCCATCCACACGCTCGTGGCGGTGAGGGCGGCCAGGTCGACCCCGGTCTCGATGCCGAGGCCGTCGAGCATCCACACCAGGTCCTCGGTGGCCAGGTTCCCGGTGGCGCTCTTCGCGTACGGGCAGCCGCCGAGACCGCCGGCCGAGGCGTCGACCGTGGTCACGCCGTGCTGGAGCGCGGCGAGGGTGTTGGACAGGGCCTGGCCGTAGGTGTCGTGGAAGTGCACCCCGATCCGGCCGGTGGCCACGCCCGCCGCGTTCAGCTCGCCCAGCAGCGCCTGGACGTGGCCCGGGGTGGCGACGCCGATCGTGTCGCCGAGGCTCAGCTCGTCACAGCCGAGGTCCAGCAGGGCCTTGGCGACGCGGACCACCTGGGGGACGGGGACCGCGCCCTCCCAGGGGTCGCCGAAGCACATCGACAGATAGCCGCGCACATGCGCCCCGGCAGCCTTGGCGCGGGCCACGACGGGCTCGAACATGGCCAGGGACTCGGCGACCGTCCGGTTGAGGTTCCGCGCGGCGAAGGTCTCGGTGGCCGAGCCGAACACCGCGATGCGGGTGGCCCCGAGGGCGAGCGCGCGGTCGAGGCCGCGCTCGTTGGGCACCAGGACGGGCAGCTCCGCCGGGACATCGGAGAGCAGCGGGAACAGCTGCTCGGCGTCCGCCAGCTGGGGCACCCACTTGGGGTGGACGAAGCTGGTGGCCTCGACGGTGGTCAGGCCGGCGGCGGCCAGCCGGCGGATGAACTCGGCCTTCACCTCGGTGGGGACGGCCGTCTTCTCGTTCTGCAGCCCGTCGCGGGCGCCGACCTCGTGGATCCTCACGCGCGGGGGGAGCCCGGTGGACGACGGGACGGTCATGGGCAGCCCGTTCACGCGTCGGCCTCCGTGACCTCGTCGGGGGTGACGACGGCCAGGACCTGGTCCATGGCCACCGTCGTACCGGGGGTGACGTCGAGTTCGGTGACGGTGCCGGCGTGCGGGGCGGAGATGACGTGCTCCATCTTCATCGCCTCGACCACCAGCAGGCTCTGCCCGGCCGCCACCTTGTCCCCGACGGCCACCTTGACGACGGTGACGGTGCCGGGCATGGGGGCGGCGAGGGTGTCGGCCCCTGCCCTTCCGCTGCCGCTGAGGGCTGCGGTGACGGGGTCGTGGTGGTGGAGGTGCCAGGAGTCGGCGTCCCGTCCGAGCCAGGTCCCCTCCGGGGAGGTGGCGTGGCTGAACCGGTGCGTGACGCCGTCCAGTTCGACGGTGACCCGGCCGTGGCTGAGGTCGAGGACGCGGCCGCGGGCCGGCGTCCTGGGGCTCTGCCCCAGACCCCGCGCCTCAATCTCCCCCAGACTCCGTCCGGGGGTACCCCCAGGCGAGGCCGAGTTCGGTGCGGCGCCGCTGTCGGCTGCGGGCGCGTCGAGGAGGATCTCCTGCTCCGTGCCCCGCCGGCGGGTGCGGACCGTGACCGGGTCCTGGCCCGGGAGGCGGAAGTGGTGGACCGTCCAGGCCGGGGTGCCCCCGAGCCGCCAGCCGTTGCCGGCGGAGAACGGGTCCGCCCAGGCGCCGGCCGAATTGAGCCCCGCCTCGGGGCCCCTCCCAGCGGTAGCCGGGGGAGCTTGGGGCGCGGGGTCCGGGGCGGAGGCCGCCAGCAGCGCGGCCGCGGCGTACACCTCGTCCGGGACCCCCTCCGGGAGGAGGGACGGCAGGTCGCGCTCGACCAGGCCCGTGTCCAGGTTCCCCGACACCACGTCCGGGTGGGCCAGCAGCCTCCGCAGGAACCCGGCGTTGGTCTGGACGCCCAGGATCACCGTGTCCGCGAGGGCCCCGCGCAGCATCCGCAGGGCCGTCTCCCGGTCGGGGCCGTGGACGATCACCTTCGACAGCATCGGGTCGTACGTGGAGCCCGTGTCCACCCCGGCCACCAGACCGGAGTCCGTCCGTACCGCACCGCCCGACGGCTCGGACAGCGCCAGCACCGTGCCGCCGGACGGCAGGAACCCGCGCGCCGGGTCCTCCGCGCAGACGCGGGCCTCGATCGCGTGCCCGGTCAGCCGGACGTCCTCCTGGCCGAAGCCCAGTTCCGCCCCCGCGGCCACCCGCAGCTGCTGCTCCACCAGGTCCAGCCCGGTGATCAGCTCGGTGACGGGGTGCTCCACCTGGAGGCGGGTGTTCATCTCCATGAAGTAGTACGAGGACGGGTCCCCGCCCGGCACGATGAACTCCACCGTGCCCGCGCCGACGTACCCGCAGGAACGCGCCGCCTCCACCGCCGCCGCGCCCATCGCCGCCCGGATCTCCGGGGTCAGCAGGACCGACGGGGCCTCCTCGATGACCTTCTGGTGGCGCCGCTGGAGCGAGCACTCGCGCTCGCCCAGGTGCACCACGTTGCCGTGGGCGTCGGCCAGCACCTGGATCTCGATGTGCCGCGGCCGGTCCACCCACCGCTCCACCAGCAGGGTGTCGTCCCCGAAGGAGGAGCGCGCCTCGCGCCGGGCCGCCGCGATCTCGTCCGCGAGCAGGCCCGCGTCCCGGACCAGCCGCATGCCCTTGCCGCCGCCGCCCGCCGAGGGCTTCAGCAGCACCGGCATGCCGATCTTCTCGGCGGCCTCGACCAGTTCGGCGTCCGACAGCCCGCTCCCGGACGACCCGGGCACGACCGGCACCCCGGCGGCCCTCACCGTCTCCTTGGCCCGGATCTTGTCGCCCATCAGGGAGATCGCCGAGGCGGGCGGACCGATGAAGGCCAGCCCCGCCTCCGCGCAGGCCTGCGCGAAGGCCGCGTTCTCCGCGAGGAAGCCGTAGCCGGGGTGGACCGCCTCGGCCCCCGTGCGCCGGGCTGCGTCGAGCAGCTTCCCGACCGACAGGTAGCTCTCGGCGGCCGCCGCCGGGCCGATCCGGACGGCCGTGTCGGCCTCCCGTACGTGCCGGGCGTCCGCGTCGGCGTCGCTGAAGACGGCCACGGACCGGATCCCGAGCTCCCGCAGGGTGCGGATGACCCGTACGGCGATCTCGCCCCGGTTCGCCACCAGAACAGTGCTGAACATCAGTGAGGTCCTCACGTCACAAGTCACGGGTCACATGCGGAAGATGCCGTAGCCGCGCTCGCCGAGCGGGGCGTTCGCGCACGCGGTCAGGGCCAGGCCCAGCACCTGCCGGGTCTCCAGGGGGTCGATGACCCCGTCGTCCCACAGCCGCGCGGTGGCGTAGTAGGCGTTGCCCTGCTCCTCGTACTGCGCGCGGACCGGGGCCTTGAAGGCCTCCTCGTCCTCGGCGGGCCACTCCTGCCCCGCACCCTCGATCTGGTCGCGCTTGACCGTGGCGAGGACGGAGGCGGCCTGCTCGCCGCCCATGACGGAGATCTTGGCGTTGGGCCACATCCACAGGAAGCGCGGCGAGTACGCCCGGCCGCACATCGAGTAGTTGCCCGCGCCGTACGAGCCGCCGACCACGACCGTCAGCTTCGGGACCCGGGCGCACGCGACGGCGGTGACCATCTTCGCGCCGTGCTTGGCGATGCCGCCCGCCTCGTAGTCGCGGCCGACCATGAAGCCCGAGATGTTCTGGAGGAACAGGAGCGGGACGCCGCGCTGGTCGCACAGCTCGATGAAGTGGGCGCCCTTCTGCGCGGACTCGGAGAAGAGGATGCCGTTGTTGGCGATGATGCCGACGGGGTGGCCGTGGATCCGGGCGAACCCGGTGACCAGGGTCTGCCCGAACTCCGCCTTGAACTCCTGGAAGCGGGAGCCGTCCACGACGCGGGCGATGATCTCGCGGGCGTCGTAGGGGGTGCGGGAGTCGACGGGGACCGCGCCGTAGAGCCCGTACGGGTCCACCTTCGGCTCCTCGGCCGGCTCGACCGACCAGGGCAGGGCCCCGCGCTCGGGCAGGGTCGCCACGATGTTCCGTACGATCCGCAGCGCGTGCGCGTCGTCCTCCGCGAGGTGGTCGGTCACGCCGGAGGTGCGCGAGTGCACCTCGCCGCCGCCGAGCTCCTCGGCCGTGACCACCTCGCCGGTGGCGGCCTTCACCAGCGGCGGGCCGCCGAGGAAGATCGTGCCCTGGCCGCGCACGATGACGGCCTCGTCGCTCATCGCCGGGACGTACGCCCCGCCCGCCGTGCAGGAGCCGAGGACGGCCGCGATCTGCGGGATGCCGGCGCCGGACATGCGGGCCTGGTTGTAGAAGATCCGGCCGAAGTGCTCCCGGTCGGGGAAGACCTCGTCCTGCATGGGCAGGAAGGCGCCGCCGGAGTCGACCAGGTACAGGCAGGGGAGCCGGTTCTCCAGCGCCACCTCCTGCGCCCGCAGGTGCTTCTTGACCGTCATCGGGTAGTAGGTGCCGCCCTTGACGGTGGCGTCGTTGGCGACGATCACGCACTCGCGGCCGCTGACCCGGCCGATGCCCGCGATCACGCCGGCGGCCGGGGCCGCGCCCCCGTACATCCCCTCGGCGGCCAGCGGGGCCAGCTCCAGGAAGGGGGACCCGGGGTCGAGGAGGGTGTCGACGCGGTCGCGGGGCAGGAGCTTGCCGCGCGCGGTGTGGCGGGCGCGGGCCTTCTCGCCGCCGCCGAGGCGGGCCGCGTCCAGCCGGGCGCGCAGGCCCTCGGCGAGCTCGCGGTGGGCGGCCTCATTGGTCCGCCAGGCCTCGGACGCCGGGTCCGCGGCGCTCGTCAGCACTGGTGCCTGCTGCATCGGTCGAGCTCCCTTGCTCGGTACCTGCTGTGTTAATGACCGTTAACGCGTGTGGGTCAAAGGTTAACGAGCGCTAACCGCCCTGTCTAGAATGGATTCCCATGAGCACCAGAGCTGCCACCCCGACCCGCCGCGAGCAGATCCTCCGCGAGGCCGCTCGTCTTTTCGCGGAGCGCGGCTTCCACGGCGTGGGCGTGGACGAGATAGGGGCCGCGGTCGGCATCAGCGGCCCGGGCCTCTACCGGCACTTCGCCGGCAAGGACGCGATGCTGGCCGAGCTGCTCGTCGGGATCAGCGAGCGGCTGCTGACGGGCGGCCGCCGCCGCGTCGAGGAGGCCGCGGACGACCCGCGCGCGCTGCTCGCCTCCCTGGTCGAGGGGCACATCGACTTCGCGCTGGACGATCGGGCGCTGATCACCCTGCACGACCGGGAGCTCGACCGGCTGCGCGACGAGGACCGCAAGCTCGTCCGGCAGCTCCAGCGCCAGTACGTCGAACTGTGGGTGGCCGTCGTGCGCGAGCTGCACCCCGAGGTGGGGGAGGCGGAGGTACGGGTCGCCGTGCACGCGGTGTTCGGCCTGCTGAACTCCACCCCCCACCTGGGGGCGCTGAGCCGGGAGGCGACGGAGTCGCTGCTGCGCCGGCTCGCGCACGGGTCCTTCGGGGCGCTGTCGGGGTGAAGCGGGGCCGCGGCCCGGGCCCCGGCCGGCGCGAGGGCTTGAGGGCGGCTCGGTGGAACGGACGGATCGGGCCGGCCGACGGCAGAATGGGCCGCATGCCGAAGCCGACAGAGCCCATAGAGCCCCCCGCCGCCCCCAGCCGAGCGGAGCTGATCGACCACCTGGTGCGCACGCGCATCGCCGGACAGGTGGCGACCCCGCGCGAGAACAACCTCTCCCACTACCGCAAGCTCGCCAACGGCGACCGGCACTACTGGCTGGGCCTGGAGCTCGGCGACCGCTGGGCGGACGAGCAGGACGTCCTGGCCGTGATGGCCGAGCGCGTCGGCGTCGTCGACGACCCCGCGCACCGGGCCGGGCAGGACACCATCGACCCGGAGCTGACGGTCGCGGGCCTCGACCGGATGGCGGCCCGCCTGCGGAAGGCCGCCCTGGACCGGCAGAGCGTGCTGTTCGCCACCGGCCACCCGGGCGGGCTCCTGGACGTCCACCGCGCCACGGCCGACGCGCTGCGGGCCGCGGGCTGCGAGATCGTCCGGATCCCGGCGGGGCTCTTCGCCGACGAGGGCTCGGTGTGGCAGTTCGCCGACGTGGCGGTCCTGGAGCGGGGCGCGACCCTGTGGCACACCCACTCCCCGGCGCCGATGGCCGCGATCCTCGACGCCCTCGCGAACGACGGCCGCCCCCAGCCGGACCTGGTCGTGGCCGACCACGGCTGGGCGGGCTGCGCGGCGCAGCGGGGGCTGGACGCGGTGGGCTACGCCGACTGCAACGACCCCGCGCTGTTCCTCGCGGAGGCGGAGGGCACCCTCCAGGTGGCGGTCCCCCTGGACGACCACGTCCGCGACCCCCGCTTCTACGACCCGATGGTCGCCTACCTCCTCGCCGCGGCGGGCATCGGCTAGCCGCCGCCCCGCACGCCGGCGAGGCCGGGTACGGCCCCGCCGGCGTGCGAGGCGACGGGCGCGCAGCGCAAGCACGGGGTCCGCGGCGTGCCCCGGGGAACGGTCGAACGGCGGGCGGGGGCCCGCCCCGCGCCGCGGCGGACCCGTCAGGCGAGCCAGGACGAGGTCATCGCCTGGACGGCCGAGCCGTCGAGGTCGGTCAGCTTGGCGGCGACGAACTCCCGCGCCCAGTCCGACGTCTGCACGCGCAGCGGCATCCGCTCGGCCCCCAGCAGCTCCACGATCGGTGCGGCGGCCTCCGCCGGGGTCTGGGCGACCCCGTAGGACTTCTGCGTGCGGTCTACGTACGCCTGGAGCGTCGCCGTGTACGGCCCGGCCGTGGACAGCAGCTCCGTCACGTAGTCCAGCTGGCTCGCGACGAACTCGCTCGTCACGGCCCCCGGCTCGACCAGGGCCACCTGCACCCCCACCGTCGCCGCGACCGGCGCCAGCGACTCCATGAACCCCTCGACGGCGAACTTCGCCGCGCAGTACGCCTCGTTGAACGGCTGCCCCACCACGCCGCCGACACTCGTCACGGTGATCACCCGGCCGCCCGAGGCCCGCAGGTGCGGCAGGGCCGCGCGGGTCAGCTCCACGACGCCGAAGTAGTTGACCTCCATCGAGGCCCGCACCGCCGCCATGCCGTTCTGCTCGACGGTGCCCACGAACCCGGCCCCCGCGTTGTTCACGACGGCGTCCAGCCGCCCGTGCTCGGCGACGATCTCGGCCACGCAGGCCTCCACCGCGGCGGCATCGGTGACGTCCAGCGGCTTGACCTGGACGAGGTCCTGCACCCCGGCCTCCCGGGCGGCGTCCATGAGGGCCCCGGCCCGGCCGGTGTCCCGCATCGTGGCCACGGTGTGCCAGCCGGCCCGGGCGGCCGCGACGGCGGCGGCCAGGCCGATGCCGGTGGAGGTTCCGGTGATGAGGACGGTACGGGGGGTGTGGCCGGTCATGTGGGGCTCCCGGGGGTGGAGGGTGATTAAGTGCGTGTGCACGCACACATTATCTTTCCGTGTGTGTGCACGCAACCCGGGTACCCTGCCGGTATGGCGAAGAACAACCTCACCCTCGGCGACCTCACCGCCCGCGACCACGCCTTCTACGGCCTCGTCTGGGCCGGGTCCACGCTCAGCGCCCGCGTCGACCAGGCCCTCGCGCGCCGCCACGACCTCCCGCTCTCCTGGTTCGAGGTCATGCTGTGGCTCCAGGCCCAGCCCGAGCCCGTGGCCGCCTCCGACCTGGGGGCGATGACCCTGCTCAGCCGCAGCCAGGTCTCGCGCGTCGCCGACTCGCTCCAGGCCCGCGGGCTGATCGAGCGCATACCCTCCCCGACCGACGCCCGCTCGGTGCGCATCGCCCTCACCGAGGCCGGCCGCCGGCTCTACGCCGAGGCCGACGCCACCCGCCGGGAGGCCCTCGCCGAGGTCTTCGACGACCTGCTCGACGACGGGGACATCGCCGCGCTGGAGGCGGTCTGGGCGAAGCTCAAGGCCCGCCCGAAGGAGTAGGGGACGCCGAAGGCCCCCGGACCGGGTCCGGGGGCCTTCGGTGACGCTTCGGTCAGGCGCGCGGTACGCGGACCACGCCCTCCTGGATCACGGTGACGGCCAGCCGGCCGTCCCGGGTCCAGATCCGGGCCTGGCCCAGCCCCCGCCCGCCGTGCGAGGTGGGGGAGTCCTGGTCGTACAGCAGCCACTCGTCCGCCCGCAGCGGCCGGTGGAACCACATCGCGTGGTCCAGGGAGGCCCCGACCACGTCGCCCACCGCCCAGCCGCCGCGCCCGTGCGCGAGCAGCACCGAGTCCAGCAGGGTCATGTCCGAGACGTACGTGGCCAGGCACGTGTGCAGCAGCGGGTCCGCGCTGTCCAGCTTCCCCGCGGTACGGAACCACACCTGTGAGCGCGGCTCCACCGGCTCGCCGATCGACCCCCACGGGGGCGTCGTCGCGTACCGCAGGTCCACCGCGCCGCGCGCTTCCAGCAGCCGCTCCACCGTGCCCGGGTCCCGGAACAGTTCCCGGTAGGCGGGCAGGGCCTCGGCGGCCGTCGGCAGGGTCTCCGGATCGGGCGCGTCGGGCATGGGGATCTGGTGGTCGAGCCCCTCCTCGTCCACCTGGAACGAGGCCGACAGGTGGAAGATCGGCTGCCCGTGCTGCACGGCGACGACCCGCCGCGTGGTGAACGAACGCCCGTCGCGGATCCGGTCGACGGTGTAGACGATGGGCGCGCCCGGGTCGCCCGTGCGCAGGAAGTACGAGTGCAGCGAGTGCGCCGTGCGGTCCCCGGGCACGGTGCGGCCGGCCGCGACCAGTGCCTGGGCCGCGACCTGCCCGCCGAAGACGCGCGGGACCAGCGAAGGGCGGCTGGTCCCCCGGAAGATGTTCTCCTCGATCTGCTCCAGGTCGAGCAGATCGAGGAGGGCGGTGAGCGCCGCGCTGTTGTCGGACTCGGCCAACGGGACTTACAGGCCCATCGACTTGGCGATGATCGACTTCATGATCTCGCTGGTGCCGCCGTAGATGCGGTTGACGCGGTTGTCCGCGTACAGGCGGGCGATCGGGTACTCGTTCATGTAGCCGTAGCCGCCGTGCAGCTGGAGGCAGCGGTCGATCACGCGGTGGGCGACCTCGGTGCAGAACAGCTTCGCGGAGGCGGCCTCGGCCGGCGTCAGCTCGCCCGCGTCCAGGGCCTCCAGCGCGCGGTCGGCGACCGCCTGGGCGGCGTCCACCTCGGCCTGGCAGGCGGCCAGCTCGAACTTGGTGTTCTGGAAGTGCGCGACCGGCTTGCCGAAGACCGTGCGGTCGGTGACGTACTGCTGGGCGAACCGGACGGCCGCGGCGGCCTGGGCGTACGCGCCGAAGGCGATGCCCCAGCGCTCGGAGGCCAGGTTGTGGCCCAGGTAGTAGAAGCCCTTGCCCTCCTCGCCGAGCAGGTCCTCGACCGGCACCTTGACGTCGACGAAGGCCAGCTCGGCGGTGTCGGAGGTCTTCAGACCCAGCTTGTCGAGCTTGCGGCCGATGGAGTAGCCCTCGGACTTGGTGTCCACGGCGAACAGGGAGATGCCGAAGCGGCGGTCGTCCTCGCTCGGGGCGGAGGTACGGGCGCAGACGATCACGCGGTCGGCGTGGACGCCACCGGTGATGAAGGTCTTGGAGCCGTTGAGGACGTAGTGGGTGCCGTCCTCGGAGAGCTTCGCGGTGGTCTTCATGCCCGCGACGTCGGAACCGGTGCCCGGCTCGGTCATGGCCAGCGCCCACATCTCCTCGCCGGAGACGAACTTCGGCAGGAAGCGCTTCTTCTGCTCGTCGGTGGCGAGCATCTTGATGTAGGGCAGGGCGAGCAGCACGTGCACGCCGGAGCCGCCGAAGTTCACGCCGGCGCGGGAGGTCTCCTCGTACAGGACGGCCTCGAACTTGTGGGTGTCCAGGCCCGCGCCGCCGAACTCCTCGGGGACGTTGATGCCGAAGATGCCCAGCTCGCCGAGCTTGTAGTAGAAGTCGCGCGGCGCCTGGCCGGCCTGGAACCACTCGTCGTAGACCGGGACGACCTCGGCCTCGATGAAGGCGCGGAGGGTCTCGCGGAACGCCTCGTGGTCCTCGTTGAACACCGTACGGCGCACGGCCGGCTCCCTTCGTCGCGGCAGTCCGCCGCTTATGTCTAAGCGCTTGCTCATACCTAAGTTACCGGCGGGTTGTCGATCCTGTCCAGACTCGGCCGACCGGCGGTGAATCCTTTCCGCGGGCCCGCGTCTCTTATCCCCGTACCGCGACGGCCGCGGTACGGAACGGGGCCTGGAGGTCGCCATGATCATCGGTATCGCCATCGCAGCGGGCGCGGTGCTGCTCTGCACGTGCGTGCTCGTCCTGAAGCGGAGGCGCGCGCGTGGCTGACTGGCCCGGCGCACGCCTGATCGCCGAAGCCCAGCGCGGTGACCTCGACTCGATCACCGCGCTGGTCTCGGGCTCGCACCCGAACGTACGGCGCTTCGCCCGCTCCCTGTGCGCGACCCCGGAGGACGCCGAGGACGCGGCGCAGGAGGCCCTGATCATCCTGTACCGCAAGATCGGCATGCTGCGGGCCTCCGGCGCGCTGGCCTCGTGGATGTTCCGCATCGTCCGCAACGAGTGCCTGCGGCGCGCCCGCGCCGTCGTCCGCGACCGGGAGCACCCCCCGGCCCCGGACACCCCGGCGGACTCGGCGGAGGACGAGGCGCTGCGCCGCCTGGAGGCGGGCCGGGTGGCGGCGGCGGTCGCGGCCCTCCCGGCCGACCAGCGGCGGGTGCTGATCATGCGGGACGTCCAGGGCCACAGCGGCCGCGTGGTCGCCGACGCCCTGGGCCTCAGCACGGCGGCGATGAAGTCCCGCCTCCACCGGGCCCGCGCCACGGTCCGCACCGCCCTCCTCACCCCGCCCGACCCGGCTCCCGAAGGGAACGACCGATGACCGCGACGATGACCGCGACGAAGACGGCGACGACGGCCGACGGCCGCCCCGACTTCGCGAGCGCCTCCCTGCCGAGGCACCTGGTGCGCGGCGTGCTGGGCTTCGGCTCGCTCGCCTCGGCCGTCGCCCTCCTGCCGTACGCCTGGCCGGTGAGCCTGGCCCTCCTGCCCGCCGGCCTGCTCGCGCTGCGCGGCTGCCCGATGTGCTGGGCGGTCGGCCTGGTGCAGACCCTCTCCAGAGGCCGCCTGCGGCGCTCCTGCGAGGACGGCCGCTGCACGCTGACTCCGTCGTAGGCCCGACGGCCGGACCCGCCTCAGCCGAGGGGTTCCGCCGGCCCCTCCGGCGCGGGACCGAGCCACCGCAGCGCGAACCACAGCTCCATGCGGGTGTCCGCGTCGTCCAGGTCGGCGTCGCCCAGCAGGGCCGTGCACCGTGCCATCCGCTGGCGGACCGTGTTCCGGTGGACCCCCAGCGCCGCCGCCGTACGGTCCCAGCTGCCGTGGTGGGCCAGCCAGGCGCGCAGGGTCTCCCGCAGCGCCGGGGGGAGGGGCCCCAGCAGCGCCTCGGCGTGGGCGCGGGCCTCCGCCTCGCCGACCAGGCCCGTGACACCGGGGTCCGTGTGGCGGGCCAGCGGGGTACGGGCGGCCTCGGCGCGGGACAGGGCGCGGCGGGCCTGGGCGTCGGCCGTGCGCAGCCGCGCCGGGGCGGCCGGTGCGCTCACGCCGAGCCGCCACCCCGGCTGCGGGCCGGGGTCCCGGTCGGTGAGGAGGCGTACGGCGTCCCCGTGCGGGTCCAGCAGTACGGTGCCCAGCGCCGCCGCCAAGGCGTGCGGGTCCCCGCCGCCCCGGGCGTGGACGGCGTACCAGGGGCCCGGGCCGAGGGCGGCGGCCGGGTCGCCGTCCAGCAGGAGGCGGGTCAGCGCGGCCGCCTCCGCGGCGGCGGGGCCGCCGGCCGTGAGCAGGGTCAGCAGGACGGCGCCGACCGAGGCGATGGTGTGGTCGCCGGGGGCCCGGCCGGGGGTGGCCAGGGCCAGCACCTGCCCGCCGCCCACCGCGTAGGCGGCCAGATGGGTGCCGGCGAGGCTGTCGGTGGCGGTGGCCGCGCTCCCCGGGGCCACCCGCAGGGCCAGCGCCGCCAGCGCCGCCCTCACCTCCTCGTCCGGCTGCGCCCCCGCCGTGGCCCTGGCCGGCCGGACGGCGGGGGTCGGGGCGGATCCGGCCCCGGCGGGGCCCGCCCGCTCGTCGACCCCCGGGCGTGCCGGTCCCGGCCGGCCCCCGCCGGCCGTGCCGGCCCCGGCGGGGGAGCCCGCCCGACGCGTCCCGGCCCCCGGCGCCCCGGCCGTCGGAGGCCGGCCGGCCGCTCCGGCTCCGGGCCCCGCCCCGGCGGCCGTTCCCGCTCCGCCCTCCGGCCCCCACAGGGCCGCCCAGCCGCCCAGGCTCGCCGCCAGGCGGGACAGGACCGCCGGGACCGGGTCCGGGCGGGCGGCGGCCGACGCGAGGGACTGCTGGGCTTCGGTGACGCGGCGGAGCTCACGGGTGCGGGCCTCCGCCATCAGGCGCCCGACGCTGCGGGCGACGGCCGTGAACGGGGTCCCCGGCGGGACCTCGACGAGCGGCAGCCCGTACCGCTCGCACGCCTCGGCCAGACCGTGCGGCACCACCGCGTGCACGGGGGTCACGCCGAAGCCGAGCGCGGCGGCCCCGGCGCGGGCGAGCCGGTGCACGTAGGCGGCGGCCCCGTCCTCCGTCAGCGCGGCCCCGGCCGTCAGCAGCAGCTCGCCTCCCAGCAGGTACGGGGACGGGTCCGCCATCTCGGAGGCGTGGACCCCGTGCACCTCCGCCACCCCCGGGCCCGCGAGGTGCCGCAGCCCGAGCCCCCGCTCCCCGAGCAGCCCCGCCAGCCCCACGGGCGGCGTCATCGGCTCCCCGGCGGGTGCCGAGGCCGACGCCCGGGGCCCGGTGCCGGGATGCGGGGGGACCGGCGGGGGAACCGGGAGATCGGCCATGGATACTCCGTACATTTCAGCGCGGCCAGATGGATGAAACGTACCCTCCCTCCCTCCGCGCGGCACGCTTACGCTCGAAAGACCGCACCAGCAGGACCACCAGAAGGGCACCCCCCATGAGCACCGAGCAGACGCCGCGCGGCCCCGTCGACTCCTCCCGGATCCCGCGCTACGCCGGTCCGGCGACCTTCGCCCGCCTGCCCCGCCTGGACGAGGTCGGTTCCGCCGACGTCGCCGTCGTCGGCGTGCCCTTCGACTCCGGTGTCTCCTACCGCCCCGGCGCCCGCTTCGGCGGCAACGCCATCCGCGAGGCCTCGCGCCTGCTGCGCCCGTACAACCCGGCACAGGACGCCTCCCCGTTCGCCCTCGCGCAGGTCGCGGACGCCGGCGACATCGCGGTGAACCCCTTCAACATCAACGAGGCCGTCGAGACGGTCGAGGCCGCCGCCGACGAGCTCCTCGCGGGCGGCTCCCGCCTGATGACCCTCGGCGGCGACCACACCATCGCCCTCCCCCTCCTGCGCTCGGTCGCGAAGAAGCACGGCCCGGTCGCCCTGCTGCACTTCGACGCCCACCTGGACACCTGGGACACCTATTTCGGCGCCGAGTACACCCACGGCACCCCGTTCCGCCGCGCCGTCGAGGAGGGCATCCTCGACACCGAGGCCCTCTCCCACGTCGGTACCCGCGGCCCGCTCTACGGCAAGCAGGACCTGGACGACGACGCCAAGATGGGCTTCGGCATCGTGACCTCGGCGGACGTCTACCGCCGCGGCGCCGACGAGATCGCCGACCAGCTGCGCCAGCGCATCGGCGACCGCCCGCTGTACATCTCCATCGACATCGACGTCCTGGACCCGGCGCACGCGCCCGGCACCGGCACGCCCGAGGCGGGCGGCATGACCTCCCGCGAGCTGCTGGAGATCATCCGCGGTCTGTCGTCCTGCAACCTGGTTTCCGCCGACGTGGTCGAGGTCGCCCCGGCGTACGATCACGCCGAGATCACCTCGGTCGCGGCCTCGCACACCGCGTACGAGCTCACCACGATCATGAGCCGCCAGATCGCCGCCTCGAAGGCGAAGTAACACCCGGCGCACCACCGGCGAGGCGACCACGGCGGCCCGGACGGCACCGCACGAAGGGCACGCAAGCACGTGACGCACGACCACGACCTGGTTCTCCGCCCCACCGACGCCCAGACGGCGGCCGCCCTGGCCCCGCCGCCGGGCCGTACGGGCGGGGACCTGGTCGTGGAGACGCTGCGCGGCCTCGGCGCGACCACCGTCTTCGGTCTGCCGGGGCAGCACGCGCTGGCCCTCTTCGACGCCGTCGGCCGCTCCGACCTGCGCCTGGTCGGCCTGCGGACGGAGAACAACGCGGGCTTCGCCGCCGACGCCTACGGCCGCCTCACCGGCGAGGCGGTCCCGCTGCTGCTGTCCACGGGCCCCGGCGCGCTCATGTCCCTGCCGGCCCTGGCGGAGGCGGCCGCCGCCTCCGCGCCCGTCCTCGCCATCTCCTCCCAGGTCCCGTCCCCGGGCCTGGGCGGAGGCCGGCGCGGCCACCTGCACGAGCTGCGCGAGCAGTCCGCGTCCTTCCGCGACGTGGTGAAGTCCGTCCACACCGCCCGCACCCCCTCCCAGATCCCCTCCGTCGTCGCCGAGGCCTGGGAGTCGGCCCTCACCGCCCCGCACGGCCCCGTCTGGGTGGAGATCCCCGAGGACGTGCTCCGGGCGGAGACGGTCATCCCGCAGGTCACGGGCATGGACGCGAGCCCGCACGAACCGGCTCCGCGCCCGGAGCTGACCGCGCTGGCGGCGCACTGGCTGTCCCGGGCCGCCCGCCCCGTGATCATCGCGGGCGGCGGCGTCATCCGCGCGGACGCCGCCGGCAAGCTCAGGCAGCTCGCGGAACGCCTGAACGCGCCCGTCGTCACCACCTTCGGCGGCAAGGGCGCCTTCCCCTGGAACCACCCGCTCTCCCTCCAGTCCTGGCTGGAGGACCGCCACATGACGGACTTCCTGGAGGACGCCGACGTCCTGCTCGTCGTCGGCTCGGGCCTGGGTGAACTCAGCTCCAACTACCACACGTTCTTCCCCACCGGCCGGGTCGTCCAGATCGAGGCGGACCTCGGCAAGCTGGAGTCGAACCACCCGGCACTGGGCATCCACGCCGACGCCCGCCTGGCCCTCCAGGCCCTCCTGGAGACGGTCGGGCCCCGCGAGGACGAGGACGCCCCCGCCCGGGTCCGCGCGGTGCTCGCCGACATCGCCGCCCGCCTGGCCACCCAGGACCTCGCCCTGGAACAGGAGCTCCTGACCTCGATCAGGTCCGCCCTCCCGGCCCGCTCCCCGTCCTTCTGGGACATGACGATCCTCGCCTACTGGGCCTGGTCCGCGTTCGACGCGAAGCACCCCAACACCATGCACTCGGCCCAGGGCGCCGGCGGCCTCGGCTACGCCTTCCCGGCGGCCCTCGGAGCGGCCCTCGCCGAGCCCGGCACCCCGGTCCTCGCCGTCTCCGGCGACGGCGGCGCGATGTACTCCGTCTCCGAGCTCGCCACCGCGAAGCAGTACGGCCTGGACGTCACCTGGCTGATCGTGGACGACGGCGGCTACGGCATCCTGCGCGAGTACATGACGGACGCCTACGACGGCCGCACCACCGGCACCGAGCTCACCCGCCCCGACTTCACGGCCCTGGCAGCCTCCTTCGGCGTCCCGGCCTCCACCACCACCCCGGCCACCCTCCGCGAGGACCTCGCCGCCGCCCTCGCCACCCCCGGCCCCTCGGTCCTGGTCCTCCCGGCCACCCTCAGGATGTTCGCCCCGACCCACCTGGGCTAGGCGGCCTCGTGATGCTGGGCCGCGAAGACCACGTGGGACGTCTCCCCGACCAGCTTGAGGGTCAGCTCGGACTCCATGGCCCGAGCGAGCCGTGCCAGCAGAGGCACCGTCGGTACGGTCCCGCCCAGCTCCAGCTTCGACACCTGGGGTTGTGTCATCCCTGCCCGGCGCGCGAGCTCGGTCTGCGAGATCCCGAGCTCGCTGCGACGGTCGTACACCGCCTGCCCGAGCTCGAAGGCGAGCCGGATCTCCTCCCTCTGCCGTGCGGTCTCGGCGGACTCGGCCAGGCCCTGTGCCACCTTCCTGTCCCGCGAGAGCTTCCACTGAGCGTGGCTGACCATGGCGTTCTCCCTTCTAGACGTCACGGGTATACACGTCGACCGCCGGCCCATGGGAGGACTCGCACACCCGGCCCGCGCGTACGGCCCGATCCACTTCTGCGACTTCGCGCTGCTTCGTCTTCCTGAAGACGGTCAGAAGCACGATCCTCCGGTGAGGAGCGAGGCGGTACGAGAGGCGCACCGCCTCGCGGTTGTGGCCGAGTATGAAGCGCAGCTCGCGGACGCCGCCTCCCAAGTGCCGTGAGTACGGTTCCCCGAGTGTGGTCGGAGCGTCGACGAGGAGTCCCACGGCGTGCTCCGCCACCAGGTAGTCGGCGTCCGACAGGTTCATGAGCCACAGCCGGACCTCCGGCTCGATCTCGACCGTGAAAAGGTCTTCCATATAGCTGAACGTATAGACAGTCCAGTGTATGGCGGCGGCGAAAGTGCGGGAAGCCGCCCGAACGAGTGAGGACCCGTTCCCGGGATCCCCGCTGCCCGCGTAGCCCGTCCGGCCGCTCCCCGCGTGCGCCGGAGGCGCCGCAGGCGGATGTTCGAATTGTTGCGGCGGGATGAAATCCGCCGGTCGGAGCGTTGGGGGTCTCGGCAGGACAGGACCTACGGGGAGGCACCCACGTGACGGCGGCTGGGGAGAAACAGGGCTGGGGCAGGCGGCTGGCCGCCTACACCTGGCGGTACAGGCTCAACGTGCTGCTCGCGCTGGGCTCCTCACTGGCCGGCATGGCCGTCATGGCGCTCGTGCCGCTCGTCACCCGCGTCATCATCGACGACGTCATCGGCGACCGGACCAAGGAGATGGGCCCCTGGGCGGGCCTGCTCGTCGGCGCCGCCCTGCTGGTCTACGTGCTCACCTACATACGCCGGTACTACGGCGGCCGCCTCGCCCTCGACGTGCAGCACGACCTGCGCACCGACATGTACGACACCATCGCCCGCCTCGACGGACGGCGCCAGGACGAGCTGTCGACCGGGCAGGTCGTCGGGCGGGCCACCAGCGACCTCCAGCTGATCCAGGGCCTGCTGTTCATGCTGCCCATGACCATCGGCAACTTCCTGCTCTTCGGGATATCCCTGGCCGTCATGGTCTGGCTGTCGCCGCTGCTGACCGTCGTCGCGCTGCTGATGGCCCCCGCCCTGTGGTTCATCGCCAAGCGCAGCCGCAAGAAGCTCTTCCCCGCCACCTGGTACGCGCAGAGCCAGGCCGCCGCCGTCGCCACCGTCGTCGACGGGGCCGTCACCGGTGTCCGCGTGGTCAAGGGGTTCGGGCAGGAGGAGCAGGAGACCGGCAAGCTCCGCGAGGCCGGGCGCCGGCTCTTCGCCGGGCGGATGCGTGCCATCCGGATCAACTCGCGCTACACCCCCGCCCTCCAGGCCGTCCCCGCGCTCGGCCAGGTCGCCATGCTGGCCCTCGGCGGCTGGCTGGCCACCCGGGGGCACATCACCCTCGGCACCTTCGTCGCCTTCTCCACCTACCTCGCCCAGCTCGTCGGCCCCGTCCGCATGCTCGCCATGGTGCTCACCGTCGGCCAGCAGGCCCGGGCCGGCGTCGAGCGGGTCTTCGAGCTGATCGACACCGAGCCGGTGATCCGGGAGGGGACGCGGGAGCTGCCCGCCGACGCCCCCGCCACCGTCGAGTTCGAGGACGTCCGCTTCGGCTACGACCCCGAGCGGCCCGTCCTCGACGGGTTCTCGCTCCGTCTCGCCGAGGGGGAGACCGTCGCCGTCGTCGGGGCGTCCGGCTCCGGCAAGTCCACCGTCTCGCTGCTCCTGCCGCGCTTCTACGACGCCGACCACGGCACCGTCCGCGTCGGCGGCCACGACGTGCGCGAGCTGACGTACGACTCCCTGCGCGCCGCCATCGGCCTCGTCCCCGAGGACTCCTTCCTCTTCTCCGACACCATCCGGGCCAACATCGCCTACGGCCGCCCCGGAGCCACGGACGAGGAGATCCGCGAGGCCGCCCGCGCGGCCCAGGCGGAATCGTTCATCCAGGTGCTTCCCGACGGCTACGACACCAAGGTCGGGGAGCAGGGCCTGACCCTCTCCGGCGGCCAGCGCCAGCGCATCGCGCTCGCCCGCGCCCTCCTCACCGACCCCCGGCTGCTCCTCCTCGACGACGCCACCTCCGCCGTCGACGCCCGCGTCGAGCACGAGATCCACGAGGCGCTGCGCGCCGTCATGGCCGGCCGCACCACCCTCCTGATCGCCCACCGCCGCTCCACCCTCGCCCTCGCCGACCGGATCGCCGTGCTCGACGGCGGCCGGCTCGCCGACCTCGGCACGCACGAGGAGCTGGAGCGCCGCTCGGCCCTCTACCGGCGGCTGCTGACCGACCCCGAGGCCCTCGGCGCCGGCTCCCCGCGTACCCCCGACGCCCCCTCGATGGCCGAGTTCGAACGGGACGTCGAGCGGGACCTGGAACGGGACATCGAGCTGGAGGCCGAGATCGACTCCGAGCCGGTGAGCGCCAAGCGGCGCGTCGCCGACGGGGTGACCCCCGAGCTGTGGCGGCGCCGGGACAAGGCCGAGGAGCCCCCGCCGGGCGCCACGCCCGAACTGCTCGCGCAGGTCGCCGCCCTCCCGCCGGCCGACGACCGGCCCGAGGTGGACGAGGAGCGGGCCGCGGCGGCCGAGGAGAGCTACGGCCTGCGCCGGCTGCTGCACGGCTTCTGGGCCCCGCTCGCCGTCAGCCTCGGCCTCGTCGCCCTCGACGCGGGCGCCGGCCTGCTCCTGCCGGTGCTGATCCGGCACGGCATCGACCAGGGCGTGGAGAAGGCCGCCCTCGGCGCGGTGTGGGCCGCCGCTGCCCTCGCCCTGGCCGTCGTGACCGCCCAGTGGGCCGCCCAGGTCGCCGAGACCCGGATGACCGGGCGCACCGGCGAGCGCGTGCTCTACGCCCTGCGCGTCAAGATCTTCGCCCAGCTCCAGCGCCTCGGCCTGGACTACTACGAGCGCGAGCTCACCGGCAAGATCATGACCCGGATGACCACCGACGTGGACTCCCTCTCCAGCTTCCTGCAGACCGGCCTGGTCACCGCCGTCGTCTCGGTCCTGACCTTCTTCGGCATCCTGATCGCCCTGCTCGTCCTCGACCTCGAACTCGCGCTGATCGTCTTCGCCACCCTGCCCGTGCTGGTCCTCGCCACGTTCGTCTTCCGCCGCAAGTCGGTCGCCGCGTACGAGCTCGCCCGCGACCGGGTCAGCCTGGTCAACGCCGACCTCCAGGAGTCCGTCGCCGGGCTGCGCCTGGTCCAGGCCTTCCGCCGCCAGCACACCGGTGCCACCCGCTTCGCCGAGCGCAGCGACTCCTACCGCCGGGCGCGCGTGCGCGGCCAGTGGCTGATATCCGTCTACTTCCCGTTCGTGCAGCTGCTGTCGTCGGGCGCGGCGGCGGCCGTGCTGATCGTCGGCGCGGGCCGGGTGGAGGCGGCCACCCTCACCACCGGCGCCCTGGTGGCGTACCTGCTCTACATCGACCTGTTCTTCGCCCCGGTCCAGCAGCTCTCCCAGGTCTTCGACGGCTACCAGCAGGCCACCGTCTCCCTCGGCCGGATCCAGGACCTGCTGCGCGAGCCCACCACCACGCCGCCGCCGGCCGCGCCCCGCGCGGTCGACGGGCTGCGCGGCGAGATCGCCTTCGAGGACGTGCGCTTCGCGTACGCCACCGCCGAGGAGCGCGGTGAGAAGGGCGAGGCGCTGGGCGGCATCACCCTGCGGATACCGGCCGGGCAGACCGTCGCCTTCGTCGGCGAGACCGGCGCCGGGAAGTCCACCCTGGTCAAGATGGTCGCCCGGTTCTACGACCCGACCTCGGGCCGGGTGACCGCCGACGGCACCGACCTGCGGGAGCTGGACCTGACGGCGTACCGCCACCGGCTCGGGGTCGTCCCCCAGGAGTCCTACCTCTTCCCGGGGACGGTCCGCGACGCCATCGCCTACGGGCGGCCGGAGGCGAGCGACGCCGAGGTGGAGGCCGCCGCCCGCGCGGTCGGCGCCCACGACATGATCGCCACCCTGGACGGCGGCTACCTGCACACCGTCGCCGAGCGCGGCCGCAACCTCTCCGCGGGCCAGCGCCAGCTGATCGCGCTGGCCCGCGCCGAACTCGTCGAACCGGACGTCCTGCTGCTCGACGAGGCCACCGCCGCCCTGGACCTGGCCACCGAGGCCCAGGTCAACCAGGCCACCGACCGGCTCGCGGGCAAGCGCACCACCCTGGTGGTGGCGCACCGGCTGACCACCGCCGCCCGGGCCGACCGGGTGGTGGTCATGGAGCGCGGCCGGGTCGTCGAGGACGGCAGCCACGCCGAACTGCTGGCCCGGGGCGGCCGCTACGCCGTGCTGTGGCGGACCTTCGTCGGCGAGGACGAACGGGCCGCCGCCGCGTAGCGGAGCCCCTCAGGAGTGCGCCCCGGGTGTCAGAGCTCGCCGAAGAGCAGGTTGCCCGGGGCGTCCTCGTCGTCGCCGGTGTAGTACTCGCGCACCGCGTCCAGGAGCTCGTCCAGCGACAGGTACCCGTCGTGGTTCTTGTCGATCCGCTCGAAGAGGGCGTCGGCGTCGGCCGGCTCCAGCCGGGTGTCGAAGGCCAGCTGGGCCCTGTGGAACTCCTCGGGGCTGATCTGCCCGTCCCCGTTGGTGTCGACGACCGTCAGCATCGCCTTCATCATCGGCCGGAACGACTTCTCGTACGCGGGGCCGCCGTCCTTGTAGAGGCGGGTCATCCCGTCCCGGTACTGCCCGGGCGTCAGCTTCTGGTCCTGGCCCACGCCCAGCTCGTTGAAGAGGTCCACCCAGAAGTCGGTGAGCCCGCGGAACACCTCGGCCGCCTTGGGGGAGTCGGCGGGCTCGGCCAGCGCGGTCAGCAGCCGTGAGCCCAGCGCGATCATGTCCTTCTCGTCGATCACGCCGTTGCCGTCCGCGTCCAGGTGCGCGAACGCGCGCTCCAGCTTCCGGTCGAGCAGGTCGGTCGTCATGGGCGGACGCCTTTCATGGTGACGGTGGGCATTCGGTCGATCGCCCAGGGTAGTGCAACCTTCCGGGGGTCCGGCGCGTCGTACGTACGTCAGTACGTGTTACGTACGACCGATCGGGGGGTCAGGGTGTCTCAGGGGTGGAAGGCGCGGACGGCGCGCGGGCGGGGCGTGTCCCTCGGCGTGTTCGGGGCGGCGCTCTGGCTGGCCGTCGGCGGCGTGCTCACGGCGGCGCCGCAGGCGGCGGCCGCCGCCGGAGGCTGTCCGGGTGACCTGGTGCGGACGCTGCCGCTGCCGGGCGCCGAGGTGCGCGTGTACAAGAGCCGGACGCAGGTCTGCGCGGTGAACGTGGCCCTGCACCCCGGCGAGCGCCGCCACCTCGCGGTGAGCGTCCAGCCGCGCGGCGGGGTCCCCGTGGCTGATGCGGGACGATTCACCCGCTACGCGGGCCCCGTCACCGTCGGCGCGATCAGCCGATGTGTGTATGTAAGGGGGAGCGTCGCGGCCGGATCGGTGGAATCCGGCTGGATCCTGTGCTGACGCGGCGGCCCAACCGGTACTGTTCACAGGCGTGTTGACCCCGCTAGGTTCACGGCGACCACCAGTGGACCGAATGGGGAGAGTGCATGCGCAAGACGCTTGGCCGGCTGCTGCCGCTCACGGTGCTGATCGGCGCCTTCGGCCCGGTCGGCCTCACGGCTCAGGCGGCCACCGCCGCCGAGCCGGCCGCCACCGCGCCGACCACCGCCGGGCAGGGCACCACCGCGGACATCAAGGACCGGATCCTCGCCATCCCGGGCATGAGCCTGATCGAGGAGAAGCCGTACCCCGGCTACCGGTTCTTCGTGCTCACCTACGAGCAGCCGATCGACCACCGGCAGCCGTCGAAGGGCACCTTCAAGCAGCGCATCACCCTGCTGCACAAGGACGAGTCCCGGCCGACGGTGTTCTACACCTCCGGCTACAACGTCAACACCAACCCGCGCCGCGCCGAGCCGACGACCATAGTCGACGGCAACCAGGTGTCCATGGAGTATCGATTCTTCAACCCGTCCCGCCCCGACCCGGCGGACTGGTCGAAGCTGGACATCTGGCAGGCCGCCAGCGACCAGCACCGCATCTTCACCGCCCTGAAGAAGATCTACACCAAGAACTGGCTCGCCACCGGCGCCAGCAAGGGCGGGATGACGGCGACGTACTTCGAGCGCTTCTACCCCCGCGACATGGACGGGGTCGTCGCCTACGTCGCGCCCAACGACGTCGTCAACAAGGAGGACTCGGCCTACGACCGGTTCTTCACCAAGGTCGGCACCAAGGAGTGCCGCGACAAGCTGGCCGCCGTCCAGCGCGAGGCCCTGATCCGGCGCGAACCGCTGGAGGCCAAGTACAAGGAGGCCGCCGCCGCGGGCGGCTGGACCTTCAACACGATCGGCAGCATGGACAAGGCCTTCGAGGCCGTCGTCCTCGACTACACCTGGGCCTTCTGGCAGTACAGCCTGCTCTCCGACTGCGGAACCCTCCCGGACGCGAAGACCGCCACCGACCAGCAGATCTGGGACAGCGTCGACACCATCTCCGGCTTCTCGGCCTACACCGACCAGGGCCTGGAGACGTACACGCCGTACTACTACCAGGCCGGCACCCAGCTCGGCTCGCCCGACATCAAGCAGCCCTGGCTGAAGGGCCTGAGCCGCTACGGCTACCAGCCGCCGCGCAACTTCGTCCCGAGCGCCATCCCCATGACCTTCCAGCCGGGGGCCATGGCGGACGTGGACACCTGGGTCCGCAACAACGCCCACCAGATGCTCTTCGTGTACGGCCAGAACGACCCGTGGGGCGCCGAGCCCTTCCACGTCGGCTACGGGGCGACGGACAGCTACGTGATGATCGCGCCCGGCGCCAACCACGGGGCCAACGTGGCCAAGCTCCAGGACGGGGAGAAGGCCCTGGCCACCGCACGGATCCAGCAGTGGGCCGGAGTGGCCCCCGCCGCGAACCTGTTCGGCGCGCAGAAGGCCGCACCGCAGGCGGCGGCCCCGCTCGCCGCCCCGGACCCGGAGCTCGACCGGACCGACCTGCGCCGCGACTCCCTGCGGCCGTAGCGGTCCCCGCCGGGCCGCGGGCCGGGGTGCGTCAGTACTCCAGCCCGTGGCCCAGCGGATAGCGGCCCGGGACCGGGACCGGCAGGCGGCCCGACGGCCGCTCCGCCCCCGTCAGCACCCGGGCCGCCGCCCGCAGTTCCACGTCCGTCCAGGTGTACGTGGCCACCTCGGCCGCGCACCGCGGCAGCCTGGCCGGGTCGTACGGGTTGCGGACCGCCACCAGCACCACCGGGACGCCCGTCGCGACCAGGTCCGCCACGAGCGTGCGCTGCGGACCGTCCCCCTCCGGGACGTTGTACGTGCACACCAGCACCGCCGTGTTCCCCGGCGCGGCCGCCACCGCCCGCTCCGGGGGCAGGGCCTGCGCCCGGCAGCCCAGGGCCGTCAGCTCCCGCGCCAGGACCGCGGTGGGAGGCCCCGTCGTCCCCGTGGGGGAGGCCGGGTCGGCGCCGGTCACCAGCAGCCGCGGCCCGGCCGACGCGTCCAGCGGCAGCAGCCCGCGCGGGTTGGCCAGCAGCGTGGTCGTCCCCGCCGCGACCGCGTCGGCCGCCGCCAGGTGCTCCCGGGTCCCCACCACCGCGTCCACCCGTGCCTCGTCGGCGTACGGGTCCTCGAACAGGCCCCGGCGGGCCTTGACCTCCAGGATCCGCAGCACCGACTCCTCGACCCGCTCCCGGGTGAGCTCGCCCGACTGCACCGCCGCCAGCACGCTGCGGTACGCCAGCCCCAGGTCGGGGGCGTTCAGCAGCTGGTCGCAGCCCGCCTTGAGGGCCAGTACCGGCACCCGGTCGTCCCCGTACTTCTGGCGGACCCCCGCCATGTCGAGGGCGTCGGTCACCACCACGCCCCGGAAGCCCAGCCGTTCGCGCAGGATGCCGGTCACGATCGGCCGCGAGAGGGTCGCCGGGTCCCCCGAGGGATCGAGCGCGGGGAAGACGATGTGCGCGGTCATCACCACGTCCGCGCCCGCCTCGACCGCCGCCCGGAACGGCGGCTCGTCCAGCTCCTCCCACTGCGCGCGGCTGTGCCGCATCACCGGCAGCCCGACGTGGCTGTCGGTCTCGGTGTCGCCGTGCCCCGGGAAGTGCTTCGCCGTCGCCGCCACCCCCGCCCCCTGGTAGCCGCCCACCTGCGCGGCCACGAGTTCCGCCACCGCCTGCGGGTCGGATCCGAAGGAGCGGACGCCGATCACCGGATTGGCCGGGTTCACGTTGACGTCCGCCACCGGCGCGTAGTCCTGCCGGATGCCGAGGGCCGCCAGCTCGGCCCCCGCCACCCGGGCCGCCCGGCGGGCGTCGGCCGAGGACCCGCCCGCGCCGAGGGCCATCGCCCCGGGCAGCAGGGTCGCGGGCCGGCCGATCCGGGCGACGGCCCCGTGTTCCTGGTCGACGGAGAGCAGGAGCGGGATCCCGGCGCCCGAGCCGGCCGCGGCCCGCTGGAGGCCGTTGGACAGGGCGGCGATCTGGCGCGGGGAGCGGGTGTTGTGCGCCCAGGCGAAGTAGACGATGCCGCCCAGGTGGTAACGGGCCACCAGTTCGGCGGCGGTGCGCACGCCGAACTGGGCCCGGTTCAGCTCTGCGTCGGCCGGGTCGGGGTCGGTCGCCGAATGCCCGTACGCCCGCGACACGAACAGCTGCCCCACCAGCTCGGGCAGTTCCATCGACGCCACCAGGGCGCGCAGCCGCGCCGGGTCCGTGCGGCGGCCCGGGGGGCCTTCGGGGGATCGGGGGTCGTCCGGAGTGCGGTGGGAGCCCGAGGCGGACGCGGCGGCGCCCGCGGCCGTGGCTGCGGCCATGGCCGCGGCGGCGAGCAGGGCCCGGCGGGAGGCGTGGTACGGCACCCCCGGGACCCTACTCCCGCTCCGCGCCCCGCGCTGCCGGGACACTCGGCCCGTCCCCCGGAAGCAGGCCCGCCACGGCCGGCCAGTGCTCCCGGAGGGTGCGGACGGTCTCGGTGATCGCCGGGCGGCGGGAGGCACCCGTCCGCCACAGGGCGTACAACCGGCGTACGGGGACCGGCTCCAGGGGGACGGCCACCGCTCCCGGCGGCAGCGGGCCGGTGCCCAGCCGGGGCACGACCGCGATCCCGAGCCCGGCCGCGACGAGGGCGACGATGGTGTGGTTCTCCTCGGCCATGTGCGCGACGTCGGGCTCGAACCCGGCCGCCCGCAGGGTCCGCACCAGCCAGTCGTGGCAGACCCGCCCCGGCGGCTGGCACACCCACCGCTGCCCGCCGAGGTCCGCGCGGCGGACCACGGCCCGGGCGGTGAAGGGGTGCCCGGCCGGGACCACCAGGTCGCACCGGTCGTCCCCGATCAGCGCGTGCTCCACGCCCTCGGGGGCGGGCAGCGGGGCGATGTCCCAGTCGTGGGCGACCGCCAGGTCGGTGACGCCCCGGGCCACCAGGTCCACCGACAGGTGCGGGTCCACTTCCGTGAGGCGTACGTCCAGCGCCGGATGGCGGGCGGCCAGATCGGCCAGGACCCCGGGCAGCAGTCCGCGCGCGGCCGAGGCGAAGGCGGCCACCGTCAGCAGCCCGCCGGGCCGTCCGCGCCGCTCCTCCAGGGTGGTCTCGGCCCGCTCGACGATGGCCAGCAACTCCCGGGCGGTCTCGGCCAGGTGGCGGGCCTCCTCGGTGAGCGCGACCCCGCGCCCGCGCCGCTCCAGCAGGGTGGTGCGGGTCTCCCGCTCCAGCTTGCCGATCTGCTGCGAGACGGCGGAGGGGGTGTAGCCGAGGGCGGCGGCTGCGGCAGCCACGGAGCCGTGGACGGAGACGGCGTGCAGGGCGCGCAGCCGGGGCAGGTCGAGCATCCGGCCATCGTAGGGGGCCGGGGCGAGCATTCGTAAGGAATGCTTCATCCTTACCGGAAGACATGCGCGCTGGTGCTACATGGTGGGGGCGGCCGATCCTCGGGGCATGCGTCCCGTACACACCGCCCTCGCCGTCCTCGTCGCCGCCGTCTGGGGGTTCAACTTCGTCGTCATCCAGATCGGGCTCGGCCACTTCCCGCCGCTGCTGCTGTCCGCGCTGCGCTTCCTGGTCGCCGCGCTGCCGGCCGTGTTCCTCGTGGGCCGGCCCAGGGTCGCCTGGAAGTGGGTCCTGGGGGTCGGGGTGGCGCTGGGCATCGCGAAGTTCGGCCTGCTGTTCACGGGCATGGCCGCCGGGATGCCGGCCGGGCTGTCCTCGCTGGTGCTCCAGATCCAGGCCGTGTTCACCGCCGTCCTCGCCGCCGTCGTGCTGCGCGAGCGGCCCGGGCGGGTGCGGGTGCTGGGCATGGTCGTGGCACTGGCCGGGATCGCGGTCGCCGCCGCGGACACCGGCCTGTCCGGACCGGCGACCGGGTTCGCCCTGGTGGTGGCGGCCGCCGCCTGCTGGGGCGTGTCCAACGTCCTCACCCGCAGGGCGGCCCCGCCCGACGCGCTGAACTTCATGGTGTGGGTGTGCACCGTCCCCGTGGTGCCGTTGCTGGGGCTGTCGCTGCTGCTGGAGGGGCCCGACCGGGACCTGGCCGCGCTGCGCGCCCTGGACTGGTCCGGGGTGGCCGTCATCGGCTACGTCGCCTGGGTGTCCACGGTGTTCGGCTTCGGCGCCTGGGGCTACCTGCTGCGCCGCTACCCGGCCTCGGCCGTGGCGCCGTTCTCGCTGCTGGTGCCGGTGTTCGGGATGTCCTCGGCCGCGCTGGTGCTCGGCGAGCCGGTCTCGGGGCCGCGCTGGCTGGCCGCGGTGCTGCTGGTCGGCGGGGTCGGTCTGACCTCGCTGGCGCCGGCGGGCGGCAGGCGGGGTGCGGCGACGGCCGCGGGCGCTCCCGCCGGTGCGGTGGGGGCGGCCCGCTAGGGCCTGTCGTCAAACTCCCGTCGTCGCCCGCGGGGCAGCCGGGAGTTTGACGACAGGCCCGAGGGCGGGCCCCGCCGCCGCTATTTCCTGCCGCCGCCGAGGATCTGGCCCAGCAGGTCGCCGAGGCCGCCGCCCTCCGCGGGGGCGGCGCCGGAGGCCGGGGCGCCCGCGGTGGGCGCGCCCTTGCCGGAGGCGCGCCTGGCGAACACGGCCAGGACGACGGGGACCAGCATCTCGATGACCCGGGAGACGGTGGGGGCGGGGATGCCGGTCTTCTTCGACACCGCGTCGGCGACCGGCTTGCTCACCTTGCTCAGCACCCCGGCCATCATCCCGCCGCCGAGCAGGCCGCCGAGGCCGCCGCCGAGGGTGGCCACGCCCTGGAGGGGCGGCTGGGCCACCTCGGCGAACGCCTGGCGGACCTCGTCGTCCCCGCTTTCGGCCTTCTCCTGGAGGCCGCCGGTCATCGCGCCGACGGTCTGCGCGACGGTCTCGCGGGCGCCGTCGGTGTCGGTGCCGAGCACGCCGGCGATCTCCTGGAGTCCGTCGTCGCCGAGTTCGTGGATCACGTCGTCCTGGAAGGAAGATTCGCTCATGCCTGGAACGCTACGTGTGCGGGGATTTATCGGCATCTCAGAGCGACCTCCGGACCACCGTCGGTAATGGAAAGGTAAAGCTGTGATTCCGCATGCAACCCTCCGGGCCGCGTGGGGGTCGTATCTTGCGTCGGGACTTCCGGGGGGGATCCGGGGGGATCGGGAAGTCCGACGAGGGAGGGGTAACCGTGAGGGGGTCCGGCCGTGAGGCCGGACCCCCTTTCGTTTGTCCACAGGCCCGGCCCGCTGTCGGCGGGGGACGGTAGTTTCATGCCATGGCGAACAACGGGGCGGTGCAACACGCGGTGGTCGAGGGGGTGCTGGAGCGCATCACCTACGCCAACGAGGAGAGCGGCTACACGGTCGCCCGGGTCGACACGGGCCGCGGATCCGGAGACCTGCTGACCGTCGTCGGCTCGCTGCTCGGCGCGCAGCCCGGCGAGTCCCTGCGGATGGAGGGCCGCTGGGGCTCGCACCCCCAGTACGGACGCCAGTTCACCGTCGAGAACTACTCGACGGTCCTGCCCGCCACCATCCAGGGCATCCGGCGCTACCTGGGCTCCGGCCTGATCAAGGGCATCGGCCCGAGGATCGCCGACCGGATCGTGGAGCACTTCGGCCTCGACACCCTCGACGTGATCGAGGGTGAGCCGGAGCGGCTGATCGAGGTGCCGGGCCTGGGCCCCAAGCGGACGAAGCTGATCGGCGCCGCCTGGGAGGAGCAGAAGGCCATCAAGGAGGTCATGGTCTTCCTCCAGGGCGTCGGCGTCTCCACCTCCATCGCCGTCCGCATCTACAAGAAGTACGGGGACGCCTCCATCTCGGTGGTGAAGAACCAGCCGTACCGGCTCGCCGCCGACGTGTGGGGCATCGGCTTCCTCACCGCCGACCGGATCGCCCAAGCCGTCGGCATCCCGCACGACAGCCCCGAGCGGGTCAAGGCCGGGCTGCAGTACGCCCTGTCGCAGTCCGCCGACCAGGGCCACTGCTTCCTCCCCCAGGAACGGCTCATCTCCGACGGGGTGAAGCTGCTCCAGGTGGACACCGGGCTGGTCATCGAATGCCTGGCCGAGCTCGCCGCCGATCCGGAGGGCGTCGTACGGGAGGCCGTGCCCGACCCCCAGGGCGGCCCGGACCCGCTCACCGCCGTCTACCTCGTCCCCTTCCACCGCGCCGAACTGTCGCTGGCGGGCCAGGTCCGCCGGCTGCTGAACGCCGAGGAGGACCGGATGCCCGGCTTCCGGGACGTGGACTGGGAGAAGGCCCTCGGCTGGCTCGCCGGGCGGACCGGGGCCGCGCTCGCGCCCGAGCAGCGGGACGCGGTGCGGCTGGCGCTGACCCGCCGGGTCGCCGTCCTCACCGGCGGGCCGGGCTGCGGGAAGTCCTTCACCGTGCGCTCGATCGTGGAGCTGGCCCGGGCCAAGAAGGCCAAGGTGGTGCTCGCCGCCCCCACCGGCCGGGCGGCGAAGCGGCTCTCCGAGCTCACCGGGGCGGAGGCCTCGACCGTGCACCGGCTGCTGGAGCTCAAACCGGGCGGGGACGCCGCGTACGACCGGGACCGCCCGCTGGACGCCGATCTGGTCGTGGTCGACGAGGCCTCGATGCTGGACCTGCTGCTGGCCAACAAGCTGGTCAAGGCGGTGGCCCCGGGGGCGCACCTGCTGCTCGTCGGGGACGTCGACCAGCTCCCGTCGGTCGGCGCGGGCGAGGTGCTGCGGGACCTGCTCGCCGAGGGCGGGCCGGTGCCCGCCGTGCGGCTGACCCGGATCTTCCGGCAGGCCCAGCAGTCGGGCGTGGTCACCAACGCCCACCGCATCAACACGGGGGTGCCACCGCTCACCGACGGGCTGCCGGACTTCTTCCTCTTCCCCGAGGAGGACACCGAGGCGGCCGGCCTCCTCGCGGTGGACGTCGCGGCGCGCCGGATCCCCGCCAGATTCGGACTCGACCCGCGGCGCGACGTCCAGGTGCTGGCGCCGATGCACCGGGGTCCGGCCGGTGCGGGCCACCTCAACGCGCTGCTCCAGCAGGCCATCACCCCGGCCAGGCCGAACCTGCCCGAGAAGCGGTTCGGCGGCCGGGTCTTCCGCGTGGGTGACAAAGTCACCCAAATCAGGAACAACTATGAGAAGGGTGCCAATGGTGTCTTCAATGGCACCGTCGGTGTGGTGACCGCTCTGGACCCGGACGAGCAACGCTTGACGGTCCGTACGGAGGAGGACGAGGAGGTGGGGTACGAGTTCGCCGAGCTGGACGAGCTGGCGCACGCCTACGCCGTCACCATCCACCGCTCCCAGGGGAGTGAATATCCGGCGGTCGTGATCCCGGTCACGACCGGGGCTTGGACGATGCTCCAGCGGAACCTGCTCTACACGGCCGTGACCAGGGCGAAGAAACTCGTCGTCCTCGTCGGGTCACGCCGCGCCCTCGGGCAGGCGGTCCGTACGGTTTCCGCAGGCAGGAGGTTCACGGGGGTCGCGGCCAGGCTCGCCGGACGGATACCGGTGGGAAACATCACCTAAATGATCGATCATTCGGGTTCCCACAGGTGCCGCGGGCAGGGCAGGATGAGCAGGTTGACGGCACTCAGTGCCGCCAAAGAGACCAAAGGCCGACCCCGAGTGCACTCTCCTGCGCCAAATGGGGGAAGGTAGAGGCAGTCAGGGCACCTCGAAGAAGAGGCACTACGTCGGTGAGGGATGACGTGAGCGACAACTCTGTAGTACTCCGGTACGCGGACGGCGAATACACCTACCCGGTGATCGAGAGCACCGTCGGTGACCAGGGCTTCGACATCTCGAAGCTGAGGGCCCAGACCGGGCTCGTCACTCTGGACAGCGGCTACGGCAACACCGCCGCCTACAAGTCCGCGATTACCTACCTCGACGGTGAGCAGGGCATCCTGCGCTACCGCGGTTACCCGATCGAGCAGCTGGCGGAGCGCTCGACCTTCATCGAGGTCGCCTACCTTCTGATCAACGGTGAGCTGCCGACGGTCGACCAGCTCGCGTCGTTCCGCAACGAGATCACCCAGCACACCCTGCTGCACGAGGACGTCAAGCGGTTCTACGACGGCTTCCCGCGCGACGCCCACCCGATGGCCATGCTGTCCTCGGTCGTCAGCGCGCTGTCCACCTTCTACCAGGACAGCCACAACCCGTTCGACGAGAAGCAGCGCCACCTCTCGACGATCCGCCTGCTGGCCAAGCTCCCGACGATCGCGGCCTACGCGTACAAGAAGTCGGTCGGCCACCCGGTGGTCTACCCGCGTAACGACCTCGGTTACGTCGAGAACTTCCTGCGCATGACCTTCTCCGTGCCGGCCCAGGAGTACGAGCTCGACCCGGTCGTGGTCTCCGCGCTCGACAAGCTGCTGATCCTGCACGCGGACCACGAGCAGAACTGCTCGACCTCCACGGTGCGCCTGGTGGGCTCCTCGCAGGCGAACATGTTCGCCTCGATCTCCGCCGGCATCTCGGCCCTGTGGGGCCCGCTGCACGGTGGCGCCAACCAGTCCGTCCTGGAGATGCTCGAAGGCATCAAGAAGGACGGCGGCGACGTTGACGCCTTCATCCGCAAGGTGAAGAACAAGGAGGACGGCGTCCGCCTGATGGGCTTCGGGCACCGCGTCTACAAGAGCTTCGACCCCCGGGCGAAGATCATCAAGGCCGCGGCGCACGACGTCCTCTCGGCGCTCGGCAAGAGCGACGAGCTGCTGGACATCGCGCTCAAGCTGGAGGAGCACGCGCTCGCCGACGAGTACTTCGTCTCGCGCAACCTCTACCCGAACGTGGACTTCTACACCGGTCTGATCTACCGGGCCATGGGCTTCCCGACCGAGATGTTCACCGTGCTGTTCGCGCTCGGCCGCCTGCCCGGCTGGATCGCCCAGTGGCACGAGATGATCAAGGAGCCCGGCTCCCGCATCGGCCGCCCGCGCCAGATCTACACCGGCGAGGTCCTGCGCGACTTCGTCCCGGTCGAGGCCCGCTGAATCTGAGCCCCCAGGGCCCGGACACGCGAGAAGCGCCCCGCCGTCGATCCCCCCACGGGTCGACGGGCGGGGCGCTTCCCTTTCCCCGGCAGCGGATTCCCCCCACGGGACCCGCGCCGGGGCGTCGGTGTGTGCCGGGACCCGTTCGGGTCGGGAGGGCCGCTCAAAGCTTTCCCGAGGGCACGCGTCCCGGCCGGCGGATGCCGCGGACGTCCCCCAAGACCTCCGTGAAACATCCCCCAAGATGTTTCTGGCATCGCCCCATTAGACCTGGGACGACCCCGGATGGTTACGTTGCCATCACTGTGATCTGCGTCTCCAGTGAAGGAGTTGTGGAGGCTCCGGGGAGGGGCGTCCGCTAGCGGAACGAGCGCAGCCGCAGGCTGTTCGTCACCACGAAGACCGAGGAGAAGGCCATCGCGGCCCCCGCGATCATCGGATTGAGCAGGCCCGCCGCCGCCAGCGGCAGGGCCGCCACGTTGTAGCCGAAGGCCCAGAACAGGTTCCCCTTGATGGTGGCCAGGGTCCGGCGCGAGAGCCGGATCGCGTCGGCCGCCACCCGCAGGTCGCCCCGTACGAGGGTCAGGTCGCCGGCCTCGATGGCGGCGTCGGTGCCGGTGCCCATCGCCAGGCCCAGGTCGGCCCGGGCGAGGGCGGCCGCGTCGTTGACCCCGTCGCCCACCATGGCGACCGTGCGGCCCTCGGCCTGGAGCCGCTTGACCACGTCCACCTTGTCCTGCGGGAGCACCTCGGCGATCACCTCGTCGATGCCCACCTCGCGGGCCACCGTCTCGGCCACCGCCCGGTTGTCGCCGGTCAGCAGGACCGGGGTGAGGCCGAGCGCCCGCAGCCGGGCCACGGCCTCGGCACTGGTCGGCTTCACGGCGTCGGCGACGGTCAGCAGCCCCCGGGCCTCGCCGTCCCAGGCGACCAGCACGGCCGTGCTGCCGGCGGCCTCGGCGGCCGCCCGCGCCCCGGCGAGGGAGCCGGGCAGGGTGACGCCCCGCTCGGCCAGCATCCGTTCGCGCCCCACCAGGACGGTGCGGCCCTCGACCACGCCCCGCACGCCCAGCCCCGCGAGGTTCTCGAAGGACTCCGGGACCGGCAGGCCGCCCGCCGCCTCGGCGGCCTCGGCGGCACCGGCGGCGACGGCCCGGGCGATCGGGTGCTCGGAGGCGTGCTCCAGGGCTCCGGCCAGCCGCAGCAGCTCCTTCTCGTCCACCCCGTCGGCCGGGTGGACCCCCGACAGGGCCATCCGGCCCGTGGTCACGGTCCCGGTCTTGTCCAGGACCACGGTGTCCACGGCCCGCGTCGACTCCAGCACCTCCGGCCCCTTGATCAGGATGCCCAGCTGGGCGCCCCGGCCGGTGCCGACCATCAGGGCGGTCGGGGTGGCCAGGCCCAGCGCGCAGGGGCAGGCGATGATCAGGACGGCCACGGCGGCGGTGAAGGCGGCGGTGGCGTCGTCGGTGACCAGCAGCCAGGCGACCCAGGTCCCGAGCGCGAGCAGCAGCACGACGGGCACGAAGACGGCGGAGATCCGGTCGGCGAGCCGCTGCACCTCGGCCTTGCCGTTCTGCGCCTCCTCGACCGCCCTGGCCATCCGCGCGAGCTGGGTGTCGGCCCCGACCCGGGTGGCCTCCACGACGAGCCGGCCGGAGGTGTTGACGGTGGCGCCGGCGACGGTGTCCCCGACGGTCACCTCGGCCGGCACGGACTCCCCGGTCAGCATCGACGCGTCCACGGCGGAGCCGCCCTCGACGACCCTGCCGTCGGTGGCGATCTTCTCGCCGGGGCGGACGACGAACCGGTCGCCCGCCGCGAGGGAGGCCACCGGGATCCGCACCTCCCTGCCGTCCCGCAGGACGGACACGTCCTTGGCGCCGAGGTCCAGCAGGGCCCTCAGGGCCGCGCCCGCCTTCCGCTTGGAGCGGGCCTCCAGGTAGCGGCCGAGCAGGATGAAGGTGACGACGCCCGCCGCGACCTCCAGGTAGAGGGAGGAGGAGCCGTCGGCCCGCCGGACGGTCAGCTCGAAGCCGTGCCGCATGCCGGTCATGCCCGCGTGCCCGAAGAACAGGGCCCACACGGACCAGGCGTAGGCGGCGAGCGTGCCCACCGAGACCAGGGTGTCCATGGTCGCGGCGCCGTGCCGGACGTTGGTCCAGGCGGCCCGGTGGAAGGGGAGGGCGCCCCAGACCACGACCGGGGAGGCGAGCGTCAGACAGAGCCACTGCCAGTTGTCGAACTGGAGGGCGGGCACCATCGAGAGCAGGACGACCGGCAGGGCCAGCGCGGCCGACACCAGCAGTCGCTGCCGCAGCGCGGCGAGCACCGGGTCGGAGCCGTCCTGCGGCCCGGGCCCGGACTCCTCGTGCGCGGGCTCGGGCGGCGGGGGCTCCTCGGCCGTGTACCCGGTGCGGACCACGGTCTCGATCAGGTCGGCCACCCGCACGCCGTCGCCGTAGGAGACCCGCGCCTTCTCGGTGGCGTAGTTCACCGTGGCGCTGACCCCGTCCATGCGGTTCAGCTTCTTCTCGATGCGGGCCGCGCAGGAGGCGCAGGTCATTCCGCCGATGGTCAGCTCGACCTCGGCTATGGGCCCCTCGTGCACTGTGCTGCTGCTCATGTCCCGCTCCGGGGGAAGGGCCGGGCCGCACGGTCCAGTCGGGGCTGGCGGGTACGGCCCGGCAGGGTGCTGCGGAAGGAAGGAGAGCTCAGACCCGGCCGGCGAGCTCGTAGCCGGCCTCGTCCACGGCGGCGCGCACGTCCGCCTCGGCGAGCGGAGCGGCGGACACCACGGTGACCTCACCGGTGGCGGCGACGGCCTTGACGGAGGTGACGCCCGGCAGGGCGGTCAGCTCGGCGGTCACGGCGCCCTCGCAGTGCCCGCAGGTCATTCCGGTGACCTTGTACACGGTTTCCGTCACGGCGGTCATGTCGTTCTCCAATCAGGGGGTGTCTCTCTCTACCAGAGACTATACCCCTAGGGGGTATCAAGTCGTCATCCGGCACCCTTCCAGTGTGTGCCGGACGGGGTGGATCCGGCGGCCGGATCCCGCCGGACCCGGTCACTCCTCACGCCGGCCCCGGTTGCCCGGGCGGCGGGCCACCCAGGCGCGGATGGTGTCGGCGTACCAGTAGGGCTTCCCGCCCTCCACGTGGTCGGGGGCGGGAAGCAGCCCGTGCTTGCGGTAGGAGCGCACGGTGTCCGGCTGTACCCGGATGTGGGCGGCGATCTCCTTGTAGGACCACAGCTGACGGTCGCTCATCGGACGACACCTCCTCGTCCACGCTCCGGGGCCGGCCGGGAGGCCGTCGGGGGAGCCGGTGCGCGGACACTGACGATCACTCGCGTTGTGCCCGGAGAACGACGTCCGGTGGAGACGGGGGAGCGGCTGTGGGCCGCCTGTGACCGAAAACCCGCGTAATCCGGATATGTGTGACACGGGCGCGACTCCTGTGACAGACACGGCACAGGAGTCGCCCGGTGCATCCGGCGGCGGAGAGGGCGCTCAGCGGTAGAGCCCCGGCCGCTCCACCATCCGCACCTCGGTCCGTACGCCGCTGCGCGCGGCCGCGAGCCCCGCCTCCGCGACGGCGGCGGCCGCGTACCCGTCCCAGGCGTCCGGGCCGTCCACCCGGCCCCGCGCGGCGGCCGCCACCCACCGCCGCACCTGGCGGTCGTAGGCGTCCGCGAACCGGGTCGTGAAGTCCTGGGCGATCTCCCCGCCCCAGCGGCCGCCCGCCTCGACGACCATCGCGTGGCCGTCGCCGATGCGGGCGCTGCCGGACTCCCCGACCGCCTCGCACCGCACCTGGTAGCCGAACCCGCAGTTGACGAAGATCTCCACGTCCACGATCGCCCCGCCGGAGGTCTCCAGCAGCACCAGCCGCGGGTCGCTCAACCCCTCGGGGGCCGCCGAGGACGGCCGCGGCGACAGCACGGTCACGGCCGTGACCTCCTGCCCCAGCAGCCAGCGGGCCGCGTCCACCTCGTGCACCACCGAATCGCCGATCAGCATGTCGCTGGTGAAGAAGGACGGCGAGGCGGCATTGCGGTGCCGGCAGTGGAGGAAGAGCGGCCGGCCGATCCCGCCCGCGTCCAGCAGCTCCTTGAGCCGCTCGTACTCGGCGTCGAACCGCCGCATGAACCCCACCTGCACCAGCCGCCGGCCCAGTCGCCGCTCCGCCTCCAGCACCCGCAGCGCCCCCTCCGGATCCGGGGTCAGCGGCTTCTCGCAGAGCACCGGCAACTCCCGCTCCAGGGCGAGCAGGATCGCTTCTTCATGGGCGGGGCCGGGCGAGGCGATCAGTACGGCGTCCACCCCGGGAGCCGCCGTCGCCGCGGCCGGATCCGTGAACGCCGCCGCGCCCTCCACCCCCGCCGCCACCGCCTTGACCCGCTCCGCGTCCGGATCGGCGACGGCCACCACCCGCGCCCCGCCGACCGTCGCGCCGATGCGCCGGACGTGGTCGGCGCCCATCTTCCCGGTGCCGATGACGGCGATGCCGAGCGTGTTCATCGTTCCTCTGCCTCCAGGGTCTGCCGGGGTCTGCCGGGGTCTGCGAGGGGTCCGCCGGGGTCAACGGGCGCCGCAGGCACGCAGGTAGGCGCGGGTGCGCCGGGCGATCGGCAGCGGACGGTCCGGCGGGCACGGGTACATGTCCTGCTCCACGATCGCGAACAGCTCCACCCCCAGCCGCTGCGCCGCCGCCAGCACCGGCTCCAGCGCCGGCACCCCCGACGGCGGCTCGCACATCACCCCACGCTCGACGGCCGGCCCGAACGGGAGGCCGTCGGCCACCACTTCGGCGAGGACCCGCGGGTCCACCTGCTTGAGGTGCAGGTAGCCGATCCGCTCGCCGAAGGCCTCGATCGCCTCGACGCTGTCCCCGCCGCAGTACGCGTAGTGCCCGGTGTCCAGGCACAGGGACACCGACTCCGGGTCGGTGGCGTCCAGGAACCGGGCCACGTTCTCCGGGGTGTCCACATGGGTGTCCGCGTGCGGGTGGACCACGATCCGCAGCCCGTACCGCTCGCGCACCTCACGGCCCAGGCGTTCGGTCTGGGTGGTCAGTTCACGCCATTGGGCGGGGGTGAGGACCGGATCCTCCAGCATCCCGCCCGTCTTGTCGTCGCGCCAGAACGACGGGATCACCACCAGGTGCTCCGCGCCCGTGTCCCGGGTGAGCGCGGCGATCCGCGACACGTGCTCCCACGTCTGCTCCCAGACGGCGGGTCCGTGATGGAGTCCGGTGAAGACGGTGCCGGCGGACACCCGCAGGCCCCGCCTGGCGGTCTCGTCGGCGAGCCGGGCCGGATCGGTGGGCAGGTAGCCGTAGGGGCCGAGCTCGATCCACTCGTACCCGGCCTCGGCCACCTCGTCGAGGAACCGGTCCCAGGGGACCTGGAGCGGATCCTCCGGGAACCAGACACCCCAGGAGTCCGGAGCCGAACCGACACGGATACGGGTCAACGCGGGCGGGGAGGAGGTCATGACGGCCACCTTAGGGTGCGAGGTCCGAGGGGAAAGGGAGGACGAGTGCGAGTGGGAGGAGTACCCGGCGTGAGCACGGGGGACGCAGGGGGCGCAGCCGCGGACGGGGCCGCGTACGACCTCATCACGATGGGGCGGATCGGGGTGGATCTCTACCCCCTGAAGACGGGGGTACCGCTGGCGGAGGCCGACACCTTCGGGAAGTTCCTCGGCGGCTCGCCGGCCAACGTCGCCGTCGCCGCCGCCCGCCTAGGGCGGCGCACGGCCATGATCAGCCGGACCGGCGCCGACCCCTTCGGGGCGTACCTGCGCGCCGAGCTGCGGGGGTTCGGGGTCGACGACCGGTGGGTGGGGGAGGTGGCGCGCCACCCGACGCCGATCACCTTCTGCGAGGTCTTCCCGCCGGACCGCTTCCCGCTGTACTTCTACCGGCTCCCCAAGGCGCCCGACCTGGAGATCGAGCCGGACGAGATCGACCGGGAGGCGGTGCGGGACGCGCGGGTGTTCTGGATGACCGGTACGGGACTGAGCGCCGAGCCGAGCCGCGCCGCGACCCTGGCCGCGCTGGAGGCCCGCTCGAAGTCCGGGACGACCGTCTTCGACCTCGACTGGAGACCGATGCTGTGGGACGAAGGATCGCCGCGGCCCTGGTACGAGCGGGCGCTCGCACTGGCGACGGTGGCCGTCGGGAACGCGGAGGAGTGCGAGGTCGCCACCGGCGAGAGCGAGCCGTACGCGGCGGCGGGGGCGCTGCTCGCGGCCGGGGTGGAGCTGGCGGTGGTCAAACGGGGCCCGGAAGGGGTGCTGGCGGTCCACCGGGACGGGACGGCGGTGGAGGTGCCGCCGGTGCCGGTGACGGTGGTCAACGGGCTCGGCGCGGGCGACGCGTTCGGCGGGGCCATGTGCCACGGGCTGCTGGCGGGCTGGGAACTGGAGCGGGTCCTGCGGTACGCGAACGCGGCCGGGGCGATCGTCGCCTCGCGGCTCGCCTGTTCCACGGCGATGCCGTTCGCGCACGAGGTGGAGGAGGTTCTGGAGTCGTGCCGGTGAGCGTGTCACACACGATGGAGTGGACGAGGCTGCGCGTCCTCGACCTCGCGCCGGGGGAGGTGTACGCGCACGAGTGCGGTGAGGCGGAGTGGATCGTCCTCCCGCTGAGCGGAAGCTGCGAGGTCCGCTGCGCGGAGCCCTCACCCACGGCGTCCGAGCGCACCGGGCGTGCGGAGCCCGCAACGGGGTCCGGGGACGGAGCCCCCGACGGGGTCCGGGGCGGAGTGCCGGTTCCGGGAAGGGACGGCGGGGGGGAGGGCCCCGCAGGGATCTTCCGGCTGCGCGGCCGGAGCGGGGTGTTCGCGGGGCCCACCGACTTCGCGTACGTGCCGCGGGACGCCCCCGCCGAGATCGCCTCCGCCGGCGGCGGCCGGTTCGCCCTCGTGGGGGCCCGCTGCGAGCGGAGGCTGCCGCCCCGGTACGGGCCCGCCGCGGACGTGCCCGTAGAGCTCCGCGGCGCAGGCCGGTGCTCGCGCCAGGTGCACAACTTCGCCGCCGCCGACGCCTTCGACTGCGACCGGCTCATCGCCGTAGAGGTGCTCACCCCCGGCGGGAACTGGTCCTCGTACCCGCCCCACAAGCACGACGAGCACCACCCGGGAGAGGAATCCCGCCTGGAGGAGATCTACTTCTACGAGATCGCCCCGCACGACGGCACACCCGGCGTCGGCTACCAGCGCGTCACGCCCTCGCCCGCGGGGAAGACCGACGTGCTCGCCGAGGTCCGCTCGGGTGACGCCGTCCTGATCCCCGACGGCTGGCACGGCCCGTCCATCGCGGCTCCCGGCCACGACATGTACTACCTGAACGTGATGGCCGGCCCGGACGCGACGCGCGAGTGGCTGATCCGCGACCATCCCGACCACGCCTGGATTCGCGGGACGTGGGCGGGGCAGGAAGTCGATCCCAGGCTGCCGCTGAACCGGCCCGCACCCCGCCCCGAGGAGACACCGTGACCGCGCCGCGCAGCGTCCGGCTGACCACCGCCCAGGCGCTCGTACGCTTCCTGGGCCGCCAGTACACCGAGCGCGACGGCCGCCGGCAGCGGCTGATCGCCGCCACCTGGGGGATCTTCGGGCACGGCAACGTCGCCGGCGTCGGGCAGGCCCTGCTGGAGAGCGGGCCCGCCGCCATGCCCTTCCTCCAGGGCCGCAACGAACAGGCCATGGTGCACGCCGCCGTCGGCTACGCCCGCCAGCGCGGACGGCTCTCCGCGCACGCCGTGACCACCTCCATCGGGCCCGGCGCGACCAACCTCGTCACCGGGGCCGCCCTCGCCACCGTCAACCGGATCCCGGTGCTCCTGCTGCCCGGGGACACCTTCGCGACCCGGCCCGCCGACCCGGTGCTGCAGCAGCTGGAGGTCCCGTACGCGGGCGACGTGTCCGTCAACGACACCCTGCGGCCCGTCTCCCGCTACTTCGACCGGATCACCCGCCCCGAGGCCCTGGTCCCCGCCGCCCTCCAGGCGATGAGGGTGCTCACCGACCCGGTGCAGACCGGCGCCGTCACCCTCGCGCTGCCGCAGGACGTGCAGGCGGAGGCGTTCGACTGGCCCGAGGAGTTCTTCGCGGAGCGGGTGTGGCACGTACGCCGCCCCCGCCCCGACACCGACGGGCTGCGGGCCGCCGCCGAGGCGGTACGGGCGGCCCGCCGGCCCCTGCTGATCGCCGGCGGCGGCATCCGGCACAGCGGGGCCGAGGAGGCGCTGCGGGCCTTCGCCGAGGCCACCGGCATCCCCGTCGCCGCCACCCAGGCCGGCAAGGGCGCCCTGCGCCACGACCACCCCGCCGAGGTCGGCGCCGTCGGGCACACCGGCACCGCCACCGCCGACGACCTGGCCCGCGCGGCCGACCTGGTCATCGCGGCCGGGACCCGGCTCACCGACTTCACCACCGCCTCCTCGACCCTCTTCCAGGGCCCGGGCGTCCGCTTCCTCGGCCTCAACCCGGACCCGTACGACGCCCACAAACAGGCCGCGCTCCCCCTGGTCGCGGACGCCCGCGAGGGCCTGGACGCCCTGCGCGCGGAGCTGGCGGGCCACCGGGTGGACCCCGCGTACGAGCAGGCGTACCGCAAGGCCAAGGCCTCCTGGGAGGCCCTGGTCGACCGGGCCTTCGACGCCCCCGACGAGGACGCCGTCCCCACCCAGGCGCAGGTGCTCGGCGCCCTGGACGCCGTCGTCGACGACACCGACGTGATCGTCAACGCGGCCGGCTCCCTCCCCGGCGACCTCCACCGGCTCTGGCGGGCCCGGTCGGCGTACCAGTACCACGTGGAGTACGGGTACTCCTGCATGGGCTACGAGATCCCCGGCGCCCTCGGCGTGGCCCTCGCCGCGCCCGACCGGCCGGTGTGGGCGCTGGTCGGGGACGGCTCGTACCTGATGAACCCGACCGAGCTGGTCACCGCCGTCCAGGAGTGCGTCCCGCTCAAGGTGGTCATCCTCGACAACCACGGCTACGCCTCCATCGGCGGCCTCTCGGACGCGGTCGGCGGCGAGGGCTTCGGCACGGCGTACCGCTTCCGCGGGCCCGGCGGCGCCTACACGGGCGACCCCCTTCCGGTGGACCTCGCGGCCAACGCCGCCTCCCTCGGAATGGCCGTCATCCGCACCCACACCATCGGTGACCTGCGAAAAGCCCTGGCCGAGGCGCGCGGCTCCGACCGTCCCACATGTGTCTACGCGCAGACCCGAACACCCGACACTGTGTCGGGCCCGCCCCCGGCACAGGCGTGGTGGGATGTTCCCGTGGCCGAGACCGCGACCCGTGCGTCGGCGGCCCGGGCCCGCGAAGAGTACGACCGGCAAGCCGCGCAGCGACGTCGCCATCTGTGAAGGAGCAAGCATGAAGACCGTCAACCACTGGATCGGTGGCAAGACCGTCGAGGGCGCGTCGGGCAACTACGGCCCGGTCACCGACCCGGCCACCGGCGAGGTCACCACGCAGGTCGCCCTCGCCTCCGCCGAGGAGGTCGACGCCGCGGTGCAGGTCGCCAAGGAGGCCTTCCTGTCCTGGGGCCAGTCCTCGCTGGCCGCCCGCACCAAGGTGCTGTTCGCCTACCGCGCCCTGCTGGACGCCAACCGCGACGCGATCGCCGAGCTGATCACCGCCGAGCACGGCAAGGTGCACTCCGACGCGCTGGGCGAGGTCGCCCGCGGCCTGGAGATCGTCGAGCTGGCCTGCGGGATCACCACGCAGCTCAAGGGCGAGCTGTCGACGTCCGTCTCCAACCGCGTGGACGTGGCCGCCATCCGCCAGCCGCTGGGCGTGGTCGCGGGCATCACCCCGTTCAACTTCCCGGCGATGGTGCCGATGTGGATGTTCCCGCTGGCGGTCGCCTGCGGCAACACCTTCGTCCTCAAGCCCAGCGAGAAGGACCCGTCGGCCGCCAACAAGCTGGCCGAGCTGGCCACCGAGGCCGGGCTCCCGGCGGGCGTGCTGAACGTCGTCCACGGTGACAAGGTCGCCGTCGACGCCCTCCTCGCCCACCCCGACGTCGCCGCCGTCTCCTTCGTCGGCTCCACGCCGATCGCCCGCCACATCCACACCACCGCCTCCGCCAACGGCAAGCGCGTGCAGGCCCTGGGCGGCGCCAAGAACCACATGCTGGTCCTGCCCGACGCCGACCTGGACGCCGCCGCCGACGCGGCCGTCTCCGCCGCCTACGGCTCCGCCGGCGAGCGCTGCATGGCCATCTCGGCGGTCGTCGCCGTCGGCGCCATCGGCGACGAGCTCGTCGAGAAGATCCGCGAGCGCGCCGAGAAGATCAAGATCGGCCCCGGCAACGACCCGGCGTCCGAGATGGGCCCGCTGATCACCGCCGCCCACCGCGACAAGGTCGCCTCGTACGTCAAGGGCGCCGCCGACCAGGGCGCGGAGGTCGTCCTCGACGGCACCGGCTACACCGTCGACGGCCACGAGAACGGCCACTGGATCGGCCTGTCCCTCCTCGACCACGTCAAGACCGACTCCGACGCCTACCGCGACGAGATCTTCGGCCCGGTGCTGTGCGTGCTGCGCGCCGAGACCTACGAGGAGGGCGTGGCCCTCATCAACGCCTCGCCGTTCGGCAACGGCACCGCGATCTTCACCCGCGACGGCGGCGCGGCCCGCCGCTTCCAGCTGGAGATCGAGGCGGGCATGGTCGGCGTCAACGTGCCGATCCCGGTGCCGGTGGGCTACCACTCCTTCGGCGGCTGGAAGGACTCGCTCTTCGGCGACCACCACATCTACGGCAACGACGGCATCCACTTCTACACGCGCGGCAAGGTCGTCACCACCCGCTGGCCCGACCCGTCCGAGGGCCACGCCGGCGTCGACCTCGGCTTCCCCCGCAACCACTGACGCCCTCCACCCCGGATCCGCGCGAACCCCCGGCCCACCCTCACCGGCCGGGGGTTCGCGCTGTCGACGGGGCGCGCGGGCCCCGTCGTCAACGGGCCGCGCCTGCCTGCCGCCGGCGGTCAGTGCGTGCCCGCGAGGTCCGGGGCGGGCCGCCGCTGCGGCCCGGGCGCCCGGCGGCGCCGGCGCAGCACGAGGAGGACGAGGGCGGCGCCCGCCAGCAGGAGCAAGGTGCCCGCGGCGGGCCAGGGGACGGCCAGGAAGGCCGTGCCGCCCGCGGCGTCCAGGTCCGGGTAGGCGGCGGCGCGCGCCGTGACCCTGACGCTCACCCGGTCCAGCTGGGGGGAGTCCGGCCAGGGTTCGGTCAGGGTGATCCGCTGGCCGGGCAGCAGCGCCGGCTGGGGTCCCCGGGCGGGCCGGTCCAGCACCCGGCGCCCGAACAGGCCCCGCGCGGACACCGCCACCTTCGGCTCGACCACCACGTTGCCGCGGTTGACGAGGGTGTAGGTGACGGTGGCGCGGGCCTGCTTCGTCCAGGGCAGCAGCGGGGCGCCGCGGCTGACCCGTACGTCCTCCACGTCGAGGGCCGGGGTCAGCGGGCCCGGCACCCTCAGGTACAGCCGCGCGCCCACCTGGCGCTGCACCCCGACCTGCACCCTGCCGTCACGCTGGACACCCTCGACCTGCGTGTTCAGCGCGACGATCCCGCCCACGTGGTCGCCCGGGGCCGCGTCCTGGGGGACCTTCACCGTGAACGGGATGTCCTTGCGCCCCTTGGGCGGGACGGTGACGGTGCCCGCGGCGTCGGGCGGCAGCGCGATCCAGGCCCCGACGTCCCGCGGCCTGCTCTCGACGGGGAGGAGGGCGAAGGCCCCGCCCGACGGGGTGTTCACGGCGTCGGCGGCGAAGACCCGGAAGGTGAGCTCCTTGTCGGAGGAGTTCAGGATCGTCACGCTGTCCCCGATGGCGGACCCGGCGGCGCCCTGGTGGAAGAAGTACGCCCGGTCGGTCGTCGCCGCACCGGCCGGCGGCGTCGGGAACACCCCCCAGGTGCCGTTGTCCGCGGCCACGGCCGGGCCCGGGGGGAGCAGCAGCAGCCCGCACAGGCCGAGGAGCAGGGTGCGCAGGACGGTCGTGCGCGGGCGCATGGGCGGTCTTCTCCAGGGGTCGCGGCGTCAGGGGCGGGAGAACGCGAGGGGTGGGGGGGGGGGGGGGGGGGCCGCCCCCCGCGACCCGGGTCTGCGCGTAGACCCGGGGGGCGTTGGCCTTGATGTCCTTGACGAAGCCGGGCGAGCCGGGGCC
>NZ_JBBDHD010000315.1:0-677 GCF_044129415.1 Streptomyces racemochromogenes
AGGGAACGCCACACCGCGGCCAGAGACACCATGACAGCCCAGGTCACCGGCTGGACCACGTCCACCCGATCCAGAGAGCGGCCCTCCCTGAGGACCTCCACCGCATCGAAGTCCACGAACGGCGCCAGCGCGTCCGCACACTCCCGCAGCCTGGCCGCGAACACGGGCGAGGACTCCAACAGCCCCGCACCCATCCCCACCCACTGCGTCCCCTGACCCGGGAACACCAGCGCCACCCGCCCCCGAGAGGACGCGACGCCCTCGACCACGGCCGATCCCACCGCGACCCGCCGGTGCTCGAACACCGACCGCGTCGTCACGAGGGAGTACCCGAGGTCCAGCAACCGGACGTCCTCCGGGAGCCGCTCGACCTGGCCTTCGAGGGCGGTCTCGGAGCGGGCGGTGAGCACCAGCGGCACCACCGGCAGCTCCCGCACCACTTCGACCGGCTCCTCCACCCGCTCCGGAGCCTGCTCAAGAATCACGTGCGCATTCGTCCCGGACACCCCGAACGAAGACACGGCGGCACGCCGCGGACGATCCACCTCCGGCCAGTCCCGCGCCTCCGTCAGCAGCTCGACCGCACCCGCCGACCAGTCCACCTGCGAAGACGGCGCATCCACGTGCAGCGTCTTCGGAAGACGCCCGTGTTCCAGCGCCATCACCATCTTGATGAC
>NZ_JBBDHD010000043.1:0-57679 GCF_044129415.1 Streptomyces racemochromogenes
ATCGCCGGGAACAGCAGCTCACCGGACTGCATCATCTCGTACAGACGGTGCACACCCGTGGTCGTCTCCTCCGTCACGCCGCGGATCTCGGACGCGAGCTGGGTCCACTTCCGGGGGGACTCGGCGAGGGTGCGGTTGAGGAGGGTGAGGATGTGGCCGTACTCCTCGGAGTCCGCCGTGGACGGGTCCGGGGCCGCGCCGGCCTTCTCGAACTCGACGCCCTTGTGGACGAGGAGGGTGGCGTCACCACCGTCGTCGAGGATCATGTTCGGGCCGCCGGTGGGGGTGTTCGGCCAGGTCAGCGCCTGCTCCGTGCACCACCAGTACTCCTCCAGCGTCTCGCCCTTCCAGGCGAAGACCGGAACGCCCTGCGGGTTCTCGGGGGTGCCGTTCGGGCCGACGGCGATGGCGGCGGCCGCGTGGTCCTGGGTGGAGAAGATGTTGCAGGAGGCCCAGCGGACGTCGGCGCCGAGCGCGACCAGCGTCTCGATCAGGACGGCGGTCTGCACGGTCATGTGCAGCGAGCCGGTGATGCGGGCGCCGGCCAGCGGCTGCGCCTCGGCGTACTCCCGGCGGATCGACATCAGACCCGGCATCTCGTGCTCGGCCAGGGTGATCTCCTTGCGGCCGAAGGCGGCAAGGGAAAGGTCGGCGACCTTGAAGTCCATGGGTGCTGCTCCTCATGGGTCGAGAGGTGGGTACGGCTGAGCCGCGCACGGGCGGGCCGGTGCGCCGAGCACAGTCCGTCGCGGGGCCCTCTCTCCCCTCGGCCGGTCCCGAGGACCGCCCGACCGCCATCAGCAGCGACGCCTGACACTGATGACGAATCTACACCGATCGGCGCAGCGGGCCCCAGCCCGCACGGGGACGAGTCATGCGTCGTTTTCGGGTCGTCCGGTGGAAGGTTCGGGGCCTTTCGGACTTTTGATCCACTCCTCGTGGGGTGGAGCATGCCCTGCGCCGAGGGCCGGGAGCACGGCGCCGCCATGGGCACGGCCGCCGCCGCGATCCGGGTCACGCCCCCCTTGCGGGCAGTGTCCGAATCGGTATCTACGGAGTGCCCGGACCAGGGCCCCGGCGGCGTTCGCGGCGCCGACGTCGACCTACGATGCAAGGCAGGTACATCGGAAGGGACGAAATGACACACAGGCCAGGACGCGGGCGCGGGATCGCGGCGATCGTCCTGCTGGTGCTCGGAGCGGTCATCCTCGCAGGGGTGACGGTGGCGAAGGCCGTGAACCCTCCGTCGCCCTATTCGGAGGGCGAGGCGGCCGGCTGGCAGATGGCGCCGACCTACACCGCCGGGGAGAGCATCTACCTGGAGCCGGTGGCCGCGGGGCAGGTCCGCCGGGGGGACATCGTCCTCTCCCCCGTTCCGTGGTCCCTGCAGAAGACGCAGATGAACCGGGTCATCGCCGTGGGCGGTGACCGCATCCGGTACAAGCCGAGCAGCAAGACCGCCGGCCAGTACCGCCTGGTGCTCAACGGTGAGCCGCTGGACGAGCCGTACCTGGAACAGTGGAAGAACCCGTCGGCCGTGGCCTTCGACGTGACGGTGCCCGAGGGGTACCTGTTCCTGATGGGCGACAACCGGATGAACTCGGACGGCTCGCAGTACGCGAACAACGGGCCGGTTCCGGCGGACGGGGTCGTCGCCAAGGTGGTGACCTACCCGATGGCGGAGCTGGCCGTGTGGGGGCAGCTGGCCGGCGGGCTGCTGCTGGTGGCCGGTGCGGTGCTGGCGTTCCTGTCCCTGCGGGCCGGGCGGGCGGCGCGGTCCGCCGACGCCGCCGCGTCCGGGCCCGGGTCCGACCCCGCGTCCGCTTCCGGGTCCCCGTCCGCAGCGGCGCCCGTGGCGGCCGCGGCCGAACCGGGGGAGGCCGGGGAGGTTCCGGCGGCGCCCGGGGAGCGCGCGGACGTGCCCTCGTAGCGTCCCCTCCGTCAGGGCGAAGGCCCCCGCGGCTCGATGGGAGCAGCGGGGGCCTTCGTGTGTCGGGGCGCGGGCGGGCCCGCGGGACGGAGCGGGCCGCTCAGCGGCCGTCGGCCTTGGCGGCCTCGGGGTTGTAGATGTCCGGCTCCAGGTAGATCACGCGGGCGATCGGCACGGAGGCGCGGATCCGGGCCTCGGCGGCGTTGATGGCGTTGGCCACCTCGGTCGCGGTGTCGTCGTGCTGGACGGCGATCTTGGCGGCGACCAGCAGCTCCTCGGGGCCCAGGTGCAGGGTGCGCATGTGGATGACGCCGGTGACGGTGTCCCCGTCGACGAGCGCCGCCTTGATCTTCTCAACCTCCGCCGTGCCGGCGGACTCGCCCAGCAGCAGGGACTTGGTCTCCAGGGCCAGGACGACGGCGATGACGAGCAGCAGCGCGCCGATGCAGACGGTGCCGACGCCGTCCCAGACGCCGTTGCCGGTGATCAGGGCGAGGCCGACGCCGAACAGGGCGAGGACCAGGCCGACGAGCGCGCCGAAGTCCTCCAGCAGGACCACGGGGAGCTCGGGGGCCTTGGCGCTCCTGATGAACTGGGTCCAGGACTGGCTGCCGCGGGTCTCGTTCGACTCCTTGATCGCGGTGCGGAAGGAGAAGCCCTCCGCGACGATCGCGAAGACGAGCACGCCGACGGGCCAGTACCAGGCCTCGATGGGGTGCGGGTCGTGGATCTTCTCGTAGCCCTCGTAGATGGCGAAGAGGCCGCCGACCGTGAAGAGGACGATGGAGACGAGGAAGGCGTAGATGTAGCGTTCGCGCCCGTACCCGAAGGGGTGTTGCGGGGTCGCCTCGCGCTTGGCCTTCTTGCCGCCGAGGAGCAGCAGGCCCTGGTTCCCGGAGTCGGCGACCGAGTGGACGCTCTCCGCGAGCATCGACGAGGAGCCGCTGAAGAGGAATGCCACGAACTTGGCCACAGCGATGGCCAGGTTGGCGGCGAGTGCCGCCACGATCGCCTTGGTGCCGCCCGACGCGCTCATGGGTGCTGGGTGTCCTTTCCTGGCCACTGGCTACGGCCGCACATTGTTGCAGCTGCCCGTGCGGCCGAAGTCACGTCAGATGACGACCGTGGCGCGGAAAACCGTACCGGTTCCGGACAGTTCGACCTTTTCGCCCGCCGGGACGAATACCGACTCACCCGGGGCGAGGGTCAGTTCGCCGGCCTTCGGGGTGCCCGCGACGCAGAGCAGGATCTGCGGGGTGGTGTCCGGGAGGGTGCGGGGGGTGCCGCCGGGGGCCAGCACGAAGCGGGAGAGGCGGAATTCGTCGACGGGGGTCTCGTAGACCTCCTCGCCGTCGCCCTCCGGGCGCAGCAGGCCGGGGACGCTGGGCTCGAAGACGACGACCTTCAGCAGCTCGGGGACGTCGACGTGCTTGGGGGTGAGCCCGCAGCGCAGCACGTTGTCCGAGTTGGCCATCAACTCGACGCCGAGGCCGTCGAGGTAGGCGTGCGGGATGCCGGCACCGAGGAACATGGCCTCGCCGGGCTGGAGCCGGACGTGGTTGAGGAGCAGGGCGGCGATCACGCCCGGGTCGCCGGGGTAGTCGTGGACGAGGCCCGCGTACGGGGCGTACGGGCCGCCGAGGCGCTCGGCGGCGGCCGCGGTCTCGGCGACGGTGTGGGCCATCTCCGCGCGGTCGGCGGTGAGGACGGCGGTGAGGACCTCGCGCAGGGCCGCGTCCTCGGGGTGGGCGCGCAGCAGGTCGACGTACGGCTTGAGGGAGTCCACGCCGAGGCCTTCGAGGAGGTCCGCGGCCTCCAGCGGCGGGCGGAATCCGCACAGGCCGTCGAAGGGGGTGAGGGCGCAGACCAGTTCGGGCTTGTGGTTGGGGTCCTTGTAGTTGCGGTGGCCCGCGTCCACGGGGACGCCGCGGCGCTCCTCGTCCTCGAAGCCGGCCCTGGCCTGCGCGAGGTCGGGGTGGACCTGGAGGGAGAGGGGGGCGCCGGCGGCCAGGAGCTTCAGCAGGAACGGCAGGGAGGGGCCGAACTTGGCGACGGCGGCGGGTCCGAGCTCGCCCTCGGGGTCGGCGGCGATGACGGCCGACAGGGTGGTCTCGCCCGCTCCGCGGTCGAGGCGGGACGGGGCTCCGGGGTGGGCGCCCATCCACATCTCGGCCTGGGGCTCCCCGGTGGGCTCGACCCCCAGGAGGGCCGGGATCGCGGTGGTGGATCCCCACGCGTAGGGGCGGATCGTGTTCGTCAGGCGGTCCATCGTCGTCGTCTTCCTGGAGCTGGTGCGGTGCGGGCACGGATGCGTGCCTCAGCTGTGTCCCCGCGCCGCCAGCGCCAGGTAGGCGGTGGCGAAGTCGGTGACGGCGAGGAGTTCGGCGAGCTGTTCCAGCTCACCGCCCTCCTCCGGTTCGAGCTCGCTGACGGCGGTGTCGTGGCTGAGGGCGAGCTCGCGCGCGGCCGGTGCGGCGGTGAGTCCGCCGGTGGGCCGGTCGCGCAGCAGTACGACGCGGGCGCGCAGGGCCTGGGGCTCCTCGACGCGGTCGCGGAAGAAGTCGTCGGGGTCGGCTCCGGCGGCGAGGGCACCGGAGAGCAGGACGCCGTGCGCGGGCAGCGCCTCGGGGAGGTCGGCGGCCAGCGCGGGGCGGCCGGCGAGCTCGGCGAGGGTCGCGGCGAAGCGGCGGCCGGCCGGGCCGGCGCCGGTGCCCTCGCTCCAGATGAGGGGGAGGGAGTCGGCGAGCTCGGCGGCGAGCGTCTTGGTCGGGTTGGAGTACGTGGCGATGGCCGGCCCGCAGCGCTCGGCGGTGCGGTCGAGGCGGTCGGCGACGCGCTGGAGGGTGTCCGGGGCGGCCGCGATCAGCCCGACCTTGTCGAGGAGCAGCAGCAGCGGGGTGAGCAGGGCCCACAGCGCGCCGGGTCCGGCCGCGGCCGATTCGTCGTACTCCTGGTACGGGGCCTTGGCCATCGGGACGAGGAGTCCGTGCGCGCCGTCGACGCTCTCGGCGAGGGGGGAGCGCTCGGGGGCGACGGCGACGACTGTGCAGCCGCGCCGGTAGGCCTGCTCCGCGAGGACGCCGAGCCCGGGCTCGGTGCCGTCGGTGGTGGCGAGGAGCAGCAGGTCCACGGGGCCCGCCCAGCCGGGCAGGGTCCAGCGCAGCGCCCCGGCGGCGTGCGCGACGCCGGTGGGGTGCAGGCGGGTGACCGGGGCGGAGGCTCCGGCGAGGGCGCCGAGGAGGTCGGCGACGCCGGTGGCGGCGGTGCCGGGGCCGGCGATGAGCACGGCGCGGGGGCGCCCGTCGGGGCGCAGGTCCGCGAGGCCGGCCTCGGCGGCGTGCCGGGCGGCGGTGCGCACTCTGGCCCCGGCCTCGGCGGCGCCGCGGAGCAGGCCGCGGCGGTCGGCACGGGCGAGATCGTCCGGTGCGTCGAGGAGTGACTCGTCGAGCATGGGGGCCTCCGGCGGGGTTGACGGATCCAGGCTGGTCGAGCGGGGGTGCGGGGCGGATCAGGCCGGGCGGCGGGCCTCGTCGACGAGGAGGACCGGGATGCCGTCGCGGACCGGGTAGGCGAGGCCGCAGTCCTGGCCGGTGCAGACCAGCTCGGGGTTGGTCTCGTCCGCCGAGTCGTCCCGGAGCGGGGCGTGGCAGGCGGGGCAGGCGAGGATCTCCAGCAGGCCGGCTTCGAGCGGCATGGGGCGGTGTCCCTTCGGGGATGCGGATTGGGCGTGGTCAGCGTACCGCCGAGTCACCTGCGGTGCCGCGTGGCTCCGGCTGGGTGCGGGGGGCCGGGGGCGGGTGGGTGTGGTTCCGTTGCCGCGGGCCCTGCTTCCGGACCCCCGCGCCCCGGAGGCCGGCGGGGCTGATCGTGCCCCGCCGGCCATGGCTTACGCCCGGACCAGGGCGAGGACCTCGTCGCGGAGCTTGGCGAGGGTGGCCTCGTCGCGGGCCTCGACGTTGAGGCGCAGGAGGGGCTCGGTGTTCGAGGGGCGGAGGTTGAACCACCAGTCGGCGGCGGAGACGGTCAGGCCGTCCAGCTCGTCGAAGGTGACGCCCTCGCGGCCGGCATAGGCGGCCTTGACCTCGGCGGTGCGGGCGGCCTGGTCGGCGACGGTCGAGTTGATCTCTCCGGAGCCGGTGTAGCGGTCGTAGGAGGAGACGAGCTCGGAGAGCGCGCCGTCCTGGCCGCCGAGGGCCGCGAGGACGTGGAGCGCGGCGAGCATGCCGGTGTCCGCGTTCCAGAAGTCCTTGAAGTAGTAGTGCGCGGAGTGCTCGCCGCCGAAGATCGCGCCGGAGGCGGCCATCTCGGCCTTGATGAAGGAGTGGCCCACGCGGGTGCGGACGGGGGTGCCGCCGTTCTCGCGGACGACCTCCGGGACCGACCAGGAGGTGATCAGGTTGTGGATGATCGTGCCGGTGCCGCCGTTGCGGGCCAGCTCGCGGGCCGCGACCAGGGCGGTGATGGCGGACGGGGAGACGCCCTCGCCGCGCTCGTCGACGACGAAGCAGCGGTCGGCGTCGCCGTCGAAGGCGAGGCCGAGGTCGGCGCCCTCGGCCTTCACGCGCTCCTGGAGGTCGACGATGTTCTTCGGGTCGAGGGGGTTGGCCTCGTGGTTGGGGAAGGTGCCGTCCAGCTCGAAGTACATCGGGACGAGGTCGAGCGGGAGGCCCTCGAAGACGGTGGGGACGGTGTGGCCGCCCATGCCGTTGCCCGCGTCGACGACGACCTTCAGCGGGCGGATCGCGCTGAGGTCCACGAGCGACTTCAGGTGCTCGGCGTAACCGGCGAGGGTGTCCTGCTCGGTGATGGTGCCCGGGACGGTGCCGGCGGGGATCTCCGGGGCGCCCTCGTCGGTCCACTTCTCGGCGAGCTCGCGGATGGTGGCGAGGCCGGTGTCCTGGCCCACGGGGGCGGCGCCGGCGCGGCACAGCTTGATGCCGTTGTACTGGGCCGGGTTGTGGGAGGCCGTGAACATGGCGCCGGGCAGGTCCAGCTTGCCGGAGGCGTAGTACAGCTGGTCGGTCGAGCACAGCCCGATGAGGGTGACGTCGACGCCGCGGGCGGCCGCGCCGCGGGCGAAGGCCGCCGACAGGCCGGGCGAGGAGGGCCGCATGTCGTGGCCGACGACGATGGCGCTCGCACCGGTGACCGCGACGAAGGCCGCGCCGAACAGTTCGGCCAGCGGCTCGTCCCACTCGTCCGGCACGACGCCGCGTACGTCGTATGCCTTGACGATGTTCGAAAGATCTGCGGCCACTGCCTGCCCTCCTGAAGGTTCCGTGCGGTGCAGCAAACCTACCTTGTACGGAGAGTGGCTTTTCAGACGATCCGGGTGTCAGGAATCGGGCGAACGCAGGACGCGGAGGTGTCCACGCCGGGTCTCGCCGGGCGTCGGGGCGCCCCCGGTGGAGCCGCCGGCCTCGGCCGCGCGCTCGGGCGGACGGGCCGCCTCCCGGACGGCGTTGGCCAGGGCTTCGAGGTCGTCGCCGCTGCGGGCGGACGGCCCGGAGCCGTCCGACAGGCGGACGACCTCCCAGCCGCGCGGGGCGGTCAGGCGCTCGGAGTGCTCGGCGCACAGGTCATAGCAGTGGGGTTCGGCGTAGGTGGCGAGCGGGCCGAGAACTGCGGTCGAGTCGGCGTAGACGTACGTCAGTGTGGCGACGGCAGGGCGGCCGCACGCGGTGCGCGAACAGCGACGTACAAGGCTCACGACGTTGGACGGTACCGCACTCTTGACCGGGCCGCGACGACTCACCCCCGGCCGCTCCCCCGTGTCGTGTCCCGCGGGCGGTGACGAAGGGGGGCAGCGAGTCCGGAATGGTGCGCGATCTTGCCCGGATCGTTCGGGCGGCGACACCGGCGCGACACCAGGTCGTGACCGGATCGAGGCCGTGGCGCGTCCTCGCGCGGGAGCTACCCTGCCGGGGTGACGGACAGTTCGCTTCCTCCTCGCCCCGCTCCCGACGCCGCGCCCCGGGAGCCCAGACTCCGGCGGCGCGACCGGCACGGCCGCGGGATGCGCGGGCCGCTGGCCCCGCCGCAGGTGCCGCTGTCGGCGAGCCGGGCGGAGCTGTTCGGCGACCTCGTACGGGATTCCGTGGAGCGGCTGGAGCGGCGCTGGCCGCAGCTGGACGAGGTGGAGTTCGTGGTCGCGGACGTGCCCGGGCCGCCGGGCGGCCCGGACGGCGGCTGGAACGACGAGGCGGTGCCGCTGGGCGGGCTGGTGGAGGCCCACGACGGGCGGCCGGCCCGGATCGTGGTGTTCCGGCGGCCGGTGGAGATCCGGGTGAAGACGCGCGACGAGCGGGCGCTGCTGGTGCACGAGATCGTCGTGGAGCAGGTGGCGGAGCTGCTGGGGCTCTCACCGGAGACGGTGGACCCCCGGTACGGGCAGGACTGAGTCCGCCGTCCAGGGGTCCCGGGCCGGCCGGGTTCCTCAGCGGAGCAGGACCGACGGGTCCTCGACGGCCTGGGGGACGGAGACCCGCGAGCGGTCGTCCGCGAAGGCCTGGACGGTGAACATCGGGATCCCGTCCTGCGGCAGGGTCAGGGTGCGGGCCGCGTGGACCGGGCCGCCGGAGAGCGTCTCGACGGTCAGCGCGTACGGGCCCTTGCCGCCGGAGGGGGCCGGCGTCGGGGTCAGGACGCGGGTGGTGCCCGCCTTGAGGGTGAGCTCCTGGACGGCCGGCTGGCCGCCCTCGGTGCCCGCGGAGGCGGTGACGCGGACCTTGGCGTCGGCGCCGGAGGCGGTGAGGGTCACGGTGGTGGCCTTGTCGTCGGCCCGGTTGTCGGCGACGGTGGCGCGCTCCCCGACCGGCGGGCTCGCCGGGATGAAGGCCACCTCCTGCTTGGCGCCGGTGCCGCGGACCACCCGCAGCGCCGCCACCACCGGTACGGGCTTCTTCGGGTCGGCGGGGGCCAGGAGCAGGGAGCCGGCCTCGCCGCGGGTGACGTCGGCCAGGTCGACCGAGGCCGTCATCCCCGCCTTGACGTGCAGCCGCTCCTTGCCGGCCGGGCTGATGGAACCGTTCTGGCCGGACAGCTTCACGGTCAGGTCCGCGTCGTCCTCGCCGGGTGCGAAGGCGACCAGCCGCACGGAGGCGGCGTCGGCCGGGATGCCCGGCAGGACCAGGGAGCCGGCCGGGCCCGCCGAGGCCGGCAGCCAGTCGGATCCGACGCCGTCCTCGGTGATCTGCGTGGAGGCGCCGACCCGGCCGGAGCCGGTCGTCACGTGCGCGGTGACGTCCGGGAGCTGGGCGTCGGCGGCCAGCTGGGCCAGCCACACCTTGGTGGTGGAGTGGGGTTCGACCGTGATGACGGGGTCGGCGGTGCCCGGCTTGGGCTTGAGCAGGCCGTCGGGTCCGTAGAGCTTGACGGTGACCTCGGCGACGGTGTCGTCGGGGTTGGTGAGGTGGACGTAGTCCTGCCGCCCCTTGGCGGTGCTGACGCCGGGGAACCAGAAGTCGGTCCCGGGCGCGGTGCAGGCGAGCCCGAGCAGGCCGCGGCCCTGCCCGACCGCGACCTTGGTGGTCTGCTGGGCGGTCCAGCCGGGGGCCAGGGCGCCCTGGGCGGAGCCCGTCAGCGCGGGCGCCTCGGCGCCGGAGGCGGTGGCCGCGACCGGCTTTCCGGGTTCCCGGGGCTCCAGGACGGCCTTGCCCTCCTTGGTGGCCAGCCGGGCCGTGCCCCGGGCGGCGGCCTTGCCGGGGGTGGCGGGGCTGAGGGAGGTGTAGGTGGTGTCGGCGATGTCCGAGGAGCTGGGGGCCGGGCAGACCAGGACGGACCGCTCCACCGGCATCCGGGCGGCGGCCGCCCGCTGGGCGCCGGCCGCCGGGGCCGCGGGGGCGGGGGCGGTGAGGAAGGCCAGCCCGCAGCCGGCGGCGAGGGCCGCGGTCACGGCGGCGAGCGTCAGGGGGGCGCGCTGCTTCACGGCTGGTGGCTCCCGTCCGGACGCGGGTGGTGCTGTCCGTAGGCGTCGTACTGCTGGGGTTCGTACTCGTACGGGTAGGGCGGCTGCTGTCCCTGCTGCTGGTGCGGGAAGGGCGGCTGCTGCGGGGGCTGGGCGTAGGTCCCGCCGTACTCGCCGTACTCCGGGTACTGCGGGTGCCGGTACTGCGGCGGCGCGTCGTACTGCTGCCCGTGGCCGGCCTCGTACGGGGGTTCGTGGAGGTAGGGCTCCTGGTAGGCGTACGACTCCTCGCCGTACACCTGCTGCGCCGGGATCTGCGCGTACGGGTCGACGAGGGCCTCCGCCGGGGCCGGCTCGGGCTCCGCGGCGGGCTGCGCGCCGCGGCGGCGGGCGCGGCGGCCCTGGCCCGGCTCGCCCGCGGCGGGATCGGGCCCCGTCTCCTCGGGCAGGTCGTCGTCGAGGCGGGCGCGGCGGCCCGGCAGGGCCATCACCAGCAGCACCAGGGCGAGCAGGCCCTGCGCCCAGTGCCAGGCGTCGCGGGCGGCGGAGTCCTGGTGGACGAGGTCGAGCCGGCCGCCGCCCCGGGGCAGCTCGAAGCCCTGCGCCCAGCCGTCGAGGGTGACGGGGGCGAGGGGCTTGCCGTCGAGGGTGGCCTTCCAGCCCGGGTCGGCGCGGTCGGCGAGGCGCAGGGTGCGGCCCTCCTCACCGGCCGGGACCTTGGCGTGGGCCTCGACGGGTCCGGCGTCGACGGCGATGGGGGCCTGGCCCTGCCTGGCGGGGACGATCGCGACGCGGGCGGGCAGGCGCTGGACCTCCCAGACGGCGGTGCCGTCGTCCTGGTGGTGCTGCTTGAGGCCGGGGGTGCCGTCGAGGACCTGCCGCAGGGCGGTGGGCCCGCCGGGCGGGATCATCACGTACCGCACGGCGAAGGCGCCGAGCTGCTCGGACTGGTCGGCGCCGGAGCCGGAGACCAGGCTGGAGACGGCCTGGGTGAGACGGCGCTGGGGGCCGGCGTCGGCGAGGACCTCGGCGTCGCCGAGGCGGACGCCGCCGCCGCGGACCAGGGTGTAGGAGACGGTGGCGGGCGAGTCGCCGCCGAGGACGAGGGTGCGGGTGCGGTTGCTGTCGTCGGACTGGGCGGCGACGAACGCCGGGACCTGGACGGGGTCGCGCCGCCGGATCGGCCCGTCGGCGCCGGCGGCCGTCCAGACGGCGGCGGCGAGCAGCGGTCCGGCGGCCGCGACGAGGGCGATCAGGGCGGCCAGCGGCTGGCGCCAGCCGAAGCTGCGGGCGGCGACGCGCTCCTTGGCGCCGTCGGCGCCGACGACGGCGGCGGCGGTCAGCGCGAGCCCGTAGAGGAGGGTGCCGGGGCCGGCCCAGCCGGTGCGGTTGAGCAGGACGGCGAGGAGCAGTCCGGCCAGGGCCGCGGTCCAGGCGGTGGCGAGGGCCTGGCGGCGGTCGGCGCGGAGCAGGGCGGCGAGGGCGGCGAGCAGGGTGCCGGCCAGGAGGAACCCGCTGCCGGTGCCGGGGCCGCCGGGGTCGGCGGTGAGCAGGCCGAGGGGGGTGGCGGAGCCGCCGCCGTAGGGGAGTCCGGCCTCGCGCAGGAGGCGGGCGGGGTGGGTGAGCAGGCCCAGCGACCAGGGCGCGAGGACGAGGACGGGTACGGCGAGGGTGGCGAGCAGTCTCGGGGCGTACGTCTTCCAGCGGGCGCGGCGCGCCAGGAGCGCGGCGGCGCCGAGGACGGCGGCGAGCGGCCAGGCGACGGGGGTGAAGGCGGTGGCCAGGGCCAGCAGGAGGGTGTACGTCCACACCGCGCGCCAGGTGCCGGGGGTGTCGCGGTCGGCGAGGCCGAAGGCGGTGACGGCCGAGCGGGCCAGGAGGGGCAGGAGGATCGCGAGGACGGCGGTGCCCAGGCGGCCCCCGGCGAGGGCGCCGGTGACGGCGGGGAGGAAGGCGTAGGCGACGGCGGCCCAGGCGCGCAGCAGCCGGGACTCGGCCAGCGGCCGGGAGGCGAAGTAGGCGGTGAGGCCGGCGAGCGGGACGGAGCAGACGAGCAGGAGGGTGAGCGCGGCCTTGGTGGAGCCGAACAGCAGGGCGGAGAGCGCGCCGAGGACGGCGAGGTAGGGGGGTGCTCCGGCGGTGGTGCCGGTGCCGGCGGGCTGCCAGTCGGTGGTGTACCGGTGCCACAGGTCCAGGGCGCTCGCGGGGGCGGGGAGCAGGGCGCCGCCCATGAGGCTGCCGCCGCCGATCAGGGCGCGGCAGGCGGCGAGGGAGACGAGCAGGAGCAGGGCGAACAGGACGGGGGCGGGCTTGCGGGCGATCCGCCTGAGCCGGGCGAACTGCTCGATCTCCAGGTAGTCGGCGTCGTCGCCGCCGGGCCCGGATTCGACGGCGCCGCCGTGCCGGCCGGTGGGGGCGGGGTCGGTGCCCTGGCCGGAGCCGAGGTAGCCGGCGAGCTGTTCGGCGCTCGCGCGCAGGGTGGCGCCGGGTGGAGGGAAGAGCGGGCGCAGTTCGGCCGCGGGTACGGCGGTGCGGCGGCGGGCCTTGCGGGCGGCGAGGATCCGGCCGGGGCGCAGGAGGGTGGCGAGGAGGCCGGTGAACTCGGCGGCGGCCTGGCCGGGGGCCTTGCCGACGAGGTAGCCGAGGGTGCGCAGGAGGGTGCCGAGGACCAGGCGCAGGAAGACGTACGGCAGGGCGCGGCCGGGGGTGTTGGCCAGCAGGGTGTGGACGGCGCCGGCCTTGTCGACGCGGTGGGGGTCGACGGAGGAGCGGCCGGCGCAGTCGACGGTGCGGCGTTCGCGGGCGGCGGCCTCGGCGTGGCGCAGGACGGCGTCGGGGGCGACGAGGACGGTGTGGCCGGCGCTGTGGGCGCGCCAGCACAGGTCGACGTCGTCGCGCATGAGGGGCAGGCGGCGGTCGAAGCCGCCGAGGGCGTCGTACACGTCGCGGCGCACGAGCATGCCGGCGGTGGAGACGGCGAGGACGGGGCGGACCTGGTCGTGCTGGCCCTGGTCCTGTTCGCGGCGGTCGAGGCCGGTCCAGCGGCGGCCGCTGCGGGCGATGGTGACGCCGGCTTCGAGGAGCTGCTTGGCGTCGTACCAGCCGCGGAGCTTGGGGCCGATGACGGCGGCTTCGGGGTTCTGGTCGGCGACGCGCAGGAGTTCGGTGAGGGCGTCGGGTTCGGGGGCGCTGTCGTCGTGGAGGAGCCAGAGCCACTGGACGGGTTCGCCGTGGGGGAGGTCGGGGAGGTCGTAGGCGTCGTCGCGCCAGGTGCGGCTGACGGGGTCCCAGCCGCTGGGGCGCTTGAGGTAGGGGAGGTCCTCGGGGGTGAGGGTGCCGGCGGCGCGGGCGGCCTCGTCGACGGCGGCGCCGAATCCGGTGCGGCGGGCGAGGTGCAGGACGCGGTCGTCGCCGAGGGCCTCGGCGAGGAGGCGGGCGGATTCGTCGGCGCTGCCGGTGTCGGCGGCGACGTGGGCCTGCGCGGGGCGCTCCTGGGCGAGGAGTCCGGCGAGGGTCCGGGGCAGCCAGCGGGCTCCGTCGTGGGCGACGAGGACGGCGGTGACGACGTGCCGGGGGAACTCGGGGATGGCGGCCGCCTGGTGGGAGACCGGCGAGTTGCTGTGCGGGGACATCGCGCTACGGGCCCTCCGGCCTGGGGATCCGGGGGTGATGTGCCCTCGGAGGCTGCTGGACAGCGCCCCACACTAACGGCTGGGAAGGGGCGGGTCCGCCTCCTGCCGAGAAGGCCCTGAACGCGACGGTCCGCCTCCTGCGGGGAAGGTGCGGGAGGCGGACCGTTCACTCGGTCTGCTGTGGCGTGCGGCGCTCCGGGGAGCGCGGTTGACCGGGGGGTCTTCGTCCGGTCTTCGTAAGGCCTTCGGGCGGTTCCGGGCGGTTTCCGCCGGGTCAGACCGCTGCCTTCTTCAGGCGGCGGCGCTCTCTTTCGGACAGGCCGCCCCAGATGCCGAATCGCTCGTCGTTGGCGAGGGCGTACTCAAGGCATTCGGAGCGGACCTCGCAGGCGAGGCAGACCTTCTTGGCTTCGCGGGTGGAGCCGCCCTTCTCGGGAAAGAAGGATTCGGGGTCGGTCTGGGCGCACAGAGCGCGCTCCTGCCATCCGAGCTCCTCGTCCGCCTCCTCGACCAGCAGTTCCTGAAACAGCTCGGTCATGTGCGCCCCTCGCTCTGTCTGTGCGTCCCCGTGGTGTTGCCGTTACCGATCGCCAGGTAACGACACGAGTGAAATTACAAGTGCGTGGCTTCTGCCCAGTCAAGCCGAGATCTGCTATTGGGCGCCTTATTCACTCTGCGGAACCAAGCCTATACAGAAAGTGTTCATATCGCCAAAAATCGTGACAGAAGCCACGGGCCTCCCGGCGAGCGACGCCCTCTTCCTGGGCGACGCGTCACTCCGTGGAGGGGTTGCAATCCAGCCGAAGATGCGGCGCGGATCACATTCCGGTCACGACTTGGCGTCGACAGGTTTGAGAACGGCTCCCACCGGGGTGCGTGCAGCGGCACATGCCCCGGGTCCGATTGCACAAACCTTTCTCCGCGGACAGCAACCGGATGAGGTGAAACTTTCCTCTCAATCCGGACATTGGGTTGACAGTCAGGCCCTCGGCCCGGTCTCCTTGTCTTCATGTCAGCGCCCGCAGCCACCACCCGGACCCCCATTCGTGGGTTCCTGTGCGCTGCCCAGGTTCGCTGTTGCTGTTGCAGCTGTTGATGCCCTCGGAGCCCCCGGCTCCCCCGAGCTCCGGCCGACCCCCCACAGCAACCGCCCCGCACGACTGACATACGTCGAGGACACCCCCCACGATGAACAGCGCCCCCGCTTCCACCGTCGCCGCCCCCGCCGTCACCGCGCCCGCCGCCCCCGTCGAGAGCGACCTGCAGATCGCCGGCGACATCCTCGCCGTCCAGCACCTCCTCCAGCCCGCCCGCGAACATCCGGCCACCGTCGCCGAGTTCGCCGGCCTCGCCCGCTCCATCGCCGAGGACCGCGCGAGCTGGGAGCACCTGGTCCGGTACGACGCCACCACCCGCTGGTACCACCGCCTGCGCACCGGCCCCGGCTACGAGGTCTGGCTGCTCAGCTGGGTCCCCGGCCAGGGCAGCGGTCTCCACGACCACGGCGCCTCCTCCGGCGTCCTGACCGTCCTCGACGGCGAGCTCACCGAGCACACCCCCCGGGGGCGCCTCACCCACCGCGCCGGCGCCCAGCGCGTCTTCGCCCCCGGGTACGCCCACGAGGTCGTCAACGACACCCTCGACGGAGCGGTCAGCCTGCACGTCTACTTCCCCGGCCTGACCGAGATGCCGATGCACGGCTGCTCCCCGGCCCGGCAGGACCACGTCCCCGCCTGACGGTCCCCCCGTCGCCCGGCCACCACCCCCCAGGCGGCAGCCTGCGGCTGACAGACTGTCCGCATGCGCATTGTTGTTCTGGCCGGCGGTATCGGCGGCGCCCGTTTCCTCCGCGGACTGCTGTCGGCGGTCCCCGACGCGGAGATCACCGTCATCGGCAACACCGGTGACGACATTCACCTGTTCGGGCTGAAGGTGTGCCCCGACCTGGACACCGTGATGTACACCCTCGGCGGGGGCATCAACGAGGACCAGGGCTGGGGCCGCACCGACGAGTCCTTCACCGTCAAGGAAGAACTCGCGGCGTACGGGGTCGGACCCTCCTGGTTCGGCCTCGGCGACCGCGACTTCGCCACCCACATCGTCCGCACCCAGATGATCGACGCCGGGTACCCGCTCAGCGCCGTCACCGAGGCCCTCTGCGACCGCTGGCAGCCCGGCGTCCGCCTGCTGCCCATGTCCGACGACCGGGTCGAGACGCACGTCGCCGTCAACGACCCCGAGACCGGCGAACGCCGCGTCATCCACTTCCAGGAGTACTGGGTCAAGCTCCGCGCCTCCCTGGACGCCGAGGCCGTCGTCCCCGTCGGCGCCGAGCAGGCCAAGCCCGCGCCCGGCGTCCTGGAGGCCATCGCGGCCGCCGACGTCATCCTCTTCCCGCCGTCCAACCCGGTCGTCTCCATCGGCACCATCCTCGCCGTCCCCGGCATCCGCGAGGCCGTGGCCGAGGCCGCCGCCCCGGTCGTCGGCCTCTCCCCCATCGTCGGCGGATCACCCGTACGCGGCATGGCCGACAAGGTCCTCGCGGCGGTCGGCGTCGAATCCACGGCCTCCGCCGTCGCCCTGCACTACGGCTCCGGACTCCTCGACGGCTGGCTCGTGGACACCTCCGACGCCGACGCCGTCGAGACGGTCACCGCCGCCGGCATCGCCTGCCGGGCCGTGCCGCTGATGATGACCGGCACGGACGCCACCGCCGCCATGGCCCGCGCCGCACTGGAACTCGCCGAGCAGGCCCGGTGAACAGCCCCTCCTACGAGGTGCGCGCCCTGCCGGGGATCCCCGAGGTCCGGCCCGGCGACGACCTCGCCCGGCTGATCGCCGACGCCGCGCCCGGCCTGCGCGACGGCGACGTCCTGCTGGTCACCTCGAAGATCGTCTCGAAGGCCGAGGGGCGGATCGTACGGGCCGACTCCCGCGAGGAGGCCATCGACGCCGAGACCGTACGGGTCGTCGCCCGCCGGGGCGCGCTGCGCATCGTCGAGAACCGGCAGGGCCTGGTCATGGCGGCGGCCGGCGTCGACGCCTCCAACACCGAGCCGGGCACCGTCCTGCTGCTGCCCGAGGACCCCGACGCCTCGGCGGCCGCCCTCCGCGACGGGCTGCGGACCCTGCTCTCCGTCGACGTGGGCGTGGTGATCACCGACACCTTCGGCCGGCCCTGGCGCGCCGGACTGACCGACGTCGCCATCGGCGCGGCCGGGGTGCGGGTCCTGGACGACCTGCGCGGCGGCACCGACGCCCGGGGCAACCCGCTGAGCGCGACGATAGTGGCGACGGCCGACGAACTCGCCGCGGCCGGCGACCTGGTCAAGGGCAAGGCGGCCGGGCTGCCGGTGGCGGTCGTCCGCGGCCTCGGACACGTGGTGGGCGGCACCTCCTCGGCCCGCGACCTGGTCCGGAACCCGGCCGACGACATGTTCCGGCTGGGCACGTCCGAGGCGGTGCGCGAAGCCGTCACGCAGCGGCGCACCGTACGGGCCTTCACCGACGAGCCGGTCGACCCCGGCGCGGTACGGCGAGCGGTCGCGGCGGCCCTGACCGCCCCGGCCCCGCACCACACCACGCCGTGGCGGTTCGTCCTGCTGGAGTCGGCCGGCGCCCGGCTGGAGCTGCTGGACGCCATGCGGGACGCCTGGATCGCGGACCTGCGGCGCGACGGCAAGTCCGAGGAGTCCATCGCGAAACGGGTGCGGCGCGGCGACGTCCTGCGGGGCGCCCCCTGCCTGGTGGTGCCGTGCATGGTGATGGACGGCGCCCACGCCTACGGACACGCGCGGCGGGACGCGGCCGAGCGGGAGATGTTCGTCGTCGCGACGGGCGCCGGCGTGCAGAACTTCCTGGTCGCGCTGGCCGGGGAACGGCTGGGCTCGGCCTGGGTGTCCTCGACGATGTTCTGCCGGGACGTGGTGCGCAAGGTGCTGGCGCTGCCGGAGGGGTGGGACCCCATGGGCGCCGTCGCGGTGGGCCACCCGGCCGGGCCTCCGGCGGAGCGGGGGGCCCGGCCGGTGGAGGACTTCATCGAGGTGCGCTAGGGCCTGTCGTCCCGGTGCTCAGATGCGGCCGATGTCGCTGCGGTACATCCGGGGGGCGCGGCGGGGCGGGGTGTGGCCCGCCAGGAGGATGAGGCGGGCCGCGCGGTGGCGCTGGCCCGCGTACGGGGAGAGGAGCTCCAGCATCTCGGCGTCGTCGACGTCGCGGTTGCCCGTGAGGGCGTAGCCGATGATGCGGGGCAGGTGCAGGTCGCCGGTGGTGACGGCGTCCGGCGCGCCGTTGCTGCGCTGGAGGGTCTCGGCGGAGGTCCACGGGCCGATCCCGGGCACCGCCTCCAGCCGGGCGGCCGCCTGCGGCAGCTCCATCGTGGCGGCCTCCTCCAGCCGGGCGGCCACCCGGGCGGCCCGCACGATGGTGTCGGAGCGCTTGATGTCCACCCCGGCGCGGTGCCAGTCCCAGGAGGGGATCAGCGCCCAGGCCCGGGCGGAGGGCATCACGTACAGCTCGGGCCGGCCGGCCGGCCCCGGGGCCGGCTCGCCGTGCCGGACGACCAGGCGGCGCCAGGCGCGGTAGGCCTCGTCCGAGGTGACCTTCTGCTCCAGGACGGTCGGGATCAGCGACTCCAGGACCAGCCCGGTGCGGGTGAGGCGCAGGCCGGGGCGGCGGCGGTGGCTGGAGTGCACGAGGCGGTGGCGGGGCACGAAGGCGGCGGGGTCGTCTTCGGCGCCGAGCAGCACGGGCAGCCCGTCGAGCACCCAGTCGGCCCCGGGCCCCCACGCCTCCGCCTCCACCCCGTCCGCGGTGAGCGAGACCCGGAGGGTGGCGGGGCCGGCCGGCGTCCGGGTGCCCCGCCACACGGAGCCGTCGGGGGTGGTGCGGAAGGTCGGGTCGCCGGGACCCCGGCGGAGGGGACCGAGCACGAGCCCGAGGTCGAGCGGCCCGCCCGGCGTCCACGCCCGCCGCTTGGCCCCGCCCCCGGCGACCGCCCCCCGCCCCGCGGGCACGGGCGTCCGCCCGGCCCGGAGGTCGGTACGGGTGAGGGGGTCGAATCGGCCGGCCATCCTTCGAGGGTAGCGGCGGGGGCTGACAGCGGAGCCGGCCCGCGACGGCCGCCGCACGCCCGGGGGCGGGGAGCGCGGGGCGGTGCGACGCGGGCGGCGGCCCCCGTCACCTCCCCTGGAGCTTCGCCGATGCCGTTCGCGTCGGAGGGAGCTGGTTGTAGAGGAGGCGGCCCGGGCATTCCGTGGCGAAGCCGTCGCGGTGGCCCGAGATGACGTTCAGCTTGACGTTGGTGCCCTTCTTGTACAGGTTGCCGCCGCCCGACCTCAGGGTGGTCTTGGCCCGGGGGTCCGCTCCGAAGAGGCCGAGCTTCCAGGCCGTGAGGCGGGCCACCGCGTCCACCGCCGCCTTCGGCGGGGCCGTGGACGAGTAGGTGCCGATCACCGCCACGCCCATGCTGTCGGCGTTGAAGCCCATGGTGTGCGCGCCGAGCACCGGCTTGGCGACCCCGCCCGCCCGGCCCTCGTAGACCGTCCCGCACCGGTCGACGGCGAAGTTGTAGCCGAAGTCCCGCCAGCCCTCGCTGACCACGTGGTAGCGGTAGAGGCTGCGCAGCACCGCCGGGGCGTCCGCGCAGGCGTAGTTGTTGCCGGAGGCCGTGTGGTGGACGAAGGCCGCCTTGACCGTGCTCGTGTAGACGAAGCCCGGTTCGCGCAGGGACTCGTCCGCGCCCCAGCCGCGCCGGGTGACGATCCGCGGGCGCGGGCCGATGTAGGGGCGGGCCGCGGCGGTGAGTCGGCCGTCGCCGGCGAGGACGGCGTCGGCGGTCGAGTCGGCCTTGTCGAGGGCGCTGATCGCCAGCGCGCCGAGCGGGGCGTGCGGGAGGTTGGCCGAGGAGGATTCCGACGCCTCCATGGACATCGCGGGGAGGGTGGCGGCGACGTCGCCCTTGTCGTCGTCCGGGGGGAGGTGGGACGGCGGTGAGATCGCGCCGTTCTTGCCGTCGGCGGCGGACGGGGGCTGCGCCGCGCCCGGGTCGACGAGTTCGATGCGCAGGCCCGCGGGGAGGCGGCCCGGGCGGGCGGCGGCGCGGCGGCCGGTGGCGGTGTTCTCCGCCTGGACGCGGACCTCGACGCCGTCGGACGGGCCGACCCACAGCGGGGCGGTGGCGCCGCGGAGCCGGCCGGTGCCGCGTTCCACGGCGCCGGGGTCGGCGGCGTGTTCGCCGTTGTGGGTGTCCACGTCCTGCCAGGCGGACCAGGTGCCGGTGGCCACGGAGCGGGTACGGACCTGGACCCGGCCGCCGAGTTCGGCGGTGGCGTCGTCCCAGACGACCCCGACCAGGGAGAACGTCGTGACGTCGCGCGGGGTCAGGCCACGGGTCTCGGCCCCCGGGCCCGGTGAGGTGCTCATGCCGGGTACGCCGGGGATCCGGGCGGCGGCGGACGGGCCGAGGGGGACGAGGGGCAGTGACTGGGTGGACCCCGGGGTGACGGGGGCCGCCTCGGCCAGGGCCGGAGTGGAGAGCGCGAGCGGCACCGCCAGGGCGGCGGCCGTCACGACACCGATCGAGGAAGCAAGGAATCCGCGCATGGAAGCGATGCTGGGCACAGCCGCCACGAAGCGCCATCGGAGAACTGACGGACCGTCCGACGGCGCGCCGGGCGCGGCTCCCCTGGACGGAGGAGCCGCCGCCCCCCGTACGAGGGAGGGCGCCGCGTACGCTGGGGCGGGTGAACGCCACTGACCGCACCCCTGCCGACCTGCTGCGATCCGCGCTCGCCGCCGATCCGGGCCGCCCGCTCGTCACCTTCTACGACGACGCCACGGGCGAGCGCGTCGAATTGTCCGTCGCCACCTTCGCCAATTGGGTGGCCAAGACCGCCAACCTGCTCCAGGGCGACCTGGGCGCCGAGCCGGGCGACCGGCTGGCGCTGCTGCTGCCCGCGCACTGGCAGAGCGCCGTGTGGCTGCTCGCCTGCGCCTCCGTCGGGGTGGTCGTGGAGGTCGGCGGGGACCCCGCCGACGCCGATCTGGTGGTGAGCGGGCCCGACACGCTGGAGGAGGCGCGGGCCTGTACCGGCGAGCGGGTCGCGTTGGCGCTGCGTCCGCTGGGCGGGCGGTTCCCGCAGCCGCCTGCCGGGTTCGCGGACTACGCGGTGGAGGTGCCGGGGCAGGGCGACCGGTTCGCTCCGTTCGTCCCGGTGGACGCGGACGGGCCGGGGCTGGTGGTCGGCGGCGAGGAGCTGTCGTACGCGGCGCTGGTGGAGCGGGCCCGCGAGGACGCGGGGAAGCGGGGGCTGGGTGAGGGCGCCCGGGTGCTGTCGGGACTGGGCTTCGACACCTGGGAGGGGCTGTCGGCGGGCCTGTACGCGCCGCTGGCCGCGGGCGGCTCGGTGGTGCTGTGCCGGAACCCGGACCGGCTGGCACCGGAGGCGCTGGCCCAGCGGGTGGAGAGCGAGCGCGTCACCCACACCGTCTAGCCGGCCGGCCGGTGCGGCCCGGTCCCGGCCATTTGTCACCCGCATGGGTCTAGACAGACCCCCGCCCCCGGGCCGCCCGCCGCGCGCGGGGCGAGTATCGCTGCAGGCCGTGCTCACCCGCACGGCCCGCTGCCGGTGCGGTGGAGCCGCGGCCGGCGAGGCGAGGGGACGGTGCGCGAGTGAAGGACGGCGCGGGCATACCGAACGGCGACTCCGGCGCGGAGGCGCGGGCCGCCGCGGGCGCGGGCGCGGGAACGCCCCCGCGCGGCCGCCGGCGGCGGCTGCTGCGCTGGATCGGGCTCGTGGCCGTCCTGCTGGTCCTCGCGGGGGCGGCGGCGGGCTGGTGGCTGTACGCCAAGCTCGACGGGAACATCACCGAGGACACCTCGGCCGCGGCCGAGCTGCGCCGCTACGAGCGCGAGCGCCCGTCGCACTTCGCGTCGGGCGCCCAGAACATCCTGCTGATCGGCTCGGACTCGCGCTCCGGCTCGGGCAACGCGGGCTACGGGCAGGACGGCGGCACCCAGCGGTCGGACACCACGATCCTGCTGCACCTGCCGGCGGACCGGCGCAGCGCGACGGCGGTGTCGATCCCCCGGGACCTGATGACGGAGGTGCCCGAGTGCCTGGGGGCGGACGGCTCCCGCACCGGGGACCGGTTCGCGCAGTTCAACTGGGCCTTCCAGTGGGGCGGGGCCGCCTGCACGATCCGCACGGTCGAGAAGATGACCGGCATCCGCGTCGACCACCACATGGTGGTGGACTTCGGCGGGTTCAAGAAGATGGTCGAGGCCGTCGGCGGTGTGGAGGTCTGCCTGAGGCGGCCGGTGGACGACGTCGAGGCGCACCTGCGGCTGCCGGCGGGCCGGCAGGTGCTGCACGGGGAGCAGGCGCTCGGTTTCGTCCGGGCCCGCTACAGCCTGGGCAACGGCAGTGACACCGAACGGATGGAGCGCCAGCAGCAGTTCCTGGGCTCGCTGTGGGAGAAGGTGAGCAGCAACGGGGTGCTGTTGAATCCGGCGAGGCTGTATCCGCTGCTGGACGCGGCGACCTCCTCGGTGACCACCGACCCGGGGCTGGCCTCGTTGCGGGGACTGTACGAACTCGTACGGGGCGTACGGGACATACCGGCCGACCAGGTCAAGTTCCTGACCGTGCCCCGTCGACCGTACGCGGCGGATCCGAACCGGGACGAGCTGGTGGAGCCGGACGCGGCCCGGCTCTTCGAACGGCTCCGGGCGGACCGGCCGGTGACGGTGACCACGCCCACGGTGTCGCCGAGCCCGGATCCGGAGCCCGCGGTTACACCCCGCGAAGGTTCCGGGGAGGGGGACGCCGAGGCCTCCGGGGACGGCTCCGGCGCGGGTACGGGCGGGCCGTCGCCGACGGGAAGCGGAACCTCCGCGACACCCACACCGGCCCCCACCTTCACCGGAACGACAGCGGGCACGGCCGACTGCCGGTAAAGCAATCCAAAAGCCGCCCGCCCAACCGAGCCGGATGAGCGCTTTGGCCCGTTATAGGGGGAGTGGATTTTGTCACCAGCATGGTTTGCGGCTGACCTGGCCGGATAAGGTGAGCGATCCGGTGCACCGGCTGTGAAGAGGCCGTGCACCAGCAGCCGGATCGTTGACCGCGCGCCTGGGGGGAGGCGCGTCGCGAAGCACCGACGGAGGATTCGAGCAACCGTGGATGCGCAAAGCCGTGGGCGGGCGGACGAGATCGACCCCGCTGACCAGTGGGTCCTCAATCCCCGCACTGGCAACTACGAACTGCAACTGGGCCGTTCCGCTGCGCAGCAGCGTTTCGCCTCGGCCCCCCGCAGAACCCGCAGATCCTCCACGTCCACGGCCGCCCCGGCTCCGGCCGCCCCCTCCCCCGCCGTCCCCAAACCCCGCCGCGGGGAGGGCCCGGCCGGCGGGCGCCGCGGCGTCGGCGGCCGCTCCCGCAAGGGCGGCGGCGGTCCGGGCCGGCGCAAGCGGCTGCTCACGGTCACCGGCGGCACCCTCGCCTTCCTGCTGGTCGGCGGCGGCGTCGGCTCGTACCTCTACTACCAGCACCTCAACGGCAACCTGAACGTGATCGACACCGGCGGGGCGGGCGGCGGGTTCAAGAAGGACCAGCCGATCAACGTCCTGGTGATCGGCACGGACAAGCGCAGCGGCAAGGGCAACGAGGGGTACGGGGACGCGGAGAGCGTCGGCCACGCCGACACCACGATCCTCTTCCACGTCTCCAAGGACCGCAGCAACGCGACCGCGCTGTCCATCCCGCGCGACCTGATCACCGACATCCCGTCCTGCCCGACGAAGATCGACGGCTCGGTCAAGGAGATCCCCGGCACCCGGGGCACCCGCTTCAACAACAGCCTGGGCCAGGAGGGCCGCGACCCGGGCTGCACGATGCGCACGGTCAAGCAGCTGACCGGCATCGACGTCGACAACTTCATGATGGTCGACTTCAACGCGGTGAAGAACCTGAGCACGGCGGTGGGCGGGGTGCCCGTCTGCCTGGCGAAGGACGTCAACGACCGCGATTCGAAGCTGAACCTGAAGGCGGGCGAGCACCGGCTGGAGGGCGAGCAGGCGCTGGCCTTCGTACGCACGCGGCACTCCTTCGGCAACGAGAGCGACCTGGACCGGATCAAGACCCAGCAGCAGTTCCTGGGTTCGATGATGCGCGAGATGAAGTCCAAGGAGACGCTGACCAGTCCGAAGAAGTTCTTCTCGCTGGCGGAGGCGGCGACGAAGTCGCTGACGGTGGACCAGGGGCTGGGCTCGATCGGCAAGCTCACCGCGCTCGCGGGCGAGTTGAAGGACATCAACCCCAAGAACGTCACGTTCACCACACTGCCGGTGGTCGACAACCCGAACGAGCCGGCCAACCGCAAGGCGACCGTCGTCGTGAACTCCGCGCAGGCGGACCCGCTCCTGCAGATGATCCGCGGGGACGTGTCCCTCACGGAGGTCGAGAAGAAGGAGCAGGCCGCCAAGGACGCGGCCGAGGCCGACGCCAAGAGCAAGCAGGACGCGCTGCTCCAGGGGAACCGCGCTCCCGCCGGGGACGTCCGGGTGGACGTGTACAACGGCGGCGGGCCCCCGGGGGCGGCCTCCACCACCCTGACGTGGCTCCAGAACACCAAGGGCGTCTACAAGTCCGGCAACCACGGCAACGCCTCGGCGCGCCTGGCCGCCACGCAGCTGGAGTACGCGCCCAACCAGGCCGACCAGGCCAGGGCGCTGGCCGACATGATGGGCCTGCCGGCCTCGGCCCTGAAGCCCGGCGCGGTCGACGCGGCGGCGAGGACCCCGATGAAGCTGACCCTGGGCTCCGACTTCAAGGAGCCCGGGACACCGCTCGGCGCGGCGGTCCCGCAGCAGGCCCCCGAGGGGGTCCAGCGGGTCGAGGCCGACAAGGCGGTCTGCGCCAAGTGAGCGGCCGCGCCGGCCGACGACGCACGGTGCGGCCAAGCAGGAGCGGGCGGCGGTCAGACCGCCCGCCGAGCGTCCACAGACCGCCTGGGGGCGGTAGCCGGCGGGGCCGGCACAACACCGACCAGTGAAGAAATCTTGAGGGGGGTACGCGTGGTGCACAGCAGCGTGCGGGGGGAGGGGGCGCCCGAGCAGGCCGCCGACGGCATATCCGACGGCGGCGGCACGAAGAAGGCGTCCGCCACGGTGCCTCCACCCCGGGACGGTTCGGGCGGCGGCGCCCGGCCCCCGGGCGGTGGTGTCCCCACCCGCCGGCGCCGCCGGCGGGTGCTGTTCTGGGTGGCGTCCGTCCTGGCGTTCCTGATCCTGGGGACCTCGGCGGCCGGGTACCTCTACTACAACCACCTCAACGGCAACATCCGCAGCGGACAGCGCCTGAGCGGTGAAAGCGGTGTGGAGAAGACCCACGCCAACGCCAAGGGCCAGCGGCCGCTGAACATCCTGCTGATCGGCTCCGACAGCCGCAACAAGCCGGAGAACGTGGAACTCGGCGGCAGCCGCGACACCGTGGGGAACCCGCCGCTCGCGGACGTGCAGATGCTGCTGCACGTGTCGGCGGACCGGGAGAACGCGTCGGTCGTGAGCATTCCGCGCGACACCCGGGTCGACATACCCGAGTGCACGGATCCGAAGACCGGCGAGAAGTTCAAGAAGACCAACGCGATGATCAACGAGTCGCTCGGCCGCGGCGGTCCCGGCTGCACCCTGGCCACCTGGGAGAAGCTGACCAACGTCTACATCGACCACTGGATGATGATCGACTTCTCCGGTGTCGTGAAGATGGCCGACGCCATCGGCGGCGTCCCCGTCTGCGTCAAGGACAACGTCTGGGACCGGCCGCTGCCCACCTCCGGCGGCGGCTCCGGGCTCAAGCTGCAGAAGGGCACGACCCGGGTCAAGGGCGAGCAGGCGCTCCAGTGGCTGCGCACCCGGCACGCGTTCAGCAGTGACCTGGGCCGGGCGCAGGCCCAGCACATGTACATGAACTCGATGATGCGCGAGCTGAAGAGCCAGAACGCGTTCACCGACGTAGGCCGGATCACGGACCTGGCCGAGGCGGGCACCAAGGCCCTGGAGGTCTCCGAGGAGATCGGCTCGGTCAAGAAGCTCTACAACCTGGCCATGCAGCTCAAGGACGTCCCCACCAACCGCATCACGATGACGACCATGCCGACGTTCCAGGACCCGCGGGACGAGGACCGGCTGATCGTGAACCAGCCGGACGCCGAGAAGCTGTGGACGATGCTCCGCAAGGACATCGCGTTCGACAAGAACGGCGCGCCGCAGGCCGGGCAGACCCCGGCGGCCCCGCAGCCCTCCGCGGGTGCCTCGCAGCCCGCGCCGGCCGGTTCGCAGCCGGCGGCCCCGGCCGGCCAGGTACCGTCGAAGGTCCCGGGCACCGCGCCGGACAAGATCGCCGTCAACGTGGTCAACGGCACGGCGGCCGGTCAGCCACTGGCCCCCCACCGGGCGAACGCCATCGCGGACGTCCTGGTCTCCAAGGGCTTCACCGGGGCCAAGGCGGACACCGCGCTGATCCCGGAGAAGACCACCGTGGTGCGCTACCCGGCGCCCGACCTGGCGGACGAGGCGCAGAACGTGGCCGCGTCGCTGGGCATCCCGAACACGGCGGTGCAGCAGTCCGCGGAGGTCTCGAAGATCACCCTGATCGTGGGCGCGGACTGGCGCGAGGGCAACGCCTTCCCGGCGCAGACCCCGCCGGCGGCCGGGTCGATCCCGGACTCCGCCGACGCGATCAACGGTTCGGACACCGGCGCCTGCATGGAGGTCTACAAGCCCTACCGCTGGTAGCGGGGGCTCGGCCGCAACACGAAGGGGTGACCCGGTCCCGTACGGACCGGGTCACCCCTTCGCGTGGGGCCTCAGACCTCGGCCGGGTCGCGGCGCACCGACGGGCGGCGGCTGGCGATGACCTTCTGGGCGAGCGAGCGCGGGCTGGTGAGGAAGCCGTAGCCCCAGGACATGTGCATGGTCGCGAGCGCCACGGGGATCTGCGCCCGCGCCTTGAGCGACAGGCCCCTGCCCGCCGGAACCGACCCGGCGGTGATCGCCGCGAGGTAGCCGGCCGGGACGGCGAACGCCCACGGGGTGACGGCGACACCCGCGACCACCCCGGCCGCGATCGCGCAGACGGCGGTCGGCGGGGCCAGGTAGCGCAGGTTGATGGAGCCGGAGTGGTAGCGGGCCACCACGTGCCGCCAGCGGCCGTAGTCCTTGTACTGCTTGGCCAGGGCCCGGACGGACGGGCGCGGGCGGTACTGGACCTTCAGCTCGGGCGAGAACCAGATCAGCCCGCCGGCCTCGCGGATGCGGAAGTTCAGCTCCCAGTCCTGGGCGCGGATGAACTCCTCGTTGTAGCCGCCCTGCTGTTCGAGGGCCTCGCGGCGGAAGACGCCGAGGTAGACGGTGTCGGCGGGGCCGGCCTGGCCGCCGGTGTGGAAGGCCGCGTTGCCGACGCCGATCTTCGAGGTCATCGCGGCGGCGACGGCGTCCTCCCAGGCGTTCTCGCCCTCGGCGTGCATGATGCCGCCGACGTTCTGCGCGCCGGTCTCCTCCAGCAGGCGGACGGCGGTGGCGATGTAGTTCGGGGAGAGCATGCCGTGGCCGTCGACGCGGACGACGATCGGGTGGCGGGAGGCCTTGATCGCGGCGTTGAGGGCGGCGGGGGTGCGTCCGGTGGGGTTGGGCACGGTGTGGACGCGGGGGTCTTCTCGTACGAGCTCGGCGGCGATCTCGTCGGTGCGGTCCGTGGACGGTCCGAGCGCGATCACCACCTCCATCTCGCCTGCGTACTCCTGTCCGAGGATGTGCCGGACGGAATCGCGCAGATGGCGCTCCTCGTCGAGCACCGGCATGATCACCGAGACTGCGGGCTGCTGGGCGGGCATGGCGTCCTTCACGGTCGGGTATCGGTGTCACGTTACCGCGTACGGGGGAAACGGGTGCGCGGCGGACGGGCGGTACGGACAGACGCTGATCGTATGGGCCTACTGTTCCGATGAATCTGCCCGACGTACCGGGAGGTGTCCCCCGTGCCCCAGCCGCACCGTCCCACCCGGCCCGCCGGGCCGGCCCAGTCGCAGCGCGCACGCAAGGGCGGCGGACGCGGCGGGACGGCCCGCGGCAGGCGCGACCGGCCCCGGTGGGGCGTGCGGATCGCGGCCGGGCTCTCCCTGGTGGTCCTGGGCTCGGGCGCCGTCGGGCACGCCGTGATGACCGGCCTGGACACCGGCATCGACCGGGTGGACCCCTTCAAGGACATGAAGAACCGCCCGCAGGCCGGGCACGGGGTGAACTTCCTGCTGGTCGGCACCGACGGCCGGGACAAGATCACCCCGGAGGAGAAGCGCGAGTACCGCCTCGGCGGGGAGCCCTGCCACTGCACGGACACGATCATGCTGGTGCACCTCTCCGCCGACCAGCAGCGGGCCAGCGTCGTCAGCCTGCCGCGCGACAGCTACGCCGAGCTCCCCGCCCACCAGGACCCGGTCACCGGCAAGCCCCACCGGCCCCACCCCGTGAAGCTCAACGCCGCCTACGCCGAGGGCGGGCCGAACCTGACCGTGCGGACCGTCGAGGCCATGACCCGGGTCAAGATCGACCACTACCTGGAGGTCGACTTCACCAGCTTCATGCGCACCGTCGACGCGATGGGCGGCGTCGAGATCTGCACGGCCAGGGCCCTCGACGACCAGAACACCGGCCTGCACCTGCTGCCCGGCGCCCACCGCCTCACCGGCGGCCAGGCCCTCCAGTACGTCCGCTCCCGCCATGTGGACGGAGCCTCCGACCTGGGCCGGATGCAGCGTCAGCAGCGGTTCGTCGCCGCCCTGATCAAGCAGGCGACCGGCGGCGGGGTGCTGCTCAACCCGGTGAAGTTCAAGGAGGTCAGCTCCACCCTGCTGGGCTCGGTCCGCGCCGACAAGGACTTCGGCTCCGAGCAGATGCTGGCGCTCGGGCAGGCCATGCGCGCCTTCACCCCCTCCTCGTCCGAGTTCGCCTCCGTACCGATCGGGGACGCCTCGTACCCGGTCAAGGGCATCGGGTCGACCGTCAAATGGGACGAACACAAGGCCGCCCAGCTCTTCGAGTCCCTGCGCGAGGACCGCCCCCTCGCCCCGCCCCGCCCCGGGCGGCCCGCCGGGCCGGCCGCCGGCCGGCCCGCGGCCGCCGCGACGCCCACGGCCGTCCCGGTGGACGTGCCGCCGCAGCAGGTCCGGGTCCAGGTGGAGAACGGAACCCGGATCGACGGGCTCGGCGGGCGGGTGGACTCCGCCCTGCGCGCCACCGGCTTCGACACCACCGGCACCCCGGCCGGCGGCGCCGGCCGCGACGTCCGGCGCACGGTGATCTCCTACGACCCGCGCTGGGACCGCTCCGCCAGGACGGTTGCCGCGGCCCTGCCGGGCAGCGAACTGCGCGCGGTCCCCGGGCAGGGCCGGACGGTCCTGGTGATCGCCGGCTCCGACTACGCCAAGGTCGTGCCGGTGCGGGCCGAGGACCCCTACCAGGGCGAGGCCGGGGTGGTCACCGGCGACCAGGTGGTGTGCGGCCGCTAGGGGGTGCCGGCCTGCCGGCCGCTACTTCACCCGCTCCAGCAGGGACACGTGCAGGCCGCGCACCTCGGTGGTCCGGGCGATCCGGAAGTGGTCCTTGAGGACCTTCCTGGGGGCCGCGGGGAGCTGGTTGTACGGGTCGTCGTGGTCGTCGTCGGTGTCCCGGGTGACCAGCCAGATCCGCCGGGTGTCGCCCAGGCAGCGCTCGGGCTGCCGGCACTCCACGGGGAACAGGTCGTCGGACGCCACCGCCGAGCGCTCGGCGAAGACGTCGCGCAGCCGGACCCGGTCGGGCAGGTAGTAGGAGAGCTGGTAGTCGATCATGAACACCCGCTCCTTCTTGCCCCGCGGCGGGACGAAACCGTCGCCGGGCCGGTACCCCTGGGCGATCACCCGCGCCGCCGCGATCCCGTCGGAGGTCTCCTTCGCCTGCTCGGTGCGCAGCTGGCGCTGGTCGGGGGCGCCGAGCAGGACCAGCGCGGCCAGCCCGGCCGCGCCGGCCGCCCGGGGCCGCAGCGCGGCCAGCCCGGCGGCGGCGAGGATCGCCCAGGCGGGGACGGTGAAGAGCAGGTAGCGGTCGATGAAGTACGAGGAGCTGCCCTGCGAGGCCACGAAACAGGCGGCGATCGGCACGGCCCCCAGCAGCATCAGCTCGACGGCGTGGCGCCGGCCCCGGGGCCAGGCGAGCGGCAGCAGCGCGAGCGCGGCGATGCCCAGGCCCACCAGCGGGGAGGTGAACAGGTTGTCCCAGAGCCCGGAGACGTCGCGCATGCGCGGGGTCTCGATCCAGCTGATCTGCCGGGTGACCTGGCGCTGCCCCAGCAGCACCAGCGGAACGACCGGCAGCAGGCCGGCGGCGGCCGCCGCCGCGAAGGACAGCGCGGTACGGGTGCTGCGCCCGCGCCACCACCGCAGGGCGACGATCAGCGCGTGCGGCAGCAGGACCAGCAGGGAGACCATGTGCAGCAGCCCCGACGCGGCGACCAGCGCGGCGTACCCTGCCCACCGCCGCACCGCCCCGCGCTCCAGCGCCCGCAGCAGCAGCCAGGTCGCCGCCGTGACCGTCAGCACCACGAAGGCGTACGAGCGGGCCTCGGTCCCGTACCGGGTGACGGCGGGGAGCAGAGCGAACAGCAGGCCCGCGAAGACGGCGGTCCGGCGGTCGAAGAGGGCGCGGGCGATCTGCACCACCAGGGCGGCGGAACCGGCCATGGCCAGCGCCGACGGCAGCCGGAGCATCGCGGGGGAGTCACCGGCGACGGTGACCCAGAAGTGCAGCAGCAGGTAGTAGAAGCCGGAGACGGCGTCGACGTGCTGGAGCATCGCGATCAGCTCGCCGGTACTGCGGGACGCGGCGTTCCAGCTGGCCAGCTCGTCACGCCACAGCTGCGGGGTCCCGGCCCGGAAGGTGGTCACCGCGAGGGTCAGCAGCGCCGCCCACAACCAGTCGGGCCCGGGCGGCCGCCGCCGGCCCGCGCGGGCGGGGGCGGTGGTCGCGGGGGCGGTCTGGGTGGCAGTCGGCATCAAAGGGTCTCCGCGGCAGAGCCGGTCGTGGGTGCACGGCCGTCCCTCACGCGGGAGCCGGACGTCGACGTATCAGCATAAGGGGGCCGCCCATAAAGCTCCTGTATGCGCAGGAGACTCCCGTACGTCCCGCCTCCGTCCGTCCGTCCCGGGTCAGTCCTCGTCCAGGCCCTCGGCGATGCGCCGCTCGCGCAGTTCCCTGATCGCCTGGCGGCGGGCGAGGCGGTGCGTGCGGCGGATCTGCGCCTCCTGGTAGCGGCGCTCGTCCTGCTCGGTCTCCGGGATCACCGGCGGGACCCGGCGGGGCTTGCCGTCGGCGTCGACCGCCGTGAAGACGAGGTAGGCGCTGCCGACCTGGGTGGCGGGGGTGGACTCGTTCCAGCGCTCCGCGAGGACCCGTACGCCGATCTCCATCGAGGAGCGGCCGGTCCAGTTGACCTGTGCCCGGACGTGGACCAGATCGCCGACGCGGACCGGGGCGAGGAAGGCCATCTCGTCCATGGAGGCGGTGACGGCGGGGCCGCCGGAGTGCCGCCCGGCCACGGCGCCGGCCGCGTCGTCCACCAGCTTCATGATCACGCCGCCGTGCACGGTGCCGAGGAGATTGGTGTCGGCCGCGGTCATGATGTGGCTGAGGGTGGTGCGGGACGCCGAGATCGGCTTGCCCTCGGGTTCCTCCGGTATCTGTGTCATACAGCCACCTTAAGTGCGTCCCGGAGGCATCAGGTGTGCAACAGCACCGGTACGAAGACCCCGCCGGGGTGTCCCGGGGTGCGCGCGGCCGGGCATCCTTGTCCGCATGAGTGACTGGGACGGTTTCGGCGGCGAGCGCGACGCGCACGGCCGCCGTGGTGACGGGTACGGGCGGGGCAGCGGGCAGGGGCAGCCGGAGGGACCGCAGCGGATGCGGCACGTCCAGCGGCAGCCGCAGGGCCCCCGGCCTCCCCAGTCGCCGTCCCGTCCCGCGCCCCGGGCCGCCCGGCCGCCGGTCCCGCCGCAGGCCCCGCCCCCGGGCGGGCGGCCCGGCACGCGGCCCGGGTCGGGCTACGGGGTGCCGCCGCAGCAGACGCAGGGCCCCGACGCGGCGTACGACAGCGGCTACAACACCGGCCAGGTCTACGGGCGCCCCTCGGGCCCCGGGCGGCCCGGCGGGCCGGGGGGTCCCGGCGGCACCGGGGGCCACGGCGGCCCGGGGGGGCCCGGCGGCCCCGTTCCCGTCCGGGTGGTCGTGGACTGGCGCAAGCGGATCAAGATCGGTTCGATCGCGATCGTCTCCGTCCTCCTGGTGACCACGATCGGCACCTACTTCTGGGCCGACTCCAAGGTCCGCCGCGAGGTCGACCTGTCCAAGGTGATCGAGCGGCCCAAGGAGGGCGACTGCACGACGTACCTGATCGTCGGCTCCGACAGCCGCGAGGGCATGTCCGACGAGGAGAAGAAGAAGCTCCACACGGGCTCCGCCGAGGGCAAGCGCACCGACTCGATGATGGTCCTGGCCAAGTGCTCCAGCGGGAACACCATGGTCTCGCTGCCGCGCGACTCCGACGTGGAGATCCCCTCCTTCGTCGGCTCCCAGTCGGGCAAGAAGTACGCCGGCACCGGCAAGCGGACCAAGCTGAACGCCGCGTACGCGGACGACGGCCCGGAGCTGCTGGTGCGGACGGTGGAGTTCAACACCGGCCTGCGCATCGACCACTACGCCGAGATCGGCTTCGCCGGCTTCGCGAACATCGTGGACGCCCTGGGCGGCGTGGAGCTGAACATCGAGCAGGGCTTCAAGGACGAGAAGTCCGGCGCCGACTTCAAGGCAGGGAAGCAGACCCTCAACGGCGAACAGTCCCTGGCCTTCGTCCGCACCCGCTACGCCTTCGCCGAGTCGGACCTCCAGCGGACGAAGAACCAGCAGAAGTTCCTGGCCGCGCTGGCCAGCCAGGCCGCCACCCCGGGCACCGTCCTCAACCCCTTCTCCCTCTACCCGGTGCTGGGCGCCGGCCTGGACACCCTCATCGTCGACAAGGACATGTCGCTGTGGGACATGGGCGAGATGTTCTTCGCCATGAAGGGCATCAACAGCGGAGAGGGCGTCTCGATGAACATGCCGATCTCCGGCCAGCGGGGCGGCAACCTCGTCTGGGACAAGGCGAAGGTCCAGCAGCTGGTCAAGGAGATCCAGAACGACCAGAAGGTCACCGTCCGGGGGCAGTGACATGAAGCACTCGTTCCGCGACGTACTGGACAGCCCGACGGGTTCTTCGTAAGACTGATCCGCCTTTTGCACGCCTGCTCTGGAGCGTAGATGTCTTTGCCCGCGGCCCCGCCCCAACTCGGCGACCAGAGGCGGGACGGAGCCCCAGCGGCGGCGCCCGTGATCCGGCAGCACCAGCCGGCCTCCGCCCCCAAGCCGCGGCTGCGCGTCCTGGACGGACTGCGCATCGTGGCGGCCGTGGTGGTGCTCAGCGCCCACTACGTCCACCCCGTGATCTGGGGCAGCCGGGAGAACAAGGAGCTGTTCGGCCCGATCGCCACGGCCTCGCGCTACGGCTGGCTCGGCGTCGAACTGTTCTTCATGATCAGCGGGTTCGTCATCTGCATGTCCGCCTGGGGCCGGCCGCTCGGCAGCTACCTGCGCAGCCGCGTGGTGCGGCTGGGTCCCGCCTACTGGTTCTGCGCCCTGGTGACCGGCACCGTCATGACGGTCTACGCGCAGTTCTACGGCGGCAACCACCCCACGCCCAGTCAGATCCTGACGAATCTGACGATGGTGCAGATGCCGCTGAACAACCCCTCGCTCGACCCCTCCTACTGGACCCTGTGGTCGGAGGCCCGGTTCTACCTGATCTTCGCGATCGTCGCCTGGAAGGGCCTGACGTACCGCCGGGTCATGAACTTCTGCTGGATCTGGACCGTGGTCTCGATCCTCGCGCCGAACTCCGGTCTGCCGGTGCTGGAGGCGGTCGCGAACCAGGTGTACTCGCCGCTGTTCATCTCCGGCATCTGCTTCTACCTGATCCGCCGCGAGGGCGCCCGCGTGGGCGAGCCGTGGATCCTGCTGGCCCTGTCCTGGCTGCTGATGCAGCGCTACATGACCGACATCCACGGCTGGAACACCCGGCCCGGGGACAAGCTCTCCTGGGCCGTCTGCGTCGCCGTCGTCACCTTCTTCTACGCCGTGATGGCCGCGGTCGCGCTGGGCTGGCTGGACCGGGTCAACTGGCGCTGGCTGTCGGTGGCGGGCGCCATGTCCTACCCCCTGTACCTGCTGCACCAGCAGGTGGGCGTGACGCTGATGGAGCACTGGTCGGGCGATGTCCACCCGTACGTGCTGATCCTGTCGACGACCGGCTCGATGCTGCTGGCGTCCTGGCTGGTCGTGCGGTTCGTGGAACGGCCCGGCTCGGCCGCGCTCAAGCGGATGCTGGAGCGGCGGCCGGTCAGGGCCTGAGGCCGGCGGGCACGAAGAAGGGGCACCCCCCGGGGGGTGCCCCTTCTTCGTGGTCCGTACCGGGTCAGCGGCCGGCGCGGGCGCGGAGCTTCCACGGCATCGCGATGGACTCCAGCTGCACGGCCAGGTTCATCTTCGACTCGCCGACGGTGCGGTCCTCGAAGTGGATCGGGACCTCCATCACCTGGAAGCCGCGGCGCAGGGCCTTGTACTTCATCTCCACCTGGAAGCTGTAGCCGGCGCTGCCGATCGACGCGAGGTCGATCGCCTTCAGCGCGCCCGCGCTCCACAGGTTGAAGCCGCCCGTGATGTCGCGGACGCGGGTGCCCAGGATGGTGCTCGCGTACGCGTTCGCCCAGCGGGAGAGCAGCTTGCGGTGCGCGCCCCAGGCGTCGGACAGGGTGCCGCCCGGCACGTAGCGGGAGCCCACGACGAGGCCGGCGCCGGTGGAGCGGGCCACGCCCAGCATCTCGGCGATCTTCCCGGCCGGGTGGGAGCCGTCGGCGTCCATCTGGAGCACGTACTCGGCGCCGTCCTCCACGGCCTTGGCCATGCCCGCCGCGTAGGCGCGGCCGAGGCCGTCCTTGGCGGTGCGGTGCAGGACCGACATGCGCGGCTTGCCGTCCTCGGTGAGGAAGCCCTCGGCGAGCTCGTCGGCGATCTTGCCGGTGCCGTCGGGCGAGGAGTCGTCGACGACCAGCAGGCGCAGGCCCGGCTGGTCGAGGCCCATGAGCAGGTCCACCATGCCCGGGAGGTTGCCCGCCTCGTTGTAGGTCGGCATGACCACGGTGAGGGGGGTGTGCGCCCAGGTGTCGGGGAGCCTGGTGGTGGCGACGTCGGTCGTGCGGGGAGTCTGCTGCTCGCCTATCACAGGGTTATGCCTCACTGGAGTTGGTCACCGGTCGGAGGAGAAGCGGACGGCTGCGTCGGGCAGTTCGGCCTCGCACCACACCCGCACCCCTGAACGGAGTTCGTTGTCAGCCCCCACGACGGCACCGTCGCCGATGACGGCACCGGTCAGCACGGTGCGCGATCCCACCGAGGCGCCGGCGCCGATGAGGCTGGCGTTCACCACCGTGTCCGCGCCGAGGATCGCGCCGTCCAGCACGATGGAGCCCTGGACGACAGCACCCGACTCGATGCGGGCGCCGGCGCCCACCACGGTACCGCCCGTCAGCTTGGCGCCTTCCGCCACCTGGGCTCCGGGCAGGACGAGGGCCTCGCCGCGGGGGCCGGGAACGGCCGGGGAGGAGACGACGCCGCGCACGAGGTCGGCGGAGGCCTGGACGAAGGACTCGGGCTTGCCGAGGTCCAGCCAGTAGGTGTCCTCGGTGACGCCGTGCAGCTTGGCACCGGAGGCGAGGAGGCCGGGGAAGGTCTCGCGCTCGACGGATACCGGTCGGCCGGCCGGAATGGTGTCGATCACGCTGCGGCGGAAGACGTAGCAGCCGGCGTTGATCTGGTCGGTGATGATCTCTTCGGGGGTCTCGGGCTTCTCGGTGAAGGCGAGCACCCGCCCGTCGGGGTCGGTGGGGACCAGGCCGAAGGCCCGGGGGTCCTCGACGCGCACGAGGTGGAGGGAGACGTCGGCGTCGGCCGCCCGGTGGGACTCGACCAGGCCGGCGATGTCGAGGCCGGTCAGGATGTCGCCGTTGAAGACGAGGACGGGCGAGTCCGGGCCGCCGGTCAGGCGCCGGGCGGCGTTGCGGATGGCGCCGCCGGTGCCGAGGGGCTCCTCCTCGACGACGTATTCGAGGGTGATGCCGAAGTCGGACCCGTCGCCGAAGTAGGGCTCGAAGACCTCGGCGAGGTAGCAGGTGGCCATCACGATGTGCGTGACACCGGCGGCAGCGGCCCTGGCGATCTGGTGGGCGAGGAACGGGACGCCCGCTGCCGGAACCATCGGCTTGGGGGTGTTCACCGTCACGGGGCGCAGACGCGTCCCCTGCCCGCCGACCAGCAGGATCGCTTCCGTCATTTTGTTCTCTCCCCAACCGGTTCAGGCGTACGAAGCTTCAAAGTTAGCCCATCCGGCACAGTGCGAAGCCCGGCGGATCCCCGCCCCCGCCGCCTCCGGCAACGTTCCGGTTACGGCGGGTTCCGCACGGCGCGGGCACCGGGAGCCCCTGCCGTCCCCCTTATATAGGGGACACCCGCCCCTCCCCGCGGGAGACGCCCTGCTCAGCCTTGGAACCCCGCCCGCCACTTCCGGCCGCGCCCCACGACGCGCCGCCGGTCCCGTCGGGCGCCCTCCGCCGCGGACGGCACACCGGCCGCGGGTGCACACCGGGCGGGGCGCAGCACCCGCTGGATCGGAATCGTTACAAAAGAACCCTTCGCCTCCCGGCCCGCCCGCCCGGGCCCCGCGGCCGGCCGCACGCGCGACAAGGCCCTCGGCGCGACGCCGGGGCCTTGTCGTGGGGAGCGAGCGGGTCGGTCCGCGTTACGGCAGGTTGCGGGCCATGACGATGCGCTGGACCTGGTTCGTGCCTTCGTAGATCTGGGTGATCTTCGCGTCGCGCATCATGCGCTCGACCGGGTAGTCGCGGGTGTAGCCGTAGCCGCCGAGGAGCTGGACCGCGTCCGTGGTGACCTCCATCGCGACGTCGGAGGCGAAGCACTTGGCCGCGGCGCCGAAGAAGGTGAGGTCGGAGTCGACGCGCTCGGACTTGGCGGCGGCCGCGTACGTCAGCTGGCGGGCGGCCTCGATCTTCATGGCCATGTCCGCGAGCATGAACTGCACGCCCTGGAAGTCGCCGATCGGCTTGCCGAACTGCTTGCGCTCCTGGACGTAGCCCTTGGCGTAGTCCAGGGCGCCCTGGGCGATGCCGAGGGCCTGGGCGGCGATGGTGATGCGGGTGTGGTCGAGGGTCTTCATCGCGGTGGCGAAGCCGGTGCCCTCGGCGCCGATCATGCGGTCGGCGGGGATGCGCACGTTGTCGAGGTAGACCTCGCGCGTCGGGGAGCCCTTGATGCCGAGCTTCTTCTCGGGGGCGCCGAAGGAGACGCCCTCGTCCGACTTCTCGACGACGAAGGCCGAGATGCCCTTGGAGCGCTTCTCCGGGTCGGTGACGGCCATGACCGTGTAGTAGTCGGAGACGCCCGCGTTGGTGATCCAGCGCTTGACGCCGTTGAGCACCCAGAAGTCGCCGTCGCGGACCGCGCGGGTCTTCATGCCGGCCGCGTCGGAGCCCGCGTCGGGCTCCGAGAGGCAGTAGGAGAACATCGCGTCGCCCTTGGCCAGCGGGCCGAGGTACTTGGCCTTGAGCTCCTCGGAGCCGGAGAGGATCACCGGCAGGGAGCCCAGCTTGTTCACGGCCGGGATCAGGGAGGAGGAGGCGCAGACGCGGGCAACTTCCTCGATCACGATGACCGTGGCGAGGGCGTCGGCGCCGGCGCCGCCGTAGGTCTCGGGCACGTGGACGGCGTGCAGGTCGTTGGCGACGAGGGCGTCGAGGGCCTCCTGCGGGAAGCGGGCCTCCTCGTCGACCGCGGCCGCGAACGGGAGGATCTTCGCCTCACAGAGCGCGCGGACCGACTCGCGGAGCATGTCGTGCTCCTCGGCCGGGCGGTACAGGTCGAAGTCGGCAGAACCCGCCAAGATCTCTCACTCCCCAGGGTGACGCGCCGTAGGGCACTGACAGCCGTGTGTCGCTGGCGTGCGCGCGGCGCGGGATGCTAACTACCGTTAAGTAACCCAAATTCTAGTTCCCGGCGCCGGTCCAGCGATATGCAGCGCGTACGTGAGCTGCGTGACAGCCGGGTACTCCTTGGAACGTCCCCCCGGACCGGCCCGACTATGCTCGGGGGCCGCAAACGGCCCCGCACCTCTGGAGCATCCATGGCCCCCCTCAAGATCACCGTGATCGGCACCGGCTACCTGGGCGCGACGCACGCCGCGGCCATGGCGGAGCTCGGGTTCGAGGTGCTGGGGCTGGACGTGGTGCCGGAGAAGATCGAGATGCTGGCCGCCGGCCGGGTCCCGATGTACGAGCCGGGGCTGGAGGAGCTGCTCTCCCGGCACGTCGCGGGGCTTGCGGGGGCCACCGGCCGGCTGCGGTTCACCCACTCCTGGGAGGAGGTCGCGGACTTCGGCGACGTGCACTTCGTCTGCGTGAACACCCCGCAGAAGCACGGCGAGTACGCGTGCGACATGTCCTACGTGGACTCCGCCGTGGAGTCGCTGGCCCCGCACCTGACGCGGCCCGCGCTCGTCGTGGGCAAGTCCACCGTGCCGGTCGGGTCGGCCGAGCGGCTCGCCGCGAAGCTCGCCGCGCTGGCCCCGGCGGGCGAGGACGTCGAGCTCGCGTGGAACCCGGAGTTCCTGCGCGAGGGCTTCGCCGTCCAGGACACCCTGCACCCCGACCGGATCGTCATCGGCGTGCGCGGCGAACGCGGCGAGAAGCTGCTGCGCGAGGTGTACGCGACGCCGATCGCCGAGGGCAGCCCGCTGGTGGTGACCGACTTCCCGACCGCCGAGCTGGTCAAGACCGCCGCCAACTCCTTCCTGGCCACCAAGATCTCCTTCATCAACGCCATGGCCGAGGTCTGCGAGGCCGCCGGCGGCGACGTCGTCAAGCTCGCCGAGGCCATCGGCCACGACGAGCGGATCGGCGCCAAGTTCCTGCGCGCCGGCATCGGTTTCGGCGGCGGCTGCCTGCCCAAGGACATCCGCGCCTTCATGGCCCGGGCCGGCGAGCTGGGCGCCGACCAGGCACTGACCTTCCTGCGGGAGGTCGACTCCATCAACATGCGCCGCCGCGGGCACATGGTCGAGCTGGCCCGCGAGGCGGTGGGCGGGTCCTTCCTGGGCAAGCGGGTCGCCGTGCTCGGGGCCACCTTCAAGCCGGACTCGGACGACGTGCGCGACTCCCCCGCGCTCAACGTCGCCGGGCAGATCCACCTCCAGGGCGGGCAGGTGACCGTCTACGACCCCAAGGGGATGGACAACGCCCGCCGCGTCTTCCCCACCCTCGGCTACGCCGACTCCGCGCTCGCGGCCGCCCGCGGGGCCGAGGTCGTGCTGCACCTCACCGAGTGGCGCGAGTTCCGCGAGATCGACCCCGCCGAGCTGGGATCCGTCGTCACGGACCGGCTGATCCTCGACGGCCGCAACGCCCTCGACCCGCTGCGGTGGCGGGAGGCCGGCTGGACGTACCGGGCCATGGGACGGCCGCAGGCGTAGGGCCGGGGCGCGGGGCCGGGGCGTACACCCGTACCCGCTGGTGAAGGTTCTCGGTCAAAGAGGCGGAATGAGCGACTGGGTAGACTTCGCGCCGATGACCACGACCAGCAGCCCCGCAGTCCACCCCACCGCGCCCGCCACGACGGCGCCGGCCACGCGTGGGGGCTCCTTCGAAGCAGCCGTGCGAGGACGGGGCGCCCTGCTGGGCATCGCGGTCTTCTGGCTGGCCAGCAGGGCGGCGATGCTCTGGACGCTCGTCCACGACGTCGGGCACTCCACCAACACCCGTGTGGAGGTCACCCTGACCTACCACAACTGGTACAACGTGCTCGTCCACTGGACGATGCCGCACAACGACGTCATGTGGCAGTACCCGCCGGCCGCCGCGGCCGTCTTCCTCTCACCGGACCTGCTGCCGTTCCTCACCTACTTCCAGGGCTTCGTCGCCCTGACGGTGCTCTGCGACGCCGTCATCCTGCTCGGCCTCCTGCGGGCGGCGCGGCGCGAGGACGGCAGCGTGGCCGGTGCGCTGATGTGGCTGGTGGCGCTGCCGCTGATGATGGCGACCCCGTTCGCCCGCTACGACATCCACGTCACCCTGTTCGCGGTCTTCGCGCTGCTCTGCATGCGCAACCGCCCCCGGCTCGGCGGGGTCGTCGCCGGTATCGGGGCGATGGTCAAGGTGTGGCCGCTGCTGACCCTGCTCGGTGTCCCCCGCGGCAAGTCCACGCGTGACGCCTTCGTCGCGGCGGCGCTGTCCTGCGCCGCGCTGCTGGGCGTCTTCGCGGTGCTGTTCAAGGACACGCTGGGCTTCCTCGGCAACCAGGGCAACCGCGGTGTCCAGGTGGAGTCGCTGGGCGGTTCCGCGCTGATGGCCGCCAAGCTGGTGCACCTGTGGCCCGGCAAGACCAACTTCCAGTACGGGGCGTTCGAGTACGTCGGCCCCTATGTGTCGAGCATCGCGCGGGCCTCGGTGGGCCTGACGGTGCTCGGCTTCCTGCTGCTCCTGCTGTGGCGGGTGAGGGCCAACCGCTGGTCGAGCGCGACGCCGTTCGACGCCGCGCTCTGCGCGATCCTGGTGTTCACGGTCACCAGCCGGGTGATCAGCCCGCAGTACATGATCTGGCTGCTGGGCCTCGGGGCCGTCTGCCTGACCTCGAAGCACAGCACCCAGCGGCCGGTCGCCTGGCTGCTGGTCGCCGTGACCGCGGTGACCACGCTGGTCTTCCCGGTCTTCTACGACGACGAGGTCCTCACGACCAGCACGCTGGGCACGGTGCTGCTCTGCTCCCGCAACGCCCTGCTGCTGTACGCGACGGTGTGGTCCGGCGTGCGGCTGTGGAAGGCGACCGTGCGGCCGAAGGCCGAGCTCTAGCCGGGGGTCGCCTTGTACTGTGCGGCGCGTGCCGTGAACTCCGCCTCGCGCAGCACCCGCTGGGCGTTGCCCCAGGTGAGCAGGGCGAGGTCGGCTTCCGACCAGCCGCGTTCCAGGAGTTCCGCGAGCAGCCGCGGGTAGCCCGAGGGGTCGGCGAGTCCGGCCGGCCTCGGGCTTCCGGGTTCGGCGCCGAAGGCGGCGCCGAGGCCGACGCCCTCCGGACCGGCGAGGGCCCGTACGTGCTCCACGTGGTCGGCGACGGCGTGCAGGGAGTCGCCGGTGCGCTCGGTGTCGAAGGTGACCATCGCCAGTCCGCCCGCCGCGCGCAGCGCGAGGAGGACCTCGTCGGTGGCGTTGTCGGGGTGCGGGGTCAGGGAGGCCGCCCCGGTGTTCGAGATGATCACCGGCGCCTTGGAGGCGGCCGCGAGCTGGCAGGCGGCGGCCGGTGAGCAGCCCGTCAGGTCGATCAGCATCGCGAGCCGGTTCAGCTCCTTGACCACCTCGTGGCCGAAGGCCGTCAGTCCCTCGTCGGCCCAGGGGGCCCCGGCGGGGGCGAGCAGGCGTACGCCGAGGGCGTGGAAGGCGCGCAGGGCGCCGAGGGAGCCCGTGAGGGTGCTGCCGGGGACGGGGCCGAGGAAGGAGGCGATCCGGCCGCGGTTGCGGGCGTCGACCATGTCGTCGGCGGTCAGCGCGAGGCAGAGGCTCTCGGAGTAGCGGCGCATCAGGGCGAGGGCCGCGTCGATCTGTTCGAGGGTCTCGCACACGGCCTGGGCACAGGAGTCCGCGCGGGGCGGGCCGGGGGGTACGAGGAGGGTCCAGAACTGGGCGCCCACTCCCCCGGCGCGCAGCCGGGGGATGTCGGTGTCGACGCCCGTGTCGGGGGTGTCGATGTCGTGGTACGGGCTCTGGCGCAGGGTCCAGACGAGGGTGTTGCAGCCGTCTGCGACGGGATGGACGGCGAGCAGCGCGGCCGCGCGGTCCAGGGACCCGCCCGCCCTCAGGGGGGCGGTGACGGGGACGTCTTCGGCTCCGACACCCACGGAGTGGGGTTCATCCTGCAGGTCGGCCATGGCATTCGCTCCGGTCTCGGCGGCAGCAGGGAAATATGGGGCCACCGTGACATGCGCGGCGCGGGTGCCGCCCGGCGAGTGTGGCGTTCGGGTGTACGGCCGTACGGGACAGGGGCGGGACCGGGGTGTTCCCGGTCCCGCCCCTGTGCGCGGTCTGCTGCGGGTGCGGGTCAGAGCACCGCGTTCGAGGGGCCGCGGGTGGCCTGGAGGTCGCGGGCGACGGCTTCGGCGTCACGCAGCGCCCGTACCGCGTTGGACCAGGTCAGCTTGGCCAGGTCGGTCCGGGACCAGCCGCGGTGCAGGAGCTCCGCGATCAGGTTCGGGTAGCCGGAGACGTCGTCGAGCCCGGCCGGGGTGAAGGCGGTGCCGTCGAAGTCGCCGCCGATGCCGATGTGGTCGACGCCGGCGACCTCGCGCATGTGGTCGAGGTGGTCGGCGACGGTGGCGGCGGTGGCCATCGGGCGGGGGCGGGCGGCTTCGAAGGCCCGGTGCAGGGCCATCGCCTCGGGCGTGGTGTCGAGGTGGTGGAAGCCGTGGGCGCGCAGGTTCTCGTCCGCGGCGAGGGTCCACTCGACGGCGGCGGGGAGGATGAACTTCGGCACGAAGGTGGCCATGGCCACGCCGCCGTTGGCGGGCAGCTGCGCCAGCACGTCGTCGGGGACGTTGCGCGGGTGGTCGCAGACCGCCCGGGCCGAGGAGTGCGAGAAGACCACCGGGGCGGCCGAGACGGCGAGCGCGTCGCGCATGGTGGTGTCGGCGACGTGCGAAAGGTCGACGAGCATGCCGGTGCGGTTCATCTCGCGCACCACCTCGCGGCCGAAGTCCGTGAGGCCGCCGTGGCGGGGTGCGTCGGTCGCCGAGTCCGCCCAGTCGATGGTGTCGTTGTGGGTGAGCGTCATGTACCGCACGCCCAGCTGGTGCAGGGCGCGCAGGGTGGCGAGGGAGTTGTTGATGGAGTGGCCGCCCTCGGCGCCCATCAGGGAGGCGATCCGGCCGTCGGCGCGGGCCGCCTCCATGTCGTCCGCCGTCAGGGCCCGCACCAGGGCGCGGGGGTAACGGGCGATCAGCTGGCCGACGGCGTCGATCTGCTCCAGGGTGGCGCTGACGGCTTCGTCACCCGCGAAGTCGGAGCGGACGTAGACGGACCAGAACTGCGCACCGACCCCGCCGGCGCGCAGCCGGGGGATGTCGGTGTGCAGGTGGGCCGACTGGTCGCCGGCGATGTCGCGCCGGGCGAGGTCGTAGCGGACCTGCTCGCGCAGGGCCCAGGGCAGGTCGTTGTGGCCGTCGACGACCGGGTGCTCCGCGAGGAGCCCGCGGGCCTCGGCGAGCAGGTCCGCCGCGCTCACTTGCCGAACCCGAAGGACTCCGCGCCGGCGACCTTGGCGCGGAGCCGCTTGCCCTTCTCGGTGGCCTGGTCGTTCAGCTCCTGCTGGAACTCCCGCATCCGGCCGAGGAGCTCCGGGTCGTGCGCGGCGAGCATGCGCACCGCGAGCAGGCCGGCGTTGCGGGCGCCGGCGACGGAGACGGTGGCGACGGGGACACCGGCGGGCATCTGGACGATCGACAGGAGGGAGTCCATGCCGTCCAGGTACTTCAGCGGGACCGGCACGCCGATGACGGGCAGCGGGGTGACGGAGGCGAGCATGCCGGGCAGGTGGGCGGCGCCGCCCGCGCCGGCGATGATCGCCTTGAGCCCGCGCTCGGCGGCCTGCTCCCCGTACGCGACCATCTCGCGCGGCATCCGGTGGGCGGAGACGACGTCGACCTCGTAGGGCACCTCGAACTCGTCCAGGGCCTTGGCCGCGGCCTCCATGACCGGCCAGTCGGAGTCCGAGCCCATGACGATGCCTACGACGGGGGAAGTGCTCATTCGGTGATCGTTCCTCTGAGGTAGCCGGCTGCGTGGCGTGCGCGTTCCAGCACATCGTCCAGGTCGTCGCCGTAGGTGTTGACGTGGCCGACCTTGCGGCCGTGTTTCACGTCCTTGCCGTACATGTGGATCTTCACCTGCGGGTCGTGGGCCATGCAGTGCAGGTACGCCGCGTACATGTCGGGGTAGTCCCCGCCGAGGACGTTGGCCATCACGGTCCAGCGGGCCCGGGGGCGCGGATCGCCCAGGGGGAGGTCCAGGACCGCTCGGACGTGGTTGGCGAACTGGGAGGTGACCGCGCCGTCCTGGGTCCAGTGGCCGCTGTTGTGCGGGCGCATGGCCAGTTCGTTGACGAGGATGCGGCCGTCGGTGGTCTCGAACAGCTCCACGGCCAGGTGGCCGGTCACGTCGAGTTCCTTGGCGATGCGCAGGGCCAGCGCCTGGGCCTCGCCCGCGAGCTCCTCGGAGAGGTTCGGGGCGGGGGCGATCACCGTGTCGCACACGCCGTCGACCTGGATGGACTCGACGACGGGGTACGCCACGGCCTGGCCGTGCGGGGAGCGGACGATGTTGGCCGCGAGCTCGCGGACGTAGTCCACCTTCTCCTCCGCGAGGACGGGGACGCCCGCCTTGAACGGGGCCTCCGCGTCCTCGGGCGTGCGGACGAACCACACGCCCTTGCCGTCGTACCCGCCGCGCACCGTCTTGAGGATGACGGGGAAACCGCCGACCTCTTCCGCGAAGGCCGCCGCGTCCGCCGGATCGCTCACGATCCGGTGGCGGGGGCTGGGCGCGCCGATCTCGTCGAGCCGGGCGCGCATCACCCCCTTGTCCTGGGCGTGCACCAACGCGTCGGGCCCCGGCCGGACGGGGATGCCGTCCGACTCCAGGGCCCGCAGGTGCTCGGTGGGTACGTGCTCGTGATCGAAGGTGATCACGTCGCAGCCGCGCGCGAAGGCGCGCAACGTCTCCAGGTCGCGATAGTCGCCGATGACGACGTCGTTCACGACCAGGGCCGCCGAGTCCTGGGGGGTGTCACTGAGGATCTTGAATCTGATGCCGAGGGGGATACCCGCCTCGTGGGTCATGCGGGCGAGCTGACCGCCGCCGACCATGCCGACTACCGGGAACGTCACACCTCCAGGGTATCCGCCGGTATTCCGCCATACGGACGCAGGCCTGGCGCGGACCCGTCGGTGGGGCCCGGAGGCCTTGTGTGCGTTGCGTCGCAGGGGTGCCGAGGCGCCGTCGGGCTCCCGGGGCGACACTTAACATGGTGGGGTTGACGAGATCGGGCGACACGCCCGGCCGGCCGTCGCCGGCGGCTCCCCCCGCGACTCACACGACGACTGACAGGGACTGAACCATCACATGAGCACGCCGAACGCAGTACCGCTGTCCGAGCGCTTCCGAGGGATCCTCCGCGAGGTCGTCAAGTTCGGCGCGGTCGGCGGCGCGGGCGTGCTGGTCAACTTCGGCGTCTTCAACCTGCTGCGCAGCACCACGGACCTGCAGACGGTCCGGGCGAACGTGATAGCCATCGTGGTGGCCATCATCACGAACTACGTGGGGTTCCGCTACTTCACCTACCGTGACCGCGACCTGGGCGGCCGTCGCCGCGAGATGATCCTGTTCGTCCTGTTCAGCCTGATCGGCATGGTCATCGAGAGCGGCGTGCTCTACGTGGCCACGTACGGGTTCGGCCTGGACAGCTCCCTGCAGAACAACATCTTCAAGTTCTTCGGCATGGGGGTGGCGACGGTCTTCCGGTTCTGGTCGTACCGGACGTGGGTCTTCAAGGCGCTGCCCACGGACGCCGCGCCCTCGCTGGTCGTGGAGCAGCGCGACGGGCGCGAGCCGGCGGCCGTCGCCGCCTCCCTCACCCCGGAACCGGCGGGCCGGCAGGGCTGAGGCCGGGGGCTACCTGACCGTCCGCTCCGGCTCCGCGCGCTCGGGGGCGGTCCGGCTGAGGAAGAGCGCGAACACCGGCGGCTGACTCTGGAGGAGCTCCAGGCGGCCGCCGTCCGCTTCCGCGAGGTCCCGGGCGACGGCCAGGCCGATGCCGGTGGAGTTGCGGCCGCTGATGGCCCGCTCGAAGATCCGGTTGCCGAGGTCGGGCGGGACGCCGGGGCCCTCGTCGGTGACCTCGATGACGGCCTGGTTGCCGGTGACGCGGGTGCGCAGGGCGACGGTGCCGCCGCCGTGCATGAGCGCGTTCTCCACGAGAGTGGCCAGGACCTGGGAGACCGCCCCGGGCGTGCCGACGGCCCGCATGCCGGTCTTCCCGGAGCGGACGATGGCCCGCCCCGCGCTGCGGTAGGCCGGCCGCCACTCCTCCACCTGCTGCTTGACGACCTCGTCGAGGTCGAAGGGGACGGCGGAGCCGGTGCGGGGGTCGCGGGAGTTCGTCAGCAGCCGCTCGACCACGTCCGTGAGCCGCTCCACCTGGGTGAGGGCGATGGTCGCCTCCTCCCGTACGGTCTCCAGGTCGTCGGTGACCGTGATCTCCTCCAGCCGCATCGAGAGGGCGGTGAGGGGGGTGCGCAGCTGGTGGGAGGCGTCGGCGGCGAGGCGGCGCTCGGCGGTGAGCATCCGTCCGATCCGCTCGGCGCTGGCGTCGAGCACGTCGGCGACCCGGTCCAGCTCGGGGACCCCGTAGCGCTTGTGCCGGGGCCGGGGGTCGCCGGAGCCGAGCCGCTCGGCGGTCTCGGCGAGGTCGGTGAGGGGGGAGGCCAGCCGGTTGGCCTGGCGCACGGCGAGCAGCACGGCCGCCACGACGGCCAGCAGCGCCACCGCCCCGACGACGGCCAGGGTGCGTCCGACCTCGCGGGTGACGGTGGAGCGGGACTCCTCGACGACCACCACCTCGCCCTGCTCGCCGCGCGCGGTGCCCCGGATGACGTTGTCGGCGATGCGCTCGCCGACCTCGACGGTCGGCTGCCCGGGGAGGGTGATGCGGGCGTAGGTGCCGACGTCCAGCTGTTCGGAGAGGGAGCCCGCGTCGACCCTGCGGTGCTCCAGGGCGTCGGCTTCGACGACGCCCAGCAGGCGCAGCGCCTCGGAGCCGATGCGGTCCTGGGCGCTGCTGGTGATGGTCCGGGTCTCCACGATGACGAGGGAGACCCCGAACACGGCGATCACGACGAGGACCACGGCGAGCGTGGAGTTGATCAGGCGGCGGCGCATGCCCTAGAGCATGCCCTAACGGAGGAACGCGTCAGCTCTTCTCGAACCGGAAGCCGACGCCGCGGACGGTGGCGATGTAGCGGGGGTTCGCGGCGTCGTCGCCCAGCTTCTTGCGCAGCCAGGAGATGTGCATGTCGAGGGTCTTGGTGGAGGACCACCAGGTGGTGTCCCAGACCTCGCGCATCAGCTGGTCGCGGGTGACGACCCGGCCGGCGTCGCGGACCAGGACGCGCAGGAGGTCGAATTCCTTGGCGGTGAGCTGGAGCTCCTCCTCGCCCATCCAGGCGCGGTGGGACTCGACGTCGATGCGGACCCCGTGGGTGGCGGGTGCCTGGGCGGTGTCGTTGGCGCCGCGCCGCAGCAGGGCCCGTACGCGGGCCAGCAGCTCGGCGAGGCGGAAGGGCTTGGTCACGTAGTCGTCGGCGCCGGCGTCCAGGCCGACCACCGTGTCGACCTCGTCGGCCCGGGCGGTCAGGACCAGGATGGGGAAACCGTGGCCTTCGGCGCGCAGTCGCCGGGCCACCTCCAGGCCGTCCATTCCGGGCAGTCCGAGGTCCAGGACGACGAGATCGACGCCTCCCTGCAGTCCGGCCTCCAGGGCGGTGGGGCCGTCCTCCCGGACCTCGACCTCGTACCCCTCCCGGCGCAGGGCGCGGGCCAGGGGTTCCGAGATGGATGCGTCGTCCTCGGCGAGCAGTACACGCGTCATGTGGGTGATGGTAGTCCGCGGCGGCTGAAAGGAGGCGCTTGCCTGCATACCCCTCTCGAACTGGGGTTATTAACTACTATCGGCCTTCGAACTTGACGAATCGGTTCCCGTCTTCCCTGTGATCCATATCTCAAGCCCTTCCATATGCATCGGTGCCCTGTCGTATGGTGGCGGAACGCCCGATGCACTATCGAGGGGACATTTGCGCTCAAATCCGAGCCGAGAACCTCAAATTCTGCTCTGGCCGGCTCGATCCGGCCCAGATGACAGTGAATGACCTATGGGCCGGGCCCGGCACGCGAGGAGGCGTGCAGGGCGTGGATCCCGGTTACGGCTGCCCCGTCACCCCGCACATCGGGGAACGAGACCCCAGGGCGTGGGGTGGGACATCCGTCGCCGGTGCCGGCCACCCCCCCACCGGGCGCTGAACAGCTCACGAAGCCGAGCGTCCCGAGCAAGCAAGGATCGACCATGGCTTCCAGCCTGACGAAGGCCTCGCCGAGCGCAGCTCACGAGAAGACCTTCCTCGGCCACCCCGTTGGCCTGGCCACGCTGTTCATGACCGAGATGTGGGAGCGCTTCTCCTACTACGGCATGCGTGCGCTTCTCGTTCTGTACTTGGTTTCCGGCGGCGCCGACGCCGCGACCGGCAGCCAGGGCGGGGGCCTCGCCTTCACGGCCGCCACGGCCACGGCGATCTACTCGGTCTACGTGGCCATGGTGTACCTCATGGCCATGCCCGGCGGCTGGTTCGGCGACCGCGTCTGGGGCGCCCGCAAGACGGTCGCCATCGCCGGCATCGTGATCATGGCGGGCCACGTCTCGCTGGCTCTCCCCGGCCAGATCGCGTTCTTCGTCGGCCTGCTGCTCGTCGCGCTCGGCTCCGGTCTGCTGAAGGCCAACATCTCCACGATGGTCGGCCACCTGTACAAGGGCCTGGACGACTCGCGCCGCGACAGTGGCTTCACGATCTTCTACATCGGCATCAACGTGGGTGCCTTCGCGGCGCCGCTCGTGATCGGCACGATCGGCGAGACCGTCAACTGGCACCTCGGCTTCCTGCTCGCCGCCATCGGCATGGGCGTCGGCCTGGTGATCTACCTGCTCGCCGCCCGCACTCTGAACCCGGAGAGCAGCGTCGTCCCGAACCCGCTGTCCCCGGCGGAGCGCAAGGCCGTCATCGTCAAGGCCCTCGCCGTTCTGGCCGTCATCGCCGTCTTCTACGGCGCGGTGGCCGCCGCGGGCATGTTCACCATCAAGTGGGCGCTGTACCCGATCACCATCGCCGGTCTGATCATCCCGGTCGCCGTCCTCGTGCGCATCAAGCGCGACAAGGACCTGTCCGCCGGCGAGCAGTCCAAGATGAGCGCCTACATCTGGTTCTTCGTGGCCGCCGCCGTCTTCTGGATGATCTACGACCAGGGTGGTTCGACCCTCTCGCTCTTCGGTGACAAGAACTCCGAGCGCAGCCTGCTCGGCTGGGAAGTGCCCACCGTCGTCTTCCAGTCGCTGAACCCGCTCTTCGTGGTGGCCCTGGCCCCGGTCTTCGCCGCCCTGTGGGTGGTTCTGGCCCGCCGCAACCGCGAGCCCAGCACCATCGTGAAGTTCTCGGGGGCCCTGGTCCTCGTGGGCTTCTCGTTCTTCCTCTTCGCGATTCCGCTCAACCAGACCGCCGGCAACGACACCAAGGTCACCATGTGGTGGCTGGTGCTGATCTTCCTCGTGCAGACCGTCGCCGAGCTGTGCCTGTCCCCGGTCGGCCTCTCGGTCACCACGAAGATGGCGCCGCAGAAGTACGCCTCCCAGATGATGGGCGTGTGGTTCCTCGCCGTCACCGCCGGCGACTGCGTCACCGGTCTGCTCGGCCTGGCCGACGTGAAGCTGGACGGCGTCGGCGTGATCCTCTTCCAGGCGGCCGCCGCCGTGGCCGCCGGCCTCGCGATCTACATGTACCGCAAGAAGGTCGACGCCCTGATGGGCGACACGAAGTAACGCCTCGCTCCCAGGGGTAGGCGAAGGCCCGGCACACCGGATGGTGTGCCGGGCCTTCGTCCGTTCTGGGCCGGGCTACCTCGTGCCGCGCAGGCGGCGCCAGGGGGTGAAGGTGAAGACGGCGCCGCCGAGCAGGATGACGGTGCCGGCGACCAGGGCGAGGGCCTTGATCCCGCCGTCGTCCTGGGCGCCGGTCTCGGCGAGGCCGCCGGAGGCGGAGGCCGCCGAGGAGCCGCCGGTGGACGGGCCGGCGCTGGTGGAGCCGGAGCCGCCCGGCTGGGCGGTGGTGTCCAGCTCCAGGGAGACCCCGCTGGCGGTGGCCTTGCAGGGCACGTTGATCGGGGTCGAGCCGGGGGCCATCGTGACGTCGATGGTCAGCTGGTCGGGGGTCAGGGTCACCTTGCCCGACGCGCCCGGCTTGTAGGTGCCGGTCATGTCGGTCAGGCTGACGGGCGCCCCGTTCGGGATCGGCTCGGCGTTGGCCGGGCCGGTGACCTTGACGGTGCCGCTGTCGGCGCCGCCGAGCTTGATGTCCATCGACGGCTTGAGGGCGCCGGCCGGGAGCTGCATGGGGCTGGCCATCGCGCCCTTGGCGGTCTTGACGGTGAGGGCGTAGTCCCCGCCGTTCTTCTTCGCGCTGATCGTCACGGGCGTTTTGATGCCGTTGGGCACCACCGCACCGCAGTCGTAGGTGACGTCCACCGCCTTGCCGGGGAAGTCGGTCTGGCCGCCGGAGCCGCCGGTGGTCGACCCTCCGCCGGTGGAGCCGCCCGTCGTGGAGCCGCCCGTCGTGGAGCCCGTGGTCCCGCCGGTGGTCGTCGAGCCGCCCGTCGTGGAACCCGTGGAGCCGCCCGTCGTGGAGCCGCCGGTGGTTCCGCCGGTGGTCGTCGAGCCGGTGGTGCCGCCCGTCGTGCCTCCGGTGCCGCCGGGGGCGGTGACGTCCAGCTCCAGGGAGGGCTCGGGGCTGTTGCCGGGCGTGCAGGTGGTGGTGGTCCCCATCGCCTTGATGGTCAGGACCCCCGCCGTGAAGGTGACCCTGCCGCTCTTCTTCGGGGTGTAGGTCCCCGACAGGTCACTGATCTTGATCGGGGTGTTGGCGGGTATCGGCTCGGCGTTGGCCGGGCCCGTCACCGGTACGGACGTCTTCTCCGCCCCGTCGACGACGATGACGGCGCTGGGGGTCATCGCGCCGGCACCGAGCTGGATGGGGCTGGAGGAGACGCCCTTCTGGAAGGACATCGTCAGCTTGTAGCCGCCGCCCTCCTTCACCCCCTTGATGTCGATGGGCGACACCGCCGACTTGTCCCCGATCGGGGTCTTGCAGTCGTACCGGACGTCGATCACTGCTGCGTGGGCGGTGCTCGGCGCCAGGAGCATGCCCGCGCCGCCGAGCAGCAGTGCGGCCGCTGCCGCACCAGCCCTCCGTTGGGTCTTCACGAATGTCCCTTCGTCGTCGGACGGTTCTCGGACGGTGCGGATGTCTGTGGGGGCTGCGGCTCCCGCGGCTCGGGCGTGAACCACGGCAGGGGCGGCGCCGGGGGCCCGGGAGCCCCGGCGGCCGGAACCTCGGGGAGGCGGGCGGTCACCGCCGCCGCCCCCTCCGGGGCCGGCGGGGCGCCCCGGTGCCGGCCGGGGGCACCGGGGCGGGGGCGGACCCGGTCCACGACGGCCATGCCGAGGCGGAACAGCGCCGTCGGGATCACCACCAGCAGCAGGCCCCAGAACAGCAGCACCCCGTACGGCCGGTCCACGCCCCACGGCTGGGTGGCGAGGACGGTCTCCCCGTACTTCAGCGAGACCGTGTAGTCGCCGTGGGCGCCCGCCGGGAGTTCCACGTCCAGGGCCACCTCCGCCTTGCCGCCGGGCGGGATGGTTCCCTTCCAGCGGGCCTCCTCCCACTGCGGGGCGAACACCCCGTGGGCGGTGCCCAGCCGGAAGACCGGGTCCTTGACGGGGGCCGAGCCGAGGTTGCCGACGGTGGCGGTGAACCTCCGCGACGGCGGGGCCCCGAACCAGGTCAGCACCCCGTCCCCGCCCCTCAGCCGGACGCCCGTCAGCAACGCAAGCCGCGCGGTCCCGGACTCGGTGGGCAGGTCGGCCACCGGATGGTCGGTGATCTTCAGGGGGACGGCGACGGTGGACTGGTCGCCGTTGACCGAGGCCACGTCGACCACGCAGGGGCAGGGCCTGGGCGGCGCCACGACCGGCAGCCGGGCCGTGAAGCGGCCGTCGTCGCCGACCGAGACGGCCACCCCGTCGGCATTGGCGCAGCTGTTGGTGCCACCGATCATGTTCTGACCGCAGACGAGCAGCATGACCAGGGTCCTGGCCCGCCAGCCGGTACCGGTGGCGGTGAGCTCGGTGCCCTTGGCCGCCTCCTGCTGCGACAGCGCCGCGGTGGGCTTCCCCTCCGAGGCCGAGGCCGGCGGGGCGGCGGCCAGGAGGACCAGGAGGGCCAGGGCCGCCAGCACTGCCCCGGCGCGGGATACGGCCCTCGGGCCGGGCGTGCGGCTCACCTGGACGCTCCCATCGGCTCGGATGCGGCGGATTCGGACACCGCCGGGGTGTTCGGGCCCCCTGCCCGCTCCTGCGGCCCCGCGTGCGGTTTCCCGCGCCGGCCGGGCGGGCGGCGGCGCAGGGCCCGTACGAGGAGGACCGCGCCCGCGCCGGGCAGCAGCAGGCCGGCCCCGGCCCGGGCGGCCCTCCCCCAGGGCACGCGCCAGGCCGTGGCGGTGGCGGTGGCCGGGGCGGCGCCCGGGGCGGTGGCGGTGAGGCGGAGCGAGACCCGGTCGAAGGCGGGCGCACCCGGCCAGGGCTCGGTGAGGGCGACCCGCCGGCCGGGCAGCAGCTCGACCGGCAGGGCGTGGGCGGGCCGGGCGGCGGAGGCCCCGCCGAGGGCGCCTTCGGCGTACAGGGCGAGCGCGGGGGTGAGGGCGACGTTGCCCCGGTTGACAAGGGTGTACGCGACGGCGGTGGCCGCGCCGTGACCGCGGACGGAGACCTCCTCGACGGTGAGGGCCGCCAGGGCCGGGCCGGCCACGCGCAGGTCTACCCGTACGCCCGCCTCGCGCCCGCCCTCGGCCGCGACGACGGCGGCGGGGTGGTCGCCGGGCGGGGCGGCGGGCGGCACGGTGACCGTGAAGGGGACCACCGCGCGGGTGTGCGGCGGGAGCGTGACGGTGGCGGCCGCGCCGAAGCTGATCCAGGAGCCGACGTCCTGCGCGCCCCGGGCGGGGCGTACGGCGAAGGCGCCGTCGGGCGTGTCGGAGGCGTCGGCCCCGCGCAGGGTGACGGTCCGCTCCCGGTCGCCGGTGTTGGCGAGGGCGAGGCGGTCCTCCAGCACGGTGCCGGCGGGACCCGCGAGGTAGAAGGAGGTGCGGCGGGCGGCGGACGCGCTCCCGGTGTCGGGCGCGGCGGTCCAGCCGGGCCCGCCGGCGTCGGCGGCGTCGGCGGCGGCGGCGGCCGCCGGGGTCCCGGGGAGGGCGGCGGCCAGCAGGAGCAGCGCGGCCAGGCGGCGCAGGGTGCGGGGCGTGGGGGCGGGGAGCACGGGGGGTGCTCCGTTCAGGACGGCGTGCGCCGGGCCCGTCGGCCGCGCCGGGTCAGCCAGAGCAGGCCGGCGGCGCCGGACAGCGCCACGGTGGCGCCGAGGGTGCCGAGGGCCAGGGCGGAGTCGGCGGGGCCGGTCTGCGGGAGGGTGCCGTCGGAGGCTCCGTCGCCGGAGGGGGCGCCGCCTCCGGCGGCCGCCGTCACGTCCAGTTCCAGGGAGGGCTTGGGGTTGTTGCCGGGCGTACAGGTGGTGGTGGTCCCCATCGCCTTGATGGTCAGGACCCCCGCCGTGAAGGTGACCCTGCCGCTCTTCTTCGGGGTGTAGGTCCCCGACAGGTCACTGATCCTGATCGGGGTGTTGGCGGGTGCGGCCTCGGCGTTCGGGGGGCCGGAGACCGGTACGGAGGCCTGCTCGGCGCCGGCGGCCGTGATGACGGCGCTGGGGTTCATCGCGCCCTTGCCGAGCTCGATGGGGCTGGAGGAGACGCCCTTCTGGAAGGACATCGTCAGCTTGTAGCCGTCGCCCTCCTTGACGGCCTTGATGTCGATGGGCGAGACCGCCGACTTGTCCCCGATGGGGGTCTGGCACTTGTACTCGACGTCGACCACGTCGGCGTGGGCCGCGGGGGCGGCGAGCAGGACGGCGGATCCGGCCAGCGCGGAGGCCAGCGCGAGCGCGGTGGAGCGTTTCCGGTCGGACACCTTCGTCTTCCCCTCGGGCCACGGAACGGCTTACTGACGCCATGTCAGATTGGTGGCTCAAGGTACGCCCGGGACCTTGCGGAGGGAAGACAAAGGACGGTCCGGCGTGAAAGGCCCGGCGGACCGCCCCTCGGGCGGCCCGCCGGGCTGCGCTCGGGACGGCGCCTCAGGCGGCGCGCACCCCTCGGTTCCAGACGGCGGACACCAGCGGGACGCCGGGCCGGTAGGCGAGGTGGACGTGGCTGGGGGCGTCGAGGAGGGCCAGGTCGGCGCGGGCGCCGGGCGCCAGACGCCCGACGTCCCCGCGGCGCAGCGCGCGGGCCCCGCCGGCGGTGGCCGACCACAGCGCCTCGTCGGGGGTCATGCGCATGTCCCGGACGGCGAGCGCGATGCAGAACGGCATGGAACTCGTGTACGAGGAGCCGGGGTTGCAGTCCGTGGACAGGGCGACGGTCGCGCCCGCGTCGATCAGGCGGCGCGCGTCCGGCCACTGGGCGCGGGTGGAGAACTCGGCGCCGGGCAGCAGGGTGGCGACGGTGGTGGCGGACGCCTGGGCGAGGGCGTCCACATCGGCGTCGGTGAGGTGGGTGCAGTGGTCGGCGGAGGCGGCCTCCAGCTCCACGGCCAGCTGCACGCCGGGGCCGTAGGAGAGCTGGTTGGCGTGGACGCGGGGGATCAGCCCGGCGGCGGCGCCGGCGGTGAGGATCGCGCGGGCCTGGTCGCCGTCGAAGGCGCCCTTCTCGCAGAAGACGTCCACCCAGCGGGCGTACGGGGCGCAGGCCGCGAGCATCTCGCCGGTGACGAGGTCGACGTAGCCGGCCGGGTCGTCGGCGTAGTCGGGGGAGACGATGTGCGCGCCGAGGTAGGTGACCTCGTCGGTGTGGGCGGAGGCGATGCGCAGGGCGCGGGCCTCGTCCTCGACGGTGAGGCCGTAGCCGGACTTGGTCTCGAAGGTGGTGGTGCCCTGGCGGAGGGCCTCGTCGAGGTGGCGGACGAGGCCCGCCTCCAGCTCGGCGTCGGTGGCGGCGCGGGTGGCGGCGACGGTGGTGCGGATGCCTCCGGCGGAGTAGGCGCGGCCCGACATGCGGGCGTTGAACTCGGCCGTGCGGTCGCCGGCGAAGACGAGGTGGGAGTGGGAGTCGACGAACCCGGGGATGACGGCGCGGCCCTTCGCGTCGAACGCGCTGTCGGCGGCGGGGGCCTGGCCGGCGGGGCCGGCCCAGGCGATGGTGTCGCCTTCGATGACCAGGGTGGCGTTCTCGATCAGGCCGAGGGGTGATCCGTCGCCGTAGGCGGGGTCGTTGGTGACGAGGCTGCCGATGTTGGTGATGGCGGTGGTGGTCATGGGTTCCTCTCGGGGGGTTCGCCCCCCACGCCGGCGGGCCGGTGCCGGCCGCACCGGCGCGGGGGCGACGGACGCGCAGCGCCCGTACGGGTCGGGGGCCTCAGCCCCGGACGGCGGCGATCGCTTCGGACAGGGCTCCCGCGACGTCCCCCACGAGGGCGTGGACGCCGTCGCGGACCACGTGGCGGCCGCCGACCACCGTGTGGCGGACGTCGGCGGCCGAGGCCGCGAAGACCGCCGTCTCGGCGCCGAGCCGCGGCACGGGGCCCGCCGTGCGGACGGTGTCCAGGGCGATGGTCGTGAAGTCCGCGAGCGCCCCGGCTTCCAGCCGGCCCGCGTCCGGGCGCCCGAGGGCCGCGTGCCCGTCGGCGGTGGCGGCCGTCAGCAGGGCGTTGGCCGTCCAGTGCCCCCGCGTCCGGCTGCGCAGCCGTTCGTTCAGCTCCATCGCCCGCGCCTCCTCCAGCAGGTCGATCACCGCGTGGCTGTCGCTGCCCAGGGACAGCGGGCTGCCCGCGCGCTGGAGCCGGCCGGCCGGGCCGATGCCGTCGGCGAGGTCGCGTTCGGTGGTCGGGCACATGCAGGTGCCGGTGGCGGCGGCGCCGAGCAGGGCGATGTCCTCGTCCGTCAGGTGCGTGTTGTGGACGCCGGTGGTGCGCGGGCCCAGCACGCCGTGGTCGGCGAGCAGCTGCGTCGGGGTGCGGCCGTGCGCGGCGAGGCAGGCGTCGTTCTCCGCCGTCTGCTCGGACAGGTGGACGTGCAGCGGGGCCTGGCGCTCCTGCGCCCAGGCGGCGACGGTGGCCAGCTGGCCGGCGGGGACGGCGCGGACGGAGTGGACCGCCGCGCCGATCAGCGCGTGCTCGCGGGGCTTGAGGGCCGAGACCCGTTCGGCCCAGGCGTCCGCGGTGCCGTCGGAGAAGCGCAGCTGGTGCGGGTTGGGGGCCTCGCCGAAGCCCGACGCCAGGTAGGCGGTGTCGAGGAGGGTGATGCGGATGCCGGCCGCCGCGGCCGCCTCGATCAGCGCCTCGCCCATCGCGTTGGGGTCGGCGTACGGGGTGCCGCCGGGGGCGTGGTGGACGTAGTGGAACTCGCCGACGTCGGTGATGCCGGCCAGGGCCATCTCCGCGTAGACCGCGCGGGCGAGGGCGAAGTAGTTCTCGGGGGTGAGGTTCTGGGCGACGCCGTACATGACCTCGCGCCAGGTCCAGAAGGTGCCCGAGCCGACCTGGACGGTGGAGCGCAGCGCCCGGTGGAAGGCGTGGGAGTGCGCGTTGGCCAGGCCGGGGACGGTGAGGCCGCGCAGCACCTCCGCCCCGGGGGGCGGGGTGTCGGCCCCGGTGCGCAGTTCGGCGATGCGGCCGTCGGCGCTCACGCCGAGGGCCACGCCCGGCTCGACGTGGTCGCCGAGCCAGGCGTGTTCCAGCCAGTACGTCTTCTGTGCGATCAGCACGTGCCCCTTCAACGGCATGCGAGGCCTTCCAGTACGTCGGCGAGGGCGAGGACTCCGGCCACGCAGTCGTCCTCGGCGGCGAACTCCCGCGGGGAGTGGGAGACGCCGGTGGGGTTGCGTACGAACAGCATCGCGGTCGGAACGGCAGCGGAGAGGATTCCGGCGTCGTGTCCCGCCCCGGTGCCGAGGACGGGGACCGCCCCGCCCAGGATCCGGTTGAGCTCCTCGCGCAGGGCGTGCTCGAACTCGACGACCGGGGTGAAGGACTCCCGGACGACGTCGAGGTCGATGCCGTCGCGCTCGGCCTGCTCGCGGGCGGCCTTCTCGACGGCGGTGACGACCGTGTCGAGGGTGGCCTGGTCGGCGGCCCGGGAGTCGAGCCAGCCGCGCACGAGGGAGGGGATGGCGTTGACCCCGTTGGGCTCGACGGAGATCTTCCCGAAGGTGGCGACGGCCCCGGCGAGGGCGGCCTCCCGGCGGGCGGCCAGGACGGTCTGCGCGTACGTCAGCATCGGGTCGCGGCGGTCGACGAGGCGGGTGGTGCCGGCGTGGTTGGCCTCGCCGTGGAAGTCGAAGCGCCAGCGGCCGTGCGGCCAGATCGCGGAGGCGATGCCGACCCGGTCGCCGGACAGGTCCAGGGCGCGGCCCTGTTCCACGTGGAGTTCGACGAAGGCGCCGATGCGGGCGAGGCGCTCGGGGTCGGCGCCGATCGTCTCGGGGTCGTACCCGGCGCGCTCCATGGCCTGCGGGAGGGTGGTCCCGTCGGCGTCGCGGAGCTCGTACGCCTTCTCCTTGGTCAGCTGCCCGGCCGCGAGGCGGGAGCCGACGCAGGCCAGCCCGAAGCGGGCTCCCTCCTCGTCGCCGAAGTTGGTGATGGCGAGGGGGCGGGTGAGGGCCGCGCCGCGGGCGCGGAGCTCGTCCAGGGCGGCGAAGGAGGACACCACGCCGAGGGGGCCGTCGAAGGCGCCGCCGTCGGGGACGGAGTCCAGGTGGGAGCCGGTGACGACGGCGTCGCCGGCCTCGGGGTCGCCGAGCCAGGCCCACTGGTTGCCGTTGCGGTCGACCTCGTAGGCGAGGCCGCGGGACTCGGCCTGCGCCCGGAACCAGGCCCGGCAGTCGGCGTCGGCCCCGGTCCACGCGAAGCGGCGGTAGCCGCCGCTGTCGGCGTGCCGGCCGATGGGCGCCAGCTCGTCCCACATTGCGGGAGGTGTGTTCCGCGTCCCAGGCCGCCACCGTGTCCGTGATCAGCGAGGT
>NZ_JBBDHD010000044.1:0-53599 GCF_044129415.1 Streptomyces racemochromogenes
GGCCCGTCGGCCACGGCCGTCCCGGAACAGCCCAGCGGCCGTTCGCTGTCGTTCGGATACCCCACCAGCCGCGGCCGGCTCCGGCTCGGCGTCGGCGGCGGGTTCCGGCTCGGGCTCGGCGTCGGCGGCGGGTTCCGGCTGGGTGGCGTCCGCGTCGGTGCTCCGCACGGCCAGGGGCTCCGGGTCCTCCGCTACGGCGACGGCCTCGGGGGTGCGCGGCTCCTCCGCCTGCGGTGCGGGCTCGGGTTCCGCTTCCACGACCGCGTCGGCGGCCGACGGTGCGGGCTCCACCTCGGGCTCGGCGGCTGCCTCCGGCGCCGGGGCGGTTTCAGGTTCGGCGGTGGCCTCCGGTTCGGCGGCGGTGGCCTCCGGTTCGGCATCGGCCTCCGGCTCGGGGAGGGCCGGCTCGGTCGCCGCGGCGGGCGCCTGCTGCGGCTCCGGGGCCTCCGCTACGGCGGCGGCCTCCGGCTCGGCCGTGGCCGGCTCCTCCGCCTGCGGTGCGGGCTCCGCCTCGGCGGTGGCGGGCGTCGGCTCGGCCTCGGGCGCGGCCGGCTCCGTTTCCGCGGCCGGTTCGGCCTCGGCGGCCGGTTCCTGGGCCTCGGGGGCCGACTCGGGCCCCGGGGGCGGGGTGGGGCCCTGCGGGGCCGGGGGCGACGGGCGGCGGGCCTCCGGGACGGTCGGCTCCGTCGTCGGGGCGGGGGCGGTGAGCAGGGCTCCCGCCTCGCGGTCGCGCGGCGCGGACTGCGGCGGCACCGTCGGGTTGTCGAAGGACGCCGCCACCAGTTCGGCCGCCGACTCCAGGGGAGTGCGTTCGGCCTGGCTGGGGAGGGCCGCCGCTGGGGCGTCCGACGTCTCGGGGACCGGCTCCGCAGCCCTTCCGAACACCTTGCGCAACAAGCTCCGAATACCCATGGGCCAGGCCTTTCGCATGAGTGCGTGCGTCATTTGTCCGTGCTGCGCGGTTGATCCCTGCCCAGAGTGGACACGTAAGGTTATCGGCCCCTTGGCTGGAACATCGGCAGGGGCGCCCTTCGTGGTGCCCGTCCTACCACCCAACCCGTCCGCTCGCACGAACTGGCCCTCCGCCGTGCCGGGTTCATCCACCGTTCATCCCCGCGCCGCCGCACCGGCTCTGCGGTCCGAGACGTTTCACGTGAAACCGGCCCCGTCAACTCCCCTCCGGCAGCCGCCCCACCGGGAGCCGGAGCGTGGTCAGGGCGCCGCCGTCGGGGGCGTTGGCGAAGCTGAGGGCGATGTCCAGGACGGCTGCCTGGCCCACCGCGATCGTCAGTCCCAGACCGTGACCGCGACCCCGGCCGGGGTCTCCCGTGCGGAACCGCTGCGGGCCCTGTTCGACCAGTTCCGCCGGGTAGCCGGAGCCGTGGTCGCGGATCACGACCACCGGCCCCTCCACCGTCACCTCGACCGGTGGCCTGCCGTGCTTGTGCGCGTTGACCAGCAGGTTGGTCAGGATCCGGTCCAGGCGCCGCCGGTCGGTGAGCACCACCGCGTCCCGCACCACCCGGACGTCGGCGGCGAGCCGGGACCCGGCGACGGCCCGCCGCACGGCCCGCCCGAGTTCCACCCGGGCCAGGTCGGCCCGTTCCACCCCCGAGTCCAGCCGCGAGATCTCCAGCAGGTCCTCGGTGAGCAGGTGCAGGGCCCGCAGCCGGTCCTCGATCATCTCCTTGGGCCGGCCTTCCGGCAGCAGCGAGGCCGCCGCCAGCGAGCCCGTCAGCGGGGTGCGCAGCTCGTGCGCGACATCGGCCGTGAACCGCTTCTCCGCCTCCAGCCGTTCCTGGAGCGAGGCGGCCATCGAGTCCAGGGCCTGGGCGACGTCCCGGACCTCGTCGCGGGAGCGGTGGGGGCCGGAGGCGCCCCGGTCGGCGGGGAAACCGACCCGGGCGTCCAGGTCGCCGGCGCTGATCCGGCGGGCGACGGCGGCCGTGGTGGTGAGGCGGCGGCTGATCCGGTTGGCGAGGAACAGGCCGGCCAGGGCCACCACCCCGGCGGCGAGTGCCGAGGAGGCGAGGATGGCGGTGTCCAGGTCGCGCAGCCGGGCGCGGGTGTTCTCGTACGGGACCCAGACCGCGAGGGCCTGGCGGTCGGCGGGCCCGGCCGCCCACATGACGGGAATGCCCTGGCGGGTGCCGACCATGCTGCCCGTCCGCCCGTGGGCGACGAGGTCGCGCAGGGGGCCCGGGAGCCCGGGCGGGTCGAGGGCGGCGTGGACGTCGCCGTGCGCGGTGCCGTACTCGTAGTGGCCGAGGGCGTGCTCCAGTTCCCGGTCCGCCTCCTTGCGGACCTCCCCGACGACCTGCCGGGCGACCACGTTGTGCACGGCGATCCCGAGCGCGGCGGCCACCGTGCAGCACACCAGGGTGGTGGTCAGGGCGATCTTCCAGCGGAGGCTGCTCAGCGCGCGCATCGCTGCCGGTCCGCACTCAGCGGGACGTCGGTGAGGGTGGGGCAGTCGTCGAGGGTGAGCTGCGACAGGCTCATGCTCTTGGTGTTCGGGTCCCAGACGTAGTCGGAGACGGAGATGTACGCCGGGTTCGAGGTCGGTTCGCGGACCGCGAGGTGCTCGGCGGCGACCTCCACACCCTCCAGGACCCCGCGTCGGGAGAGGATGCGGGCGATCCGGCCGTCGTCCTGGACGGTGTAGACGCGCAGTTCGGAGAGGCGGCCGTCCACGTCCAGGGCGGTGATCAGCTCCTCCCTGCCGTTGCCGGTCAGATCGTGCAGGACGCCGGGCCGCACCGGGCAGTACGGGCCGCCGTCCACAGCCTGTGTGCAGAGCGCGAGCCGCCGGACGGCCCGGGGGTCCACGAGGCGGCCCGTACCGCCGTCCTCGGCGGTGGCGGAGGTGATGTCGGCCCGTACGACGGCCAGGGTGTCCACCCCGCGCATGGTGAGCCCCGGCACCTTGGGCAGGCCCGGGACCACGGCCGCCGCGCCGGGCTGCTGGCCGGGGTCCGGCGGGTCGGGGAAGTGGCCCTTCCACAGGGTCCTGGGGGCGTGGACCGTGCCGCGGTCGCCCTGGCTCTTCAGGCCCGCCACGTCGGCGCACCCGGCGGCCGTGACCGCCAGGGCGGCGGCCAGGGCCGGGGCGGCCAGACGGCGGCGGGGGCGCATGCTTCGATGCTGCCGTGCGCCAGGGGCCCAGGCCCTCGGTTAGTGCTCCGGTTGGGCGATGGCCCGGGCGGCCGCCACCTCCTGGTGGAGGGGGGACAGGACGCCGGCCTCCTCGGGTTCCGCCGGGATGTCGACCCGGTACAGGGTGGGACTGCTGCGGACGCCGTCGGCGAGTTCGCGGAGCTGGCCGGCGATCCGGGCCACCTCGGACGGGGGAGGGGCGGGGGCTCCGTGGTTGACGCGGACCCGGGCCGCCGTCGTGGCGTCCACGATCCGTTCCACGGCCACCACCAGCGGCCACCAGGCGGCGGCGCGGCTGCCGGTGGGCGGGGGCTCGGTCAGGGCCCGCTGGAACTCGCTGCGCACCCCCGAGAGGTCGCGGTAGATCCGCCGCCGGCTCTGGAGCCGGGATTGGCGGGCCGCCCGCAGCGCCGCCTCGTCCGCGACCGGGGCGAAGGCGCACTCCACGTAGCGGGCGGCGTCGTCGACGGCGTCGGCGAGACGGTCGCCGACCCGGGTGTGCCAGCTCTCGGGCCACAGCAGGTAGCCGAAGACCAGGGCGATGGCGCACCCGATCAGGCTGTCCAGCAGCCGGGGCCGGATCAGGTCGAATCCCTGGTGGTTGAGGAGGTCCGACAGCAGCAGGATCACCGGGGTGATGGCCGCGGTCTGGAAGACGTACCCCTTCGCGGAGAACGCCGGGATCAGCGCGGCGAGCAGCATCATCACCGGCACGTCCCACCAGCCGCGCGGGACCTCCGCCAGCACGGCGGCGGCCAGGACCAGTCCGGCGGCCGTCCCCAGGGCGCGCAGCACGGCGCGGGAGAACACCGAGCCGAAGTCCGGTTTGAGGACGAAGGTGACCGTCAGCGCCACCCAGTACGAGCGCTCCACCTCGATCAGGGAGACCAGCGACTGGGCCAGTCCGATGCACAGGGCCAGGCGCAGCCCGTACCGCCAGGAGGCCTCGGACAGCATCATGTCGCGCACTGCCCGCCCGGCCCGCACGCGCAGGGCGGCGGGCCGGCCGAGGCGGTCGTCGGCGTGGTGCGGATCCGGTTCCGCGAGGGGGACGACCGTCGCCGCGTGCCGCAGGGCGGCGTCCACGGCCCGTTCGGACCGGCTTCGGGGGGCGGGCAGGTCGAGGGCCGGGGCGCCGGTGCGGCCCTCCTCGACGGCGGCGGCCAGCTCCCGTACCGCCGCCGGGACCTCCGGGGGCAGCGGCCGGCCGTGCAGGTGGGCGGCGGGGGCGGCCTCGACCAGCGGGATGAGCACGTTCAGCTGGGCGAGGATCCGCACCAGCGAGGCGCTGCGCCCGTGCACCCGGGCGCGGCGGCCCAGGACGAGGTCGTAGGCCTGGTTGAGGGCCTGGGTGACCTGCTGCCGGCGTTCGTCGTAGGCGGGGGCCGGTCCGCCCGCGGCCTCCAGGGCGTCGGCGACGGCCCGGTAGGCGGTCGCGACGGCGGCCCGTTCGGGCTGCCGGCCGCGCAGCGGCCAGCCCAGCAGGGTGAGCAGCAGCACGAACAGGCCGCCCGCGGCGAGCAGCAGCGGGGCCGTCCACCAGGGTTCGGGCAGCGGCAGGCCGGCCCCGACGACGGCGTTGAGCAGGAACACCAGCCCGGACGCGGAGGCGACCGTGCCGATCGAGGAGATCATCCCGGAGAGCAGGGCGATCAGGGTGAGGACCGCGACCGCGACCCAGCCGTGCCCGTAGACCAGGGTGCCCAGGGCCACCCCGATCGCGCCGAGCAACTGCGGGAACGCGATGTTCAGGATCCGCATCCGGTAGGCGTCGGCGGTGTCGCCGATCACCCCGGAGAGGGCGCCCATGGACACGAGCGCGCCGTACTCGGGCTCGTCCAGGGCGAAGCCGACGGCGAGCGGGACGGACAGCGCGATACCGGCGCGGACGGCGGCGGCCCAGGGGACGGGGGCACGGTTCGGCCGCAGGCTCGCCAGGAGCCAGGCGGGGGGAGCCAGGGGGTGGGTCCGGGTCCGTCCGTGCGGTATGTGCTCGGTGGGTCGTTCGGTGGTCATTCCGCTTCCGTGTCACCGCTCGCGAATCGGTTTTTCTGGGGCGTTCTGCGGAGGATGGGTATGTTCCGAGCTTATGGGGTGCGGCGCAGCCGGCCTGCCAGCCATGCGGTGAGCGCGGTGCCCAGTCCGACGGCGAGGAGCACCCAGGCGGTGGTCCGCAGGAACGCGGTGAGCGCGTCGTACACCGCTCCGGCGGCGGCCCGGTCGAGGTCGGCCGGGAGGTCGTCGAGGGTCAGTCGGCGGCACACGGTGACCGCGACGCCCAGCAGGACGGCTCCGGCCGCGACGCCGAGACCGGTGGCCAGCACGGCGCGGCGGCGGTGCACCGCGACGGCCACGGCCGCCGCGGCGAGCAGCAGGGTCAGCACGGGGAGCCAGACCCCCGCGATCTGGAGCATCCGGAACCCCTTCCGGAGCGCGCCGAGGTCGTCGTACTCCATGACCTTCACCGACAGGTGCGTCTCGGGGATGCGGTCGGCGAAGGGCACCCCGTCGGCCACCAGCTCCCCCTTGACGGCGGCCGTCACCGGCGCGAGGTCGATGGTGACGGCGTCCCCGTGTCCGGTGGTGAGGGCGTGGAGGAACGCGGCGTGGGCGGCGCGGTTGGCCGCGTCCCAGGCCGTCCGGTAGGCGGGGGTCCCGGCGAAGGAGCGCAGGGCCTCCCCGATCAGGGCGTCGACCCCGCCCTGGAAGGGGCCCGCGTCGATCTGGCCGGAGAGGGCGCGCGCGGCCTGGGTGACGACCACCCCCTGGACGGCGGGGTTCGTGGCGAGCGGGGACATGGCGGCGGTGTAGCGGTCGGCGTCACCCAGTTGGCGGTCGGCCCAGTACGCGACCGCGCTCGCGGGCACGAGGAGGGCCACGAGCACGATGAGGGCCGCCGACAGGTAGGTGCGCACGTCACCAGGGAAGGCGGGCGCCGGGTCCGGCGCCACCCCGGTTGCTGCGTACGGGGCGCGGCGGGGTCCGGCCCGCGTCCGGAGGGGTGATCCACTTGCCGCTCCGGGACGGCGGGTGTGCCCTGGAGGCGGGAAGAGAGGAGTGCGCCATGGCACACGCGGCCCCCCGCACCATCCAGTGGCACCGTCCGATGACGTCGGCGGAGCACGACCTCCACAGGGGCGCCCTGATCCGCGCCCTGCTGCTCGGCCTCGTCTACGGGATCTGGGCCGCCATGATGAAGCGCGACACCGGTCCGGTCACCGTCGGCAACGTCTTCTACGGCATCCTGTGCGGCGTGCTCTTCGCCGCCGTCATGTACGGCCTCGCGCGGTTCGGGCCGCTGCTCATGCGGGAGCTGCACGCCGCGGCGTACGGGGTGTTCGGCGGGATCGCCGTCGGCTATCTGCACAGCCTCACCAACCAGTCCGTGCTCCGCTCCACCGTTGTCGGCCTGTTCACGGGCATCGGCGTCGGGATCATGGCCTTCTACCGGTACTACACGCGGGAGGACTGAATCCCTGCGCACCACCGTGGCGCCGGTTCCCGCGCCCCGTCGCGGGGCACGGGAACCGGCGCCGCCTCACGGCGTCGCCGGGCCGGTTACGCGGCCGGGCCCGCGGTGGGCCGCTGCGGCTCGCCGTCGGCCGCCGCGCCGGGGGCCTCGGGTGCGGTGTCGCGGGCGGTCTGACGGGCCGGGACCTGCGCTGCGGGCCGGTCCTCGCGGGCCGCGGGGGAGTAGCGGACGGCCTCCGCGCGGATCATGGCGTTCAGGGCGGCGTACGGGTCGATGGGCATGACGGAACCTCACGGTGGTCCGGGTGGGTGTGGGGGGAGTTCTGCCGCTCGGCCCGCTCAGCAGCGCAGGACCACACTCCGGACCGTCCGCGGGGACACGGCCGCCGTGGCCGGCCCGCCCTGGACCACACGGGTGGACTCGCCCGCGTGTTTCACGTGAAACGTCCCCGTCGGCAGCCCGCGCAGGGCCGGCGCCGCGCGCACGACCGTGCGTACGTCCGCCCGGGCGTCGGGATCCGCCGCCGGGTCCGACTGCCCCTCGGCGGGATCGGCCGGGGCGGAGGAGGCGGCACGGGGATCGGTGCCCGCGGTGGCGGCGGCCGCCGCACCGGCGCCGAACAGGCACAGCAGGGCCACGCAGGCCACCGTCAGGGCCCGCGCCAGCACCGACCGCGTGTACCGCGCACCGCTCATGGGGCTTCCATGCCCCGCGGCTCCCGGCGACTCCCCGGCCGCCCCCGAGAAGCCCCCGACCGGGGGACGAGAACACCTCCCCCGGCTGACGGGGCGGCCGGGCGCACCGCGCTCAGCCGGTGCGCAGCGGCCCGGTCAGCCGCGCCAGGACGGACGTCTCGCCGCTGACCAGCCGCAGCCGCGCCCGGCCGCCCCGGTCGGGCGCGGTGGCCCCGTACGGGGAGACCCGCTCGACGGTGAAGACGGCCGTACGGTGGTCCGCGCGCGGGACCTCGATGGTGCGGCCGCGCCGGAGCTCGGCGAGCGGGAGGCCGATGCCGCTGACCACGGCCGTCCCGGCCGACCCGGGGGCCGGGCCGGCGGTGTCCCAGCCGGCCGTGCCCTCGCCGCGCGGCTCGCCCTCGGTCAGCGGGAGGTCCACCCCCAGGCTGGGGATCAGCAGTCGCAGCGGCTGTGAGGGGCGCAGCGGTCCGGCGGCTCCGGTCCGGCTCCTGCGGGCGGGGACGTGGCCGTGGGTGCCGGAGTGCTCCAGCTCGCGGACGAGGCGGCGGTGGCCGGACAGGCCCAGCGCCCGTGAGGGCAGTGCGTCCGTGATGCCCGAGTTCCCCGGCTCGGCGCCCTCTCCTCCGCGCAACAGGGCGATGCCGGTACAGAGCAGAGTGACCGTCAGCGCGGCGGCCGCCCATCGGGCGCGGGACATGGCATTCCTCCTGGAGGCCGGCACGGGCGGCCGGTTCCTGGGAGCCTGGCCCAGTCGAGGGGGGTCGGCACGTCGGCGGTATGCGTGAGTTGACGGGGCGTCATCGGTGTGTCGGGGGGTGCGGCGGGAGTCTTCGCAGTTGGCGGTGGGGGGCGGAGGCGGTTGCGAAAGCGGGAGCCCGTACATCCGAAAGGGTGAGGGCGTCGCTACGGAAGGGGTTCCGCGGGCCAGTTCAGGAGGCGGGCCCCCAGGGCGGCCGTCTGGAGGGTGTAGCGGTGGGTCGGGTTGCCGGGGTCGTGGGCCGTCAGGCTGCGGATGCGTTCCAGGCGGTACGTCAGCGCCCGTACGCTCAGCCCCAGCCGCCGGGCGGCTTCCGCCGTCACGCAGCCGGCGTCGAACCAGACGGTCAGCGTGTCCAGCAGCGGGCCGGCCCCGCCGCGTCCGGCCCGCAGCGGCCCGAGGACGCTCAGCACCAGGTCGGCCAGGGCGTCCCGGTCCCGGGTCAGCACCGGGAAGACGAGCAGCTCGGCGGCGCGCACCAGCGGCCCCTCGAAGCCGAGCCGGTCCGCGAGGTCGAGGGCGCGCAGGGCCTCCGCGTAGGAGGCGGCCACCCCGGCCAGCCCCGGGTGCGGGCGCCCGACCGCGACGAGCCCGCCGGGGCCGCGCTCCGCCCGCGCCCGCCGTGCGAAGCGGGCCGGCACCCCCTCTTCCTCGCCCGGGGCCACGCAGACCAGCCGGCCCTCCTTGGTGGCGAGCAGCACCGCCCCCTCCAGTGCCCGCTCCAGCCGCCCGACCCCGGGGCTCCCGTCCGCGTAGGGGGTCGCCGCACGGGCCACGGCCACCGTGTAGGTGCGGGCCGGGCGGAGTCCGAGGTCCTCGGCGCGCTCGCCGAGGCGGCCGGGGTCGCCCCGGCCGAGGAGGAGGTCGTCGACGAACTCGCGGCGCGCCGCCTCCTCCTGGCGCACCGCCAGCCGCCGGGCCCGCTCCCAGCCCTCGGTGAAGGCGTCGACGGCCTGTTCCGCGGCGTGCAACAGGGGGTCCGGGGCGGCCCGGCCGGCGAGCGCGGCGCGGGTGGCGGCCAGGTGGGCCCCGACCAGGGCGGACAGTCCGTGGCCGGCTTCGGCGGCCCTCTCGCCGAGGGCGCGCCGGGCGTCGAGCTCCTCGCGCGCGGGGCGGCGGCCGGTGGCCGAGACCTCCCCGAGCATGTGCACGTACCCGGTCAGGTACTCCTCGGGTATGTCCCGCCCTGCCGCCGTCACACCGGACCCCGTTCCGCTCGAAAAGCCCCATTCTTCCTCGGCGGACGGGCAGTTCGGCGACGGGGGCGCGGGAGGGCGGGGCCGCGGGCTTGGGAGGGCGGGGCCGCGGGCGAGGTCAGAGCACCACGAAAACCACCGCCGCCGCCCCCATGAGGGCGGCGGCGAGGTGCATCGCGGGGTGGCCGTAGTCGCCGTACCAGAGCTGGCGGGCCAGTCCGCCGAGGGCGGCCAGGGCGGTGATGACGCCGATCTGGGCGAAGAGGGGGATCGCGGTGAACGGGGCCAGGCTCAGCAGAGCCGAGTTCAGCCAGAAGGGTGCGGCGCCGGTCCAGCCCCGCCATTCCCGGATCGCGGACTGCATGTCCCGGCTCCCCATCCTCCGCCCGCGGCACGTCCGCAACCGGAGTGCCGACCTCAACTCGTCGGCTGTACAGCCTCCTTGGGTGTGACGGCCGGGGCAATAGCGCGTTCGGCTAGAAAACCGAAGGCCAGGCCGAAAGTCGTCCACACCGTCGCCTGGATGGCCAGCGACGCGAGCCGGAACTGCCAGATCAGCGTCGCCGGGAAGTCCTCCGGCACCTCGTTGACGCCCGGCAGCAGCGCGTAGGCGAGGCCCACGGCCGCCACGAAGGCGAGCGAGGCGACGACCGAGGCGTTCCAGTTGCCCAGGCGCGGAGCGAGCCGCCGCCCCAGGATCAGGGCGGCCGAGGCCAGCAGCACGCTCAGCGCGATCATCAGCAGGTAGAGGGTGGTCCGCCGGACGACCGTGCCCGGGTCGCCCACCGCAGGGGGATTGGCGGGGTACTTGAGGAACGGCACCAGCGCGACGGTGACGAACAGCCCGCCGCTGACCAGGGCCGCCGTGGCGCGGGGGCCGAAGCGGCCGATCCGGCCGAGGGCGAAGCAGAACACGAGCGCGGCGATGCCGCCGAGCGCGAGCCCGTAGAGCAGGGTGCCGGTACCGAGGCCGGCCGTGGCCTGGAGGGCCCGGCTGACCGGGGCGGCCTCGGCGTGGTCGTGTGCGGCCTCGCCGGCCTCCTCGATGGCGATCGCCGCGTCCACCTTCGACTCGCCCAGCAGGTACGAGACGAGGAAGGCGGCGACGCCCGCGAGCAGACCGGCCAGCATGCCCCGGACCAGGAGGGCACGGGGGGAGACGGTGTTCACGTGGGGAGCTCCTTGCGTGATCGGCGGAGGATCAGCAGGAGGTCAGTGGCAGGGGAAGCCGAGCAGGTGGCGGCCGTCGTGCATCCACTCGTGGACGTTCTCGCCCTGGAAGACCGCGGCGGCACCCTGCTCGACGCCGACGAGGTACAGCAGGAAGAGGGTCACCACGGCGGCGAAGACGGCCCAGGGGGCCAGCGCGGAAAGCGAGATGGGGGCGACGGCGACAGGGGCCGAAGCGGGCACGGCGGAGTGGGCCATGGCAGTACCTCCAGGGGAACACGCGTCCCGGTCAGTGGTGCTCTCGTCGAAGGCGGGCGGGTCTGACTTCCCTCCCCCGTCGCGGCGGGAGGATTCACAGTGGCGCGACCGTGCCGGATTCTCACCGGTACTTCCGTCATACCTTCTACATGTCGTCCGTGACGGTAGCGCGGTCCTGGCGTGAACACCACGGCGTGTGGCCGTCGTCTCACGCCCTGGGCGTGCGCTTTACGCTCTTTTTATGCCTCTGACGCCCCCGGTGCGCCTGCACCTGACGACCCCTCCGCTCGACGCCGCCGCCCGCCAGGGCCGGTTCGCGCCCGCGCGTCCCTGCCCGGGACACGGGGGACTGGCCGGGCCTGACACGGGGGAGTGGGCGGGCCGCACCCTGGACGAGGTCGCCGCCGAGGACCCGGAGGCGGTGCGGCGCTGGCTCACCGACCCGGAGTTCGCCCCGCCCGGCGGCGGGGAGTCGGTGACCGCGCTGATCACCCGTACGGGGGAGCACCTGGCGGGACTGGAGCCGGGCCCGCACCGGGTGGTGGTCGCGCAGGCCGTCGTACGGGCGGTCGTGGTGGCCGCCCTGGAACTGCCGGCCGCCGCCTTCTGGCGGCTCGACGTGCGCCCGGACACCGAGACCGTCCTCAGCGGCCGGGCGGGCCGCTGGAACCTGCGGCTCGGGCACCCCCGCCCCGCGGAATGACGGACGGCCCGGACCCCGCGACGCGGTCCGGGCCGACTTCCGCCGGGCGGAGGGGCCTCAGGCCACGATCCAGTCGGAGGTGGCGATCACCGGCTGGACGCCGTCACGGTGGACGGTGCCCTCGATCAGGCCGTACATCCGGTCCGCCGCGAAGTACACCTCGTTGTCGTTCTTGAGGCCGAAGGGCTCCAGGTCGACGAGGAAGTGGTGCTTGTTGGGGAGGTTCAGGCGCACCTCGTTGACCTTCGGACAGTTGTCGAGCACACGCTCGGCCATCTGGTTCAGGGTCTGCTGGAGCGAGTAGGAGTACGTCTCCGCGAAGGCTTCGAGCAGGTGCTTGCGGACCTTCTTGTAGGACCGGTCCCAGTCGTGGTCGGCGTCGTCGGCGGCCAGCGCCGACTGCGCCCAGCGGGCGGTGACCTTGGTGGCCAGGATGCGGTCGTACGCCTCCTGGAGGGTCGTGTACTTGTCCTTGATGAAGCCGTGGAACTCGGAGTTGGTCGAGTTCATCACGGTCAGGTCCTTCAGGCCGGAGATGACCTGGAGACCGGTGGTCTCGCTGTAGGTGATCTGCGCGGTGCGCACCTCCTGCCCCTTGCGGACGAAGGAGTGCTGCTCCTTGCGCGTCGGGACGGGGATCCGCTCCCAGGCGAACTCCTCGATCCGGATCTGCGCCTCGCGGATGGGGGCCTGGGAGGAGACGAAGTGCTTGGCGAGCAGGATGCCGAAGGCCTCGGGCGAGGCGATGCCGTGCTCCTTGCCGAAGGCGTACACCGTGTTCTTGGTGGTGTCGGTCGGCAGGCAGTTGGCGTTGTCGCCGGTGAGGTGGACGTCGCGGAACTCGCCGCGCAGGGCGACCGAGACGTTCAGGTCGCGGATCTCGGCCCAGGAGCCGTCGCTGCCCTTGCGGGTCACCACGACGATGCGGTTCTCGGCCTTGCCGTACTGGTTCTGGCCCAGGACGTGCTTGCTCATGCTGTCTTCCTTCGGGTACTCGGGAACACGGAGTCCGTTGGTCTGGATCCCGTACGCCCGGCGTCCAGCGCCCGCCCCCCGAGGAGGACGTCCCGCTCCCCGCCGTTCGACCCCTCGGGGGCCGCCCCGGGACTGACGTGCATCCCGGTCCGTAGGTGCTGAGTCGTACCTGTGTACTGACGGGATTGCACCATGTGTACGGCGGGTTTGACCAGCGCACGGAACCTCCGAACACCGGCGCCCGCCGGTTGGGCGACCCCACAACCGTGCAGGTCAGGACATGTGCGCGTCCGTGACGGCGAGGGCCTCGTCGAGGATCGCCAGCCCCTTGGCCACGTCCTCGGCCGCGATGGTGCAGGGCGGGGCGACGTGGATCCGGTTCCCGGCGAGGAGGGGCCACAGGCCGCCCTTCTTCAGGGCCGCGCCGAAGGCCGCCATGGGGGCGTTCGCGGCGCCGGAGGCGTTGTACGGGACGAGCGGCTCCCGCGTGGCCGCGTCCCGGACGAGTTCCAGGGCCCAGAAGGTGCCCAGACCGCGGACCTCGCCCACGGACGGGTGCCGCTCGGCGAGGGCGCGCAGGCCGGGGCCCAGCAGCTCGGTGCCGGTGCGGGCGGACTGCTCGACGACGCCTTCCTCCTCCATCACGTTGATCGTGGCGACGGCGGCGGCGCAGGCCAGCACGTGCCCGGAGTAGGTCAGCCCGCCCGGGTAGGTGCGTCGGGCGAAGGTCTCCGCGATGGCGGAGGAGATCGCCACGCCGCCGAGCGGGACGTACCCGCTGGTGACGCCCTTGGCGAAGCAGAGGAGGTCGGGGGTGACGCCCCAGTGCTCGGCGGCGAACCAGGTGCCGGTGCGGCCGAAGCCGACCATGACCTCGTCCAGGATGAACACGATGCCGTGGCGGTCGCAGATCTCGCGGACGCCCGCCAGGTAGCCGGCCGGGGGCACGAGGACGCCGGGGGCGCCGCCGACGGTCTCCAGGATGATCGCCGCGATGGACTGCGGGCCCTCGAAGACGACCGTGTCCTCCAGGTGGCGCAGCGCGCGCTCGCACTCCTCGGCCTCGCTGCCGGAGTAGAAGGGGGAGCGGTAGGGGAACGGGCCCCAGAAGTGGACGACGCCGGCGGTGGCGCTGTCGTTGCCGAAGCGGCGGGCGTCACCGGTGAGGTTGATCGCGGTGGAGGTGGCGCCGTGGTACGAGCGGTACGCGGACATCACCTTGGGGCGGCCGGTGTGCAGCCGGGCCATGCGGACGGCGTTCTCCACGGCCTCGGCGCCGGCGTTGGTGAAGAAGATCCTGTCGAGGTCGCCGGGGGTGCGCTCGGCGATCAGCCGGGCCGCCTCGGAGCGGACGTCCACGGCGAAGCCGGGCGCGACGGTACAGAGCCTGCCGGCCTGCTCCGCGATGGCGGCGGCCACCTTGGGGTGCTGGTAGCCGATGTTGGTGTAGACGAGCGCACTGGAGAAGTCGAGATAGCGGTTGCCCTCGTAGTCCCAGAAGTAGGAGCCCTCGGCGCCCGCGACGGCGAGCGGGTCGATGAGCTCCTGGGCCGACCAGGAATGGAAGACGTGCTTCCTGTCGGCGTCTTTCACGGTGCGGAGGGCGTCGGCATCTGCGTTCATATAGCGAGGGTAGTTGTCCAGGATGTGGACGCGGGGCTGCCCGTGGCCCGTCGTGGGGGCCGGGGCGGCGCGGGAGGACTTGACGGATCGGACCGGCGGTCCTCGACGGTGGACGAGCGGCCGGATTAGCGTCCCGGGGCGACCGTTCCACGGGGGAGAACGGCCGAAAAGCCCTGGCGGGGGCCGCTCGCGCGTTCTCGGGACCCCGCTCGGAGAGCGGCGGGAGGCCCCCGTCGGGACCCTTTCAGGCCGGGCCGGACGGCTCCGGCGGGCCTCCGGCGGCGCCGGGCGAGGGCTCCGGCGGCACGGGGGAGCACCCGCGGGGCGGTGGGCCGTCCGAGCCGTGGGGCCGTTGTGGCGGCCTGGTGGCCGAATCCGTGGGATTTGTCCATCCTGGTCGGGGGTAGGTGCGGCGCCGAGGGGACGGGTGAGGCCGAGACGGGAGTGCGCCGGTGGCGGAACAGACGCGGAGGCTGGTCCTGGGCGGCGCCACGGCGGGCGTCGTCACGCGGTGCCGGGACTTCACCCGGCGGGCCCTCGCCGACTGGCGCTGGGCGCCGGGTACCGAGGCCGAGGAGGACGCGCTCCTGCTCGTGTCGGAGCTGGTCACCAACGCGTGCCTGCACGCCGGGGGCCCGCGTGAGCTCGTCCTGCGGTACGGGCCGGGCGGCCGGCTGAGGGTCGAGGTGACCGACGACAGCCCGGAGCCGCCGCGGCCCCGCTCCACGCAGGACCGTTCCCGGCCCGGCGGACACGGCCTGGTCCTGCTGGACCACCTGGCCCAGGCCTGGGGGTCCTCCCCCCTCACCGGCGGCCCCCCGGGCAAGACGGTCTGGCTGGAACTCCCGACGCCCCTGCCGGAGCCGTAGACCGGGCTGTCCGGGCCGGGCCGGGAAGGTCCGGCCCGGACCCGCGCGCGTCAGGCCGTCACACCCACTCGCGCTGGGCGGCGCGCAGACCCGCCTCGAAGCGGCTGCCGGCGCCGAGACGTTTCATCAGCTCCGCCATCATCCGGCGGACCGTCCGCAGGGACAGGCCCAGCTGGCGGCCGGCGGCCTCGTCGGTGAGCCCGCTGCCCAGCAGCCGCAGCAGTTCCTTCTCCTGCCGGGTCAGGCCCCGGTCGTCGCGGTCCTGGCGGGTGCCCAGCGGCACCGCCGACTCCCAGATCTGGTCGAACAGCCCGGCCAGGCCGACGACCACGCCCGGCTCGGTCAGCTGGACCGCGCCCTTGCGGGTGTTCTCCGGGTCCGCCGGGACGATGACGGTCTTGCGGTCGAAGATGAGCATGCGCAGCGGCAGCGAGGGCACGGTGCGCACCTCGCCGCCCAGGTCGGTGAGCCACTCCGCGTATTCGGTGGTGACCGAGTCGTTGCGGACGCTGTCCAGGTAGACCGTGCGCATCCGGACGCCGCGGTCCAGGGAGTCGCGGTCGAGCGGCTTGCTGGCCTCAAGGCTCGCTTGAGACTGCGCGCCGCCGGGGTTGAAGGTCAGGCATTCGGAGGTAGCCTCGGTGGAGAGCTCCCTGATCCGGTTCTGTACCGACTCGACGCCGAGGAACTGCTGGGCCACGCGCTGGGTCTGGCCGGTGTAGAGCTCGCTGTAGGTGCTGACCAGCTGGGCCATGTCGGCCTCGCAGCGGGCCACCGCCGCCTGTCTGCTCTCCAGCTCGCGCTTGCGCTCGTTGAGCAGTTCGCGCAGCCCCAACGCGGGGTCGGAAGGCTGGAGTTCGTCCCCCGTGGCGGATCTGTGCAAGAGGCGCAGATCGGTCAGTTTCTCCAGTGACTCGCGCACGTCGGCGGGCGTGATGTGGAGTCGGCGTGCGATCTCCGTGATGCCCCATGCGTGGTTCGCCAGCATGAGTCCGTACACGTCCGCTGTTTGTGCGTCCAGTCCCAGTAGTTCCAACATGGTCGTTCCTCTTCGGTCCCCCGCCGCTCACTCTGCACTGAGCCGCGCCGATACGGCCAACATATGAGACGCCGCAGGTGGATGGCTACTTCCGTGCGGACTCCGTTGCGAGGTTGGCACCGACCTGCCACAGGGTTCTTCCTGCCAGCGGATCTGCTTCCGGATGGGGTCCGGCGTAAAGCAAGCTGGTCACAGAACGAAGGAGCACCCGGCGCCGAACGCCCGGGCGGCTCCCGCTTTACGAACGCTTTTCCAGGGGGAAAACCATGCTGCAGTTCCGTCGTGTCTCCGGTGCCGCTTCCGCCGTCGCTCTCGCCGCCGGCCTGTTCCTCTTCGGTGCGGGCCACGCCCCCGGGCAGGGCGGGGAAAACCGGGTCGCCGTCGAGGCCGGGAACCAGAACTGGGACATCGTCGCCCCCGACGCCGACGCGTCGCCCGAGGCGTTCGTCATCACCTCGTACAACCAGAACTGGGACTAGTCGACTCGCATGCTTATGACCGCGGTTTCCCTGCGCGCACCGGCCGGCATGACGGGCGGCCCGCCGGATCCGCTGCTTCTCGCCTCGTTGTTGAGGTCCGTGGCCACTCCCGCGGACGGCCTGGAACACGTGGCGGTCCGCCCCTGTGACGGGCGCGTCGAGCTCGTCCTGTTCCAGACCGTCTCCGGCGTAATGGAACCACCGGCGTCAGGCGACAGCATTTGCCGCCGGGCACTGGAGATAACCCAACAGCTCAGTGGCTGGACCGTGGAAACCGAACGGTAGACACGGCCCCACGGTTCATTCAGGGGATTCAGCATGGCTATCAGCGTCATTGTCGGCGGCAGCCGGATTCTCTTCCTGGAGGCTCTCGTCGAAGCCCTCCGGTCGGCCGGCGGCATAGAGGTCATCGCCGCGGAAAGCGATCCTCAGCACGTCCTATCACTTGTCCACCGTCATTCACCCGATGTCCTTCTCCTGGAGGACACTCCGGTGGGCGATGACGTACTGCGCCTCGCGTCGGCGGTACGGGCCCGGGTGCCCTCGTGCGGAATCGTTCTGATGATGGCCGGAAATCGCCCTGCGGCGGTCGGCCGGGCGATGGCGGCCGGAGTGCACGGCATCGTTCCGACCGATACGGGCCTGCCGCGGCTCATCGCCACCCTCAAGGGCGTGGCGGCCGGCTGCGTGACGATGGCCCCGTCCCTGGCCGGCAGCGCCATGGGCCTGGGCGTTCCGGGCGCCGGCCCGGCGACGAAGCTCAGCACCCGGGAGTCCCAGGTGCTGCGCCTCACGGCCGGCGGGGCCACCGTCAAGGAGATCGCGGCCGAGCTCTACCTGGCGGCCGGAACCGTACGCAACGTCACCTCGGCCTCCATCAAGAAGCTCGGCGGCCGCAACCGTTTCGACGCGGCCCGCATCGCCGTGGAGCAGGGCTGGATCTGAGGCCGGCCGGACGGGGCGCGGCCCCTTCCGGCCGGCCTCAGGCCTTGCGGGCCCGCAGCCCGGAGAGGGCGGTGCCGCCCCACAGCACGGCCGCGCAGCCGAGTCCGGGCACGTACCGCCAGGCCTGCTCGTCCGCGCCCAGCCCGAGGACCGCGGCCGCGGCGAGGGCCACGGTGGCCAGCATGGCCGCGCCGATCCAGCGCAGCATCGGGGCGCGCAGGGTCCGGGCCAGCGGGAAGAAGTGCGCGCCGACCACCAGGGCCGACCAGGTCAGCATCAGCTCGGGGCGGTCCAGGGTGGTGCGTATGTAGTTGTTGCCCGCGCCCAGGACGGCGACCTCGATCAGCAGCACGGTGAGGAACTTCGGGCCGCCGCCGCCCGGGGCCGGGGGCGTGCCCTTCGCTCCGGCCGGGGTGCTCCGGGCCAGGAGGAAGAGGCGGACGGCCGTGGCGGCGCTCGCGGCGAACAGGACCGCCCCGGCCGCGAGGACGTACGGGCGGGCGGCGCCGTGGACGACGGCCTGTCCCAGGGCGAACCACATCACGCCGAAGGCGGTGCCGATGAGCGATGCCCGGCCACCGTTCTTGAGCTGGTCCCGTCGGGTCCGCAGGACGGGACGGGCGGCGGTCTTCTCCACGGGTGTTGCCTCCTGAGTGCGTGGGTTTTACATCTTCTCGCAGCGGGTGTACCGGCCCTCCCACGGAGACCGGTCGCGGCGGTCTAGCGGAAGAAACCGGCCAGTTCGGCCTTCAGGATCTTCCCCGTCGGCCCCACGGGAAAGGCCTCGGTGAACACGATCCGGCGCGGGTACTTGTACCGTGCCAGCCGCTCCCCGCTCCAGACGGTGATCTCCTCCGCCAGGCGCGGGTCGGGCCGTACGCCCGGCACGGTCCGCAGCACCGCGCAGACCTCCTCGCCGAGCCGGTCGTGGGGCACGCCGACCACCGCGGCCTGCGCCACCGACGGGTGGCCGAGGAGGACCTCCTCCACCTCCCGCGGGTAGACGTTGTAGCCGCCGCGGATGACCACGTCCTTCTTGCGGTCCACGACGCGCAGGTAGCCGTCCTCCTCGCGCAGTCCGATGTCCCCGGTCCGCAGCCAGCCGTCCACCAGCACCTCCGCGGTGGCCTCCGGACGGTTCAGGTAGCCGGCCATCAGCCCGTGTCCGCGTACGACGATCTCCCCGCGCTCCCCGTCCGGCAGCAGCCGGATCCGCCGTGCCTCGTCCGGCGCCGCGATGCCGACCTCGACGCCGGGGATCGGCAGGCCGACCGTTCCGGGACGGCGCGGGATCCCCGGCTGGTTGTAACTGACGCTGGGGGAGGTCTCGGTGAGCCCGTACCCCTCGTAGACGGGGGCGCCCAGCACCTCCTCGACGCGCCGCAGCACCGCCGGGGGGAGCGAGGAGCCGCCCGAGTAGGCGCGGTCCAGCGGCGGCCGGCGGGGGTCGCGCCCGGCCGCGTCCAGCAGGGCCAGGTACATCGTGGGGACGCCCATGACCACCGTGCAGCCGTGGGCGGCCATCAGGTCCAGGGCGCGGGTGCCGCAGAAGCGGGACATCAGCACCAGGGTGGCGCCGGCGTGGAAGCACACGCCCATCCCGCAGATCTGGCCGAAGGTGTGGGACAGCGGCAGTGTGCCGAGCAGGACGTCGTCCCCGTCGAAGGCGAAGGGTGTGCGGGCGGTGGTCGTGATGTTCATGAGCACGCTGTGGTGCGTGAGCATGACGCCCTTGGGTGCGCCGGTGGTCCCCGAGGTGTAGAGGACGACCGCGATGTCCTCGGGGGCCCGGGGCACGAGCCCGTCGAGCGGCCGCGCGCGCTCCGCCTCCCGGTCGAGCCGGGGGAGCTCCGCGGAGACGTCCCGGCCGCCGCCGTCCCCGTCGCAGCCGTCTGCGTCGCCGTCCCCGTCGTGTACGCCGAGCAGCGCCACGCCCGCCGCCCGGGCGCCGGCCGTCCCCCCGGGCAGCAGGGAGGCGGCGCAGACCAGCGCCACCGCGCCCGAGTCCCGCAGGACGTGGGCGATCTCCGGGGCCCGGGAGTGCTCGTGGACCGGAACGGCGGTGCAGCCCAGGGCGAGGACCCCGTAGTAGGCCATCGGGAACGCGGGGGTGTTGGGCAGCAGCAGCGCCACCCTGTCCCCGGCGCCCAGACCCCGCTCGCGCAGCGCGGCCGCGTACCGCAGGGCGCCGTCCCAGAGTTCGGCGTAGGAGTACGAGCGCTCCCCGAAGACCAGCGCGGGATGCGCGGGCCGGCGGGCGGCCGACTCCGCCAGGACGGACGCCACCGACGAGGACGGCGGGGACACCGGGGACGGGGAGCTCATGCGCCGGTCCGGGGCAGGCCGAGTTCGAGCCAGACCGAGTCGAGCGCCTCGACGAACTTCTCCACCTCGGCCGGCTCGGGCAGCGCTCCCGGTGCGATCCGCAGGATCTCCTCACCGGTCTTCACGCTCGGCGCGTTGATGGACTGCACGTAGATCCGGTACCGCTCCAGCAGCAGGGCCGAGGCCTTCTTGCAGGCGGCGTCCTCACCGATCAGCACCGACACGATGTGCGACTCGTCCGACAGGAACGGGATGCCCCGCTCCCGCAGCAGCCCGTGCAGCAGCCGCGCGTTGCGGTGCAGCGCGGTCCGCTCGGCGTCCGAGCCCGCCAGGTGGCGTACGGCGGCCAGCGCGCCCGCCGCGACCGCCGGCGGCAGGGAGGTGGTGAAGACGAACGGCCGCGACAGGGTCCGTACGGCGTCGACGAGCGCGGCCGGACCGGCGATGTAGCCGCCGGCGGTGCCGAAGCCCTTGCCGAGGGTGCCCATCACCACGTCGATCTCGTCGGCCAGCCCCTCGCGGGCGGCGATGCCGGCGCCGCGCGGCCCGTACATGCCCACCGCGTGGACCTCGTCGAGGAAGACCGTCGCCCCGTACCGGCGGGCGATCTCGGTGACCTCGCGGATCGGCGCGACGTCACCGGACATCGAGTACACGGACTCCAGCACGATCAGCTTCGGCCGCTCCGGGGCCTCCGCCGCGATCAGCTCCTCCAGGTGCGCCGTGTCGTTGTGGCGGAAGATGCGCTTGGCGGCACCGCTGTGCCGCAGCCCGTCGATGATCGAGGCGTGGTTCAGCTCGTCCGAGAAGACCACGCAGTCCGGGACGGCCCCGGCGATCACCGTCAGGGCGCCGTCGTTGGCGGTGTAGCCCGAGGTGAAGATCAGTGCCGCTTCCTTGCCGTGCAGCGCGGCGAGCTCCGCCTCCAGCTGTACGTGGACGTGGTTGGTGCCGCCGATGTTGCGGGAACCGCCGGAGCCGGCGCCGAAGCGCTCCAGCGCCTCCCGCATCGCCGCCATGACCTTGGGCTGCTGGCCCATGCCGAGGTAGTCGTTGCTGCACCAGACGCTGATCTCGGCCGTGGCGTCGGCCGGGTCGGCGGAGGTGGAGGCGCTGGGGAAGCGGCCGGCCCGGCGGCCGAGCTCCAGGAACTCCCGCTTGCCGTCCGCGATGGCGGCGGCGGCGCGGTCCGTGAAGAACGCCAGGTGGGCCTGGGGGGACGCCAGGAGGGTCGGGGTCGTGGAAGTCGTCACGATGTCAGCTCGCTTTCTTCGTCAGTTCGAGGCCGCGCCGGAGACCGCCGCGCCCGCGAGGCGCCTGTGGTCGGGCTTTCCGGATTCGGTCAGGGGGAGTTCGGGCCACCGCACGATCCGCGCGGGGGCGTGGGCGGCGGAGAGGGAGGCCGCCACGTGCCGGCGCAGCTCCTCGGGCTCGCAGGGGACGCGCAGCACCACGGCGGCGTGCACGGCCTCGCCGGTCACGGGGTCGGGCGCGCCGAACACCGCGCAGTCGGCGACGGCGGAGTGCGTGAGCAGGGCGCGTTCGACCTCGGCGGGCCGGACCTTGACCCCGGCGGCCTTGATCACCCGGCCGATGCGGTCGACCAGGTGGAGGCAGCCGTACGCGTCCAGGTGTCCGAGGTCGCCGGTCCGCAGCCAGCCGTCCGGCAGCAGGACGGCGGCGCTCTCGGCGGGCAGCCCCTGGTAGCCGGCCATCGCGTACGGGGAGCGCACCTGGACCTCGCCGCGGTCGCCCCGCGGGGCCTCGCGGCCGGTGTCGGGGTCGCAGACGCGGATCTCGACCCCCGGGAACGGCCGGCCCACGCTGGGCAGCAGCTCCGGTTCGAAGTGGTCGAGCTGGTCGAGCAGGGTGATCCGGCCCGCCTCGGTGGAGCCGTAGCACTGCACGAGGCGGGGCCCGAAGACCCGTACGGCGCCGGCCAGCCGGGCCGGGGAGGCCACGCAGCCGCTGTAGATGAGCTGGCGCAGCGCGGACAGATCGGTGCCGGTGGTGTCCGGGTGGTCCAGCAGCCGGTACAGCTGCGGGACGGTCAGGTAGACGCGGGTGATCCGCTCGGCGGCCAGGGCCCTCAGCACCTCGGTGGCCTCGAAGTGGTCGTGGACCACGAGGGTGCCGCCGGAGGCCAGGACCACGTCGGCCATGACGGCGACGGTGTGGCTGGTCGGGGTGACGATCAGCATCCGCTCCGGCGGCCGGCCCGCGAGGGAGGCGGCGTCGCCGAGCACGAGCCGGTTCCAGGCGGCGAAGGACTGCCGTACGCCCTTGGGGCGGCCGCTGCTGCCGCTGGTGTACGTCACGACGGCGCAGTCGGGGTTCCGCGGGGCGAGGACGCCGCCGCCCCCGGAGTCGGCACCGTCCCCGGTGTCGGCGGTGTCGGCGGTGTCGGCGGTGCCCGCGGTGTCGGCGGTGTCGAGCGTGACGACGGCCGGCGACCGCGGCAGCAGACGGGCGAGTTCGCTGCCGCGCGCGGCATGGGCCGGGTCCGTCACGAGGACGCCGACCCCGCACTCCGCGAGGAGCACGGCCTGTTCGGCGGCCGGCAGCGGCAGGTCCGAGCCCGGGTTCACCGACCGGACATACATCACCCCGGCGCCCAGGAGGTGGGCGGCGTACCGGGCGGTGAAGGTCAGGGGGTGGTTGGCCCCGGTGAGGATCCCGACCATGGCGCCCGGCCCGGCGCCCGCCGCCCGGAGCGCGGCGTGGGCCCGGTGCACGGAGCGGACGAGCGCGGCCCCGTCGAGGGCGCCGGCCCGGCCCCGGACAAGGGACCGCCGAGGGGTGCGGGCGACTACGTCGAGGATCCGGGAGACGTAGTGCCCTTGCGCAGTGGATGGTCCGGTCACGCCGTCATTCCGTTCCCTGTGAAGCAGAGTCACCCGCATGCTCGGCCGCGGGAGGGGGCACGGACAAGGTTTTCCGGCAAGACGCTGACACCGGTCACGTGACCTCGTGACATGTGTCATTCCGGCCGCCTCGAAAACCATGGGGGGAATCGGGCGCGCGTACGTGTGAAAGGTCGCCGTGACGAATGTAACGGGGCCCCATTACCTGTGTCAGGGGAAGTTCTGGAGGCCTTCCGGAAGCAGATTCCGGCAGGCAATGATTCTTCTCGTCGGGCCGACCGGCCGGACAACGGGAAAACCTGAAAGGGAATTCACATGGACAAGAACCTGGGCACCGAGGACTTCGCTTCCTTCGAGCTGGAGGAGATCGAGGTCCTCGACGTCGCCGACGGTGCGGCCCTCCCCGAGGTCGGCGCCTCCAGCGGTGACTGGCTGTGCTGCTCCTCGTCGTCCTCCTCGTCCTGCTGCTGAGCTGACGAGGCGGTACGCCGCAGGCAGGTCCGAGCAAGGCGCCCCGCCCACCGTCGGAAGACGGCGGGCGGGCGCCTGCCCCGCTGTATCCGCTGGAAGCCGAGAAAAAGAAAGGGAATTCGCATGGACAACCTGACCGCCGAGGACTTCGCTTCCTTCGAGCTGGAGGACCTGGAGATTCTCGACGTCGTCGACGGTGTCGCCCTCCCCGAGATGGGCGCCTCCAACCTGGGCAGCTGGCTGTGCTGCTCTTCGTCGTCGTCCGGTTCGTCCTGCTGCTGACGCCGGATCCGAGAACGAGAGGTGACACCCATGGAAGGCGCCCCGGACGAGCGCACGATCGGCATGCGCTTTCATGCGCAATCACCGATCGAACCCGCATGGATTTCGCAGGTGATGGTGCCGCTGGTGCGGTCCCTGCGCATCGAGCACAACGCCACCGTGGCCTATCTGGCCCGTGGCTGGAAGCACGGCCCCCACGTCGAGCTCATCGCCCGCGGCCCGGACGGGATCCCGTGGCAGGACATCGCCGGCTCCGTCGACTGGCGGCTGGAGGAACTCCCCGAGCCCATCACCGGGGAGCAGTACCTCGCCCAGGCCCGTGAACTGGGCCGGCTGGAACGCGTCGAGCCCCCCTACCTGCCGCTCCGCCCGCGCGGCACCGTCGAGTTCTTCGACCGGCACTCCGGCATCACCTACCCCGAGGCCCTCGAAGCCCCCCGCGACCTCGCACTGACCCGTATGTTCACCCCCCTGGCCCGGCTGCTCGACCTCGCGGCCCGCCGGGACGCGGGCGTTCCCGTGACGGCCCTCGCGGAGGCCTTCACCGCCCTGTGCACGGCCCACCCCGGAGGCCCCGCCTACGGGGTGTTCTCGCTGCGCTCCCACGCCGAGGCCTTCCTGCACTGGGCGGGCTCCGTCAAGGACCCCCGCCCCTCCTTCGCCCGCAGGCGCGAGGCCGACGCGCCCATGCTGCGCGCGGTCGTCGAGCGGGCCCGGGACGGCGCCGAGAGCGCCGAAGCCGCCGAGTTCCGCGCGGCGTTCGCCTACGGCATGGGGGTCTTCGACACGGCGGCGGCCCGCGGCGACCTCAGCGCCGCGGTGCTCGACGGGCTGGCCCCCGTCCTGGACCGCGCGTCCACGGCCCCGCCGGGACACCGCGGACCCGTCGGCGAGGGCCGCAGCGAGTTCCACGCGACCATCGCCGAGAGCCGGGTCGCGGACCGGACGCCGTCCTGGTTCGCCTCGTACCGGCTCCTCATCAACCTGTTCTACAGCCGGCTCCCCCTGCTCGGCGTGACACCCATCCAGCGCTACTACCTGTGCTTCGCCATCGCCGAGACCGTCGACGAGGTGTACGGGGAGGACTGGCGCGAGCGGCTGCGGCGCGCAGCGGAGAGGAAGGCGGCGTGAGCACGCCCACCCGGCCCGGCACCGAGACCCCCGCCGAGGCGGACACCGCCGCCCGCGCGGCGGCCGGCGGACCCGCGGACCACGCGGACCTCGCCATCCGGGCCTCCGGCCTGCACAAGGCGTACGGGTCGCACGTCGCCGTCGGCTCGGTGGACCTGGAGGTCCGCCGGGGCGAGGTGTTCGGCGTGCTCGGCCCCAACGGCGCCGGCAAGACCACCACCATCGAGATCCTGGAGGGCTTCCGGCACCGCTCCGGCGGCTCCGTCAGCGTCCTCGGGGAGGACCCCGGCCAGGCCGGACGCGCCTGGCGCAACCGCATCGGCATCGTCCAGCAGAGCGGCACCGACCACGAGGGCTGGCGGGTCGGCGAACTCGTCGAGCAGATCGGCCTGTGCTACTCCGACCCGCTCCCCGTCCGGGAAGCGCTGGAGCTGGTCGACCTCGCCGACCGCCCCAAGGCCCTCCTGGGCTCCCTCTCCGGCGGCCAGCGCCGTCGCCTCGACCTGGCGCTCGCGGTCGTGGGCCGCCCCGAGCTGCTGTTCCTCGACGAGCCGACCACCGGCCTCGACCCGCAGGCCCGCCGCGACTGCTGGCACATGATCGAGCGGCTCCGCGACGAGGGCACCACCGTCCTGCTGACCACCCACTACCTCGACGAGGCCGAACGGCTCGCGGACCGCGTGGCGGTCCTGGCCGGCGGTCGCGTACGGGAGGTCGCCCCGCCCGCCGAACTGGGCGGCGGCGACGCCGGCACCGAGGTGTCGTGGCGCGAGGACGGCCGCACCCGGACCGTCACCACCGCCGAGGTCGGACCCGTCCTGGAGGAACTGCGCGCCCGGCTGGGCGCGGACGTCCCCGGACTGGAGATCCGCCGCCCCTCCCTGGAGAGCCGCTACCTGCGGCTGATCGAGGACGCCGGACGCGACCGCGCCGGCGAGGACACGCACGAAAGGAGCAGGACCCGATGACGCCCGCCCCGGCCCTCCAGGCCACCGCGCCGGCCCCGGCCGCCGCCCCCGCCACCCGCGCCGGCGCCACCGCCGCCGCGAAGGCCCCGATCGGCGCCGTGGCCGCCCGCGGCCCGCTGCCCGGCGTCTGGCGCACCGGCGTCCTGCGCGCCCGCGCCGAACTGCGGGTCTTCTTCCGCAACCGCACCGCGGTGGCCATGAACATGGCCCTGCCCGTGGTCCTCATGCTGCTCTTCGGCTCGGTCTTCACGATGAAGGCCGGCGACCACACCGTGCCCATGCACGACGTGGTCGTGGCCGGCGTCCTCGCGTCGGGCGTCATGTCCGCCGCGTTCGGCGTCCTCGCCACCGGCATCGCGCTGGAGAGCGGCGACGGCTCGCTGAAGCGGCTGCGCGGCACCCCGTTCGCGACCGGCGGCTACTTCCTGGCCAAGACGGTCCTGGTCCTCGTCCTGGCGCTGCTCCAGTCCGTCGCCGTACTGGCCCTGGCCGTGGCCGTGTTCGACTTCCCGCTGCCCACCACCCCCGGCCGGTGGGCCACCCTGGCCTGGGTGTTCCTCCTGGGCTCCGCCGCCACCGCCCTGATGGGCATCGCGGTCGGCTCGGTGATCACCGACCGGCGGACCATCACGGCCGCCGTCCAGTTCCCGTTCGTCCTGCTCCAGTTCGTCTCCGGGGTCTACTACTCCTTCTCCGGCCTGCCGGACACGGTGCAGCACATCGGCGCGGTCTTCCCGCTGAAGTGGATGGCCCAGGGCATGCGGGCGGCCCTCCTGCCCGACGACATGGCCGCGCTGGAGCCCGCGCACAGCTGGGAACTCGGCCGGGTGGCCCTGGTCCTGGGCGCCTGGATCGTCGGCGGACTGCTGCTGTGCGTCGCCGCGCGCACGCACCGGATCCGGAAGGACTTCCGGTGACGGTCACAGAGGAACGCCCGGCGGCCGCCCTGCGGGCCACCGCCGGGGAGCCCACCGCCGGGGCGGACACCCCGGTGAGCGGCTCCGGCACCGCACCGGGGGCCACCGCCGGGGAGAACACCCCGGTGAGCGCCTCCGCCGACACCCCGGGGCGCCCCCCGGCGGAGCGGACCGAGCCCGTCTGGATGCTGCGCGTCAACCCCCTGCGCCGCACCCGGCTCGCCGACCCGGCCCTCGCCGGGATCCTCGACGAGCTGGCCCGCGTCGAGGCCGAGCTGGCCGTACGGGCCACCGCGTGCACCGACGCCCTGTACGAGCGGATCGGTGCGGCCCCCTCCGACGAGCGGGCCGCGCTGGTCGCCGTACGCCGGGCCGTGCACAACGACCGGGTCCCGGCCACCCTCCCGGACCCGGCCCCGGCCGAGTTCCTCGCCTGGCTGGAGCTGCGCGTCCTGCGCGACGGCCTCCTCGCCGAGGCGGCCGCGGAGCACCCCCGGGCCCTGGCCCGCGAGCGCGGCACCCTCTCCGGCCTCCTCGGGGACGAGGACCTGCTGCGCTCGCTGGCGCTGCTGGCCCCCGAGGTCCACCGGGCGGCCGTCGGCTACCGCGAGGGCACCCTCTCCCGGGCCGCCAAGTCCGAGCGCGGGCTGCTCCAGTACGTGACCCGGGCCATGATGCGCACCAGCCCGCTCGCCCGCTTCACGGCGGTCGGGCTGGCCGTTCCCTCGCCCGGCGGGACCCGCCCCGACGAGGTCGACGTCACCGGCGCCCGCTCCTTCCCGCACCTCGACCAGGCGATGCTCGGCTACGTCGCCCGCACCGCCGACCCCGCGCTCCCGCCGGGTCCCGCCACCTGGGTCCGGCAGTCGCCCAGCCTCTCCCCGGGCCCCGGCCCGGACCGGATCTCCTTCGTGAAGGCCGGCGCCGACAGCAGTCGGCTGCTGTCCACCGCCCTCACCGAACCCCTGCGCCGGCTCCTGAACGCCACGGACATGGGCCCTCGCACCGTCGGCGCCATCGCCGGCGACCTCGCCCGCACCCTCGGCACCACCCCCGAGCAGGCCGCCGGCGTCGTCCTGGGTTCCCTGGACGCCGGGCTGCTGTGCACCACCGACGGCCCCGAGGACTGCGCCGCCGACCCGCTCGGCGGGTCCGCGCGCCACGAAGGCCTGCGCACCGCCCTGGCGGGGCTCGCCGACGCCGGGCACGCCGAACGCGCCGATGCCCTGCGCGGCATCGGCGCCCTCACCAAGGCGCTGACCGAGGAGGCCCGCCGCCCGGCCGTCCTCCTGGTGTCCGAGAACTACCTGCTGCCCCCGGCGAAGGTCGACACCCGGGGACTCGACCGGCAACTGCGCGACCTCGCGCACGCCATGGAGTTCCTGTCCGCCTTCGACCGGCTCCACGACATCCGCGCCGTGCTCACCGACGTGTTCGTGGAACTCCACGGCCGCGGCGCCTGCGTCAGCCTCACCGACCACGCCCGCCACCTGGTGCGCACGGTCAACGAGCGGGTGATCGCGGGCAGCGACAGCCTCACCCCGCTGCGCGCGCTGCGCACCCGGATGCTGGGCGAACTCCGCGCCGACCTCGCCTCCCGCGGGGGCGACACCGAAGTGGTGTGGGACGCCGAGTGGCTCGCGGAGCTGGCCGCCCCACTGCCCGAGCGGTTCCGCCGGGACGCCGTCGCCTACAGCGTCCTGGTCCAGCCGGCCGGCGACCGGCTGGTCGTCAACGACTCCTACCCCGGCCACGGCATGCTCTACGGCCGCTTCCTCGGCCACGACGCCGAACTCGGCGGTCAGGCCCTGCAACGGCTGCGCCGCCGCCTGACCGAGCGCCACGGCACCGGGGCGACCGTCCTCGCGGAGGACCGCGGCCTGCACGGGGTCAGCGTCAACGCCCACGCGCCCGTCCTCGACCGGCGGCTGCGCGCCGACGACTGGTACGGGCTGCGCCTCGTCCACGACCCGGACCTCGACCGGCTGTACGTCCAGGACGCCGACGGCCGCCCGCTGCACCTGGTCACCCTCGGCACCGGCCACCCCGAGCTGCTGCCGCCCCCGCTGCGCCTGGCCAACTGGCTGGTCATGGGCGGCCGGCTGCTGCCCGACCTCGGGATGCCCGGCGGCCTCGGCGGCCCCGGCCGCGGCGGGGTGCCCGCCGAGCCGGCCACGCCCCGGCTGCTCGCCGGTTCCGTCGTCCTCCAGCGCCGCCGCTGGTACCCGGGCGAGGACTTCGAGCAGGCCGTCCGGCAGGGCCCCGGCGAGGCCGACCGGATGCTGGCCCTGACCCGCTGGCGGGCCCGCCACGGGGTTCCGGCCGAGGTCGTCCTCAAACCGGCCCCCGCCACCGGCCCCGCCACGGGCTCCGGCCGGTCCGGCGCCAAGCAGCGCAAGCCGCAGTACGTGGACCTGACCAGCGCGCTGCTCGGCCGCGTGCTGCCCCGCTTCCTCGACCGCGACGGCAGCGGCTTCGTGGAAGAGGCCCTGCCCGCCGCGGGCGCGTCACCGCACGCCTACGAGTGGGCGGTCGAGATCAGCAGGCCGTCCGGCGGACGGTTCACCTACGACAAGGACCAGGGAGAGCGATGATGAGGATGAGGCTGCGCCCGGCCCTGCACTACGCACCGGTGCGGGACGGCGTCTACTTCGGGGCCGAGGGCACCTCGTTCGTGGTGCGCGGCCCGGCGGCGCTGTTCCGGGTGGCCGACGTGTGCGTGCCGCTGCTGGAGGACGGCGCGGACGAGGACTCCCTCGTCGCCGCCCTCGGCAACGAGGCCGCCCGGCCCGTGGTCGCCACCCTGCTGAACACCTTCAGCCGGCAGGGCCTCCTCCTCGACCTGGACGCCCTGAGCGTCCCGGAGCCGGACGCGGAGACCCGCGAGCGGTACCGCCACGTCCTCGCGGACCTGGAGACCCTGCACGAGGACCCGTACGCGGCGTTCGCGCGGCTGCGTGCCGCCACCGTGCTGGTGTCCGGCCCGGCCGCGTCCGTCCTCCCCGCCGCCCGGGGCCTCGCCCGGACGGGCGTCGGCCGCCTGGTCCTGGCCGTCCCGGCCGCGGAGGCGGCCACCGCGGCCGACACCGCCGCCCGCCTGGGCGCCGAACTCCTGCCGCAGCCGCCCGCCGCCGCGGTGCCGGCCGATGCCGCGATCGTGTGCGCCCCGGGCGAGCTGCTCGGTGCGGAGCTGGCGCGGGTGGCGGCGCTGCTGCCGGCGGACTGCCCGGTCGTGCCGGTTTGCCTGGACTCCCGCTTCCACCTGGCCGGCCCCGAGGTCTCCGGCGCCTCCGGGCACCTGGAGGCGGTGGCCGCCCGGGTCGGCCACTGGGTCCGCACCCCCGGCGCCGCCCCGCTGGGCGCGGCGGCCGGCGCGCTGGCCGGGGCCCTCGCCGGGCAGCTGGCCTACCGCGTGCTGACCGGCACCGCCGGAGCCCCCGGCGAGAGCGCGTACGTGGTCCACGGCGCCGAACTGAACGCCTCCCTGATCACCCTGCCCCCCGTGCCGTCGCCCACCGGGGCCGGTCGGGCCGGCCCGGCTTCCGGGGCCGTCGCTGACCTGGACGAGGTCGTGGCGCGGGTCCAGGAGGTCGCCGCCCGGTGGACCGGTCCCTTCGCGCTGGTCACGCCCGAGAACCTGCCGCAGCTGCCGCTGGGCGTCGCCGAGGCCGAGCACCGGGACGGCACCGCCGGCTCCGTCGCCGCCTGGGGCGCCGACCAGCGCTCCTCCTCCGTGGCCGCCGCCCTCGCCGCCCTGCGCGCCCAGCAGCGGCCCGGCCCGGAGGCCGTCGCGGCCGCCGGCGCGACCGAGGAGGGCTGGCTGCTCGACGGCACCCTGCGGCTGCTCGCCGGGCGGGCCGAACCCGCCGGGGAAGCCCCCGCGTTCGAGGAGCTCGACAAGGCCGCCCAGGTGCTCTGGCGCACCCTGGAGGACCACGAGTTCGTCGGCGTCGGGCTGAGCCTGCTCACGGTGCCGGGCGTGGACTGGCGGCTGGCCGTGGTCCACGACCGCACCACCGGGCAGGACGTCGCCTCCGCCTGGGGCCCGGACCGCGCCGGCGCGGCCGTCGCCGCCCTCAGCACCGCGCTGACCCGCGTCCAGACCCGGCGGATCCGCGGGCGCGAGCTCGTCACCGCGGGACCCGACACCACCGCGCTGCTGCACGCCGGCACCACCGCGCTGACCGCCCTGGCCGCCCAGACCCGGCTCTGGCTCACCCCGGCCGGGACCCGCGCCGCCGACCCGGTGGCGGGCGAGACCCCGCTGTGGTTCGGCCCGGTGACGGCCCGTCCGGCCACGGACACGGTCACGGACACGGTCACGGAAGCCCTCCCGAAGGAGGCCCTGGCATGACGGCCACCCGCACCCCGGCGGCCCCGGTCGCCGTTTCACGTGAAACATCGACCCCGGCCGGACTGGCCACCCTCCCCGACCTCGTCGGGCTCCTCGGGGCCTCCGCCCGGGCCGCCGGGCTGGACGCCGGGTCCGTGGTCCTGCACACCGGCTGGGACCTCGGCCGGGAGCGGGAGCTGTACCGGCGGGCCCTCGCGGACGGGCGGCCGTACCTGTCCGTCCGGGTCCTCGGCGACGAGGCCCAGGTCGGCCCCCTCTGGGTCCCCGGCACCGACTCCGGCTGCCCCGGCTGCGCCGAGACCCGGTCCCGGATCGCCGTCGACCACCCGCTGGCCGACCGGATCGAGCAGCCCCTGCGCGGCGCCCGCCCGCCCCGGCCCTTCCTCGCCGAAGCGCTCGCGGCCGCCCTGGACGCCCTCACCGCGCACCCCCTCGCCCCCGGCGAGCTCCTCGCGGTGGGCGGCTCCGGCGTCTCCCGCCACCGCGTCGTCCGCACCTTCAACTGCCCCGTCTGCGCCGGACCCGCCACCGCCCCCGACCCGTCGGCCCGGCCGCCCCGGCTGGTCCTCGACGACCCCGCCGCCTCGCCCGACGACCCCGTCCGCGGCACCGGCGGCGACGCGCTGCTCGCCCCGGGCGTGCTGCGCCGCCGCCTGGTCGACCCCCGCTTCGGCCCGGTCCTCCAGGTGATGCGCGACCTCGACGCCCCGTACGCGATGAGCAACGCCGTCCTGCCCGAGTCGCCCGCGTACGGCTACGGCCGGGCGCTGACCTTCGACCGCGCCGAGTCCGTCGCGGTGCTGGAGGCGTACGAGCGCATGGGCAGCTTCCCGCACCACGGGCAGGTCCTCACCGGCCTCCCCTACCGCGACGTCGCCGACCGCGCCCTCGACCCGGTCACCCTCGGCACCTACACCGAGGAGCAGCTCGCCCACCCCCTCTCCCGGGTCATCCCGAGCACCCCCGACACCCCCCTGGACTGGGTGTGGGGCCACGACCTCGCCACCGGTGAACCGACGCTCGTCCCCGCCGAGATCGGCTTCTACCGCTACGAGTACCTGCACCGCCACGACCGCCACGGCGCCCGCCGCGACCAGCACGCCGACCGCCGCCGCAGCCACTTCCCGGACTCCTCCAGCGGCTGCGCCCTCGGCTCCGGGCTCACCGAGGCGGCCCTGCACTCCCTCCTCGAACTCGCCGAGCGGGACGCGTTCCTGCTGTCCTGGCACCGGGCGCAGCCGCTGCCCGCCATCGACCCGGCGAGCCTGGCCGACCCGGTCTCGCGCCGGCTCCTCGACACCATCGACATCCACGGCTACGACGCCCACCTGCTGGTCGCCACCCAGGACATCGACATCCCCCTGGTGTGGGCGATGGCCGTCAACCGCACCGGCGGCCACCCCGCCAGCTGGTCAGCCGCCGGCTCCGGCGCCGACCCGGAGTCCGCCGTGCGAGCCGCGCTGTGGGAGCTCACCCAGATGTGCACCCGGCCTCCGGCCGACCCCGAGGCGGGCGCGGCGATGGTCACCGACCCCTGGCAGGTGGACGTGCTGGAGGACCACGTTGACCTGTACAACCGGCCCGAGACGCTGCCCCGTGTCACGGCCGTCCTCGGCGGGCCCCGTGTCACGCTCCAGGAGGCCTTCCCGGACTGGCCGGACCGCCTGCTGCGGGCCGCCGGCGGCACCGTACGGGGTGCGCTGGACTTCGTCCGGGCCCGGTTCGCGGACGCCGGCCTGGACCGGATCGTCCTGGTCGACCAGTCCACCCGCGACCACGCCGACCTCGGCCTGGCCGTGGCCAAGGCGGTCGTCCCCGGGATCCTCCCGATGTGCTTCGGCCACGCCCAGCAGCGCCTCGCCGGCCTGCCCCGGCTGGCCGCCGCGCTGCGCGGCACCCCGCAGGAGCACCGCAGCGCCCCCTACGACCCCCACCCCTTCCCCTGAGAGGCAGGACCCCGATGAGCACGTCGACGACGCCGGACACCCTGTCCCGCCGCGTGCTGCGCTACGCCCACGCGCAGGGCACCGGCCGCTCGCAGTTCCCCACCCCGGCCCAGGTCGCGGAGGCCTCCGGGCCGCTCCCGGACGGCGCGGCCGGGGCGGCCGGCACCGCGTTGCCGTACGGGACCACCGAACTGCTGGAGCGCGCCGCGTTCCCCGCGGGGCGGGTGGCCGGGGCGGACCGGCTGCCGGAACGGGCGCTGCTCGCGGCGTTCGGTCTCCAGCGGGCCGAGCTGACCAACCCCTACTTCGAGCACCGCGCGCTGCCCTCCGTCCGCAGCCTCTTCCCGGTGCACGCCTTCCTGACCGGGGACGGCCCGGCCCGGGTCCTCGACGTGCACCGGCACGCCCTGACCGAGCTCCCCGGCGCGGCCGGCGACACCGCCCGCCGCATCCTCCTGGCCGGCCGGTACACCCGCCTCCCGGCCTTCTACGGTCCGCTGCGCGGCACCCTCACCGAACTGGAACTGGGCATATCGCTGCGCGCGCTGGCGGTGGGCCTGGAACTCTTCGGCGTGGAGGGCCGCCTGACCCTCCCCACGTCGGGCGAGGCCCTGACGGAGCTGGGCCTGTCGGACGGGGAGTGGAGCTGGCCCCTGACGGTGGACCTGGCCGACGCCGGCCACCGCCCGGCCCACCCGGGCGCGGAGCGCCTCCGGGGGGCGGCCGCCGCCACCGACGCCTCCCTCGCCGAGATCCTGGCGGTCAACCGCACCCAGGCCGCCCTCCCCCGGCAGGACCCGGCCCCCCTGACCCCCGCCATCCCCCGCGAGGCCCCCGCCCGCGCCCTCTCCTGGGCCGAGGCCCTGTGGGAGCGCGGCTCCGGCCGCATGCCCCGCGGCCTCACCGGCATGGCGGGCCGCCTGCGCCGGGTCCCGGAGGGTTCCCTGGCCGGGGCCGCCGCCTGGGCGGCCGTCCCCCCGCCAGGTGAACTGCTGCGCCGGGTCGCCGAGCACGTCACCGTGACGGTGGCCGTCCAGGCCACGGACGGCTTCGAGGACGGCGTCCACCGCCTCACCGGCGGCCGGCTGCTGCCGCACCGCCCCGGCCCCGGCGCCCTGGCCGACCTGGAGCGGGACTACGGGTACCACCTGGCCCCGGGCAACGGCTGCGACGTCCGCCACGCCTCCGCGGTCTGGTTCTGCTCGGTCCGCCAGCACGCGCTCGTCGCGGAACTCGGGCCGGGCGCCTGGACCCTGGCCCAGTACGTGGCCGGCTGGATCACCCAGGGCCTGTGCCTGAACGCCGCCGCCCACGGGCTCTACGCCCGTCCGGCGCGCGCCTTCGACGGGCTCGCCGTCCAGCGGCCGCTGGGGCTCGCGCCCGACGAGACCGTCCTGCTGTCCGTCATCAGCGGTACCCCGCGCTTCAACGGACTCCCCCTGGACCTGAGGTTGTGACATGAACGAAACCCCGAACGCCCCGGAACGGACCTGGACCTCCTGGCACCTGCACCTGGCGGCCTCCGACCGCTCCCTCGGCGACCGCGTGGTCACCGACGTGGTCGGCCCCGCCATGGCCGGACTCCCGTCCGGCAGCTGGTTCTTCATGCGCTACTGGCAGGGCGGTCCCCACGTCCGCCTCCGTGCCCGCGACCTGACCGCACCGGCCGCCGGCACGCTGGGCCGCGTACTGGAGGAGCGGCTCGCGGCCGCGAACGTCCTGCTGCCCGGCGAGACGCCCCTGGACCCGGCCCGGTTCGCCGTGCAGTCCCGGCGGCTGGCCACGGCCGGGGAGGGCGGGGTCCCCGTCGAGGAGCGGGAACTGCTGGCGCCGGGGGTGTACGAGAGCCCGTACGCCCCCGAGTTCGAGCGGTACGGAGGCCCCGGCCTCATCGCCCTCTCCGAGGACCTCTTCGGCACCTCCAGCGAGCTGTGCCTGGCCTTCCTGCGCACCCGGCCGTCCGACCGGGCGCGTACGGCCCTCGCCCTGCGGGCCACCGCCGTGGCGGCCTCCGTCCTCGACGCCGGGCTGTTCGCCGCCTTCGGAGCGGGCTCGTGGAGCGACTGGGCGCTGCGGGCCGGTTATCCGCAGGAGGTGCTGACCGCGCTGGAGGCGGAGTGCGTGATCGCGGCCGACCGGCTCACCGCCGAAGGCCACGACCTGGTCGCACGCGCCACCACCTCCCCGGGTCCGCTGCGTTCCTGGCGGACGGCGCTGGCGGAGGCGGTCTCGGGGCGGCTCGGTGCGGAGGGGACGTACACGGCACGGATCGTCTTCTCCCACGTCCACATGCTCCACAACCGGCTCGGCCTGGGCACGCTCGACGAGCTCCGCAGCTACCTCCTCCTGGCCCGCCAGTCCGCCGCCGCGGCTCCGGCGGCCACCCCGGCCACCCCGACCACCCCCCTCCCCACCGCAGCGAGGACGGCATGACGACGACGGCGATCCCCACCACCCCCTCGGACCTGTCCCGGCCGGCCTTCGCGGCGCTCGGCCGGCTGACCGCCGACCCGGAGGCCTTCCGTGCCGACCCCCCGGCCGAGCCGGTGGTGTTCCGCGCTCCCGGGGGCTTCTCCGACCTCTTCGGCTGGGCGGCCCTCGACGCCTCCCTCGCGTCGTCCGGCCGCCGCCTGCCCGACTTCCGGGTGATCAGCGGCGGCGCCCAGATCGCCGACCAGCGCTACACCCGGCCGACGCTGATGTACGCGGACGCGCCCGACGTGCGCAGGACGGCCGGCGAACTCGCCGAGGGGGCTTCGCTGGTGATGCAGGGCCTCCAGGAGTACAGCGAGCCCCTCGCCCGCTTCACCCGCGCCCTGGCCCACGACACCTCGCGGCCCGTGCACGTCAACGCGTACGTCACCCCGCCCAAGTCGCAGGGCTTCGCCGCCCACTTCGACCCGCGGGACTCCTTCATCGTGCAGGTGGAGGGCACCAAGGTGTGGACCCTGCGCGAGCCGGTCCTGACCGCCCCGCTCGCCCACGAGTCCTGGGACCGGCTGCGCGAGCGCCCCGAGTGGACGACGGAGCGGCTGGAGGCCATGGAGCCGTGGAGGGTGCTCACGCTGGAGCCCGGCGACGTGCTGTGGCTGCCGCGCGGCTGGGTGCACTCGGCGCGCAGCGAGGGCGTCTCCTCCCTCCACCTGACGCTCAGCCTGACGGCGTGGACCGAGCACTGGGCGGTGGGCGAACTGCTGTCGCGCATCGTGGAGGTGCCGGGCCGTACGGCGTTCCCCGCGGACTTCGTGCGCGATCCGGCCACGGCCGCCGAGGCGGTGGCCGGCCTGCGCCGGGGCCTGGCCGACTGGTTCGCCGGGACCTCCGACGAGGAACTGGCCGCGCTCCTGGCCGGGGCCGCGATCCGCGCGTTCCCGGCGCCGCTGCGCCAGGTCTCGGCGGTGCTGGCCGACGCGCCGATCACCCCCGACACGGTGTTCGAGGTGCACCGCGAGACGGTGCTCAGCGCCGTGGTGGAGGGCGGGCACCTGCTCCTGCGCCTGGCGGACCGGGTGCTGACCTTCCCCGAGGCGGCCGCACCGGTCCTGGCGGAGCTGCTGGCCCGCCGCCGTTTCACCCCGGCGGAACTCCCCGTCGCCGAGGACGTCATCCGCCGCCTGTGGCACGAGGGCCTCCTCACCCGCGCCTGACCCGGTCCTGCCCCGTGCGCCTTCCCCCGGCGCGCGGGGCGACCCCTCCCGCAAGCCCTTCCCCCTCCTGAAGGAGAACCGTCATGCAGTCCCGCCCCGTGATCACCGTCGCCCTGGTCGTCGCCCTCACCCTCGCCGTCGTCGTCGCGATCGGCGCGCTGCCCCACGACGTGCAGCCGATGCCCCGCATCCTGGCCCTGGCGATCGGCATCTCCACCGTGATCTACACGCTCCGCCGGCCCCGGAACGCGGCTCCGAAGACCTCCCGCTGAGGGGTGTCCTCCGGCACGGTGAAGATCCGGTCCAGGTGGTGGCGCAGCACCGCGGTGGCCGATTCGGGCCCGCGCTGGCCGACCAGGATGCTCGTGCCCAGGGTCCCGGCCATGGCGAGCAGGCTGATCGCCTCCGTCCGCGCGTCCGCCCCGGGGTCGGCGAGGCCCGCCTCCTGCGCCCCCGCGATCAGCCCGGCCAGGGCGTCCTCGGCGGCGTCCGGGTTGTCGATGAACGGCTGGGCGGCCAGCGCCTCGTCGGTCACCGAGAGGATCGCGTACGAGGTGTAGAGGAGGTGGAAGGTGCGGCTCTCCTCGTCGGTGGGCAGCGAGGCCAGCACCAGCGCCTCGGCCGTGGCGCGCGGACCCGGGGCCGGGCCGGCGGCGGCGAGGCGCGCGCCGACGCGGGCGGTGAACCGGTCGGTGAGGTGCTGGAGCCCGTAGAGGAGCAGCTTCTCCTTGGTCTCGAAGTAGTACTGCACCAGCCGCAGCGACACCCCGGCCTCGGCGGCCACGTCCCGCATGCCGACGGCGTGCAGCCCGCGCCGCCCGGCGACCCGCACCAGTGCCTCGGCGATCTGTCCGCGCCGTTCCTCGTGGTCCACTCGCCTGGGCATGCCCGCTGTCTCCGTTCGTCCGCCGCCTTCTTCATGGTACCGCCGTACCATCAACATGGTACGGTCGTATCACGAAGAGCGGATCGACAACGGAGGTGCCGCCGTGCCCGAGAACAGGACCCGTGTACGCCGTGACGTCGGCCGCTGGGTCGACGACGAGCTCCGCGACCGCTACTTCGCCGCAGCCGACGTGCTCCACGCGATGGGCGCCCCCATCCGTTCCGAGACGGACGTGGAGACCGGCTTCGGCACCACGCACGTGTACCGGTACGGGCCCGCCGATCCGGCGGCCGAGTCCCGCACCCCCGTCGTGCTGATCCACGGCGCCGGCTACTCCTCGGCCATGTGGTTCCCCAACACCCCCGGGCTCAGCCTCGACCGGCCCGTCTACGCCCTCGACACCCCCGGCGACGCCAACCGCAGCGTCCACCGCGAGCCCATGTGGCGGCCCGAGCACGCCGCCCGGTGGATGGACGAGGCCCTCGGAGCCCTGGGCCTCGACCGGGTCCACCTGGTCGGCTCCTCCTACGGCGGCTGGCTCGTCCTCAACCAGGCCCACCGGCGTCCCGAACGGCTCGCCTCCGTGACCGCGCTCGACCCCGGCGGCCTGGAGAAGGTCGGACTGCGCTTCTTCGCCTGGGTGTTCATCAGCCTCTTCGCGAGCTTCGCCCCCAAGGCGCTGCGCCCGCGCCTCGCCGCCTGGCTGGACCAGCCCGTCCTCGCCATCCCCGAGATGCGCGAGTGGATCCAGCTCGGCGCCCGCGCCTACCGCATCCGCCGGCCCGCACCCCTGCCGCTCACCGACGACGAACTGGGCTCCATCCGCACCCCGCTCTACGTCGTCATGGGCCGGCACAGCCTGCTCCTGCACCCGAAGCGCCAGCTGGAGCGCGTACCGCGGCTGGTCCCCGGCGCCCGCGCCGAGATCATCGCCGCCACGGGCCACGGCCCGCAGATCGACCACCCGGACGTGGTCAACGCCCGCATGCTGGCCTTCATGGACGACGCCGACACCCCGGAACGCCCCGCCGCCCTGTGACCGTCCGTCCGCCCCCTCGTTTGGCATCCACCAACGATCACGAGGCGGAGGCCGGGCATGACCCACCGACGGACGACCGATCCCAGGCGGCCCACCCTGGAGAACACCGAGGACGTACACGCCGCCGCCCGCTCCCTGGCCGAGGGCCGGGCCGTCGCGCACGGCTTCGGCAACTTCTACGCCCTGACCGCCCGACCCGACCGGGCGGTGGTGGAGCGGGTCAACCGGATGAAGGGCCGCCCGCCCGCCCAGGTCGCGAGCGTCACGACGGTACGCGAGCACATTCCCTCGCTCTTCGACTGGAGCCGGCTGCCGGCCGCCGTGCGGCGCCGGCAGGTCGAGGACCTGATCGAAGACCTCTTCACCCTCGGCCCCTTCGGATTCCGCGGCCCGGCCGCCACCCGGGTGCCGGGCCACCTCACCGCCACCCACGAGGGCGTGCCCACGGTGCAGCTCATCGCCCCCGGCTACCACTGCCCGTCCAACGACTTCCTCGCCGCGGCCCTGGACCGCACCGACGGCGACTTCCTCGCCGTCACCTCGGTGAACCCCTCGCGGCACCGGACCGGTACGGCGTACGAGCCGGCCCACTGGCGCGCCGACGGCGTCCTCGCCGACTTCGGCGACGAGCCCGGCGTCACCCTCCTCGCCCACCGCGACGAGGCCGCCGCCCGCCGGCGCCACCCCCACCACGCGACGGCGTCGACGACCGTCCTGTCGTTCCACCACACCACCGCCAGGGGCCGCTCGGGCCTCCCCGCGCTCACCCTGGAACGCCACGGCTCCCTCTCGGCGGCCCACACCCGGGCCGTGGCCGCCAACCACGGCTTCGCCCTCGTCGTCGCCCCCCGGGCCGCCGATCCGCTCCCGCCGCGCGCCTACGCGGACTGACTCCCGGCCCCCAACCCACGTGCCCGGCAACCCGGTTGGACGTGAAAGAAGTGCACCTGTGTACGCCGATGGTTGTATGGCCGGGGCGGCGGGCCGCTTCCTAGGGTGGCGCCCGTGATCAATCTCAGTGGGCAACTGATCGTCACCAGGCCGGCGCGGTCCTTGGACATCCGCTGGCACTCCCTCGCGGAGACCGCCCGCCTGTGCTGGCAGGAGGCCCGGCCGGTCGTCCAGGTCGCGTTCCTCCTGAGGTTCGCGGTCGGAGCCGTCTGCGCCGCGCAGCCGCCGCAGTCGCCGGGCCGCCCCGTACTCGGGCTGGCGTCCCTGTGGTGCGCCGTGGTCTGCGCGTACCTGCTCAACGGCGTCACCGACGTCCAGGAGGACCGGGTCAACGGCTCTTGGCGCCCGATCGCCCGAGGTGACCTCCCCGAGCGCACCGCGGCACGGGCCACGGTGCTGCTGGCCTGCGCCGCGCTCCTGCTCGGCGGGCTCGCCGGGCCGGGCGTCGTGGCCTGGACGGCCGCCTTCCTCGGACTCGGCTGGGCCTACTCGGCCGAGCCGGTGAAGGCCAAGTGCTCCAGCGGGCGCTGCGCGCTGGTGGTGTGCGGGCTCGGTCTGACCGCGTACGGGGCCGGGGTCGCGGCGTCCGGCGGCGGGTGGACCGCGACGGGCGCGCTGGTCGCCGGGGTGATGTCGGCCTGGATGGCGCTCGTCGGCGCCGTGGCCAAGGACCTGGGCGACGTCAGCGGCGACGCGGCCGGCGGCCGGCGCACGGTCGCTGTCGTCCGCGGCCCGGCGGCGGCCCGGGCCCTCGCGGTGGCCGGCGCCCTCGCCGTCGGCACGGCCGCGCCGACGCTGGCCCTGCTGTGGGCGGAGCCCGCGCTCGCGGCCGCCGTACCGGTGGCCCTGGGGGCGGTCTGGGTGGTCGTGCGGGTGCTGCGCGGCGCCCGCCGGGAGCACGCGGGCCGCGCGGAACGGCGCGGCGCCTACCGAGCGTTCATGGTCACCCAGTACGCCGCGAACCTCGCCGTGCTGACCGTCCCGTTCGTCCTCCGCGCCACCGGGTGAACCGGCCCGAGCGAACCGGCCCTCCGGCCCGGGCCCTCCCGTACCGCCCGGTCGCCCGGACGACTCCGGCCGCGCCGACCACCCTGACCGCGCCGCGCCCGCGGCGCGGTCAGCCGCTCTCCCGGAACGTCTTGTTCAGCGCCTGCACCCGGGAGCTGATGCCGAGCTTGCGGTACGCGTTGTGCAGATGGCGTTTGACGGTCGCCTCGGTGATCTCGAAGCGGCGGCTGATCTGCCGGTTGGTCAGTCCTTCCCGCACCGCCGCGAGGATCTCCCGCTCCCGCAGCGTGAGCAGTTCCAGGGCCTGCGGCTCCGGCTCCGCGCCGGGCGCGGCCGGAGCCGGCCGCGGTGGCCGGCCGCCGGCGGGGGGCGTCGGCCGCGCCGCCTCCTCGTAGCCGCGGATCCCCTGGTAGAGGCGGGCTCCGGTGACCGTACGGAAGACGGTGCTGATCTCCTGCTGCACCGCGTGCCGTTCCGCGGCCGGCATCAGGGCCGCCGCCCGCGCCACCGCCTCGCGCATCGCCTCCCAGAGCACCTCCGCCGCCCGGACCGACTCGGACACCGGGATGTCCTGCGTGACGCGGTGCGCCCCGAGCAGCCGCGAGTACTCCCCGCCCCCGGTCACCTCCGCCGGACGGCCCGTCTCCAGCGACTGCGCGCACTCCGCCACGATGTTCTGCGCCTGGTACCGGCACTGCCCCCAGGCGTCGTCGCGGAGGGCCAGCGGGCTGCCGAGCCGTCGCAGCTCCGCCCGGTAGGTCTCGATGACGGCGGGCGCGGCGTCACGCAGTTGCCGTGCGGCTGCCTGGCGGCTCAACTCGCGCCTCCCCTTCGGTCCGGCGGCTTGGACGCGCAGAACGTAGCACCCGCAAGATCCGAAGGAAAAGGTCGTCCGAGGGGTGAGAATGCGTCGGTCCGGCGCGCCCTCCGCCACGGATTTCGTGGTTCAGGGGACGCCGGACCGTTGGTTCAGCCGACTCAGGCCGTCCTGGCCCGCTGGGTGACCACGATGCAGGCGAGCACGACCACCGCCGTCAGCGGTACGGCCGCACCGATCTCCTCACCGAGCAGCAGCACCGCCCACACCAGGGTCAACAGGGGTTGCGCGAGCTGGAGTTGACTCGCCCTGGCCACCCCGATGAGCCCCATGCCCTTGTACCAGACGACGAACCCGCCGAACTGGGAGACGGCCGCGATGTACGCCATCCCGACCAGGGCCTTCGCCGTCAGGTGCACCGGCTCGTGCGGCAGCGCCCACACGGACACGGCGAGGTTGACCGGGGCGGCCAGGACCACGCCCCAGGCGATGACCCGCCACCCCGGCATCCGGGCGGAGAGCCGCCCGCCGAAGGCGTACCCGGCCGCGCAGACGACGAGGGCGCCGAAGAGGAAGAGCTCGGCGACCGTCGGCTCCCCGTGGCTCTGCGTGAGCGTGAACGCGATGACGGTCGCCCCGCCGGTCAGGGCCGCGGCCCAGAAGACCTTCGAGGGGCGGCGCCGGGTCAGCACCGCGGAGAACGCCGCCGTCGCCATCGGCAGCGCACCGATGACGATCGCCGAGTTCGCCGTCGACGAGGTCTGCAGCGCGAGCGTGGTGAGCAGCGGGAAGCCGACCGCGCAGCCGCCGGCCACGACGGCCAGAGCGGGCCAGTCCCCGCGGGCCGGCAGGGGCGCCCGGGTCAGCAGCAGGGCCGTCCCCGCGATGACGGCGGCGAGCACGCCGCGCACCCCGATGGCGCTCCACGGACCGAACCCGTCGAGGGCCCACACCGTGCCGGGGAAACTGAAGGAGAAGCTCAGCACGCCGAGGGCGGCGTAGAGGGTGCCGCGCGGCACGACGGAGGCGGGAGCGGCGGGCGCGGGCGCACCGGCGCCGGGCGCGTCGGCCGCGGCGGCGGGAGCGGCGGCCGGCGCCGGGGCGGTCGGAGTCTGTCGGGTAGCCATGGTCATCCGTTCTTGCGGTCTCGGGTGATGTCTTCCAGCCGTGCGGCGAGGGCGCGCGCGAACCGGGTCGCGGAGCCTTCCGCGAAGGGCATGCTCAGCGACGGTTCGCACACTTCGAGTTCGAGGAGCACGGGCCGGCCGTCCCCGTCGCGGATGAGGTCGACGCGGCCGTAGAGCAGCGGCCGCTCCAGTTCCAGCCGTGCCACCACCGCCCGCAGCGCCGCCGAGGCGACCGCCCGTTCGTCCTGGGCGGCGTCCCGCGCGGTGCGGGCGTCCTGCGTGGGGACGTCGACCGTACCGTCGGGCAGGAGCAGCGCCCGCTTGCGGATGGCGTGGCTGTACGCGCCGTCGAAGTAGATCAGGTCGGTCTCGCCGTCACGGTCGACGGCGTCCAGGTAGGGCTGGATCAGCGCGTCACAGCCCTGCCGGAGCAGCTTGGCGATGTGCCGCACCGCCTCGGGCTCCTGCGCGCGGGAGTACCGCTGCACGTCCCGGGAGTACGCGCCCACGGTCGGCTTCACCACGAACTCGGCGGAGGCCGGGTGCCGTTCGAGGAAGGCGCGCAGCGCGTCGGCCGGCTCGGCCCCCGGGGCGACGAAACTGCTCGGCACGACGGGCACCCCCGCCGCGTCCAGATCGCCCAGATAGCTCTTGTCCAGGTTCCAGCGCACCACCGGGAGCGGGTTGAGCAGGTGCGTCACGGCGGTGACGTGCTCGCACCAGCGCAGGAAGCGAGGCAGCTGTTCGACGTAACTCCAGGGGGACCGCAGCAGTACGGCGTCGAAGGACCCCCAGTCGATGTCCGGGTCCTCCCAGCTGCATATCTCCGCCCGTACTCCGGCCGCCCGGCACGCCTCCAGCAGCAGCGGCATGTCGTGGTCGATCGGCAGGCTGGTCGTGTCGGTGGCCAGGGCCACGTGGTTGCCCATAGGTGTGCTCCATTGATGTGCCGGGATTACCAGGGGACGGTTTCGCCGCGGTGCGTGTACGTGCCGGTGGGGCCGTCGTCGCCGAGCAGGGCCATCGCCGCCCCCGTGCGCGCGCCCTCCGCGGGCGTGAGGTCCCCCGCGCCGTCGTTCAGGCCGGTCCGGGTGTAGCCGGGGTGCACGGCGTTCACCTTGACCGGGGTGTCGCGCAGTTCGTAGGCGAGGTGCACGGTCCACGAGTTGAGGGCGCTCTTGGAGGCGCTGTAGGCCGGCAGCGACTTGAACGTGTCGCTGTGGGCGTACGAGGCGGGGTCGCCGTGCGTGCCGACGGAGCCCAGCAGGCTGGACAGGTTGACCACGCGTCCCGCCGGGGAGCGCCGCAGCAGGGGCAGGAAGGCCCGCGTCACCTCGACGACCGCGAACAGGTTGGTGTCGAAGGTCCGGCGCCACCGTTCCAGGGGCTGCTCGGACGGCTTCCTGCCGTACTCCTCGACGCGGATCGCGGCGTTGTTGACGAGGATGTCGAGGCGGCCGTACGACCGCTCGACCTCGGCGGCCGCGGCACGGATGCCGTCGCCGTCGGTCACGTCGAGGACCAGCGGCTCCACCGGGAGACCGCTCCCGCGCAGCTCCTCCACCGCAGCCTGGACCGCCTCGCGGTCCCGGCCGGAGAGGAGCACGCGGACGCCCTCGGCGGCGAGCAGGCGCGCCGTCTCGAAGCCGATGCCGCGGTTGGCTCCGGTGACCAGGGCCAGCCGGAAGGGATGGGGGGACATGTCGGACCTCCGCAGGACTAGAGCGTGGTGAGGAACTTCGCGACGGGCAGGCCGAAGCGGTCGGTGTCGACGAGGAAGGCGTCGTGGCCCTCGTCCGACTCCAGGGCCAGGAACCCGGCGTGCGTACCGCCGGCGCCGAGCCCCTCGGCGATCTCCCGCTGCTGTCCGAGCGGGAAGAGGATGTCGGTCTCCACCCCGATCACCAGCGCCTTCTCCAGCCGGATCCGGGCCAGGGCCTCGGCGGTCGCCGATCCGCACGACTCGCCCAGGTCGAAACGGTCCATGCAGCGGCTGAGGTGGAGGTAGCTGTTGGGGTCGAACCGGCCGGAGAACCTGCGGGCGTGGCGTTCGAGGTAGGCCTCGACCTCGAACTCGGGGCCGAAGGGCCCGGCCTGCGCGCGGCGCTCGGCCGGGATGCGCCCCCGGCCGAACCGTCGGTCCCATTCCCGGGCCGAGCGGTAGGTCGTCATGCCCAGCTTGCGCGCCGTGAGCATGCCGCGGTGCGGATAGTGCTCCGTGTCGGGACCGGCGTAGCGGCCCCCGTTCCACCGCGGGTCGAAGCGGATCGCCTCGCGCTGGAGGGAGCGGACCGCGGTGGCGAACGGCAGCGACGTCGCCGCCCCGCAGATGTTCAGGTGGGCGCGGGCCAGCCCCGGGTGCCGGGCCAGCAGGGACAGGGCGCTCATCCCGCCCATGGAGGCGCCGATGACGCAGGCCAGCCGCTCGATGCCCAGGGCCCGCACGGTGTGCGCGGCGGCGTCGGCGATGTCCTCCATCGACAGTTCCGGGAAGTCGGGCCCGTACGGGGCCCCCGTCGCGGGGTCCACGGACGCGGGCCCGGTCGAGCCCTTGCAGCTGCCCAGCGCGTTCACGCAGATCACGTACCAGCGGTCGGTGTCCACCGGCTTGCCCGGGCCCACCATGGCCTCCCACCAGCCGGGCGCCGGGTCCCCGGGGTGGGAGGCGACATGGCTGTCGGGGGAGAGGCCGGTCAGTACCAGGACCGCGTTGTCCCGTTCGGGGGCCAGGCGCCCGAGCGTCTCGTACGCGACGCGCGCACCGGCCAGGGTCCCGCCGCGCAGCAGGGGGAAGACGCCGGGCAGGGCGCTGAACCGGGCGGCCGGCGGCACGAATTCGGTGCTCACGTCAGTTCCCGGCGTCCGGTCCGGAGCCGAGCGACGCCAGCCACTCGTCGTCCGACCCCTCGTTGACGCCTTCCATCAGGAAGGTGGACAGGTACCTCTCCCCGGTGTCCGGGAGCATGGCGAGCAGCACCGACCCCTCCGGGGCGGTCTCCGCGACGCGCAGCGCGGTGGCCAGGGTGGCGCCGGCGGAGATGCCGGCGAAGATGCCCTCCTGCGCGGCGAGCCGGCGGGAGGTGTCCCGTCCCACCGTCTCGTCGACGGTGACCAGTTCGTCGATGACCCGGTCGTCCAGCACGCTGGGCACGAAGTTCGGCGACCAGCCCTGGATCCGGTGGACGTTCCACTCCCGCTTGCCCAGGATGGCGGCGTTCTCCGGCTCCGTGGCGACCACCCGCACCCCGGGGCGGGCGGTCTTCAGCATCTGCCCGACGCCGGTGAGGGTGCCGCTGGTGCCGAAGCCGGTGACGAAGTAGTCCAGCCGCCTGCCCGCGAAATCGGCGAGGATCTCCGAGGCCGTGGTCTCCCGGTGGTAGGCCGGGTTGGCCGGGTTGTCGAACTGCCGGGCCCGGAACCAGCCGTGTTCCGCCGCGAGTTCGTCGGCGATCCGGTTGCCGCCGCTGCTGCCGAGCTCACCGGGGAAGAGGATCACCTTGCCGCCGTACGCCCGGATGAGCTGGCGCCGCTCCCGCGAGTAGGTGTCGCCCATGACGGCGACGAACCGGTAGCCGCGGGCCGCGGCCACCATCGCCAGGGCGATGCCGACGTTGCCGGAGGTGCACTCGACGATCGTGTCCCCGGGCTTCAGCTCCCCCCGGGCCTCCGCGTCGAGGACGACGGAGAGCGCGAGCCGGTCCTTCACCGAGCCGCCGGGATTGAACGCCTCCACCTTCACGTACACCGTGGTGTGCGCGGGGGCGAGCCGGTTCAGCCGGACGATCGGGGTACGGCCGACGGTGTCGAGGATGCTGTCGTACAGGGGCATGGGGGATCTCTCCAGGGCGGCTGGTGGGAGCAGAACGGGAGTTTGACGACAGGCCCTAGCGGCCTGCGAGGGCTTCGACCGGCCCGAAGACGGGGGCGACGATGTCGAGGATCACGGCGACGGCCCGCTCGTTGAGCGCCTCGTCGGGGGAGGCGTCGAACTCGGCCAGCTCCACGCCGAGCAGCCGGTCGGCCGGGATCGTCTCGAAGACGGTCCGGATCTGCTCGGGGAGCAGGCCGTCGGGGACGGTGTAGTCGGCCGGCACATGGCCCGGTTCGAGCACGTCCCAGTCGATGTGCACCCAGACGGGGCGGTCGCCGATGGCGTCCAGGATGGTCTCCGCCGTCGTCTCGGCGGGCGGGACGACCCGCACCCCGGCCGTCGCGATCAGCTCCGCCTCGCCCTCGTCGATGTCCCGGGCGCCGACCAGCACCGCCTGCGAGGCCGGCAGTCCGCCCCCGTGGCCGCTGTCCCACAGGCCGCACGCGGCGGAGAGCACCATCCCGCCCAGGTAGCCGGTGCCGGTGGCCGGCGTGTTGAAGTCGCCGTGGCCGTCGATGTAGAGCACCACGGCGTCCGGGACCTCACGGGCCACCACCGGCAGCGTGCCGATGCTGGCGGGGCAGGTGTTGGAGACCAGGACCGTCCGGCGTCCGGCGCGGATGCCGTCCCCGACCGCGCGGCCGAGTGCCCGCAACTGGCCCTCGGCCTGCGGGAGGCTGACGCTCCAGTCGTCGACGGCGGCCGGCGCGGGTTCCCCGATCCAGCGGCCGGTGAGTCCGTACCGCTCCTCCAGGGCGCGCGCGAGCCGGGCCGCGCCCTCGATCATGCGGGGCTTCCGGTCGGCCACCCGGCCCTGGGAGACGATGAGCTCGATCATGGTCAGGAGGTCCTCTGCGTGTCGTCGTCGGCGTGGTGAGGGAAAGGGCAGGCGTCGGTCCGCCGGGCGTTCTCCTCGATCAGGCCGTACTGCTGCCATTCGAGGGCACCGATTCCGTAGGAACCCAATTGCGGGGCGTGCGGGACACCGTCGTAGCGGTGTATTCGGCCGCGAATGTTGGCGCGCACTTTCCGTCCGCTCGGAGTGTCTCCGGCGAACACGTCGAACCGCTCCCGCGGATTGACGACCAGAACGAAGGAACGGCCGAGGTTCCGGCTGCGGCGGACCCGGTGCGCGGGGCTGCTCATATTGCAGAAGAGCGGCATTCCGTCGAAGCACATGGACCAGGTCTCGTCGTCGGGACGCGGGGCGACCCCGGCGGGCCAGGGCGCGGGGTCGGCCCGGTGCAGCTCCCGCAGGACGTGCCAGCCGAAGGCGTGGTGCTCCTCGACCGAGTCCCCGGGCACGGCGTCCGGCGCGAACACCACGACCAGCGGATACGCGGTGTCCAGCTGTCCGTCCCAGTCCCTGGCCCGCTCGACGTACTCCCCGAGGGCCCCCGCCAGGTGCCGGATCCCGTCCGCCCCGCCGTCCGCCACGAAGACGAACCCGAGGAGCTCCTTGCGCAGGGCGTTCCGGGAGAACACGCAGGGGAAACCCGGGTCGGCGATCCGTGCGGTGATCTCCTCGACCGCCGTACGCTGCCAGCCGTCCCGGAATTCTGCCGTCCGAGCCTGGGAAACAATTGCTGTGGTGTGTTGCGACGTGTGCACCGAGCCATCCGTTTCTGCGGTTACGGGCTGTGGCGGTGGCCATCGTGGCCCGTGGAATCGGGCCGCCGCAACGGAGGAAAACGAAAGGCTGAGGAAGGGTGTAATTCCCGTACACCCAAAGGTGTAGGCGTCATGCCTGCCGGAAAACGAAGAAACCCCCAGGCGTCGCGTACCTGGGGGTTTCGAAACGGAGCGGAGGACGGAGGACGGGAACCGTACCCGTGGCACAAGCGCGGGGGTGACCCGGGGCGGGCCGGGCCCGCGCCCCCGGGCCGTCCTCCGGCCGGTCGCCTCACACCTGCTGCGGGGGCGTGCCGGCTTCGGCGGCGCGGCGGTACTCGGCGTTGATGCGCTGGGCCTCTTCGAGCTGGTCCTCAAGGATGATGATGCGGCAGGCGGCCTCGATCGGGGTGCCCTGGTCGACGAGTTCCCGGGCGCGGGCGGCGATGCGGAGCTGGTAGCGGGAGTAGCGGCGGTGGCCGCCCTCGGAACGCAGCGGAGTGATCAGGCGGGCTTCGCCGATGGCGCGGAGGAAGCCCTGGGTGGTGCCGATCATCTCGGCGGCTCGGCCCATGGTGTAGGCGGGGTAGTCGTCGTCGTCGAGACGGGCGTACGAGTCGTCTGCTGTCATTTGCACCTCTCCGTGACACGCATAGAGGGGCCCTGGCGCCAGTACCGGCACCAGGGCCCTGAAGGAACTACTACACCACCTGCCGGCCCTGATGAAGCGCCGGCCTTCTGTGTCCGCACACCCGGCCCGGTAGCTGCCGTCGGTGCGGGGATCGCGGTTGCTCGACCGAAGACCACCTCGCTATCGATGTCCTGCGGTACCCGGACCTGAGACTTCCGCCCGGGCGATCCCGATGGCGCCGCGTTCCTCCGTTCTTCTACCGTCTCTCCTGGTTACGAAAGAAAACATAGCCCGACCGACGGCCTATGTCTACTGTGGCCGCGATAGATTTTCGTGTTCCCGGACGGTAGATGGAGGGTGGCCTGCGCGCCCCGGTCGTTCTTCCCACCCGGCAGGACGACCTGTGGACGGGGGCGAGTGCCCCGTAGGATCGGGTTCCATGTCGAAGATTGACGAGCTGCTCGTTGACGTCGCCAAGCTGGTGGAGTCCGGGCAGAGCAACCAGATGTCCCTGACCGTCGTGACCGGGGGCGCTGTCATCACAGGTCGGCTGGCGCCCGAAGCGGTGTGGCGGCAGCGGGTCTCGGAGGTCCTGGCGGACTCCGACCGGCTGTCCGAGTTCGCCGCCGTCTTCGCCACCCCGGCGGCGAAGGACGGTCCCCCGGCACACCTGCACTTCCACCTGGCGCGGATCCTCCAGGGCACGATGGGGATCCCGGAGACGGGCGGGATGTACCGCGTCTCGATCGCGGACATCAGCGCCTGGACCATGGGCGACGTCAGCTACTCCGACCGCTGACACCGCCTTCCCCCCCCCAGGATCCGCCCACCGACGCACGAGAGGACCCGGCCGGCAGTGCCGGCCGGGTCCTCCCGGCTGCCCGGGCGCCTGCCCGTGTCCCCCGGGGACGGCGGTCAGGCCCCCGGACCGCCGAGCGCCGCGGAGGCGCGCCGGAAGGGCCCGAGGTCGCGAGCGGGCGCGCCGCCCTGCGGGAGGCCGCGACAGGTGAAGCCCAGCCTGGTCATGGCGCGGACGACTTCACCGGCGGTGAAGTCGCGGCGGTCCTGGCCGGTGATGACCTGGCCGACCTGCTTGACGGGGTAGACGCGGCGGCCGATGGTCACGGACGCGCCGAGGAGTTCCTCGGGTCTGACCCCCTTCATGGATTCCAGGACGCCGGGCTTGGTGAGGTCGAAGGGGAAGCGGGCGATGACACAGCGCACGATGCCTCACAGGGAAGAAGGAAGCGAAGAGGGGCGTCCGGAAGCCGTGGAGGAGGCGGACGGCTTGCGCCCGGAGAGGTCGCGCAGCCGGAGCCGGTCCGTGTAGGCGGGGCTCTCACGGGCGGCGGTGAGCTGGGCCCCGGTCACCAGGCCGGTGCACTGCTCGTCGCTGTCGCAGACGCGCAGGTGACCGGTGCGGGCCCCGGCCATGACGGCCAAGGCCACTTCGACGGTCATGTCGTCGCAGACCTGGGGTGCGGCCGGCTCCGGGGTCGGATGTGTGGAACGGGACTGCGTGCGGAACGGCGTCACAACGTGCCTCCTGGGGGACGGGCGGCCTACCTGCCATGTCACGCTCGGGCAGCCGTGCCGGCGGGACGCCGCCGTGCGGCGGTGCGCGGGAACGCCGGGACGGGACCGCGACGGCCGCGGACGACAGGACCGCGCCCGCGCTGCTCCGCGGGCGGTGCGGTGATCTCCACGGGAATGCCGGAGGGGGTGCGCGCGCCCGTGATCCGGGCGAGCGCGTCCTCGCCGGAGCGGACCCGGGTGGTCTCGGGCGCGATGCCCGCGGCCGTCATGAGGCGTGCCACGGCGCGCCGCTGGCCGGCGGTGACCAGGGTGACGACGCTGCCCGACGCGCCCGCTCGCGCGGTACGGCCGCCGCGGTGCAGGTAGTCCTTGTGGTCGGTGGGCGGGTCCACGTTGACGACGAGGTCGAGCTGGTCGACGTGGATTCCGCGGGCCGCGACGTTCGTGGCGACCAGAACGGTGACGTGCCCGTTCTTGAACCAGGCCAGGGTGCGGGCGCGCTGCGGCTGTGACTTCCCGCCGTGCAGCGCCGCTGCCCCGACGCCGAGGCCGAGGAGGTCCTCGGTGAGGCGGTCCACGGCGTGCTTGGTGTCCAAGAACATGATCACCCGGCCGTCCCGCGCCGCGATCTCGGCGGTCAGCCTCTGCTTGTCGGCGCCCTGGACGTGCAGGACGTGGTGCTTCATCGTCGTGACCGCGCCCTGGGAGGGATCGACGGAGTGGACGACGGGGTCGGTCAGGTAGCGGCGGACCAGGAGGTCGACGTTGCGGTCCAGGGTCGCGGAGAACAGCATCCGCTGGCCCTCGGGCCGGACCTGGTCCAGCAGTGCGGTCACCTGGGGCATGAAGCCCATGTCGGCCATCTGGTCGGCCTCGTCCAGCACGGTGACGGCGACCTGGTCCAGCCGGCAGTGGCCGCGGTCGATCAGGTCCCCCAGCCGCCCGGGGGTGGCCACGACGACGTCGACGCCGCTGCGCAGCGCGTTCGCCTGCCGGCCGATCGGCATCCCGCCGACGACGGTGGCCAGGCGCAGCTCCACGGCGCGCGCGTACGGGGTGAGGGCGTCCGTGACCTGCTGGGCGAGCTCCCGGGTCGGGACCAGGACCAGGGCCAGCGGCTGCCGGGGCTCGGCGCGCCGCCCGGCCGTACGGGCGAGCAGGGCCAGCCCGAAGGCGAGCGTCTTGCCCGAACCCGTCCTGCCGCGGCCCAGCACGTCGCGTCCCGCGAGGGAGTTCGGCAGGGTCGCGCCCTGGATGGGGAACGGGACGGACACACCGTGAGCGGCGAGCGCGGCCAGGAGACGCCCGTCCAGGGGAAGGCCGGCGAAGTCCTCGACCGGAGGCAGTGCCGGGGTGACCGTCCTGGGCAGGGCGAATTCTCCCCGTACCGAGGCCGGCCGCCCTTCGTTTCCGCCCCACCGGCGGCCGTTCGTGCGTAGGGGGTTCATTCAGAACCTTTCGTGATACGGCACGTGCCGAGGAATTCCGACGGCGGCTGAGCGCGTCGAAACCGCGGGAACCGGCTGAAGGGCCCGCGGTGATGCGAGTGCGCGGGGAAGTCCCGGGAAATGAATACAGCTGGGGCCCGCACCCCGAAGGATGCGGGCCCCAGCTGCGTATGACGCGTCAGTGTCAGGCGGGAACGATGTTCTCGGCCGTCGGGCCCTTCTGGCCCTGCGCGATGTCGAAGGAGACCTTCTGCCCCTCCTGGAGCTCGCGGAAGCCCTGGGCGGCGATGTTCGAGTAGTGGGCGAACACGTCAGGGCCGCCACCGTCCTGCTCGATGAAGCCGAAACCCTTTTCCGCGTTGAACCACTTCACGGTGCCAGCAGCCATGTCATATCTCCTTGGGGCAGTGCAGCGGAGTCCGCACGTCGCGGATTCCGTGTCGCCGCGATGATTCCCTGCCCGGAAGAGACCGGAATGCAAAGCACTTCCGTGCGGCATGAAGCCGGCGGGGCGCCTGGAATTTTCGGGTACCAAAACTGCAACTGATTCGACAGTAGCACGCCGATGCGGCCCGCACGGGTTCCGATTTCTGTTCCCGTGTCGCGCCGATAAAAACTCTCCCCGGGTTGCCACCCAAAACCTCTGCCCGCGAACACAGATATGCGCACAAACGAAAAAGGCCCAGGTCGTCGACCTGGGCCTTTGTTCGAGAGCGGATGACGGGAATCGAACCCGCGCTATAAGCTTGGGAAGCTCATGTTCTACCATTAAACTACATCCGCAGGGTGGGCCAGCTGCCTGGATCCCTACCGTTGCACACTGTACCCCATGATCGACCCCCGGTGAATCCACCCGCCGGGTCGGCGTCCTCGCGGTGGGGCACCAGGCGTCCCGCGGGCGGGAGTTGGGGCGTACCTTTGGGGGGCGGAGCGGCGGCTGGAGTGGGTCTTGTTCATCCCCTAATGTGGCGATTCATCGCAGTACGGCTCGTTGGGGAAAGGGACTCGATGGAGCACACAGTCGTCCGTTGTGCCGAAGGGCACGTTTTCAGCACCGCCTCCTTCCCGCTGCAGCACCTCGGTGCCGGCCGGATCGGTCCGGGGCGGCTGCTGCGGTGTCCGCGGTGCGCGCGTCTGCGGCACGCGGTGCCCGTGGGCGGCGTCAAGCGGTAGGGCCGTCACAGACGGCTTTCCGGGCGCGCGGGCCCGCTCTCGATTGGGGGCGGCCCGCGCGCTCTGCGTATCCTCGGGACGTGCTTCTCTCCGACAAAGACATCCGGGCCGAGATCGACAGCGGACGGGTTCGCATTGACCCGTTCGACGAGTCGATGGTGCAGCCCTCCAGCATCGACGTACGCCTCGACCGGTTCTTCCGGGTCTTCGAGAATCACCGCTACGCGCACATCGACCCCGCCATCGAGCAGCCCGACCTGACCCGCATGGTCGAGCCCGAGGGCGACGAGGCCTTCATCCTGCACCCGGGTGAGTTCGTCCTCGCGTCGACGTACGAGGTCATCTCGCTCCCCGAGGACATCGCCTCCAGACTGGAGGGGAAGTCCAGCCTGGGCCGCCTGGGTCTGGTGACGCATTCGACGGCCGGGTTCATCGACCCCGGCTTCTCCGGCCACGTGACCCTGGAGCTGTCGAACCTGGCCACCCTGCCGATCAAGCTGTGGCCGGGCATGAAGATCGGGCAGCTGTGCATGTTCCGCCTCAGCTCGCCCGCGGAGTTCCCGTACGGCAGTGAGCGGTACGGCTCCCGGTACCAGGGGCAGCGCGGGCCGACCGCCTCGCGCTCCTTCCAGAACTTCCACCGCACCCAGGTGAGGCACGAGGCATGAGCGAAGTACGCGAGACCCTGACGTACGAGGCGTTCGGCAGCGCCGTCCGCGAGCTGGCGCAGACCATCGCCGCCGACGGCTTCGAGCCGGACATCATCCTCAGCATCGCCCGGGGCGGGGTGTTCGTCGCCGGCGGTCTGGCCTACGCGCTGGACTGCAAGAACATCCACCTCGTGAACGTCGAGTTCTACACCGGTGTGGGCACCACGCTGGAGATGCCGGTCATGCTGGCGCCCGTGCCCGAGGCGATCGACTTCACCGACAAGAAGGTCCTCATCGCCGATGACGTGGCCGACACCGGGAAGACGCTGAAGCTCGTCCACGACTTCTGCCTCGGCCACGTCGCCGAGGTGCGCTCCGCCGTGATCTACGAGAAGTCCCACTCGCTCGTGAAGTGCGAGTACGTGTGGAAGAAGACCGACGACTGGATCGAGTTCCCGTGGTCCACGGAGCCGCCGGTGGTCAAGCGCGAGGGCCAGATCCTCGACGCCTGAGACCCGGAACGCGGAAGGGGGGGGGGGGGCCGCCCCGCGGGGGGGCGCGGGGGGCGGGGGCGCGGGAGTCTCGTGTTGTGCCTGTTGGCGGGGG
>NZ_JBBDHD010000045.1:0-52680 GCF_044129415.1 Streptomyces racemochromogenes
TTGCGGCCGGTCAGACCGGCGTCACCCATCGGGCCGCCGATCTCGAAACGCCCCGTCGGGTTGACCAGCAGCCGGTAGCCCTCGGTGTCCAGCTTGATGCCGTCCTCCGCCAGCCGGGCGAGCACGTACTCCACCACGTGCCGCCGCACGTCGGGGATCAGCAGCCCGTCCAGGCTGACGTCGGCCGCGTGCTGCGAGGACACCACCACAGTGTCGAGGCGGACCGCGTTGCCTCCGTCGTACTCGATGGTGACCTGGGTCTTGCCGTCCGGGCGCAGGTAGGGGACGGTCCCGTCCTTGCGGACCTGGGTCAGGCGGCGGGAGAGCCGGTGCGCGAGGTGGATCGGCAGCGGCATCAGCTCCGGCGTCTCGTCGCACGCGTAGCCGAACATCAGACCCTGGTCGCCCGCACCCTGCTTGTCGAGCTCGTCCTCGTCGCCCTCGACCCGGGACTCATAGGCCGTGTCGACGCCCTGCGCGATGTCCGGGGACTGCGCGCCGATGGACACCGAGACCCCGCAGGAGGCGCCGTCGAAGCCCTTCTTCGAGGAGTCGTAGCCGATCTCCAGGATCTTGTCGCGGACGAGCTGGGCGATCGGGGCGTACGCCTTCGTCGTCACCTCGCCCGCGATGTGCACCAGACCGGTGGTGATGAGCGTCTCCACGGCCACGCGCGAGGCCGGGTCCTCGGCCAGGAGGGCGTCGAGGATCGTGTCGCTGATCTGGTCAGCGATCTTGTCGGGGTGACCCTCGGTCACGGACTCCGAGGTGAACAGACGACGGGACATGCCGAGGGCTCCTTGGGTGGGGTGCGGTGAAGCGGCGGGGAGGAAGGACGGCGGCGATGTTTCACGTGAAACGCTCACGCGTCGGCGCCGGACGGGGTGAGGACGGCGGGTTCGAGCTCGCACCGGTACTGGTCGATGGCGGATCGGATGGCGGCTTCGACGGCCTGGGGTGAGGCGGCGCGGAAACGGAACCGGCCGAGGATCTCGTCGTATCCCCCGTCTCCGGTGAACACCCGGCCGGGCTCGGGCAGGATCTCCGCGTAGAGGCCGGCCACCGTGCCGCGCAGCTCGGGCCGCGCCAGCAGCCGCATGCCGACCGGCTCCGGAACCATCAGGAATCCCCCGCATTCGCTCCCGGCGGCGGGCACGGTGAGCGGCGCCTCGCCGAGCTCCAGCCGGATCCAGTCCCCGACCAGATCCACGCCGTAGACGTCACGGCAGACGAACGGGATCTCGCCGCCGCCGACACGGGCACCGACTTCGAGGAAGACGGGGCCGTCGCGGTGCTCGATGACCTCCAGGTGGAAGGCGCCCGTGCGCAGGCCGAGCGCGCGCAGGCTGTCCAGGGCGAAGTCGCTGATCCGGTCGGCCAGGGGGCCCTGCTGGACGGCGGAGCCCAGCGGGGAGCCGTTGCCGAACTCGAAGCAGGTGTTCAGGTAGCGGGAGGCGAGGGCGAACAGCGGCTCGCCCTCCCGGAGCAGGCCGTCCACGTGCCAGATCGGTCCCTGGACGAACTCCTCCGCCTCGTAGCCGCTCAGGTCCAGGCCCTCCAGCCGGGCGAGGACGGCGCGCTCGCCGAGGCCCTCCTCCAGCAGGACGCAGCCCGCGGAGGCGGCGCCGGTACGGGGCTTGAGCATGACGGGGCCGGGGTGCGCGGCGGCGAAGGCGGCGGCCTCGGCCGGAGTGGTGACGGTCCGGAACCGGGGGATGCGCAGGCCCGCTTCGGCGATGGCCGCCTTCATGACGGTCTTGTCCCGGAAGCGCAGGGCGGTGTCGGTGCCGGGGCCGGGGACCCCGAGCTCCTCCCGGACGCGGGCGGCCGTCAGCAGGTCGAACTCGGAGAGCGCCAGCACCACGTCGGTGCCGCCGAGGGCGAGGTGGCAGCGCAGGGCGGCGGCGGTGACCGCGTCGGCGTCCGACGGGTCGGCGACGACCTCGGCGTGGGCGGTGCCGCCGGGGAGCAACGGCCGGTGACCCGCGACGGTGACGTACGCGACCTGGTGGGCGGTGTGGTCGACGTAGCTGCCGTAGTCGGCGAAGTCGTCGCTCCACCGGTTGATGATGAGCACCCGCATGGGTTCAGTCCTTTCGATCCGGGGTTGTCTGCTCGGTACTCACGGTCAGGCCGCGACGGCCGCTGCCGCCGGGACGCGGTCCAGCGCCCGGTACAAGGCGGCGTTCACCTCGTCGAGGACGGCGGTGAGGGCCGACCGGTCGGCGGCCACGAGCACGGCGTGCCCGAACCGCTGCCGGAAGTCGGTGGCGGGGGTGACGAGGTCGCCGGGTGCGCAGTCGACGGTCAGCTCCCAGCACTGGGCGCCGGCGTCGATCACCCGGGCCAGGTCCGCGTACAGGGCCTCGGGGTCGTGGATCCGGCCGGGGGCGGGCGCGGTGAAGTAGACGGAAGCGGCGGCCCGTCCGGAGGGGGCGTCGGCGACCGCGGCGTGCGGCAGGCCGGCCAGGACGCGGATGGCGGCCTCCGGCAGGCTCCGGCCGTGTACGGCGGAGACGAGGCGGTGGATGCGGTCGCCACCGAGCCGGGCGGCGATCTCCAGGACCACGGGGCCGCGCGGGGAGAGCCGGGCCTCCAGGTGGAAGACGCCCGCCGTCAGACCGAGCGCGCGGACCGCCCGTTCGGCGGTCCGGGCCAGCGCCTCCCGGTCCGCCTGCGGGAGGTCGGCGTCGACGATGTGTCCGACCTCGACGAAGTGCGGTTCGGGTCCCAGGAGCTTCTGGGTCACCGCGGCGACGGTCACCTCGCCGGTGGCGGTGACCCAGCCCTCGACGCTGAACTCGGGCCCGGTCACGTACGACTCCAGCAGCAGGCGTCCGCCGACCGGCTGGCCCATGTCGTCGAGGACCCCCTCCTCGGCGGCCCGCTCCAGGTGCCCGCGCAGCTCGGCCATGCTGTCGATCCGCCGCACGCCCAGGCTGCCCGAGCCGTCCACCGGCTTGACGACGGCGGGGAAGCCGACGACCGCGGCGGCCTGGAGCAGCGTGTCCTCGGGGACGTCCCCGACGGTGAGCGGCACGCCCCGGGCGACGGCGACCCCGCCCCGGGCCAGCTGGTCCTTCATCAGCCCCTTGTCCCGCAGCCGGGCGGCGACGGCCGGCCGCGGGCCGGGCAGCCCGAGCCGCTCCGCGGCGGCAGCAGCCACGGGGACCGCGTACTCGAAGCCGGGGACGACGGCGACGACCGTCGTGCGGGAGGCCAGCTGCTCGGCGGCCGCGGCGACCAGCTCGGTGCAGCGGGTCTCGACGACGGTGTAGCCGGCCCTGCCCCGGCCCACGAGCTCGCGGACGGCGGCGGGGGCCAGTTCCAGCGGGCGGCGGTCGAGGACGTGGACCCGCAGTCCCAGCCGCGTGGCGGCGGGCAGGAGGTCGACGCCCGAGGACTCCGGTTCCACGACGAGGAGGGTGTCGCGCGGATCGGCGGGGGCTGCTGCGGCGCTGAACGGGTCAACCTGCGACAAGGTGCACCTCTTCGTCACGGACGGGCTGGGTCTCGGGGGAGGACGGCGGCGCCGGGAACTCGTCCCCGGGGACGGCGCCGAAGTGGAAGCGCAGGACCGTCAGGCCCAGGGCCTGCACGGCGTACGCCTGGTGGTAGTAGGCCTGCGGCTCCGCGTCGGGGGCGATGTGGAGGTCGAACGTGGTCCGCTTCGGCTCGCCCGCGGTGACCTTGAGGCGCCGGACCGGCGGCCGGATCTCCGACTTGACGTAGGTGGGCACGATCAGGCCGACGTTGACGATGCCGCTCTGCGGGGCGGTGACCTCGACCGTGACCGGCAGCCGGCCGCCGAGCGCGACCAGGTCCGGGGACTCCACGCTCAGCACCGGTGCCCCGTCGAAGCTGTTCTCGACGTCGCCGCAGCGCAGGCAGGTGGACTGGTGGGTGACGGGGACGACCGGCAGGCGGCCGGTCCGGCGGTAGCGCCACACGGGCCGTCCGCAGCCGCAGGGCCGGGCTCCGGGCTGGGGAGCGGCGGCCTCGCTGCGTTCCCCGAAGTGGATCGGGAAGTCCATCAGGGCGTCGTCGGGGTGCTTGGCGATCTGCTGGGCGAGGGCCAGGTCGAGGGCGCCGACCTGGGCGGCCAGGCCCTGCCGGGCCGCGAGCCGGTCCGCCTCGTCGCGGGCGGCGGTGCGCCGGGTGCCGCGCAGCAGCACCGTGTGCAGCTGCGCCAGCCGGCCGCCCAGGGGGTGGTCCTCGGGCAGCAGCCCGCTGTGGAGCAGTGCGGCGACCCGGTCGCCGAGGTGCCGCCAGGGCTCGGGGGCCGACTCCGCCGCCGGTGCGGCTGCCGGCTCGGGGCCGGTGTCCGCCGCGGTGGCGCCGGAGCCCACCCCGACCTGGAGGAACACCGGGTAGGGGTTGATGTCGGACGCGCTCCGGTCGAGGGTGCGCGCCACACCGGTGTCCGGCTCGGCGCGTCTCAGCCAGGCCAGGTTCTCGGGGCGGTCGCCGTTGTTGGTGGTGAGGGCGGCGACCACGGTCTGGGCGGGCCCGTCGAGGGCGTTGAGGAGGATCTGGAACGCCGGGTCGTACAGGGCGAGGTCCGAGAGCGGCCCGCTCAGGCAGGTGTTGAGGACGATCTCCGCGGCCGGGATCCGGTGCGCGGGGATCAGCTTGTCCTCCGGCTTGTAGCAGCCGAGTCCGTACGCGCACTGCGGGCCGAGGGCGCCCGGCCGGCGCTCGGCGGCGGGGCTGCGGCCGCACAGGGTGAACTGGCCCAGGTTCAGGTTGTCGTCGCGTCCGTGGCCGTTGAACAGCAGCCGTCCCCAGCGGCCCGTCAGGACCAGGTCCCGGATGTCGAGCTGGGCGATGTCGCCGGGGCCGAACCAGCGGCCGCCGGGGATGCCCGGACGGCCGTCGTTGTCGGTGAAGACCCCGGCCGGCGCGTCGGAGGGGGCCTGGGCGTACTGCTTGGCGACCGTCCAGGCCAGCGAGTGGACGTCACGGCCGGTCAGCACGCTCACGTCCCGGCCGTCGCGGTGCGCTGCGGCGAGCACGCCGGAGATCGCCTCGGAGGTCAGGGCCTCATAGGTGCCGACGAGCAGGACAGAGCCGGGAGCCCCCGCCGGGGGCCAGGCGGCCGCGGCGCCCCGGGCGGGCCAGTGGCCGGCCAGCGGCGCGGCCAGCAGCCGTACGGCTTCGGGGACTTCGCCGAGCAGGTGGCCGGTGGTGCTGCGCGGCGGGGTGCGCAGGCCCTCGTAGACCTCCTCGGCCAGGTCGAGGGCGCCGTTCAGGTCGGTGCGGGGGCCCGTCCACACCGGGACGGGGCCGCGGCCGGGCGCCCGCAGGAAGGCGGTGACGGCGGCGGCGAACTCCGCCTCGCCGTCGACCGGGGTGAAGGTGCGGGGCGGCGAACCGTTGCTCATCGGGAACTCCTCGTCGCGGGAACCGGCTCGGTGGCGGACGGCTCCACCGGTGCCGTCAGGGGCATGGTCAGGGACCGTGCGAGTTCTTCGAGGGCGCCGTCCCGCACGTCCTCGGGTCCGGCCGCGGCCCATCCGGCGGGGACGGGGACCTCGGCGGGCCACAGGCTGCGCCGGCCGTCCGGGCCGTCCAGGACCAGGTAGAGCGCGCCCGTGTCCTCGAACGGGTCGTGCACGGCGGCGGCTTCGACCGCGTCGGGTGTCTGCGGCCCGGCGGCCCGCACGGCGATGCCGGTACGCAGCATCAGCGCGCCCGGAGCGCCGTACGGGTCGGCGACCCACCGCGCGGCGTCCCCGGCCCGCTCCGGGCGCGTCCCGCCCAGCGCGGACCCGGCCAGGTACAGCGTTCCCACCAGGCCCGGGGGCACCGGGCGCAGGGCGGGGTCGAGGACTCGTACGGCCTGGTTCCACAGCGGGGCGGCCCCGGCGGCGGTACGGACGGTGGTCAGCCGGACCCCGTGCGTCCAGCGGTGCTCCAGGACGACCGGCGGGCCGGCGGGGCCGGACCCCTCCCGGTCCGGGTCGTGGGCCCACGGGCTCTCCCCGGTGCCGGAGGTGTCGTGCCCGGGGTGGGATCCGGACGGGTGCCAGCCGGAGTCGGAGCGGGTCACCGCGAGCACCGACGGCGCGGCCAGGGCGGCTCCGGCGTCCCGTGCGGCGCGGGCCGTCCGCGCGACGGCGCGGGCGGGGCCGGACAGTTCGGCCGCTCCGGTACCGGCCGGCCACCGGGCCGGCTCCCCCGGGGTGTCCGCGCCGGGGCCGGCCAGGTGCACGGTGGCACCGCAGGCGAGGGCGTCGGCGATGTCGAGGAAGCCGAAGTCGGTGTCCGGGTCGGGGATCACGGCCCGCGGCGCGCCGGCCTCGGCCGGCATCGTCGCGAACCGCCAGGCTCCCAGGGCGCGCAGCGGTCCGGCGTCGAGCAGGACCAGGCCCCCGGGCGTGGCGGTGGCGAGGACCGGGTCGCCGGCGCGGGCGACGGGCAGGGGCGCGACGGCGGGCTCCGCCCCGTCGGGGCCGGCGGGCACCGCGGGGATCCCGGGCCACGGGGTGACGGCGTCGGACGTGACCACGGCGACGGGCGGCACGCCGACCGGCGGGACGGCCCGGCCGGGGGGCAGCGGGAGGCAGGCGGCACCGGACTTGGCGACGGCCGCGTAGGCCACCACCAGGTCCTGGCCGGCCGGCAGCCGGACGGCCACGAGCCGCCCGGGCCCGGCACCGAGGGCCAGCAGCCGGCGGGCGAGGAGCCCGGCCCGCTCCTCCAGCCCGGCGTGCGTGAGGCAGGAGTCCGGAGTGACGACGGCCGGGGCGTGCGGGGTCAGCAGGGCCTGCATGCCGAGCATGGCGGGCAGCGGGGTCTGCGGCACGGTGTGCTCCGCCCCGGAGCCCGGGTGGTCACCGGCCTCGCCGGGCAGGTCCAGGCCGAGCGTGTCGATCCGGTGGCCGGGGTCGGCCACCACGGCGTCGAGGAGCCGCTCCAGCCGCGCCCCGAAGAGCTCGGCCACCGCACCGCCCCCGGAACCGTCCCGCGCACCACCCGCGGCGGGTATCCGCACGCGGCCCTCCACTCCGGCGGGGGCTCCGGTCTGCGACCAGCGCTCGGTCAGCTCCAGGACGGGGCCGTCGGCTGCGGCCGCCACCGCGGCCCCACGGCCGCCGTCGGCGGGATCCAGCACCAGCGTGGCGGACGGCCCCTCCGCCGCGCGGTCCCCGGCCGCCCAGGCCGCCACGGAAGCGGCGCGCACACGCTCCAGCAGCGTCGTGAAGCCGGGGCGGCCGTCCACGGCCGCGGTGACCGTCACGGCGGGGAGCCCACCGCTCGCCAGCGCCACCGGGACGGCGTCCGCCCCGGACATCCGGGCCAGCAGCGCGGTGACGGCCGCGTGCAGCGCCATCCCGGACGTGGCCCCGTGCTCCCGGGCCAGCGCGGTCAGCCCGCGGTGCGCGGCCGCGCCGATGGCCAGGGGTGCCTCGGACCACCCGTCCGCTCCCGCGCACCCGAGGTCCGGCCGCACCGTCGCGGCGGCCCGCCCGGCCGGCGGGCGGGGGCTCTGCCGGCGCACCAGCGCGGCCAGGGCCGCCACGGTCCGGGCCTCGTAGACGCTGCGCATGCCCAGGGCCACGCCGAGCACGGCACGGATCCTGCCGACGAGCCGGGCCGAGGCCAGGGAGTGGCCGCCGATCGCGAAGAAGTCCTGGTCGCAGCCGACGGTGTGCCGGGGGACCGCGAGCACCTCCGCGAACAGCGCGCGCACGGTGTCCTCGTACGGGTCCCGGGGCGCGGCCGGCTCTCCCGTCGCACCCGCGGCCGGCCGGACCGGGGCGGCGGGGGCGGCGGCGCCCGCTTCGAGCGCGGCCGGGGAGTTGGCGTAGCGGCCGGGGTCGTCGAAGGAGGGTGCGGCGCCCGACGCGGCGGTCTCCCGGTCCAGGTAGACGCCGGTGACGGCGGGTTCCCCCGGGTCTCCTGCGGCGGGCCACAGCACCAGGTCGAAGCGGGTGTGGTCGGCGCCGCAGAGGGTGATCGCGGCCCGGTGTCCGGCCTGTTCGGCGAGCTCGCGCAGGGCGTCCGGCTCGACAGCGGCCGGGAAGGCGGCGGTCAGGGCGGCCCGTACCTCCTCGGCCGGGCGGTCCTCGGCCAGCGCCGTGCGGCAGGCATCCTCCCCGGCGAGGCGGACGTTGGGCACTCCGGCGATCCGCAGCGGTCCCGTCGCCCCCGCCAGCCGGGTGCGCAGGGCGGCGGGGTCGAGGCCCTCGGCGCTCCAGTCCAGGCGCGGCGCATCCGCGAGGTCCAGTCCGGGGGCGGCGGTGCGCAGCACCACGTCGTAGCGGTGGCGGGTCAGCTCGTTGTGGAAGGGGCTCGCCTTGAGCCGTACGTCCACGCCCTCCAGTTCGGGCAGCAGCTCGGGCAGGGCCGCGAAGTAGGAGGGTGCGAGGGCCAGTTCCTTCTCCCCGGCGGCGGTCCGCGCGACCGCCTCCCGCAGCGCCGCGGTGTCGCGGGCGGCGCCGGCGTCGCGGCCGAGGGCGACGGCCGTGTGGAAGCGGGGCAGCAGCTCCAGGTCACGGACGTCACCGACGAACACGGACCCGCCCGGGGCCAGGAGCAGGACGGCCTTCGTCAGCACCTCCGTGAGGTAGTCGACGTGCGGGAAGTACTGGATCACCGAGTTGATGACGACGGTGTCGAAGTGCCCGGCGGGCAGCTCGTCCAACAGGTGTGCCGGAGCCGCCTGGAGCCGTACCTTCCGTGCTGTCGCGGCGGGCCGGGCGGCCAGTTGGGCGCGCAGCGCCCCGATGACGGCCTCGGACATGTCCGCGCCCCAGTACTCCTCGCAGTCGTCGAGGAGCTGCGACATCAGCAGACCCGAGCCGACACCGATCTCCAGGACGCGGCGGGGGCGCAGCGCGCGGATGCTGCGGACGGTGTCGTCACGCCAGTGCCGCATCTGCTCCAGGGGGATGGGCGCACCGTCGTAGCTGCTCTCCCAGCCGGCGAAGTTCTCGCCGAAATCGGCGGCGTCGGCGTCCCGGTACAGCTCCTGGTAGATCTCGTGCCAGCCGCTGACCTGACGGTCGCCGTCGGCGGCCGTGCCGGCCGCGGCGCGGGCCGCGGTTCCGGTGTACTCCGGCATCGTGCTGTCCTCCGTCGTGATGTGGCTCGTCATCCGTCGCTCGGAATCCCATGCTGCGGGCGCCGGAAGCCCGGGAACAGGTGAATGCGGTGGCACAAAAGGCTCTGGCACCTGTATGCCAATTCCGGCCGGAAACAGCCCGCTGACACAGTCCTGCCAGGGCTTTTTGTGCCAGTGGCGGGGTACTGACACCGCTGGTCGCAGGTGCGCAGAATGCGGGAGCCGGACAGCGCACGGCCCGTGGGAGAACGCCACGGACGGCGGCGGCGAGAGCGCCCGCGTGGGGCGCGGACATTCCTTTTCCGGACGCGCTCCGATATCCGGTGTGCGCATTTCCCGGATCTTTTGGACGCGAGGAAGAACGGACGAAGATGCACGAGCAGAGTGCCGTCTCGACGCACACGGTGGTCGTCAACCGTGCCGAGCAGTATTCGATCTGGCCGGCCGGCCGCAGACCCCCCGTGGGATGGCGCACGATCGGTCCGCCCGCGAGCCGGGAGACCTGCCTGGGCTTCATCGCCCGGACCTGGACGGACATGCGCCCCCTGGAACTGCGCCGCACCACCGAGAGCCCGAGGACCCGCCCGTGAACCCGCCCCTGAACGCGTCGGCGGCCGCCGACTCCCGGCCGCTGTCCGCCTCCCGCTCGCGGGCCGCCTTCGAGGCGCTCGCGGGCGAAGGCCGCCCGCACGTCAACGTCTCCGCCGTCCGGGTCCGCGACGTGAAGACCTTCGGCTGGCCCTTCCTGGAGCCGGCGGTGACCGAACTGGTCGCCCGCACCCCCCGGTTGCGCACGCACGTGGAGTTCACTGAGGGCGGCCGGACGCGGGAGGTCACGCAGGCCGGGGGCACGGCCGGCGAGGTGGCCGTGCGCACGCTCGGCGCCGGCGGGGACTTCCCCGACCTGGCCGCCTTCGCCCGCGCCGAGCGGGAGCGCGGCCTGGACTGGAGCGCTCCCTCCTGGCTTCGGGTCACGGCCCTGCGCGACCTCGCGGAGCCGGACACGTGGTGGCTGGCCACCACCTGGTCGGGGGTCCTCCTGAGCGGTGCCGAACACCGCCGCGTCACCGACGAGCTGGTCGCCCTCTGCACCGCCGCCGCGTCCGGCGACCCGCTCCCGGCCGTGGCCGGCCCCCCGGCCGCAACCGATGCCGACACCGTCGATGCCGACACCGTGGTGGCCGCCGACACCACGGCCGACACCACCGCCCGCCCGGACCGGGCCCCGGCGCTGCCGCCGGCCCTCTCACTGCCCGCCGCCTGGGGGCGCTGGGACGCCGACGCGGCCGACTGGCACACCACCGCACTCGACCTCGGCCACCTCGCCGACGGGCTCGGCGCCCTGGCCGAGCGGGCGGGGACCGGCCTCGGCAGCGTGCTGCACACCGTCCACCTGCGGGTCATGACGATGCTGACCCACGAGTCCTCCTTCACCACCGGAGTGGCCTCCGGCCCGGACTCCCCGGTGCGCGCCGCCGCCTTCGACGCGGACGCGCCCGTCACCGACTGGACCGCGCTGGTCCGTACGGTCGCCGGAGTCGAACGCTCCGCCACCGTCCCGGCCTGCCCCCCGGGTGCCGGCGACGCTTCGCGGACCCCCGTCGAGATCGCCTTCCGCCACGAGACCCGGGTGACCGCGCCACGGTTCCCGGTGGACGACTCCTTCGAGCTGGCTCCCGAGGGCTTCGGCCTCGGCGTCCGGGCGGTCAGCGGGCCCGGTTCCGTCGTCCTGCGCCTCACCGGCGCCGCCCGTGCCGCCACCCCGGGGGCCCTGGACCAGCTCGCCGCCCTCTACCGCGCGGTGGCGGCCGCCATGGCCGCCGACCCGGCCGGCGCCGCCGATGCCGACCTGCTGCCCGACGCCGAACGCGACCTGGTCGTCCGCGCGTGGAACGACACCGCCGCCGAGTACCGCCGGGACCTGTGCGTGCACGAGCTGTTCGAGCGGGCGGTGCGCCGCGACCCGGAGGCCGTCGCCGTCAACGCCGCCGACGGCACGACCGTCACGTACGGCGAACTCAACGCGCGCGCCAACCAGCTCGCCCACCACCTGCGCGACCTCGGCGTCGGCGCCGACACCTTCGTGGGGATCTGCGTCGAGCACTCCGTCGAGATGCTCGTCGGCCTCCTGGGGATCCTGAAGTCCGGTGGCGCGTACGTGCCCCTCGACCCCGAGCACCCGGCCGACCGGCTCGCCTGCATCGTCGAGGACACCAGCGCGCCGGTGGTGGTCACCGTGTCCGGCCTGACCGGCGCCCTGCCTCCGTCGGATGCGGTCACCGTCCTCCTGGACCGTGACGCCGGGCTGCTGGCCGGCCGGCCCGTCACGGACCCGGAGCCGCTCGCCCACCCGGACAACCTGATCTACGCCATGTTCACGTCCGGCTCCACCGGCCGCCCCAAGGGCGTCCTGGTGCACCACCGCGGTGTCGTGAACTACCTGGACTGGGCCGTGGAGGGATACGGCCTGCCCGTCGGCAGCCACGGCGCCCCCATGCTCGGCTCCATCGCCTTCGACCTGTCGGTCCCGAACTTCTTCCTCCCCCTCATCGGCGGCAAGGACGTCACCCTGCTGCCCACCGACCGCGCCCTGGACGAGCTGGCCGAACGGCTCGTGCGCCCAGGCGACTTCAGCCTGCTGAAGATCACCCCCGCCCATCTCGACGTGCTGCGCTCGCAGATCCCGGAGCCCGGATCGGTGACCTCCGTGCACACCTTCGTCGTCGGCGCCGACGAGGTGAAGCCGGAGACCGTCGCCGCCTGGCAGCGGATCGCGCCCGGCGCCCGCATCATCAACGAGTACGGCCCGACCGAGACGGTCGTCGGCTGCTCGGTCTACGAGGCGGGCCCGGACTTCGACCCGGCCGCGCCCGTGCCCATCGGCCGTCCGATCGCCAACATGCAGATGTACGTCCTGGACCGCTTCCTGAACCCGGTGCCCATCGGCGCCGTCGGAGAGCTGTTCATGGGTGGGGACGGCGTCACCCGCGGCTACCTCCACCGTCCGGAACTGACCGCCGAGAAGTTCCTGCCCGACCCCTTCCACCCGGTCCCGGGCTCGCGCATGTACCGCACCGGCGACCTGGCCCGATTCCGTCCCGACGGCGACATCGACTTCCTCGGCCGCATCGACCACCAGGTGAAGATCCGCGGCTACCGCATCGAGCTCGGCGAGATCGAGGCCCGGCTGCTGCTGCACCCGGGGGTCAGCGAGGCCGTGGTCGCGGCCCGCACCGACGCCCACGGCGACAAGTGCCTGGCCGCCTACGTCGTCGGCGTGGCGGGCCGCGCCCCCGACGCGGCCGAGCTGCGGTCCTTCCTCGCCGAGGCGCTGCCCGGCTACATGGTGCCCGCCGAGTTCGTCCACCTCCCCGCACTGCCCCTGAGCACCGCGGGGAAGGTGGACCGCCGGCTGCTGCCCGACCCCGTCCGGGACACCGTCGAGGAGCACCGGGACGCACCCGCGTCCCCCACCGAGCACCTGCTGGCCACCGCCTGGGCGGAGGCCCTCGGGGTGGACGCCGTACGAACCGGGGACGCGCTCGTCGCCCGGGCCGGCCTCGACGGCACCCTGCGAATGGTCGAACGGGCCCGCGCGGCCGGGCTCGACGTCCCCCGCGCGGCCGCGTTCCGGCACCCGGGCGTCACCGCGCTCGCGCGTGCGCTGGACGAGGCGCGCACCGCCGAGGCCGCCGGGGACGCGGCGCGCGAGGTCCCCTTCACCCCGGCCCAGCGGCACCTGATGGGCCGCCCCGGCGGCGCGGGCCACAGCTCGGTCCTGCTGCGGTTCCCGGCCGCGCTCCGCACCGACGCCGTACGGGAGGCGCTGCGCGGGCTGACCGGGCGGCACGAGGCCCTGCGCCTGCGCCGGGACGGCGAACGGCAGGTGCTCGGGCCGGCCGGCTCGGGCTGGTCCCTGGCCCAGGTCACCGCCCCCGCGGCGGACACCGAGTCGCTGCGGAAGGCGGCGGCCGCCGAGGCCGACACCGCCCTCCCGGCGGAGGGCCCCGCGCTGCGGGCCGTCCTCGTCAGCCCGGCCACCGAGCCCGGCCGGGCGTCCTGGCTGCTGCTGAGCGCCCCGCGCCAGGTGGTGGACACGGCCTCCTGGGCGGTCCTCGTGTCCGACCTCGCCTCCGCCCTGGGCGACCCGGACGCCGAGGCGCCGGAGCCTGCCGGGGCCGGCTTCGCCGACTGGTCCGACCTGCTGGTCCGGCGGGCCAACGGCGAGGAGATCACCGGCCAGCTGGCCACCTGGCTGACCCCCGGCCCCGCCGCCCGCTTCCCGGAGGAACCCCCGGCCGCGGACGCCGGCGGCGCACTGCCCCCGACCGGTGAGCCCGGCGGCGGACAACCCGGGAACACCCCCGGCGGCGACCCGCTCACCCCCGTCGCCGCCCGGACCCTGGTCTTCGACCCCGCCCTCACCCGGGAGCTGCTGTCGGGCGGCGGCGATGACGCCGACGCCGTCCTGCTGACCGCCCTGGCCCGCACCCTCGCAGACTGGGACACCGCGTCCGGCCACGGCCTCACGGTCGAACTGGCCACGCCCGGCCGTGCGACCGTCCTCGACGGGCTCGACCCGGCCCGGACCGTCGGCTGCCTCACCGCCCGCTTCCCGCTCACCCTGCCCACCGCAGGTGCCGCCGGGGCCACGCCTGCGGCCGTGCGGGCGGCCCTCGACGCGGTCCCGGACGCGGGCCTCGGCCACGGGCTGCTGCGCCACCTGCGTACGGACCGGGTCGCGGCGGTCCTCGCCGCCACGCCGTCGCCGGCCGTCGCCTACGACGCCTGCGCCCCGCTCGACGCCCGGACCCAGGGCCCGGCGGAGCCGGGCGGCGTGCTCCGGTACGACCTGCCCGACGCTCCCGCGGAGAGCCGCCCGCTCGGGCACGCCGTCGCCGTCACCCGGCGCCTGCGCGCCGACCGCCTGGAGGTCCTCTGGCAGCTCGACGCCACCCGCTGGAGCGCCGGCACCCTGGACCGGCTCACCGCCCGCTTCGAGAGCGAACTGCGCACGCTCACCGCTCCCGGCACGTCCGCGGTCGCGTCCGGGTGAGACTCGTCGCCGTCGCCCTCAACCGACCGCCCGGCTCCGGCGGCACCGCCGCCGAGGCGCCGGACCGGCTCGTCGAAGCCCTCCTGGGCTCGGAAGCGGGCGCCCGAGGGCTGGAGCACGCCCGTCTCCAGCCCTCCCGGGCCGGGGCGGTGGGGGTCCTCTTCCTCTCCTCCCGGATCCCGGGGGGCGCGCCCGCCGCGCTCGCCCAGGCCCGGGAGATCTGCGAACGGGCCTGCCACTCCACCCCGCCGCTGCGGGGCTGGAGCGTCGACTGGTGCCGCGAGGTCCACCCGGTCCTCGATCCGTGCGCGGCCGGCCCGGCGGCCCCTCCGCAGCCCTGACCGGACCACCCCGCACCCCCTGACGCCCCCTCACACCTCAGCACCACCGCGCTGTTTCACGTGAAACAGCGGCCGCCACCCCCATCCACCGAAGGGAACACGCCGCATGTCACCGACCATCAGGGCGGAGCGCCTGCTCGCCGATCTCACCCACCTCGCCCAGATCGGCGCCGGCAGCGACGGCGGGATCCACCGCGTCGCCGGCTCGGCCGCGGACTTCGCGGCCCGCGACTGGCTGGACAAGACGCTGCGCTGCGCGGGCCTGCACAGCTACCGGGACCAGGTGGGGAACGTCTTCGGCCGGACCCAGCGGGGCAACGGCCCCTGGCTGCTCATCGGATCCCACTCCGACACCGTCCCCGGCGGCGGCCACCTCGACGGCGCCTACGGCGTGATCGCCGCCATCGAGGTGCTCCGCACCCTGCACGAGGCCGGCCACCCCGCCGCCGACCACATCGAGGTCGTCGCCTTCTGGGACGAGGAGGGGGTGGGCGCCGGGTCCATGGGCGGCCTCGTCGGCTCCTCCGCGCTGTGCCGCCACCCGCACGCCGAGGAACTCTCCGGCTACCTCGAACTGCACATCGAGCAGGGCCCCCGGATGGACGACCAGGGCCTCGAACTCGCCGCCGTCACCGGCATCGTGGGCGTGCGCCGCTACCGGATCTCCGTCCAGGGCGTGGAGAACCACGCCGGCACCACCCCGTTCAGCGCGCGCTCCGACGCCGGGCGCGTGGTCACCCGTACCGCGGCCGCCGTGCAGGACATCTGCCAGGAGGTCAACGGCTCCGTCGTCGGCAACGTCGGCGCGGTCGGCTTCGGCCCCGGCACACCCAACGTGGTCCCCGGCACCGCCTGGCTGGAGGTGGAGGTCCGCGCCGCCTCCGACGCCATCCTGGACCTGGTCGAACAGCAGCTGCGGCTCGTCCTGGACCGCATCGCCGCCGAGGAGGGCTGCTCCGGCACCTTCACGGCGACCTCCGCGAAGCCGGCCGCCCACTTCGACACCGCCTTCGTCGACACGGTGGACGGGGTCTGCCACACCCTCAGCGACCGCACCGAGCGCCTCGTCAGCTACGCGGGCCACGACGCCAGCGTCCTGTCCACCCGGGTACCCACCGCGATGATCTTCGTGCCGAGCACCGGGGGCTTCAGCCACTCCAGCCGCGAGAGCACCCCGGACCACCTGCTCGTCCTCGGCGCCCAGGCTCTGCTCGACAGCGTCCTCGCCGTCACCGCCCCGCTCACCCGGCGCACCCTGCAGGGAGCCTCCGCGTGAGCGCTCCCCCGAGCCCTCCCCGGACCCCCCGGAGCGGCGGCGCCCCCGGCCGCACCCCGCAGCACCCGCCCCGGCGCTCCCTGCGCCAGGTCCTGTGCCCGGCCCCGTTCGGCCGGCGCATGGTCCAGCTCAACGTGGGACTCGTGCTGTACGGGGTGAGCACCGCGCTGCTGCTCCGGGCCGGCCTGGGCGTCGACCCCTGGACCGTGCTCCACCAGGGCCTCGCCGAGGTCAGCGGGCTGACCGTCGGCGTCGTCTCGGTCCTGGCCGGCCTCCTGGTCCTCGCCCTGTGGTGGCCGCTGCGCCAGCGCCCCGGCATCGGTACCGTCCTCGACGCCGTGGTGGTCGGCCTGGTCACCGACGCCGCCCTCACCGTGTGCCCGCGGCCGGGCACCCTGGGGGCGCAGGTGGCACTGCTCGCCGGAGCCGTGGTGCTCAACGCAGCCGCCACGGCCTGCTACCTCGGTGCCGGGCTGGGGCCCGGCCCGCGGGACGGGCTGATGACCGGCCTCGCCGCCCGCGGCCGCTCCCTGCGCGTGACGCGGACGCTCATCGAGCTCACCGCCCTGGGCTCGGGATGGCTGCTCGGCGGGCCGGTCGGCATCGGCACGGTGGTCTACGCCCTGTCCATCGGGCCGCTGGCCCAGCTGTTCATCCCCTGGCTGGAACTGCGTCCAGCCGGAGTCGAGCGGGACCCCAGCTGACACAGTTGATCCTGGTCAGTTTGTGCCAGCCCGGTTCCCTGGCCCGGCGGTCCGGCCGACGGCACGATGGGACCAACGCCGGAAACGGCCTGAACCCAGCACCGACCGAGGAGAACCACCGTGTCCGCCAAGACCGTCACGTCCGTGTTGACCACCGCCCTGCTCGCCCTCGCCCTCGCCGCCACCGCCGTCACCGGCACCGGGTCCGCCCACGAGGGGCAGAGCGCCGACACGGTCACCGCGAGCGGCCGGAGCGCCTCGGACACCCCCGCCACCGCACTGTCCGACCTCGGCTGGAGCTGACCCGGACGGGGCCGCCGCACCGCCCCGACAGGTCGGACGAACCTACGGACGGCACCACGCAAATCCCCCGGCAGTCGATGCCATTCGCCAACTGACCCGCTTCCGGACCCCCGCCTACTATGGGGCCCAGGGCCCGTCCGCCCCCGTACCGCACCGTCGCAGGGGGGATCGACATGCTGCACGTACTGGGCCTGGACACGGAGGCCGAGGACGTCTACCGACTGCTGCTCGGCAAGCCCGAGCTGGGGGTCGAAGGGGTCGCCGGCACACTCGGCCTCCCACCGCGGCGGATCCGCGAGATCCTCGACCGCCTCGCCGACCTGGCGCTCCTCGCACCCTCCTGGAACGCCGCCGAAGGCATCCGCCCCGTCAGCCCCGAAGTCGCCCTCAACGCCCTGCTCGCCCGGCGCAACGCCGAAGTCCTGCGGGCCCAGCGCGACATCGAGGGCGCCAAGTCCGCCATCGACGACCTCCTCAGCAGCTACCGCGCGCCCGAGGAGGCGGACCCGCTGGCCCCCGAACGCCTCCTGGGCCTGGAGGCGACCCGGCTGCGCCTGGAGCAGCTCGCGGCCGAGATCACCACCGAGGCACTGGCCTTCGCCCCCGGCGGCCCGCAGCCCCCGGACAACCGCAACGCCAGCCGGCCCCTGGTGGAGGCCGCCCTCGAACGCGGCGTCAGCGTCCGCACCGTCTACCTGGACAGCGTCTGCAACGACGTCGAGAGCCGGGCCCACGCCGAACGGCTGGTCGCCCTCGGCGGCCAGGTGCGCACGGTGCCGGCCCTCCCGATGCGCATGCAGATCCTGGACCGGCGCTTCGCCCTGGTCCCCATCGACCCGGAGGACTCCCCGAAAGGGGCGGTCCTCCTCAAGGAGCCCGGTGCCGTCACCGGGCTCCTTGAGCTGTTCGAGCGGATCTGGGAGCAGGCGGTGCCCCTCGGCGACACCCCCGCCGCCCCCGCCCCGCTGGACGCCACCCCGCAGGAACGGGCCCTGCTCGGCCTGCTCTCCGACGGGCTCACCGACGAGGCGGCCGCCCGCAAGCTGGGCGTCTCCCTGCGCACCGAGCGCCGCATGATCACCGATCTGATGAAGCGCCTCGACGCCACCAGCCGCTTCCAGCTGGGCCAGCAGGCCGCCAAGCACGGCCTGCTCCCGCCGCCGCGCTGACCTCTTCCCCCGCTCTCCCGGGCCCGTGCTGACAGCAATGTGTCAGCACGCTTTGTGCCATGCCCGGACGCTGTCGGCGGCCCGCGCGGGCGGACAGGATGGACGAACAGGAGCGGCCCCCACCGGCGGCCGCCCGCCATCCCGCCCCCTTCCCGCGCGAGGTCTGCCATGCCCGCACAACCGCGTCCGTCCGGCGCCGAGTACGCCATCGAAGCCGAGGACCTGCACCGCACGTACTCCCTGCGCACCGGCTGGCTGCGCCCCCGCCGGACCGAGGTCACCGCCGTCCGCGGCATCAGCTTCCAGGTCCGCCCCGGCGAACTGTTCGGCCTCCTCGGCCCCAACGGCGCGGGCAAGAGCACCACCATCAAGATGCTCAACACCCTGCTGCTGCCCACCTCCGGCACCGCCCGCATCCACGGCCACGACGTCGCCCGCGACACGAGCGAGGTGCGCCGCCGCATCGGCTACGTCTTCGGCGGCGACCGCGGCCTGTACGAACGCCTCTCCGCCCTCGACAACCTCCGCTACTTCGCCGAGCTGTACGGGGTGGAGCCGCGCGTCCAGCGCGCCCGCATCGCCGAACTCCTGGAGCGGGTCAGCCTGAACGGCCGGGAGAACGAGCGCGTCGAGGGCTACTCGCGCGGCATGCGCCAGCGCCTGCACATCGCCCGCGGCCTGCTCCACGACCCGGACGTCCTCTTCCTCGACGAACCGTCCATCGGCGTCGACCCCGTCGCCGCCCGCGACCTGCGCGAGACCGTCGCCGACCTGCGCGCCACGGGCACCACCGTGCTGCTCACCACGCACTACATGGCCGAGGCGGACGAACTGTGCGACCGCATCGCGGTCATCGCCAAGGGCACCCTCCAGGCCATCGGCACCCCCGAGGAGCTCAAGTCACGGGTACGCACCCGCGACGTCCTCGACATCGAGGTGTTCGGCCTCGACGAGGCCCGCCTCGCCCCCCTCCGGGCCCTGCCCGGCGTGCTCAGCGCCACCCTGGAGGAGGGCGCCGGCCGCCAGACCCTCACCGTCCAGTCCGCACGCGGCACCGACCTGCACCAGCGGGTGCTGAACGCCCTGTCCGGTGTGCGCGTGGGACGCGTCGTCAGCCGGGAACCCTCCCTGGAGGACGCGTACGTCGCCATCGTCGAGGAGGCCGGCGACCGGTCCGCGGGCGACGGCCCCGCCGCCGGCGAGGCCCCCGGAGCCCGTACGGCGGTGGCCGCGTGAGCGCCGCCCAGGCGGCCCCCGGCCGCACCCCCGCCCGCCCCCTGGGCCCGCACCGCGTCCTGCGCCTCATCGGCGTCGGCGTCCGCACCCACGTCGGCTACATGTCCCGCTCGCCGCTGGAGATCACGTTCGCCGTCCTGGTGCCCCTCGTCTACGCCACCCTCGCGGTCTACCTCTTCCGCGCCGGCGGCGACCCGGAGCGGATGCTCCAGGCGTCCGTGGGGGCCGGCCTGATGGGCATGTGGGCCTCCGTCCTGTTCGGATCCGGCGGCGCCGTGCAGAACCAGCGCTGGCTGGGCACCCTGGAGACCCTCGTCGCCGCACCGACCCCGCTCTCCCTCACCCTGCTGCCCATCACCCTCGCCACCGCCGTGGTCGGCACGTACGCGATGGGCGCGACCCTGCTCTGGGGCGCGCTGCTCTTCGGCACCCCGCTCGACTTCGCGCACCCCGCGCTGTTCCTGGTCGCCGTACCGGTCTGCGTCCTCGCGCTCGGCATGACGGGCCTCCTGCTGGCCGCCACCTTCGTGCTGATGCGCAACGCGAACGCCCTGGCCAACACCCTCGACCACCCGATCTGGATGCTCTCGGGCATGCTCGTGCCGATCACGGCCCTGCCGGTGTGGACGCACCCGCTCTCCTGGGCGCTGCCCACCACCTGGGGCGCCCGCGCCGTCCAGGCCGCCGCCCTGCCCGGACACCCCGCCTCCGAGGTCGTGCGCCACCTCGCGCTCGCCGTCGGCACCGGACTGGGCCACCTGCTGCTCGCCGTCGCCGCGCTGACCTGGGTCGAACGCCGCGCCCGCCGGGCCGCCACGCTCGCCCTCACCTGACCCGCCCCACCCGATCCAGGAGCACCCCGTGACCACCCCACCCGCACTCCGCCTGACGGTCCTCGGCGGGATCATGTCCTACCGCGCCCTGTTCAACTGGGCGACCCCCGCCATGTTCGTCGGCACCCTCTTCGGCGCCCCGCTCGTCCAGATGCTGTTCTTCGTCTACCTCGGCCGCCAGCTCCAGCTGGGGGACGACCGCTTCTACGTCATCGGCAACGCCCTGCTCGCCGCCAGCGTCGCCTGCGTCTACGGCGGAACGATGGCCATCGCGAACGAGCGACGGTACGGCACCCTGGGCGCGGTCCTGCTCAGCCCCCGCAGCCGCACCCTGCTGTGGGCCGGCCGCGCCCTGCCGTACATCGCCAACGGCATCCTGGTCACCGTGGTCAACCTGACCGCCGGAAACCTGCTCCTGGGCCTCGGGCTCACCGCCGGGGACCAGGCCGCGCTGGCCCCGCTGATCCTCACGGCCGCCGTCAGCTGCTCCGGCTTCGGACTGCTGCTCGGAGCGATCGGCCTGCGACTGCGCGACGTGTTCCTGATCGCGAACGTCGTCTTCGTCCTGCTGCTGCTCCTGTCGGGTGCCAACGTGAGCCGCTCCGTGCTGCCGGAGTGGATGCGGCTGGCCGGCGATGCGCTCCCCCTGACCCACGCCATCACCGGCGCCCGCTCGGCGCTGACCGGCGCCGGGACGGAGCTGCTGCCCTCGCTAGCCGCCGAGGCGGGCATCGGCCTCTGCTACCTGCTGGCGGCCGTCTTCCTGCTGCACCACTTCGAGCGGAGCAGCCGCCGCCGCGCCACCCTCGACACGATGTGAGGCCCGGACATGCGAGAAGCCCCGATCCGGAGTCCGGATCGGGGCTTCCCCGATGTGGGCGAGGGGGGATTTGAACCCCCACGTCCCGAAGGACACTGGCACCTGAAGCCAGCGCGTCTGCCGTTCCGCCACTCGCCCGAGCAGCTCCCCAGTGGATCTTGCCTTTCGGCCCGTTCCCCTGGCGACGTCGAAACAGTAGCACGTCAGACGGGGTGGATTGAAATCGCTTTCCCGCCGCCCCCGGTGGACCTCCCGACGGCCCCTCCCGCAGCGCCCTCCGGGTGCGGGACACTGTCCCTGGGGCACCCCTACGATCCCTTGTGAGCACCAACACTCCTGCGGGCAGGAGCGAAGGGGAACCACCCGAATCCGCCACGCGTGGATACGATCAGTAAGCAGTACAGGGCGACAGCGACGGAGGAGGTGCCCGATGGGAGTCCTGAAGCGGTTCGAGCAGCGTCTCGAAGGTCTGGTGAACGGCACCTTCGCCAAGGTGTTCAAGTCCGAGGTCCAGCCGGTCGAGATCGCCGGCGCCCTCCAGCGGGAGTGCGACAACAACGCCACCATCTGGAACCGCGAGCGGACCGTCGTCCCCAACGACTTCATCGTGGAGCTGAGCGCGGGCGACTACGAGCGCCTGAGCCCCTACTCCGGGCAGCTCGGCGACGAGCTCGCGGGCCTCGTCCGCGACTACGCCAAGCAGCAGCGCTACAGCTTCATGGGCCCCATCAAGGTCCACCTGGAGAAGGCGGAGGACCTGGACACGGGCCTCTACCGGGTCCGCAGCCGCACCCTGGCCTCCAGCACCTCCCAGGACCCCGCCCAGGGCCAGCAGGGCGGTTACGGCTACCCGCCGGTCGCCGCCCCTCCCATGCCCGCGGGTCCGCCCCCGGGCGCTCCGGGCGGCCGCCCCGGCGGCCCCCCGCCGTCCGGCGCCCCGGGCACCACGCGCCGCTGGATCGAGATCAACGGCACCCGCCACCAGATCTCGCGCCCCACGCTCGTACTCGGCCGCAGCACCGAGGCCGATGTGCGGATCGACGACCCCGGCGTATCCCGCCGGCACTGTGAGATCCGGACCGGAACACCCCCGACGATCCAGGATCTCGGGTCCACCAACGGCATCGTGGTGGACGGGCAGCACACCACCCGCGCTACGCTCCGCGACGGCTCGCGGATCGTCGTGGGCAGCACCACCATCATTTACCGGCAAGCCGAAGGGTGAAGCGGGGGCAATGTCAGAGCTGACCCTGACGGTCATGCGGTTGGGTTTCCTGGCCGTTCTGTGGCTGTTCGTCATCGTGGCCGTACAGGTCATCCGCAGCGACCTCTTCGGTACGCGCGTCACGCAGCGCGGCTCGCGCCGGGGCGGCGGCGCGGCCGCCGCACCGCAGCAGACGGGGCGCCAGGCCGCCCCTCCGCAGCAGCGCCAGCGGCGGGGCGCGCCGACCAAGCTCGTCGTCTCCGAGGGGACCCTCACGGGCACCACCGTGACCCTCGCCGGCCAGACGATCACGCTGGGCCGCGCCCACGACTCCACGATCGTGCTGGACGACGACTACGCCTCCAGCCGCCATGCCAGGATCTACCCCGACCGTGACGGCCAGTGGATCGTCGAGGATCTCGGGTCCACCAACGGCACGTATCTCGACCGGACCCGTCTCACCACCCCGACGCCCATTCCGCCGGGCGCCCCGATCCGCATCGGCAAGACCGTCATCGAGCTGCGGAAGTAGTACGAGAATGAGCGAGCGGAGCGAGCGAGCCGCAGCGGCCCGTCCCACCCGGGACACGGGCCCGAGCGCGCTCCCGACCGGAGGGTGGGCAGTGTGGCTCGTCGAGACCGGTTGTACCCCGAGGCGTCGACAGGGCAGGTGCGCATGAGTCTGTCCCTGCGTTTCGCCGCCGGATCGCACAAGGGGATGATCCGCGAGGGCAACGAGGACTCCGGCTACGCCGGTCCCCGGCTCCTCGCCGTCGCCGACGGCATGGGCGGCCAGGCCGCCGGTGAGGTCGCCAGCTCCGAGGTCATCTCCTCGCTCGTCCAGCTCGACGACGACATCCCGGGCTCCGACATCCTCACCGCCCTCGGCATCGCCGTGCAGCGGGCCAACGACCAGCTGCGCGTGATGGTCGAGGAGGACTCCCAGCTGGAGGGCATGGGCACCACGCTCACCGCCCTCCTGTGGACCGGCCAGCGGCTCGGCCTCGTGCACGTCGGCGACTCGCGCGCCTACCTGCTGCGCGACGGCGTCCTCACCCAGATCACCCAGGACCACACCTGGGTCCAGCGGCTCGTCGACGAGGGCCGGATCACCGAGGAGGAGGCCACCACCCACCCGCAGCGCTCCCTCCTGATGCGGGCCCTCGGCAGCGGCGACGTCGTGGAACCCGACCTCTCCATCCGTGAGGTCCGGGCCGGCGACCGCTACCTGATCTGCTCCGACGGCCTGTCCGGCGTGGTCTCCCACCAGACCCTGGAGGAGACCCTCGCCGACTACCACGGCCCGCACGAGACGGTGCAGTCCCTGATCCAGCTCGCCCTGCGCGGCGGCGGACCGGACAACATCACCTGCATCGTCGCGGACGTCCTCGACACCGACAGCGGCGACACCATGGCCGCCCAGCCGAACGACACCCCGGTGGTCGTCGGCGCCGTCGCCGAGAACCCGCACCAGCTCTTCGACGGCAACGCCATGCAGACCCCGGCCGGCCGGGCCTCCGGCCTCGGCCGCCAGACCCCGCCGCCCCCGGGCGCCTTCGGGCCCCCCGGCAGCGGCGACGCCGCCGGCTACGGATACCCCGACCAGAGCCAGGGCGGCGCCCCGTACGGAACCTTCGGCGAACCCGAGGCGTACGACGCGGACGGCCAGTACGACGACTCGTACGACCACCCGCGCAGGCGGCGCGGCAAAGGGCGCAAGTGGACCACCCGCACCCTGATCCTGCTCCTCGTCGCCGGTGTCGTCGGCGGGGGCCTGTACGCCGCGCACCGCTGGACGCAGACCCAGTACTACGTGGGCGTCAAGGGTGACCACGTCGCGCTGTACCGCGGCATCAGCCAGAACCTGGCCTGGATCCACCTCTCGCAGGTCGAGACGGATCATCCCGAGATCGAACTGAAGTACCTGCCGTCCTTCAAGCGGAAGCAGGTCGAGGCCACCATCAGCGAAGACAGCCTCGACGGGGCGCGCAAGAAGATCGACGAGCTCGGCACCCAGGTCTCCGCCTGCAAGCAGGAAGAGGCCCGCCGCGCCGCCGAAGCGCAGGGCAATCAGACGCCCGGCCCCAGCCTGACTCCCGCGGAGCAGGCTGTCGTCGGCCAGTGCGAGAAGCAGTAGACATACGCGGGCACAGGGGGCCCGCCACACCATGAGCGTTGTCACCAACACGACCACCATCGGCGCCATCGAGGCGCCGAGCCGGCGGAACACCGAGCTCCTGCTGCTCGCCTTCGCCGTGGTCATCCCGATCTTCGCCTACGCCAACGTGGGCCTGTCGATCCACGGCGAGCTGCCCCCGGGCATGCTGGTCTACGGGCTCGGCTTCGCCGTGCTCTCCGGCATCGCGCACCTCGTCGTACGCCGCTACGCCAAGTACGCCGACCCGCTGCTGCTGCCGATCGCGACCCTGCTCAACGGGCTCGGCGTCGTCCTGATCTGGCGGCTCGACCAGTCCGAGCGGCTGCGGAACCTCGCCAAGCGCAGCTTCGGCAACTTCTCGGAGTCCGCGCCGCGGCAGATGATGTACACGGGGCTCGCCATCGCCCTGTTCGCCGTCGTCCTGCTGGTCCTCAAGGACCACCGCGTGCTCCAGCGGTTCACGTACATCTCGATGGCCGGCGCCCTCGTCCTGCTGATCCTGCCCGTCGTCCCGGGTCTGGGCGCGGACGTCTTCGGCGCCAAGATCTGGATCAGCGTCGGCGGCTTCTCCATCCAGCCCGGCGAGTTCGCCAAGATCGTCATCGCGATCTTCTTCGCCGGCTACCTGATGGTGAAGCGCGACGCCCTGGCCCTGGCCAGCCGCCGCTTCATGGGCCTCTACCTGCCGCGCGGCCGCGACCTCGGCCCGATCCTGATGATCTGGGCGATGAGCCTGCTCGTCCTCGTCTTCGAGAACGACCTCGGCACCTCGCTGCTCTTCTTCGGCATGTTCGTGATCATGCTGTACGTGGCCACCGAGCGGACCAGCTGGATCGTCATCGGCCTGCTGATGTCGGTCGGCGGCGCCACCGTCGTCGGCATGACCGCCAGCCACGTCAAGGTCCGCGTCAACGCCTGGCTCGACCCCTTCGCCTGCTACACCACCTCGGGCGCCTGCGAGCAGGTCGGCCAGTCGATCATGAGCTTCGGCTCGGGCGGCGTCCTGGGCACCGGCTGGGGCCAGGGCAACTCGGACCTCATCGGCTTCGCCGCCAACTCCGACTTCATCTTCTCCACCGTCGGCGAGGAGCTCGGCCTGACCGGCGTCATGGCCTTCCTCCTGCTCTACGGCCTGATCATCGAGCGGGGCGTGCGCACCGCCCTCGCCGCCCGCGACCCCTTCGGCAAGCTCTTCGCCATCGGGCTCTCCGGCGCCTTCGCCCTCCAGATCTTCGTCGTCGCCGGCGGGGTCATGGGCCTCATCCCCCTCACCGGCATGACCATGCCCTTCCTCGCCTCCGGCGGCTCCTCCGTCCTCGCGAACTGGGTGCTCATCGCCATCCTCATCCGGATCAGCGACACCGCACGCCGCCCCGCCCCGGCCCCCGCCCCGTCCCCCGACTCCGAGATGACCCAGGTGGTCCGCCCGTCATGAACAAGCCCCTGCGCCGCATCTCGCTGTTCTGCGGGCTCCTCGTCCTCGCCCTGCTGATCCGGACCAACTGGCTCCAGTACGTGCAGGCCGAGGACCTCAGCACGCGCAAGGAGAACCGCCGGGTCCAGATCGCCCAGTACGCCACCGAGCGCGGCAACATCATCGTCGGCGGTCAGCCGGTCACGGGGTCCGCGGTCACCGACGGCAGCGACTTCAAGTTCAAGCGGACCTACATCGACGGCCCCCTGTGGGCTCCGGTCACCGGCTACGCCTCGCAGGCCTTCGGCTCCACCCAGCTGGAGAAGATCGACGACGGCATCCTGACCGGCAACGACGACCGGCTGTTCTTCGACCGGACGATCGGCATGTTCACCGGTGAGAAGAAGCAGGGCGGCAACGTCATCACCACCCTGAACGCCAACGCCCAGAAGGCCGCCTTCACGGCCCTCGGCAACAAGAAGGGCGCGGTCGCCGCGATCGACCCGCGCACCGGCGCCATCCTGGCCCTGGCCAGCACCCCGTCGTACGACCCGTCGACCTTCGCGGGCAACTCCAAGAACGACGAGAAGGCCTGGCGCGAGCTGAACGACAGCGCCGACAAGAACCTGGTCAACCGCGCCCTGCGCGAGACCTACCCGCCGGGCTCCACCTTCAAGGTGGTCACCACGGCCGCCGCGCTGGAGCACGGCGTGATCACCGACATCAACACCCCGACCGACACGCCCGAGCCGTACATCCTGCCCGGCACGAAGACCCCGATGGTCAACCACGCCACCGGCTGCGAGAAGGCGACGCTGAACTACGCGCTCCAGGTCTCCTGCAACTCGGTCTTCGCGAACGTCGGTGACAAGGTCGGCCGCGACGGCATGGTCGAGACCGCCCAGAAGTTCGGCTTCAACAGCACCATCGACACCCCGGTCCGCGCCTTCGCCAGCGTCTACGACAAGACGATGGGCAAGGACGGCAACGCGCTGAGCTCGATCGGCCAGTTCAACACGGCGGCCACCCCGCTCCAGATGGCCATGGTCACCGCCGCCATCGCCAACGACGGCAAGCTGATGAAGCCGTACATGGTCGAGCAGCTCACCGCGCCCAACCTCGACACCATCGAGAAGCACGAGCCGCAGGAGATGAGCCGGCCCCTCAGCGCGGCGAACGCGCAGAAGGTCCAGCAGATGATGGTGAACGTCGTCGAGCACGGCACGGGCACCACAGCCAAGATCAACGGCGTGACGGTCGGCGGCAAGACGGGTACGGCCCAGCACGGCGAGAAGAACGCCAAGCGCCCCTACGCCTGGTTCATCTCCTACGCGGAGCTGCCCGACCGGACCTCCCCCGTCGCCGTCGCCGTGGTCATCGAGGACAGCGCCGTCCAGGACCGCGAGGACATCACCGGCGGCGGCCTGGCCGCGCCGGTCGCGAAGGCCGTCATGGAAGCCGTCCTGAAGAACAAGGGATGAGACCCGAAGACAGGATCCGAGCGCTCGGTACCGGTCCGATATCAGCCTGTGGTCACGAACCGATCACCGACGATCGGCCGGTAGCCTTGCCGCGAACAGCACACCGCCGGACCACACACGGGTGCGGTCGGGACTGACGGAGAGGGCTGGAACGTTATGGAAGAGCCGCGTCGCCTCGGCGGCCGGTACGAGCTGAGCCACGTGCTCGGTCGCGGTGGCATGGCCGAGGTCTACCTCGGGCACGACACCCGGCTCGGCCGTACCGTAGCCGTCAAGACCCTGCGTGCCGACCTCGCCCGTGACCCGTCCTTCCAGGCCCGGTTCCGCCGCGAGGCCCAGTCGGCCGCCTCGCTCAACCATCCGGCGATCGTCGCGGTCTACGACACCGGCGAGGACTACGTCGACAACATCTCCATCCCGTACATCGTGATGGAGTACGTCGACGGCTCCACCCTGCGCGAGCTGCTGCACTCCGGCCGCAAGCTGCTTCCCGAGCGGACCCTGGAGATGTGCATCGGCATCCTCCAGGCGCTGGAGTACTCCCACCGCGCGGGCATCGTGCACCGTGACATCAAGCCCGCCAACGTCATGCTCACCCGCACCGGCCAGGTCAAGGTCATGGACTTCGGCATCGCCCGTGCCATGGGCGACTCCGGCATGACCATGACGCAGACGGCCGCCGTGATCGGCACCGCCCAGTACCTCTCCCCGGAGCAGGCCAAGGGCGAGCAGGTCGACGCGCGCTCCGACCTGTACTCCGCCGGCTGCCTGCTCTACGAGCTGCTGTGCGTGCGGCCCCCGTTCGTCGGCGACTCCCCCGTGGCGGTCGCCTACCAGCACGTACGGGAAGAGCCGCAGCCGCCGTCGAACTTCGATCCCGAGATCACGCCCGTGATGGACGCCATCGTCCTCAAGGCGCTGGTCAAGGACCCCGACTACCGCTACCAGTCCGCCGACGAGATGCGGGCCGACATCGAGGCCTGTCTGGAGGGCCAGCCCGTCGCCGCGACCGCCACCATGGGCGGCGCCGGCTACGGCTACCCCGACCAGGGCGGCTACGCGCACCAGGGCTACGACCAGCCCACCACCGCGCTGCGCTCCCCGGACGCGAACCAGACCTCGATGATGCCGCCGATGCCCCCGGGGGGCGACGGCGGATACGGGTACCAGGACCAGGGCCAGGGCGGCTACGACCAGGGTCACGGCCGCCGCCCGCAGAAGAAGAGCCGGGCCTCGACGATCCTGCTGGTCGTGGCGGCGGTGCTCGTCCTGGTCGGCGCGATCCTGATCGGCAAGTCCCTCACCAGCACCGCGGACAACCGGCCCGCCGTGCCCAAGCTCGTCGGCCAGACCTTCGAGGCGGCCCAGAGCAGCGGCACGAACGTGGGCCTGACCGTGGTCAAGGAGGCCGAGGAGCCCTGCGCGGACCAGCCCAAGGGCAACGTCTGCTCGCAGGACCCGGCGGCCGACACCAAGGTCGACAAGGGCTCGACGGTCAAGGTCAAGGTGTCCTCCGGCGCCCCCAAGTCGGCGGTCCCCGATGTCGCCCGGCTGAAGTTCGAGGACGCCGAGAGCCTGCTGAAGAAGAACAAGTTCCAGGTCGAGAAGAAGCTCGTCGAGTCCGACGGCGCCAACCCCGGCACGGTGACCGACCAGAACCCCAAGGCCGGCACCCAGGCCGAACAGGGCTCGGTGATCACGCTCACCGTCGCCAAGGAGGTCGCGAAGGGCGTCGTCCCGAACCTCGGCGGCATGACCAAGGAGCAGGCGGTCAAGGCGCTGCAGGACGCCAAGCTCAAGCTGGGCAGCACCACGGAGGTCGACCAGCCCGGGGCCGCGCCGAAGACGATCGTGGCGCAGCAGTACGAGCCGGGTCAGCAGCTCCCCAAGGACACCACCGTCAACGTCAGCATCGCCAAGGGCAACGCGCAGCCGGCCGCCGTGCCGGTGCTGACGGGGCAGACCGTGTCCCAGGCCAAGAGCATCCTCAAGCAGGCCAACCTGAACTTCGGGTCGGTCCTGGGCGGCCCGACCGACGACAACGCCATCGTGGTGAGCTCCGACCCGCCCGCCGGGACCCCGGCGCCGGCCGGCACGGTCGTCAACGTCCGCACCATGGCGAACCCGAGCCAGCCCCAGGACGGGGGCCAGCAGGGCGGCGGAGGCTTCTTCGGCGGTCTGACCGGCGGCCGCCGCTAGGCACCCGGAACCGCGCGCGGAACAGGCCCGGCCCCCGATGGGGGCCGGGCCTGTTTCACGTGAAACTAGCGCAGCTCCGCCGGCGGGGTGCGGTTCGCGTCCACCTTCTCGGTGCGCACCAGCTCGCCCCAGACGATGTACCGGTACTTCGAGGTGTAGACCGGGGTGCAGGTCGTCAGGGTGATGTACCGGCCGGGCGCGGTCTTGCCCGACTCCTTGGGGACCGGGTTGATCACATCCGTGTTGTACTTCGAGGTCTGGGCGAGCTCGGCGAACACCTTGTACACGTACCAGGTGTCCTTGGTCTCGAAGACGACGGCGTCGCCCTTCTTCACCTTGTCGATGTTGTGGAACTTGGCCCCGTGCCCGTCGCGGTGCGCGGCCAGCGTGAAGTTGCCCTTGTCGTCCCAGGGCAGGGCCGATTTCACCGGGTCCGTGTAGTAGCCGGCCACGCCGTCGTTGAGGACGTCCGGGGAGGTGCCGGGCTTGACCAGGACCTCGCCGTCGTCCATCGACGGCACGTGCAGGAAACCGATCCCGTCCTGGGTGTCGAGGGCGCCCGGCTGCCCGGCCGCGCCCGCGGTCGCGGGGGTCTGCTGCCACTGCCTGCGGACCTGGTCGCCCCGGGCCGAGGCTTGCCGGTCGGCGAGGACGTTGGTCCACCACAGCGAGTACGCCACGAACAGGCCGAGGACCAGCCCCACCGTGATCAGGAGCTCGCCGAGCAGGCTCAGGGCCCCGGCGATCACGCTGCGGTCGGCGGGCGGCGGTGCGGAGCGGCGGCGGGCACGAGACACTGCGGGATTCGTCCTTACGGGCTGTTCAGCGGCTGTTCAGCGCGGGCGGAGCACCCTGGCTGCGCGGGCGTTCGTCGACCATCCTGCCCCATACGATCATCCGGTAGGTGCTCGTGAACTCCGGAGTGCAGGTCGTCAGCGTGATGTACCGGCCGGGTCCGGTGAAGCCGGAGCCCTCCGGCACCGGCTTGATCACGGACACGTTCGCCGGTGAGGTCTGCGGCAGCGTCGAGGTCGTGCTGTACGTGTAGTACGCGTCCCGCGTCTCGACGACGATCGGGTCGCCCGGCGCCAGCTGGTTGATGTACCGGAACGGTTCGCCGTGGGTGTTGCGGTGGCCGGCGAGCGCGAAGTTGCCCTCCTTGTCGGCCGGCATGGCCGTCTTCAGCGCGCCCTCGCCGTAGTGGCCGACCATCCCCTTGTCGAGGACCTTCGCCTTGCTGACGCCTTCCGCCACGGGCACCTTCAGGTCCAGCTTGGGGATGTGGAGGATGGCGAAGCCCTGTCCCGGCTCGAAGGCGGCCACGGGCGGCGCGGCGGCCGCCGGGGGGTGCTCCCAGGTCTGGCGGAGGGTTCCGGCCGCCCCGTTCGCCGTCCGCTCCGCCAGCAGGTTCGTGTACCAGAGCTGGTAGGCGACGAACAGCAGCATGACCACGCCGACGGTGATGAAGAGCTCGCCGACGGCCCGGCTGAGCACCACCACCGGCCCGCCGGAACGCGGGGCGCGAGCGCGCCGGCGGCCCCGCCCGCCCCGTTTGCGGGCCCGCGCGTGCGAGCGCTTCGCGGCCTCCTGCGCTGCCCTGCGCCGCGCGGCCCGGCCCTCGCTGGGCGCGGACGGCGCGACCGTCGTCACGCGACGGCCTTGCCCACCACCGGGGCCAGGCCTTCCGACCGGGCGACGGCGCCGGCGTCACCGCAGCGCACGAGCCAGTTGGCCAGCATCCGGTGGCCCCACTCGGTCAGCACCGACTCGGGGTGGAACTGGACGCCCTCCACGTCGTGCTCCCGGTGCCGCAGCCCCATGATGATCCCGTCCTCGGTGCGGGCGGTGACCTCCAGCACGTCGGGCAGGGTCTGCGGCTCGGCGGCCAGGGAGTGGTAGCGGGTCGCCGTGAACGGGGAGGGCAGTCCGGCGAAGACGCCGAGCCCCTCGTGGACGACGGGCGAGGTCTTGCCGTGCAGCAGCTCGGGGGCCCGGTCCACCACGCCCCCGTAGGCGACGGCCATGGACTGCATGCCGAGGCAGACGCCGAAGACCGGGACGCCGGTGTCGGCGCAGTGCCGGACCATGTCGACGCACACGCCGGCCTCCTCGGGCGTGCCCGGGCCGGGGGAGAGGAGGACCCCGTCGAAGCCGTCCTGGGCGTGGGCGAGCTCGACCTCGTCGTTGCGCAGCACCTCGCATTCGGCGCCGAGCTGGTAGAGGTACTGGACCAGATTGAAGACAAAGCTGTCGTAGTTGTCGACAACCAGAATGCGCGCGCTCACGGAGTGGCTCCCGATCCCTCGTCCACCGTCACATCGTTGAAGGGAAGGAGCGGCTCGGCCCACGGGAAGACGTACTGGAACAGCACGAACACCACCGCGAGGACCAGTACGAGAGAGATCAGCGCCCGCACCCACGCGTTGCCCGGCAGATGCCGCCAGATCCAGCCGTACATTCCGTCTGTTTCCTTCGCCGTCCACGATTCACTCATGCACCGCGGGGGCGGTACCGCACCAGACTACGGGCCGGGGCCCCCGCGGCGGGGGTCACCCGGGCAATCCCCCGGGATCGGCGGGCCGGGTGCCGGTGAGTTCCGCCCAGACGATCAGGCGGTGGCTGTGGCCCCACTCGGGGTCGCAGGTGGTGAGGGTGAGGTACCGGCCCGGACCGGCGAAGGGGGAGCGGCGCGGGACGGGGTCGACCACGCCGGTCTCGGTGGGCAGGACGCGCAGTGGAGCGGCGCGGACGGTGTAGGTGTAGCGGTTCGCGGCGTCACGGACGATCACGGTGTCGCCGGGGCGCAGCTCGTCGAGGTCCTTGAGGGGGTCTCCGTAGGTGCGCCGGTGGCCGGCGACGGCGAAGTTGCCCTCCCCTCCGGGGCGGGCGGTGCCGGTGTAGTGGCCGAGGCCCTTCTTGAGCAGGTCGGTGCCCGTGCCCTCCAGGACCGGCTTGCTCCAGTCCGCGCCGAAGCGGGGGACGTACATCTCGGCGAAGGCCCGGCCGGCGGGGTAGGGCTGCGGGGCGGTGTCCGCGGAGGGGGCCGAGGGGGAGGAGGGCGGTGCGGGGGCGGGGGCCGCCGCGGGGGCCGCCGCCCAGCGGTCGCGCAGCCCGGCCCGCTCCCCGTCCATGGCCCGGTCGGCCCGGACCCCGGTCCACAGCAGGACGTACGCGACGAAGAGCACGATCAGCGTCCCGGCGGTCAGGCACAGCTCGCTGAACACCCGTACCAGCGAGCGCAGTACGGCGTCAGGGCGAGGCGGACTCCAGCGGCTTCGCATAGTGGAGGTCCACTGTGCCGGAGTAGCCGGGAAGTGTCAGCCTCTTGTCCTCCTCCACTTTCCAGCCGAGCCCGTACGCGTTGACGTACAGCTGGTAGTTCTGGATGGCGGGGGAGTTGTTCAGGGCCTTGCGCAGGGCGGCGGGGTCGCCGACCGCCGACACCTTGTACGGGGGTGAGTAGACCCGTCCCTGGAGGATCAGTGTGTTGCCGACGCAGCGCACGGCGCTGGTGGCGATCAGCCGCTGGCCCATGACCTCGATGCCCTCGGCTCCGCCCAGCCACAGCGCGTTCACCACCGCCTGGAGGTCCTGCTGGTGGATCACGAGGTCGTTGGGCTGCGGCTCGGGGACGCCCGGGACGCGGGCCGTGGCGTTCGGCGGGGCGTCGTTGAGGGTGACGCTGAGGCCCTTGCCGGTCAGCTCCTCGGTGCCGGACGCCTTGCGCAGGGCGGCGAGCTTGGCGTCCTCCGCCTTGGTGCTGCCGTTGTCGCGGTCGGCGAGGGCGTCGACCTGGGCGCGGACGGCCGCGGCGCCCTTCTCCAGTTCGGCGTTGTTGGCGCTGCGCTCGTGGATCAGGTCGGAGAGCTTGAGGAGGGACGCGTCCGTGCGGATGTTCGTACCCTTGGACGTGTTGAAGCTGGTGACGAAGATGAGGCCCGCCAGGGCGAAGACGGCGGCCGTGAGCAGCCGCACCGGACGGTGGCGGCGGCGGGGACCCGCGGAGGAGTCGTCGGAATTGGTCAACGTACCCTTCTCCTTCAACGCCACAGGTCCACTACGCTAACGGACGCCCGGGGCAGGCAAAGTCCCCCAGCGCATCGACAGGAGAGCCCCTCGTGCCGAAGTCACGTATCCGCAAGAAGGACGACTACACGCCGCCGCCGACCAAGCAGGCGCAGCAGATCAGGCTGGGCAGCCGCGGCTGGGTGGCCCCGGTCATGCTGGCCTTCTTCCTGATCGGCCTCGCGTGGATCGTCGTCTTCTACGTGACCGACACCCAGCTGCCGATCGAGGCACTGGGCAATTGGAACATCGTGGTCGGTTTCGGATTCATCGCTGCCGGATTCGGCGTTTCCACGCAGTGGAAGTAGTACACGGATAGCCTAGCGCGCAACCTCTCCCCATGAGTTATCCACAGCGTCATCCACACCTGAGGAAAAGACAGAAGATCTGTGGATAACTCTGTGGAGAGTTGACGCCGGTGTGATCAGGTGAGCGCGGCCGTCCGCACCATCACCAGGGCCGCCGCCAGCAGGAAGACCGCCACACAGGTGCCCGCCTGGACGAGCGTGCGCTTCCTGCCCGGGGCGGGCGCGAGCAGCCCGAGGGCGAGGAGCGCGCCCGTCACCAGTCCGCCGATGTGCGCCTGCCAGGAGACCGACCAGCCGCCCCCGAGCGGGACGAAGGTCACCAGCAGCATCAGCCCGAGGGTGATCAGCACCGGGCGCATCTCGTACCGCAGGCGGCGGGCGAGGACGACCGTGGCGCCGAGCAGTCCGCAGATGGCGCCGGACGCGCCGAGCGTCGGGGTGTTCGGCGCGGTCAGCAGGTAGACGAGGGCGCTGCCGCCCAGGCCCGACAGCAGGTAGAGGGCCAGGTAGCGGGAGCGGCCCAGGGCCGCCTCCAGCGGGCCGCCGATCACCCACAGGGCGACCATGTTGCCGAAGATGTGCCACCACTCGACATGCAGGAACACCGAGGTCAGCAGCCGGTGGTACTGCCCGGTGGAGATCCCCTCCACCGGCGCCCCGTAGTACTCCACGTACCGGCCGAGCAGCTCCAGCTGGACGGCCAGGCCCGGCACGGCGTACGCGGCGAGGAACACCGCCGCATTGATCCCGATCAGGACCTTGGTGACGAGCTGGGGATCGGCCGCGACCAGCCCGCCCGCGAGCGTGCGCGGTGCGTTGGCCGCCGGGGCGTGACCGGTGCCGGAGCCGCCCCGCACGCACTCGGGGCACTGGTAGCCGACCGAGGCACTGATCATGCACTCGGGGCAGATGGGCCGGTCGCAGCGGGCGCAGCTGATCCCCGTGTCGCGGCCCGGGTGGCGGTAGCAGCCCGGCAGACGCTCGGTGTCCATCGGTCCCCTCGGTCAGCGGCGGGGCAGGGGCCGCGCCCCTGCCGGTCCGTACACGTCCAGTCCGTACACCTCCACTACGGACGGGCGGCCCCCGTTGGTTCCCGTCAGCGCGCCTCGCGCCGCTCCACGGAGACGGACTGGATGATCACGTCGTCCAGCGGCCGCTCGGTGCGCGGGTTGGTGGGACCGGAGGCGATGGCGTCGACGACCTTCCGGCTGGCCGCGTCGGTGACCTCGCCGAAGATGGTGTGCTTGCGGGTCAGCCAGGCGGTGGGCGCCACGGTGATGAAGAACTGCGAGCCGTTGGTGCCCGGACCGGCGTTCGCCATGGCGAGCAGGTAGGGCTTGGTGAAGGCCAGGTCGGGGTGGAACTCGTCGGCGAACCGGTAGCCGGGGCCACCGGTGCCGTTCCCCAGCGGGTCACCGCCCTGGATCATGAAGCCGCTGATGACGCGGTGGAAGACGGTGCCGTCGTAGAGCGGCGCCGTGGTCTTCTGGCCGTCCGTGGGGCGGGTCCACTCGCGGGCGCCCGTGGCGAGCTCCACGAAATTGCGGACGGTCTTCGGCGCGAAGTTCTCCAGCAGCTCGATCTCGATGTCGCCGTGGTTGGTCTTCAGGGTGGCGTAGAGCTTCTCGGCCACGGATCTGCCTTCCATAGTCATCACTGTCGGTCCCGATCCTCCCACGGAGGGCTGCACGCGACGGAAATTCCTCCACCCGGATGCCCTGTCACGCATGCCCCGCGCCGATATGGCAGGCATGATCCGACAAAGGGTGGATAGGTGGAACCGTGTCCGCCACCGAGGAGGAGGATCCCGTGACCCGCAAGGACAGCGTGAGCCTGGCCGCCGAGAACGCCAGGGACGCCATGAGGCACGCGGCGGAAGTGGTGGCACCCTACGCGGGGACCGCCAAGGACGCGGCCGTCCACTACGCCCACGAGGCGAACGCCCGACTGGCCCCGAAGGTTTCCCAGGCCGCCGGCCAGGCCTCCCAACAGGCCCGCGCCGTCTACGACACCCATCTCCAGCCCCGGATGCACGCGGCGCGCACCCACGTGCCCCCGAACGTGGACCGGGCCGCCGTCAAGGCCGTCCACCAGACGCGGCAGGCGTGCCGGCACGCCGTCGACTACACGGCGCCACGGCTGGAGAGCGCCCTGGCCGCGGCCCAGCCGATGGCCGAGGAGGCCTCGAACCGCTCGATGGCGGCCCTGGCCGCCCTGCGCGGGCAGGTCTCCGCCAAGGACGTGCAGCGGCTGGTGCGGCGCAGCGAGCGGCGCGCCAAGTGCGGCCGGGCGGTCAAGGGGATCGCCCTGGCCGCCGTGATCGCCGGCGCGGCGTTCGCGGCGTGGAAGTGGTGGGACCGGCAGTCGAACCCGGACTGGCTCGTGGAACCCCCGGCCGCCACCGAGCTGTCGGCGCAGGACGCCGCGCCGGCGAGCTTCGACGACGAGCTTGCGGAGAAGGAGAAGGAGAAGGAGGACGGGTCGCAGTGAGCGCACCCGCTCAGGTGGGCAGCGTCAGCACCTGTCCGGGGTGGATGAGGTCGGGGTCGGCGCCGATCACGCCCCGGTTCATGGCGTACAGCTCCCGCCAGCGGGCCTCGTTGCCGAGCTCGCGGCGGGCGATCGCGGCGAGCGAGTCCCCCGCCTTGACGGTGTACGTGCGCTTCTGGGCACCCGGCGCGGGCTTCGGCGGCACCGGCACGGCCTTGTGGGCCGCCGACAGGTCGCTGGGCTGGGCCGGCCCCGGATGCGCCCGGGACGGCCCCGGCCCCGCCGCCGGCGGCATGGCGGCCTTCGGCGCGGGCGGCGCCTTGGGAGGCGCCGGGGCCGCCATCCGCTCGGCCGCCGCCTTGCCTCCCGCCGACGCGTCGGTGTACTTCGACCCCATGTCGGAGTGCGGCGGCGAGGCGGCGGCGCCCGTGCCCGGAGCGGCCGCCTGCTGCTCCGTCTGCTCCTCCTGCTTCTTCTTGTCGTGCTTCAGGAAATCGAAGAGTCCCATCTGCGTGCGCCTCCGGCGTGGTGTGGGCTGCCCCCTGGGTGCGTGCCACCACCCACTGTCGGCCACGGGGCGCGGCGCGGCCCTGTGACAGGGCCGTCCGGGGGACCCCACAGACCCCCGGGGTGCCCCGTCACAGGGCCGGATCGGGTGCCGGGACCTCAGCGGTCCCGGAGCTCCAGCGTGCAGCACTTCACGCTGCCGCCGGCCTTGAGGAGCTCGGAGAGCTCGACGCCGACCGGCTCGAAGCCGCGGGCCCTCAGCTGGGCGTGCAGGCCGGTGGCCGCGGCCGGCAGGAGGACGTGGCGGCCGTCGGAGAAGGCGTTGAGGCCGAAGACGGCCGCGTCCTCGGCGCTCGCCAGGATCGCGCTCGGGAACATGGCCCGCAGGACGGCCTGGCTGCCCGGGGAGAAGGCCGCCGGGTAGTACATGACCTCGTCGTCCGAGAGCACCGCCAGCGCCGTGTCCAGGTGGTAGTAGTCCGGGTTCACCAGCGTCAGCGAGGTGACCGGCAGGCCGAGGAACTCCTGGGCCTCCAGGTGGGAGCGCGGGTCGGTGCGGAAGCCGGTGCCCGCCAGGATGCGCCGGCCGACGGTGAGGAAGTCGCCCTCGCCCTCGTTCACGTACTCGGGCCACAGGACGTCCTTGTAGCCGCGGCCCTCCAGCCAGCGCAGGTACGCGGGCCCCTCCGCGGTGCGCTCCGCGTGCCGGAAGCGGGCGCCGTAGACCCGGCCGTCGACGACGGTCGCGCCGTTGGCGGCGAACACCATGTCGGGCAGGCCGTCGAGGGGGTCGATCTCCTCCACCACGTGGCCGAGGTCCAGGTAGAGGTCGCGCAGCCCCTCCCACTGGCGGACCGCGAGTGCGTTGTCGGTGGCCAGCTGCGGGTTCATCCACGGGTTGATCGAGTACGTCACGTCGTAGTGCCGGGGTCGGCACATGAGCAGGCGGCGGCGGGTGGCCACCCGGGCCGGAGCGGCCGGCCGGTAGTACGTGCCGGCGGGCGTGATGGTGTCGGTGATCGGCACGAGCACTCCTTGTCATGGGTGTGGGGGCCCATCGAAATCGCGCCGCAGGTTGACCGGAAGCGCCCTGGAGGGCCGGTCAATCAACGCTCCGGCCCCCGTCTCGGCGGAGTTGATTGTCCGTGCCGTCCACGGCTTCCGGGCAATCGCCCCGCGGCGTGGAATCCCGTTATCGCTCCCCTTCTCGGAGGTGCCAGTCGCCTGGTGAAACGTCTCGGCCGACCGTCCGCACCTGTCTCACCCGTCCCACACGGAGGTAACTTCCATGGCACATCGCAAGGTCGAACTGCTCGCAGTCGGCGCAGGCCCGGCGAACCTGGCCCTGGCCGTGGCGATCGAGGAGCTCGCCCCTGAGCTGGCCGGCGACACCCTGCTGATCGAACGCGACCAGGACATCGTCTGGCAGCGCGGCATGCTGCTGCCCGACGCGCTCAGCCAGGTGTCCTTCCTCAAGGACCTGGTGACCCTGCGCAACCCGCAGAGCCGCTTCTCCTTCGTCAACTTCCTGCACGCCAACGACCGCCTCGACGCCTTCGTCAACCTGGGCAGCTGGGTCCCGTACCGCAGCGAGATCTCGGAGTACCTCCAGTGGGTCGCGGACGAACTCACCACCGTGCGCATCGAGTACGGCCGGGAGTGCGTCTCCGTCACCGCGCAGACCGCGCAGGACGGCGAGATCACCGGCTGGGTGGTCGCCCTGGCCAACGGCGACACCATCGAGTGCCGCTACCTGGTGATCGGCGCGGGCCGCGACGCCCACGTGCCCGAGGTGTTCGCCGGCCTGCCGGCCGAGCGGGTCATCCACAGCACCCAGTACACGCAGCGCATCCGCGAGGTGAACGCCGAACTCCCGCACCGGGTGGCCGTCATCGGCGGTGCGCAGAGCGCCGCCGAGCTCTTCGGCCAGGCCCTGCGCGACCTGCCCGAGTGCCGCCCGACGCTGATCATGCGCTCCATCGGCCTCAACGGCTACGAGAGCAGCAAGTTCACCAACGAGCTGTACTACTCGTCCTTCATCGACGAGTTCTACGACTCGGCCCCCGAGGCCCGCCGGCAGCTGCTGAACGAGATGTACCGCTCCAACTACGGCGGTCTGGCCCCGGCCACCCTGGACGCCCTCTACCGGCAGTTCTACCAGGACCGCCGCAGCGGTGAGGGCCGCCTGGGCATGCAGGCCATGACGGACGTGCGCGGCGCCCGCATGGACGGCGACGAAGTCGTCCTGACCCTCGCCGACCGCAAGACGGGCGCCGAGCGGGAGATGCGCACCGACCTGGTCCTCCTCGGCACCGGCTTCGTCCGGGACATGCCGCGCTCGGTCCGGGAGCTGGGCGAGTCGATCGGCCTGGAGCGGATCGAGGTGAGCCGCCACTACCGGCTCGACCTGGGCCGCCCGGCGAGCGCCGCCGTCTACCTGCAGGGCGTCAACGAGGCCACCCACGGCATCGCCGACTCGCTGCTCAGCGTCCTCGCGGGCCGTTCCGCCGAGATCACGCTCGACATCCTCGCGCACCGCTCGACCGCCCCCGTGGCCATCCCGGCCCAGGCCCGCGAGCTGGCCCTCGCCGGCGCCGCCGTCTGACGGCCGCACGGCCCCGTACGCACTCCGCCACCCCACGAGAGAGACCCACCCGATGCTCATCAAGCACCTGGACCGCCCCGGTCTGGTCCACGAGAACGGACTGGACGCCCAGCGGCTGCTGCCCTGGCCCGAACTGAACGCCCCCTTCGAGGGCTCGTGGTGCGTGATCGCGCCCGGCACCGCCTCGACGCCGCACGCGCACCACGAGTACGAGATCTTCATCGCCGTCTCCGGCTCCGCGTTCCTGGAGTCCGAGGGGGAGCGCGTGCCCTTCGAGACGGGGGACATCGTCCACTTCACCCCGGGTACCGGGCACCGGGTGGTCAACGAGTCCGACACGGACTTCGAGATGTACAGCGTCTGGTGGGACCTGGAGATGACCGAGCGCTTCTCGGCCCGCCACCCGGAGGGCGCCAAGTGACGCGCCGTACGGTCATCATCGCGCCCCCGCCGACCCCCAACGGGGACCTGCACACCGGGCACCTGGCGGGTCCGTTCCTGGCCGGCGACGTGTACGCGCGCTACCTGCGCGCCTCGGGCCGCCCGGTGACGTACACCAGCGGCACCGACGACAGCCAGACCTACGTCGTCGCCAGCGCCCTCCGGGCCGGTCTGGAGCCGCAGGAGCTCGCCGACCGCTCCGCCGCGCAGATCACCGCCACCCTGGAGGCGGCGGGGGTCGCCGTGGACGGCTTCGCCCCCTTCGACCAGGGGTACAGGACCACCGTCCTGGACTTCGTCACGGACCTGCACGCCGCGGGGGCGTTCCGGCTGAAGACGGTCCGCTTCCCGTACGTGGAGGCCACCGGCGAGTACCTCGTGGAGGGTCTGGTCGCGGGCGACTGCCCGGTCTGCCTCCTGGAGAGCCGCGGCGGGCTGTGCGAGTCCTGCGGCCACCCGAACAACTTCGACGAGCTGCTGAACCCGCGCTCCACCACCGACCCGGACGCGGTGGTCACCCACCGCGAGGCGCAGATCCTGGTGCTCCCGATGGAGGAGTACCGCAACCGGCTGATCGCCTACTACGCCTCGCACCGGGACGTGCTGCGCCCGCACACCGAGCAGCTGGTGCGGGAGGCGCTGGCCCGTCCGCTGCCCGACTTCCCGATCACCTACCCGGTCTCCTGGGGCATCCCGGCGCCGTTCGCCGAGACCCCGGGGCAGGTCCTCAACGCGTGGGCCGAGGGCATGGCCGCGTCGATGTACTGCACCTGGTGGGCGGCCGCCCAGCAGGGCGACCGCACCGACGGGTTCGACGAGCACTGGCTCGCCGAGAACGACATCGAGCTCGTCTACTTCCTCGGATTCGACAACGTCTACTTCTGGGGAATGACGCACCTGGCGCTGCTGATGGCGCACGGCGGCCGGTACGTCGAACCGCACGCGATCGTCTCCAACGAGTTCTACGAGCTGGAGAACCAGAAGTTCTCCACCAGCAAGGGACACGTGGTCTGGGCCGCCGACCTGGTGGCCGAGGTCCCCCGCGACCTGGTCCGGTTCTACCTGGCCCTGACCGCGCCCGAGCACTCCCGGACGAACTTCAGCCGCGCGGCCCTGGACTCCCTGGCCTCCTCCCGGCTGGTCGAGCCGTGGAACCGGCTGGCCGGCCGGGTGGCGGAGCTGCTCGACGGGGTGGCCGAGGGCACGCGGCTGCCGGTGTCCGACACGGGCGCCGAGCGGGCGGGGATCATCGTCGACCGCTTCCGCGCCCACTACGAGCTGTCGAGCTTCAGCCTGCACCGGGCCTCCGACCTGGTCGTCGTCTACCTCGACCGGCTCCTCAAGCAGGCCGGGCGCACCACGGCGGGCGACCTGCCGGCCACCGGCGACCTGCTGCTGTCCGTGCGCGCGCTGCTCGCCTGCGCCGCTCCGCTCCTCGTCGACCTGGCCGAACGCGCCGAGGCGGCCGGCATGGACCTGAGCCTCCCGGGCCGCTTCACCGCGGCCACCCCCGTCCCCGCACTGCGACTGCCCACCCTGTCCACCGCCGTGGGGGCCTTCGCCGCCCCCGCCGAGCCGGTCGACGCCCGCGTCTGACCCCCCCGAGGAGACCCCTGTGTCCACGACCGCCCCGCCGAAGGCCAACAAGGCCGAACGGCTGCTCGTCCCCGCGACGTTCATCACCAACCTCGGCAACGGCATCCAGCTGACGGCCGCCTCCTACCTGGTCTTCACCGCCCAGAACACCATGCTCGCGGTCAGCTGGCTGATGATCGCCGTGACCATCCCGCAGGTCGCGCTGTCGGTGTACTTCGGCAAGCTCGTCGACCGCTTCGACCGCCGCACGCTCGCGGTCACCTCCGACCTGGTCAGCGGTGTGGCGGCGATCGGTCTGCCGCTGTGGCTGGCGCTGGGCGGCGAGCCCTCCACGGTCAGCTACGTCGCCAGCTTCGTCCTGTCGATCTCGGCGGCCCTGTTCTTCCCGGCCAGCAACGCCCTGATCAAGGAACGCATCCCGGAGGCCCGCCTCGCCAAGTTCAACGGCAACTCCGAGGTCGCCATCCAGGCCGGCTCGCTCGCCTCGGCCGCCCTCGGCGGCTGGGTGATCGTCTGGACCGGCGTCGACGCCCTCTTCTACTTCAACTCCGCGACGTTCTTCGTCTCCGCCCTGATGCTGTTCGCGATCGGCCGCCGCCCGGCGGGCTCCACGAGCGCCGCCGCCGCGGCCGCCACGGCCGCCAAGGCCACCGCCGCCGCCAAGGCCTCCGGGCCCCGCCCGCCGCTGGCCCGCCTCGCCCTGCTCTACGCCATCGGCAACATCGTCATCATCACCGGCAACAGCATCATGCTGGTCCTGGTCATCGACGCCTTCCACAGCAACACCGGCTACCTGGGCATCGTCGACGCCCTGTTCGGCATCGGCGCCCTGGCCGCGCCGTGGACCTTCGGCAAGCTCAGCGCCAAGTCCGGGCTCGTGAAGACGGCCCTCATCGGGTACCTCGTCTGGGCCGTCATCCTGGTCACCGAGTCCCTCCACCTGTACGCGATGATGGCGGCCATCCCGTTCGCCGGCATCACCTTCTGCGTGGCCCGCATCGCGGCCCGCACCGCCCTGATGAAGGCCGCCCCCGAGGAGCGCACCGGCTTCGTCTTCGGCGCCACCAACGCCTTCGGCCTCGCGGCCGGCACCGCCGCCGTGACGGGCATCTCGCTGCTGGTCGACGCCACCAAGGTGCAGTACGGCTTCTACGCCCTGTCCGCCCTGGTCGTGGTCGTCGCGACGGCGACCGTCCTGGCCCTGCCGAAGTCCTTCCTCGCGGCGTCCGCCGCCGGCGACGAGCCCGCCGCCGCCCCGGCTCCGGCTCCGGCCGCCGACTCCGCATCCGACGCCGACGCCGAGGTCCTCGTGGCCGCCGCGGCCAAGTCCTGAGAGGGCGAACGAGATGAAGCTGCTCGCCGTAGAGGCCAGCCAGAACGCCACGTACTACGTGTCGCGCTACCAGCAGGTCGAGGCGCTCGGGGCCGAGCTGTACGTGCTCAACGGTCTGGGCACCGAGGACTTCTGGGAGGCCTCCCGCTACCGGATCGCCGGGTCCCAGCAGATCGAGGACATCATCACGGCGGCCAAGCAGTGGCACGCCGAGGAGGAGTTCGAGGGGGTCCTGACCTTCTCTGAGTCGGGCGTGGTCGCCGTCGCGGCCGTCGCCGAGGCCCTGGGCCTGCCGGGCATCGGGGTCGAGGCCGCCCGCACCAGCCGCAACAAGTACCTGATGCGCCAGGCGCACGAGCGCGGCGGCGCCGCGCACCCCGCCTTCCGCTTCGCCGCGGACGTGGAGACGGCCCTGGCCGCCGGCGCCGAGCTCGGCTACCCGCTCATCCTCAAGCCCACCCTGGGCGCGGCGAGCAACTTCGTCTTCAAGGTCGACGACCACGAGGAGATGCGGGTCCGCTTCGCCGACGTGATGACCGGCATCGAGACCATGACCTGGGCGCTGATGGAGGCCGAGGGCCTCGACCTGGGCCCGAACGGGGTCATCATCGAGGGCTACCTCGACGGCCACGAGCACCTCATCGAGGCGGTGGCCTGGGACGACGAGGTCTACCTGGGCTCCATCGTCGACCGGATCACCGTCGAGAGCGGCACCTTCGACGACGACGTGCACCACGCGCCGACCTCCCTGACGCCCGAACAGGTCGCCGAAGTGCACCAGGTGGTGCGGACCGCCGCCCACGCCCAGGGGCTGCGCCGGGCCGTGCTCCACGCCGAGATCCGCTTCCACCAGGGCCGGCCGTTCGTCCTGGAGATCGCCGTCCGCCCCGGCGGCGGCGGCCTGGACCACATGGCGCGGATCAGCGCCGGCCACGACCCGATCCGGTGCGTGGCGGACGTCTCGCGGGGAGCCCGCCCGGACGTCTCCGCGTACTCCCCGACGGAGGTGCACACCGCCGCGATGTGCCTGATCAGCGGATCGGGGACGGTGGCTTCGATCGAGGTGCCGGAGGGGGCGGCCGAGGACCCCTCGGTCTTCTTCCTCAAGATCACGGCCACCCCCGGCACGGTCATCAAGCGGCCGCCCGCGGGCAACAACATCCTCGGCTTCCTCGGTGCCCGCGGTTCCTCGCTGGAGGAGGCCCTGAGCACGGCCCACGTGATGGCCAGCCGCATCCGCACCGAGATGAGGCCGGAGCATGCGTGAGGCGACCAAGCGGCACTACCTGATGTGCCCGCCCGCCCACTTCGAGGTCAGCTACGCCATCAACCCGTGGATGCGTCCCGACAAGCCGGTGGACGCCGAGCTGGCGATGGCCCAGTGGGAGCGGCTGCGGGAGCTGTACCTGGAACTGGGCCACGAGGTCGACCTGATCGACCCGGTGGAGGGCCTGCCGGACATGGTGTTCGCCGCCAACGGGGCCACCGTCGTCGACGGGAAGGTGCTGGTGGCCCGCTTCCGCCACGAGGAGCGGGCCGCGGAGGCCGACGCGTACCGGAGCTGGTTCGCCGAGCGCGGCTACGCCGAGGTCCACGTCCCGGAGTACGTCAACGAGGGCGAGGGGGACTTCGCCCCGGCGGGCCGGCGCATCCTGGCCGGCACCGGTTTCCGCAGCGACGCGGCGGCGCACGAGGGGCTGAAGGCCTTCTTCGGACTGCACGTGGTCGTCCTGACCCTGGTCGACCCGCGCTTCTACCACCTGGACACCGCCCTGTGCGTCCTGGACGACGAGACGGTCATGTACTACCCGGCGGCGTTCTCGGTCGAGAGCCTGGCGGTCCTGCGGGCCCTGTACCCGGAGGCGGTCATCGCCTCCCGCGAGGACGCGGAGGCCTTCGGGCTCAACGCGGTCAGCGACGGGCTCAACGTGGTCCTGCCGGAGACCGCCACCGGGCTGATCTCCGAGCTGCGCGAGCGCGGGTTCGTCCCGCACGCGGTGGACACCTCGGAGCTGCTGAAGGCCGGCGGATCGGTGAAGTGCTGCACGCTGGAGATCCGCCGGTGAGCATCGACTACGACGGCAGGCGCTTCCGCAACACCGGCTACGCGCCCGGGGAGAGCGCCCCCATCGGCCACTACCGCCACGAGGGCGACCTGCTGTGGGCCCACTTCGACGGCGGGCCGGTCCGCCGGGGCTCCCTCACCGGCCGCGTCGCGGCCGACGGGAAGCTCGAATTCACCTACACGATGGTGCTCGACGACGGCGAAGTGGTGGCCGGGCGGTGCTGGAGCACCCCCGAGTTCCTCGCCGACGGGCGCATCCGGCTGAACGAGCGCTGGGAGCGCTACGGCGCCGGCGCGAGCAGCGGCGAGTCCGCCCTGGAAGAGGTACTGACATGAGCACGACCACCCTGACCCCGCGCCGCGGCGGAAGCGTCACCTGGGCCTGCACCAGCGGGTTCAGCCCGGTGTTCGTCTTCCCGTTCACCCCCGGCGACTACTACGGCGTCGCCAACCTGCACGAGTTCCAGACGCTGATGTACCGGCCGCTGTACTGGTACGGCAGCGGCGGCCAGCCGACGGTCGACTACGAGCGCAGCCTCGCCGAGCCCCCCGTGTGGGACGCCGACGGGCGGACGGCGACGATCACCATCAAGCCGTACAAGTGGTCGAACGGCGAGACGGTCGACGCCGACGGCGTGATGCTGTGGATGCACCTGCTGGAGGCGGAGAAGGAGCGTTTCGGCGGCTACACCCCGGGCTTCTTCCCCGACAACCTGGTCTCCTACGGGAAGGTCGCCGAGGACAAGGTCAGCTTCACCTTCGACGACGCGTACTCGCACAACTGGGTGCTGATGAACCAGTTCAGCACCATCACGCCGCTGCCGAAGGCCTGGGACCGCACCGCCGACGACGCGCCGGCCGACGCCACCCACGACCCGGCGCAGGCCTCCGCCGTCTACGCCTACCTGCGGGCCTGCAACGACGACCGCGCGGGCTGGGACACCAGCCCCGTGTGGAGCGTGGTCAACGGCCCCTGGAAGATGGACCGCTACACCATCGACGGCGTCTCCGGCGAGTGCGTGCTCGTTCCGAACGAGAGCTACTCGGGCCCGAACAAGCCCTGGCTGGACGAGTTCCGGCTGATCCCGACCGACTCGGACGGCGACCAGTACGAGCGCCTCCTCAAGGGACCCGACACCCCGGACGGCGTCCAGATCGGCTTCCTGCCGTTCGACGAGATCACCGAGCCGGCCGAGGACCCGATGGCCGGCGGCCCCAACCCGCTGGGCGAGCACTACGACCTGCTTCCCCAACTCACCTACAAAATCCACTACTTCCCGATCAACTTCAACAACCCGACCGTCAAGGGACGGATCTTCAAGGAGCTCTACTTCCGCCAGGCCCTCCAGTCCTGCCTCGACTCGAACGGCGCCATCCGCGACGTCTACAAGGGCTACGGCTACCCGACCACCGGGCCCGTCCCGGCCCTCCCGGACAGCCCCCTGCTCTCCCCCGCCCGCCGCCACGACCCGTACCCCTTCGACGTCGACCGGGCCCGCGCCCTGCTGGAGGCCAACGGCTGGGACACCTCCACCACCCCCGCCCTCTGCGTCCGCCCGGGCACCGGCCCCGGCGAGGCCGGCGAGGGCATCCCGGCCGGCACCCCGCTGCGGTTCTCGATGCGCTACGCCCAGGGCCACGAGACCCTCACGGAGGTGATGCGGAAGTTCGCCGCCGACGCGGCCCGGGCGGGCATCGAGATCGAGCTGACCGAGGTCGAGGCGAGCGTCCTGGTCCTGGAGGACACCACCTGCACCCCGGGCCCCGACAGCCCCTGCCTGTGGGAGTTCAGCGACTGGAACGGCGGCTGGGGCTACGGCCCGGGCTTCTACCCGACGGGCGAGGCCCTGTACTCCACCGGCTCCTCCGTCAACTTCGGCAGCTACAGCGACCCGGAGGCCGACGCCCTGATCGCCCGGACGGTCAAGAGCGACGACCTGGCCGACCTGCACGCCTACCAGGACTACATCGCCGAGCAGGTCCCGGTGATCTGGATGCCGAACTTCCCCTTCCGGCTGCTGGAGGTCGCCAAGGGCCTCCACGGCGTCGCACCCGTCAACCCCTTCGGGCTCATCAACCCCGAGGACTGGTACTACGTGGAACAGGAGCTGTGATGTACGGGAAGCTGATCGACCTCCTCGACTCCCACCAGGCCCGCTACCGGCTGGTCGACCACCCGGCCGAGGGACGCACGGACCTCGCGAGCCTGCTGCGCGGCCACCCGCTCGAACAGGCCGCCAAGTGCATGATCGTCCGGGTCGGCCTCACCAAGCGCTCCGGCATGTACGTGCTGGCCGTGGTGCCCGGCGACCGCCAGGTCGACATGGACGCCCTGGCGGACCTGGTCGGCGGCTGCGGCCGCACCGCCTTCGCCACGCGGGAGATCGCGGAACGCCTCGCCGGCAGCGTCAGCGGCACGGTGATGCCGTTCGGCTTCCACCCGGACCTCCACCTGGTCGTCGACGAGCGGCTGCTCGACCACGACGAGATCTGGTTCAACGCCGCCCGCCTGGACCGCTCCGTGGCCCTGGACACCGCCGACTACCTCCGCATCGCCGCGCCGCGCGTCGCGGCGATATCGACCGCCGGCGACCGGGTCCTGGCCACCGCGGCCGGCTGACGCGCGGGAACGGCACACCGATGGACGAGCACACGACCGACGCACGACCAACGACGAACGAGGTGAAGGACATGACGGACGACGCAGTGGTGATCCTGGTCGGCAGCGGGGGCCGCCCCTACCGCGAGTACCTGCTCGCGGGCGCGGCCCGCCGCCACCCGGTCTGGATCCTGGACGCGGTGGACCCCACCTGGCAGGAACCCTACGTACGGGGGTCCACCACGGTCCCCCTGCTGGACTCCGAACGCCTGGTCCCCGACCAGGAGGCGCTGGTCGCGGCCGCCGAGGAGGTGGCCCGCACCCACCGCGTGGCGGGCGTGTTCAGCTACGACGAGACCCTCGTGGTGGCCACCGCCCACATCGCCGAGCGGCTCGGCCTGCCCGGCCTGACCGTCGCCGGCGTGGAGAACTGCCGCAACAAGCACAACACCCGGCGGGTGCTCACCGCCGCCGGACTGCCCCAGCCCCGGTTCGCCTACGTCACCGAGGCCGACGAGGCCCTCGTGACCGCCGACTCCTTCGGCTACCCGGTCGTCCTCAAGCCCCGCGGCATGGGCGCCAGCATCGGCGTCATCCGCGTCGACGGCCCGGACGAGGTGCTCAGCGCCTTCGACGTCGCGGACTCCGCGAGCCGCGGCGGCTCCCTGTCCTACGAGGGCGGGGTGCTGGTCGAGGAGTGCGTGACCGGCCCCGAGATCAGCATCGACGGCGTCAACTTCGACGGCACGTACACCCCGCTGTTCCTCGCCCACAAGGAGCTGGGCCCCGCCCCGTACTTCGAGGAGACCGGCCACACCCTCAGCGCCACCGACCCGCTGCTGGAGGACCCGGAGCTGCTGCACGTCCTGCGGACGGCCCACCGCGAGCTGGGGATCGCGTACGGCATCACCCACACCGAGGTGAAGCTGACCTCCCGCGGCCCGGTGATCATCGAGGTGAACGCCCGGCTCGGCGGCGACCTCATCCCCTACCTCGGCAAGCTCGCCACCGGCGTCGACCCGGCCGCGCTGGCCGTGGACGCGGCCACCGGCGTCCGCCCCGAGTGGACCCCGGCCCACCGGCGCACCGTCGGCATCCGCTTCCTCTACCCGCACGCCAACGGCACCGTCCGCTCGGTCGACGTACCCGTCCCCGCCGACAGCCCCGGCCTGCTGGAAGCCGTCCCGATGGTGGAGCCCGGCACCACCCTGCTGCTCCCGCCGGAGGGCTACCTCGCCCGCTACGCGTACGTGATCTGCGCCGGCGAGGACCCCGACGGCGTCGAGGAGGCCCTCGACAAGGCGGCCGCCCTCACCACGCTCGTGCTCGACAGCTGAACCACCGGTCCCGCCGGCAGACGCCGGCAAGACCTTCGCCGACAAGGAAAGCGAGGTGTGCGATGAGGGTGACAGTGGTGGGCGGAGGCGTGATCGCCCTGCTCACGGCAGTCGAGTGCGTACTCGGCGGGCACAAGGTCACGATCGTGGACCAGGGCCCCATCCCCTTCAACCGGGCCACCTCTTTCGACCAGCACCGGATCCTGCGGGCCCTGCACCCCACCGATCCGCCGGCCACCGCGGCCGCGCTGCGGGCGCACCACCGCTGGCTGGAACTGCAAGAGCTCCTCTCGACCCGCTTCTACGAGCAGGTCGGCGCCCTGACCGTGCTGCCCCCCGCTGCCGCCGCCGCCGGAGCGCTGCTCGTCGCCGGCGCCGGGGGAAGGGCCCGGGAGCTGACCGCGGGCGGTCTCGCCGACCGCTACCCGCACCTGTACCTGGACGGCGCGCTGGGCGCCGTACTGGAGGACGAGGCGGGCGTCCTGCTCGCCGACCGCGTCCTGAACGCCTGTGTCGCCTGGCTCAAGTGGCAGCCCGGCATCGAACTGATCGAGCACCGGGCGGCGACCGAGGTCGACGGCGACGGCGGCAGCGTCCGGCTGACCGACGGGCGGGTACTGCGCGGTGACGCCGTCCTGGTCGCGGTGGGCCCCTGGTCGCGCGGGCTGCTGCCGCCGGGGATCGCCGAACGGCTGGTCCTGTTCCGCCAGTCCCTGCTGTACTGCCGGGTCCCCCGGGGGCAGGCGGCCGCCTGGGCGGCCACCCCGGCCGTCCCGTCGCTCGGCACCCGGCGCGGCGCCTGGCTGATCCCGCCGGTGGCCGGCACCGCCCTCAAGATCACCTCGGCGTCCGTCTGCCGCGAGGTCGACGAGATCACCGACTACGGAACCGAGGACGTCTTCCGCCGGCAGCTGGAGGCGGAGTTCGCCGACCTGATCCCCGGCATCGGCCCCGCCTGGATCCTCGACGCCAAGGACGCCTACTACATGTCCTTCGCCGACACCGGCGGCCCGCTCCTGGTGGCGCTCGGCGGCACCGGGTACGCCTACGCGGCCTGTGGCGGCACCTCCTTCAAGTTCGCCCCGCTCATCGCCCGGTCCCTGGCCGAGCGGCTGACCGGCGGCGACCCCGCGCCGATCGGGGTCGCCGCCCTCGACCACCCCCTGGACCCCAGCCGGCTCGTCCCCGCCGCGTAACCCCCGCCCCCTTCACCACCACACAGACGAGGAGCACCACCATGAGCGGCCCGAACCTGACCTACGAAGAAGCGGCCGCCCGGAGTGCCCTGCTCTCGGTCACCTCCTACGAGATCGGCCTCGACCTCACCCGGGGCCCCGACACCTTCCGCTCGACCACGCTCGTCCGCTTCACCGCGGACCCCGCCGGACCCGCGTCCACCTTCGCGGAGCTGCTGGCCGAGCGGGTCCACGGGATCACCCTCAACGGGCGCGCCCTCGACCCGGACACCGTCCACCGCGGCGGGCGCATCCACCTGGACGGGCTCGCCGCGGACAACGAGCTCCTCGTCGTCGCGGACTGCGCGTACTCCAATACCGGCGCGGGACTGCACCGCTCGGTGGACCCGGTGGACGGGAAGGTGTACCTGTTCACCCACTTCGAGGTACAGGAGGCCCGCCGGGTCTTCACCACCTTCGAACAGCCCGACCTGAAGGCCCCGTTCACCTTCACCGTGACCGCCCCCGCCGCCTGGACGGTCCTGTCCGCCTCGCCCACCCCCGAGCCCGAGCCGGGCCCGGACGGCGCCGCCGTCTGGCGGTTCGCGCCCACGCCGCCGCTGCCCACCTACCTGACCTCGATCGTCGCGGGCGAGTACCACCTGGTCGCCGACCACTACACCGCCAAGTCCGGGCAGGAGGTCCCGCTGCGCCTCGCCAGCCGCGCCTCGGTCGCCGGGCACCTGGACGCCGAGGAACTCTTCGAGACCACCAAGCGCGGCCTCGACTTCTACCTGGAGGCCTTCGACACCGACTTCCCCTTCGCCAAGTACGACCAGGTCTTCGTCCCCGAGTACAACCTCAGCGGCATGGAGAACGCGGCCACCGTCATCCTCCGCGAGAACTTCGTCTTCCGTTCCAAGGTCACCGACGCGGTCCGCCACCGGCGCGCCGCGACGGTCCTCCACGAACTGGCCCACATGTGGTTCGGCGACCTGGTCACCATGCGCTGGTGGGACGACATCTGGCTGAAGGAGACCTTCGCGACCTACATGTCGGTGCGCGCCCAGGTCGCCACGACCCGCTGGCACGACTCCTGGACCGGCTTCGCCAACGCCGACAAGGCCAACGCCTACCGGCAGGACCAGCTCCCCTCCACCCACCCCGTCGCCAGCCCGGCCGCCGACATCGAGCAGGCCCTGGAGAACTTCGACCAGATCACCTACTACAAGGGCGCCTCGGCCATCAAACAGCTGGTCACCCTGGTCGGCGACGAGGCGTTCCTGGCCGGCATGCGCACGTACTTCGCCCGCCACGCCTGGGGCAACAGCACCCTCGCCGACCTGCTCGGCGCGCTGGAGGAGGCCTCCGGGCGGGACCTGGGCGCGTGGGCGCAGGAATGGCTGGGCCGGGCCGGCGTGAACACCCTGCGCCCCGACCACACGGTGGACGAGGAGGGCCGCTTCACCTCCTTCGCCGTCCTCCAGGAGGCCCCGGCCGAGCACCCGTACCTGCGCTCGCACCGGCTGGCGGTGGGGCTCTACTCCCGGAGGGAGGACGGGCTGCGCCGGGTCGGCCAGGTGCACGTCGACGTCCGCGGCGCCCGGACCGAGGTGCCCGCCCTCGTGGGGACCACCCGGCCCGACGTGGTCCTCCTCAACGACGATGACCTCACCTACGCCCTGATCCGGCTCGACCCGCACTCCCTGAGCGGCCTCCTCGACAGCCCCGACGGCGTCGGCGCCTTCACCGACGGCCTGCCGCGCGCCCTCACCTGGGCCGCCGCCTGGGACATGGTCCGCTCCGGCGAACTGGCCGCCGGGGACTACGTCCACCTCGTCCTGGCCGGCGTGGACAGCGAGAGCGACACCGAAGTCGTCCAGACCCTGCACACCACCCTGCTGACCAGCCTCGACCAGTACACGGCCCCGCAGGCCCGCCGGCAGCTGCGGGCCACCGTGGCCGAGGCCGCCCGCAAACGGCTGACCTCCTCCGAGCCCGGCAGCGACATCCAGCTCGCCTGGGCGCTGCTGCTGGCCCGGGTGGCGGAAACCACCGCCGACCTGCGGCTGGTGGCCGGCCTGCGGGACGGCACAGTGGAGATCGAAGGCCTCGTCGTCGACGTCGAGCTCCGCTGGGCCTTGCTCGCCGCCCTCGTCCGGGGCGACCAGGCCGGTGCCGCCGAGATCGAGGCGGAACGGCTGCGCGACGGCACCACCGCCGGGGCCGAATACGCCGCCGGCGCCCTGGCGGCCCGGCCCGACGCGGCCGCCAAGGCCGAGGCCTGGGAGGCGGCCGTACGGGGCGACATCGGCAACGGGACCCGCCGCGCGCTGGTCGGCGGGATCCACAGCCCCATCGGCCTCGGCATCGCCCAGGGCTGCCAGCGCGAGCTGCTGCGCCCGTACGCCGACCGGTACTTCGCGGAGATCGGCGAGGTGTGGGCGGGACGTTCCGCCGAGGTGGCCCGGACCCTGGTGACCGGGCTGTACCCGCGGCTGCTCGTCGAACAGGAGACGGTGGACCGCACCGACGCCTACCTGGCCGAGGCCGCGCCCCCGCCCGCCCTGCGGCGCCTGCTGACCGAGGCCCGCGACGAAGTGAGCCGCGCGCTGCGCGCCCAGGGGGTGGACGCGGCAGCGCGCGGCTGAGACCCCCGGGGGAAGGGGGCCGGCTGGAGGAGCCCGTCCACAGGGGTCGCGCCCCTGTGGACGGGCCTGCCCGGCGAAGGGGCCGGCCGGGCGTCGGCGGGCGGTACCGGAGGGGGGCCGGTGCCGCCCGGCTGTGACCCGTACCGGCGGTGGGGGCCGGTACGGGGGCGGGGGCCGGGCCGTCGCGTGCCAGCAGGCGCCGCGGTGGCGGGGAGCGTCTACGGGGGGTGAGCCATCCCAGAGC
>NZ_JBBDHD010000046.1:0-50731 GCF_044129415.1 Streptomyces racemochromogenes
CCCGGAAGGCCCTCACCCGTTCAAGATCCCTCAGCCGAGACCTGCGTCACCCGTCCACAACCTCCCGGGACAGAACAGCTAGGCCGTCCCTTCGGGAGCTCAGCCGCCGATCGCCGACATCGGGCGGTCCGGCTGGAGGAACGACGGGTCGTCGAGTCCGGAGCCGGCCTTCTTGCCCCACATCGCCACCTTCCACAGGCGGGCGATCTCCTCGTCCGGGGCGCCCGAGCGCAGCGCGGAGCGCAGGTCGGACTCCTCGGTGGCGAACAGGCACGTACGGACCTGGCCGTCGGCCGTGAGCCGGGTGCGGTCGCAGGCCCCGCAGAACGGGCGGGTGACGGAGGCGATGACCCCGACGGTGGCCGGGCCGCCGTCGACCAGCCAGCGCTCGGCGGGGGCGGAGCCGCGCTCGTCGGCGCCCTCCTCGGTGAGGGTGAAGCGGGTGCGCAGGGACTGGAGTATGTCCCCGGCGGTGATCATGCCGTCGCGCTTCCAGCCGTGCTGGGCGTCCAGCGGCATCTGCTCGATGAAGCGGAGCTCGTACTCGTTCTCCACGGCCCAGGCGAGCAGGTCGGGGGCCTCGTCCTCGTTGAGGCCGGGCATCAGGACGGCGTTGACCTTGACCGGGGTGAGGCCGGCCTCGCGGGCGGCGGCCATGCCGTCGATCACGTCGTGGTGGCGGTCGCGCCGGGTGAGGATCTTGAAGACCTCGGGGCGCAGGGTGTCGAGCGAAACGTTCACCCGGTCCAGGCCGGCGGCCTTGAGGGCCTGCGCGGTGCGCTTGAGGCCGATGCCGTTGGTGGTCAGCGACATCTTGGGGCGGGGCTCCAGAGCGGCGCACCGTTCGACGATCCCCACCAGGCCGGGCCGCAGCAGCGGCTCCCCGCCGGTGAAGCGGACCTCGGTGATGCCCAGGTGCGTGACGGCGATGCGGATCAGCCGGACGATCTCGTCGTCACTGAGCAGATCGGACTTCCCCAGCCACTGCAGGCCTTCTTCGGGCATGCAGTAGGTACAGCGCAGGTTGCACCGGTCGGTGAGTGAGACGCGCAGGTCAGTGGCCACGCGGCCGTACGTGTCGAGAAGCACTGTGGGCCCCCTCCCCTGTCCGGATCTAGAGGTTCTATGGATCGAGCGTACGCGACGGGTGTGTCCCCGAGAGGTGCCCGAATGAACGAGACGTAACACGGCCGCGTCGTACGGAAGTACGACGCGGCCACGCACGGTGTTCGTACGGTCTCGGGGAGCCTCTGTTCAGTGGGCCCCGGTTCCGGTGAGGGAGCGGACCTCCAGCTCGGCGAACTTCTGCGGGTCGGCCTCCTCCTTGGAGAGCACCGTTCCCAGCCAGCCGAGGAGGAAGCCGAGCGGGATCGAGATGATGCCCGGGTTCTCCAGCGGGAACCAGTAGAAGTCGGCGTCCTTGAACATCGAGGTGGGCTTGCCGGAGACCACCGGCGAGAAGAGCACCAGGCCGACCGCCGAGATCAGGCCGCCGTAGATGGACCACAGGGCGCCCTGGGTGGTGAAGCGCTTCCAGAAGAGGCTGTAGAGGATCGTCGGGAGGTTGGCGCTGGCGGCGACCGCGAAGGCCAGCGCGACCAGGCCCGCCACGTTCATGTCGCGGGCCAGGGCCCCGAGGAAGATCGCCACGGCGCCGATGACCACGGTGGACCAGCGGGCCGCGCGCATCTCCTCCTTCTCGGTGGCCCGTCCCTTGCGGATGACGTTGACGTAGATGTCGTGGGCGAAGGACGAGGAGGAGGCCAGGGTGAGGCCCGCGACCACGGCGAGGATCGTGGCGAAGGCCACGGCGGAGATCACCGCGAGGAGGATCGCGCCGCCGGTGGAGTCGGGTCCGCCGCCGACGGCCTGGGCGAGCAGCGGGGCCGCGGTGTTGCCGGCCTTGTTGGACTTGATGATCGCGTCCCGGTCGAGCAGCGCGGCGGCGCCGAAGCCGAGGGCGATCGTCATCAGGTAGAAGGCGCCGATGATGCCGATGGCCCAGTTCACGGACTTACGGGCGGCCTTGGCGGTGGGCACGGTGTAGAAGCGGATCAGGATGTGCGGCAGGCCGGCGGTGCCCAGGACCAGGGCGAGGCCCAGGGAGAGGAAGTCCAGTTTGGTCAGCGAGTCCTTGCCGTACTTCAGTCCCGGCTCCAGGAACTTCGTCCCCTGGCCGCTGTGCTCGGCGGCCTGGCCGAGCAGGGCGGAGACGTTGAAGTCGAACTTCAGCAGCACCAGGAAGGTGATCAGCATGGCGCCCGCGATGAGCAGCACCGCCTTGACCATCTGCACCCAGGTGGTGCCCTTCATCCCGCCGATGGTCACGTAGACGATCATCAGGACGCCGACGAGGGCGACCACGGCGATCTTGCCGCCGTCGGCGGTGATGCCCAGGAGCAGCGAGACGAGCACGCCCGCGCCGGCCATCTGGGCGAGCAGGTAGAAGATCGACACCACGATGGTGGAGGTTCCGGCGGCGGTGCGGACGGGCCGCTGGCGCATCCGGTACGCGAGGACGTCGCCCATCGTGTAGCGGCCGGAGTTGCGCAGCGGCTCGGCGACCAGCAGCAGGGCCACCAGCCAGGCGACGAGGAAGCCGATGGAGTAGAGGAAGCCGTCGTAGCCGAAGAGGGCGATGGCTCCGGCGATGCCGAGGAAGGAGGCGGCGGACATGTAGTCGCCGGAGATGGCGAGGCCGTTCTGGAAGCCGGTGAACTGGCGGCCGCCGGCGTAGAAGTCGGCGGCGTCCTTGGTCTGGCGGCCGGCCCAGACGGTGATGACGAGGGTGGCGACGACGAACAGCGCGAACAGGGTGATGATCAGCGGGCGGTGCTCGGTGGCGCCGGCGGCGGTCGTCAGCTGCGGGACGGTGCTCATGCTCCGCCCTCCAGCCTCTCCTTGATGGCCCGTGCCTTGGGGTCGAGCTTGGCGGCGGCGTGCCGCGAGTACAGCCAGGCGATCAGGAAGGTCGTCGCGAACTGCGCGAGACCGAGCACGAGGGCGACGTTGACGTTGCCGAAGAGCCTGGTCCCCATGAAGCCGCCCGCGTAGTTGGACAGCAGGACGTAGAGCAGGTACCAGGCGATGAAGGCCACGGTGAGCGGGAAGGCGAAGGAACGGTAGGAGCCGCGCAGTTCGGCGAACTCGGGGCTCTGCTGGACGCGCGCGAACTCTTCGGCCGGCACCTGTGCGGCGGCCGGTCCCGCGCCGCCGGGCGGCGGCGCTGCTTGCGTGGTCACGGGGGGTTCTCCTTGTGACGCGGGTGCGGTGGGGACGGACAAAACAACCTCCGTGTGGGGGGCGTGGTGCCGAGCCCCCCGGTGAACGGCACGGGCGGCGCGCCGGGTCGGTTCAACACCGGCTGTTTCTTCGGCGGTCCTGCGTTTGAAACGGCTGATTCCTCGAACTGATGGCGCAAAGGCGAACGACGACGCTAGGTTCCCTTGTCATGAACGCGTCCGACGCGACCGCGTGCGGACTGCTCATTCACGGATGATGTGGAGAACCCATGGCTCCTCTGGGATCCGGCCGCCGGCGTGCCCTCACCGTTCCGGTCGGCCTGGCGCTCACGGCCTCACTCGCCTTCCTGCCCTCGCTGGCTGCCTCGGCCGCGCCGCTGGGCGACACGGCGGGCTCGGCGACGGCCGCGCCGACAGCCGCCGCCGGCCCCGCGCTCTCGTACGTGGCGAACCTGACCGCGTACGGGACGGCCCAGCAGGCCGGGAAGGCCATCGAGGAGGCCGGCGGGACGGTGGTGACGGTCTACGGACAGATCGGCGTCGTCGTCGCACATTCCCAGAACCCGGACTTCGCCAAGCGGCTGCGGGCCCAGCGGAACCTGTTCGTGTCCGTCGGAGCCACCCGTACGGCCCCTCTCCAGACGGTGCAGACCACCGAGGAGGGCACCACCCAGAGGCTCTCCGACACCGACGCCGCGCGGGCCGCCGCGGCGGCCGAACCGGGGCAGGAGCCCCTCGAAGCCAACCAGTGGGACCTGCGGGCCATCGGGGCCGACCAGGCCCAGAAGGTGAACGCGGGCAGCCGCAACGTCACCGTGGGCGTCATCGACACGGGCGTGGACGACACCCACCCCGACCTCGCCCCGAACTTCTCCAAGGAGCAGTCCGCCAACTGCGTCGGCGGCGTCGCGGACACCACGGACGGCGCGTGGCGCCCGTACCCCGACGGCAGCGACCACGGCACGCACGTGGCGGGCACCATCGCCGCCGCGCGCAACGGCCTCGGCGTCAGCGGCGTGGCACCGGGCGTCAAGGTCGCCGCGATCAAGGTGAGCGAGCCCGGGACCAGCCTCTTCTACACCGAGGCGGTCGTCTGCGGGTTCATGTTCGCCGCCGAGAAGGGGATCGCGGTGACCAACAACAGCTACTACGTCGACCCCTGGTACTTCAACTGCAAGACGGACGACGACCAGAAGGCACTGGTCGAGGCCCTCACCCGGGCCGGCCGGTACGCCGAGCGCAAGGGCGTGCTGAACGTGGCCGCCGCCGGCAACGAGAACTGGGACCTGGCCGCCGACTCGATCACCGACGACACCAGCCCGGACGACGGCACCCCCGCGCCGCGCACCATAGACCCGAAGGTCTGCCTGGACCTGCCCACGCAGCTGCCGGGCGTGGTCACGGTCAGCGCGACCGGCGACAAGGGATTCCGCTCGTACTACTCCAGCTACGGCCTCGGCGTCGTCGACGTGGCCGCCCCCGGCGGCGACAAGTGGCAGATCCCCGCCACCCCCGACGCCAACGGCCGGGTCCTGTCCACCCTCCCGGGCGGCGGCTACGGCTACAAGCAGGGCACCTCGATGGCCACCCCGCACGTCGCGGGCGTCGCGGCCCTGCTCAAGAGCACCCACCCGGGGGCGACGCCCTCCCAGCTCCAGGCGATGCTCAAGGCCCAGGCGACGAAGACCGCCTGCCCGGACAAGATCTACGACGCCACCGGCACCCTGGTCGACGCCACCACCTGCCAGGCCAAGTGGGGGCAGACCGGCTTCTACGGCTCGGGCGTGGTCGACGCCCTCAAGGCCGTGAAGCGGTGACGGGAAGGGGCCGGGCGGGGCTCACCCGGCCGGCCCCCTTCGGCATCCGCCCGGTCAGGGCTTGATCAGGACCTTGAGGGCGCTGCGGTCGTCCATCGCGCGGTAGCCGTCCGGGACCTCGTCCAGGGACACCGCCCGGTCGAAGACGGGCGCCGGGTCGATCGCGCCGCTGAGCACGTCCTCCAGGAGCTCCGGGATGTACGCGCGGACCGGCGCCACGCCACCGCGCAGGCTGATGTTGCGGTCGAACATCACGCCGAGGTCCAGGCCGGTTCCGCTGCCGTGCGGGACGCCGACGTAGCCGATGGCGCCGCCGTCGCGGGTGATGTTCACGGCGGTGCGCATGGACTGCTCGGTGCCCACCGCCTCGATGACGGAGTGCGCGCCCTGGCCGCCGGTCAGCTCGCGGACGGCCGCCTCGGCCGCCTCGCCGCGCTCGGCGACCACGTCGGTGGCCCCGAAGAGCTTGGCGATGTCGGTACGGGCGCTGTGCCGGCCCAGGGCGATGATCCGCTCGGCGCCGAGCCGCTTGGCCGCGAGGACCCCGCACAGGCCGACCGCCCCGTCGCCGACGACGGCGACGGTGGAGCCCGCGCGGACGCCCGCGCCCAGGGCGGCGTGGTGGCCGGTGCCCATGACGTCGGAGAGGGCGAGCAGTCCGGTCAGCAGGTGGTCGTCGGAGGCGGCCGCGGCGGGCAGCTTCACCAGGGTGCCGTCGGCGTGCGGGACCCGCACGGCCTCGCCCTGCCCGCCGTCGAAGCCGACCGAGCCCCAGAAGCCACCGTGCACGCAGGAGGTGTACAGGCCCTCGGAGCAGTAGTCGCAGGTGCCGTCGGACCACATGAAGGGGGCCACGACCAGGTCCCCGGCCTTCAGGCCGGAGACGGCGGAGCCGGTCTCCTCGACCACGCCGAGGAACTCGTGGCCGATGCGCTGGCCGGGCTGGCGCTGGGCCTCGCCGCGGTAGGCCCACAGGTCGCTGCCGCAGATGCAGGCACGCAGGACGCGGACGACGGCGTCCTCGGGGCGCTGGATCGCAGCGTCGGGCACCTCCTCCACGCGGATGTCGTGCGGGGCGTGGATGACGGTGGCGCGCATGGTGGTGCAGCCCTCCGGTTGAAGATCGTTCAGTCTTGTATGACCTCCCTACGGTACGCCTGCTCCGGGCGGACCGCGCCAAGGGCCAGCAGGTACTGGGCCGCGAGGTAGGTGGCCATGATCCAGAAGTCGGGGCGCGGGAGCTGGGGCCACTCGGCCACGCCGGTGGCGATCAGGCTGTCGGAGAGCAGGAACAGCGCCCCGCCCGCCCCGGCGACCCGGCCGAGGGCGCTGGAGCGGTAGGCCATCGAGGCCAGCAGCAGGCTGTAGCCGGCGACGGGGATCCGCAGTCCGGCCGGCAGGTCCCCCCACAGCAGCGCGACGGTCCCGACGAGCGCCAGGGCGTACGCGCCCCCGAGCGCGGGGCTCGTCCGGCCCCTCCCGAACAGGACCAGGTAGCAGATGTGCCCGGCGGCGAACGAGCCCATGCCGACGAGGAAGGCGGGCTCGGCGTCGAAGAGCAGGGCGAGGTCCCCGCCCCAGCCGAACAGCAGCGCGGCGACCAGCAGCCGGGGGGCGCCGAGCGTCAGCACGTACCCGACCAGCAGCGGCATCAGCAGCGGCTTGGCGATCAGGTGCCCGGGGTGCCAGCCGGCGAGCAGCGAGACGAGGTCGGCCGCCGAGGCCACGGCGAAGGCGGCGAGGAGCACCCGCCCGGCGGTACCGGCGCTTCCCGGTGCGGACCGCATACGGGACTGGACGGCACTCACGCGGCGGGCTCCGGCGCCTTCTCGGGCTGCGCGGCCGCGGCCGGGGCGGGCTGCCACCCGGGCCCGCGGAAGATCCGCCCGGCCCGCTCGCGCCAGCTGCGGGCGGCGCGGACGTCGCGGGCGATGGCGGCGTATTCGTGGGTGGCCACGCGCAGCGGGTTGTAGGTGCCGATGTTCTTGGTGAGCCCGTAGACGGGCCGCTCGGTCTCCCCCACCCAGGACCCGAACATCCGGTCCCAGACGATCAGGATGCCGCCGAAGTTGCGGTCCAGGTAGCCGCCCTGGGAGGCGTGGTGGACGCGGTGGTGGGAGGGGGTGTTGAAGACGTACTCGTAGGGGCGCGGCAGCTTCCCGATGCGCTCGGTGTGCACCCAGAACTGGTAGAGCAGGTTGATGCCGTAGCAGAACGGGATCGCGGCCGGGTGGACGCCGAGGGCGACCATCGGCAGGTAGAACCACCAGGTGGTCGCGCTGGTCCAGGGCTGGCGCAGGGCGGTGGTGAGGTTGAACCGCCTGCTGCTGTGGTGGACCACGTGGCAGGCCCACAGGATGCGGATGACGTGGTGCAGCCGGTGCTGCCAGTAGTAGAGGAAGTCCTGCACGAGGAGCATCAGCAGGGCGGTCCACCACAGGAACGGCACCCGCAGCGGGGTCAGTTCGTAGACGGCGGTGAAGACCGCGACGACCGGGATCTTCCAGAGCAGGTCGAAGCCGATGCTCCCGATGCCCATGGTGACGCTGGTGACCGCGTCCTTGGCGTCGTAGCCGGCGGCGTCCTCGTCGGGATGGAGCCGGTAGCTGACCACCTCGATGACGGTGAGCAGCACGAAGGCGGGTATGGACCACAGCACGACATCGGGCAGATTGGGCATGGGCGCACCTTAGGGCGGGTTCCGGGGTGCCGCTAGGGGTTGTTACCGATCAGTATCCGACGGGGTTACCCGGGGTACAAGGGGGAGGGCGCATGGCAGGGGCGGAAACGGCGGTGTTGAGGGCGGCCAGCACGGCGGCGGGGTGGCTGTGGAGGACCCGGCTGGGGCAGGTGCCGGGCGCCAGGCTCACGGACCGGCCGGTCCGGCCGGCCGCGCGCTGGCGCCGGCCGGAGGAGCTGGGCCCGCCGGAGGCGCGGAGGCCGGCCGAGGGGCCGGCGGAGCGGCTGGGCGGAGCCGGGTCCGGGTTACCGGAGCACGAACGCCTGGCGGCGCTCGACGCGGTGGCCGACGCGTTCGCGGCACTGGGCGGGGCCGGCGCGGACGCCCTGTTCGCCGCCGACCTGGACCCCGCGCGGCTGACGGCGCTGCTGCCGGTGCCCGCGGGGGCGGGACTGAGCCCGGGGGCGGAGGCCCTGGCCCGGGACCTGATCCGGCTGGCGTGCGCGCACGCGGTGGAGTACCTGACGACGCTGCCCTCGTTCGGGGCGCGGGCCGACGTGGAACTGGTACGCCGCACCGGGGCGTTGCAGCGGTCCGTGGACCGGCTGGCCGAACGCGGCGACGGGACGGCGCACGCCTTCGAGGAGCGGTACGCCCGCTGGATGGCCGACACCCACGGCCGGCTCCGGCTGTTCGGCCTGACGACCGGCCGGGCGCGGGAGGAGTGGCCGCTGGACCTGGCGTACATCGGCCTGGCGGTCAGCGCCGAGGAGTACCGGCTCCAGCCGGGAGAACCCGGACCGCACCCGACCACCGTCAAGGCGGAGCAGGCCCTCGGAGCCGCCGACCGGGCGGTGCTGCAGGGTCCGGCGGGCTCGGGCAAGAGCACCCTGCTCCAGTGGCTCGCCGTCAACACGGCCCGTCGGACGGGCGGCCCGCGCTGGGACACCCGCGTCCCAGGACGGACTCTCCGGGCTGGACCTCACCGCCTGCCGCCGCCCGAACGGCCTCGCGGCCCTGCACGGGCTGCGCGGTCTCACGCGTCCGGGGTTGACCGGGCGGCTCAGCGGCGGCTGTGACCTGGCCCCGCTCGCCGACCTGGACCGGCTGACGATCACACTCGGGGCGAATACCCACTCCGCCGGCCTGGACCGGATCCCGCCGGAGCGGATCAAGAGGCTGAGCCCCTGGTGATCCGCCCGGCGGGAACCGCCTCACCAGACGCGGACCGAGCCTCCTCGGGCGAAGGCCGGGCTGGTGGCGTCGGGTGGGGCGGACGTCAGCGGTTGGGCCACCTCCGAGACCAGGGGGCCGCACTTCGACGCCACCGCGTCCAGCAGGGCCAGGTCGAACCCGTACACCCGGGCCGCGTTGCCGCCGACCATCGCCGCGACCTCCTCCTTCGGCAGACCCGCGTACGCGATCCGCAGGCCCTCGCGGGAGTAGGGCGTGGTGCCCTCGTCGTGGGGGTAGTCGCTGCCCCACATGATCTTGTCGAGGCCGATCCGGTCCCGCAGCGGGACCTCGTGGGGGCGCATGAAGCTCGCCCCCACGAAGCAGTTGTCCCGCCACACCTCGCTCGGGCCCTTGCCCATGGCCTCGGCGAGCCCCGCCCCGAACTTGGACTCCGCCGTGGACGAGGCGGCGACCAGGCGGCCGTGGTAGTAGTCCAGCATCCGGAGGACGCCCGGGATCCAGCCCGAGCCCTGCTCCGTGAGGACCAGCTTCAGGCCCGGGTGGCGGCGGAAGGCGCCGCCGAAGATCAGGTGCCACAGGGCGCGGTGCGAGAACCAGGTGGTCTCGACCATGAAGACGGCGCGGGCCGCCGGCTCGTCGCCCAGCGGCGGGGACGCCGAGCCGCCGTGGTGGTTGACCGGGACGTCCAGTTCGTCGCAGACCGCCCAGAGGGGGTCGTACGCGTCCGAGTACAACTCGGGGACGGTCGAGCCGGGCGGGACGCCGGGCAGCAGGATGCCCCCCGTCAGCCCGGCCTCCCGGGTGCGGCGGATCTCCTTCACCGCCGCGTCCACGTCGTTCAGCAGGATCTGCGCCACCCCCGCCCGCCGGCCCGGCGCGTCCGCGCAGAACTCGGCCAGCCAGCGGTTGTGGGCCTGGAGTCCGGCCCAGCGCAGCTCGTACTCGGCGGCCGTCGGCGGCTGCGCCATCAGGGAGGCCTTCGGGAAGAAGGGAGGGATGGTGTTCGGGAAGACCACCTCCGCGACGATGCCGTCCGCCTCCAGCTCCGCCAGCCGCCGCGCCGAGTTCCAGTTGCGGTCGGCGGTGTCCGCGAGGAGGTCCTCGTACGGGTTGACGTAGGTGGCGGCCCAGGCGTCGAACGCGTCGTGGTGGCGCTTGGCGAGGTAGGGCTTGTAGTCCAGCAGGTCGGCGCCCGCGTGGCAGTCGGCCGAGATGACCGTGTAGCGGTCCTCCGTCATGACGAGACCCCCAGGACCGGGAAGTCGTTGTCCGTCAGCCAGTGCCGGCCCACCTCGCGGGAGCGGGCCCAGGAGGCCTCCACCGACGCCTGGTCGGGCGACTGGCCCAGCTCGGCCGGGGTGGGGCCGATCCGGCGGGCGATCGGGGCGAGCTTCCCCGTGTCGAAGCCGAAGACCTCGGCCGCCGCCAGGCCCAGCATCCGGCGGGTCTCGGCCACCGGGATGTCGTGGAAGGTCCGGGCCAGCCAGGCGCGGGTGTCGGGCCAGGTCCCCTCGGGGTGCGGGAAGTCGGAGCCCCACAGGATGTTGTCCACGCCGATCTCGTAGCGCTGGGCCAGTTCGCGGCGTTTGGTGTTGGTGGCGCAGACGAAGACCTGCCGGTCGAGGTACTCGCTCGGCGGGCGCTTCAGCTCGGCGAAGGGCGAGAGCTTCTTGCCGCCGTGCGCGCCGAGATAGAGGCGGTCCATGAACCACAGCTGGTTCGGCAGCCACCAGCAGCCCGACTCGGCGACGCCGAACCTCAGCCCGGGGTGGCGTTCGAAGACCCCGGACCACAGCAGGAACCACAGCGGGCGGGCGGGCCACCAGGTGACCTCGGAGACGTAGATGCCCAGGTGGTCGCCGTACTCGTGGCGCGGGGCGGCGCCCGAGTGGGTGACGACGGGCATGCCGGTCTCGGCGGCGGCCGCCCACACCGGGTCGTAGCGGCGGTCGTGGTAGGGGGCCTTGTCCACCCACATGGAGGGGATCATCAGGGCGCCCAGGCCGGACTCCTTCGCCCGGTGGATCTCGGCGACCACCTTGGCCGGCTCGGCGGTGACGGGCAACAGGGCGACGCCGCAGTGCCGCTCGGGGTTGCGGGCGACGAACTCCGCGAGCCAGCGGTTGTGCGCCTGGGCGCCGGCCATCCCGAGCTCGGGGTCCTGGTCGCCGGACAGGCCCAGGCCCACCCCGAAGGGGGCCGCGGTCTGGCTGTCGACGGCATCGGCGTCGGGGAAGACGACCTCGGCCGCGACTCCGTCGCCGTCGAGCTCCTTCACCCTCTGGGCCGGGTCCCAGCCGCCCTTGAGGCCCTCCTCGTGGTCGTGGAACCACTTCTCGGCGAAGGCCTCGTTGCGGATGCCCAGGCGGGTGGCCTCCTCGCGGCGGGCGTCGCGCCGGCCGAGGAACTCGTCGAAGGCGCGGTGGAAACGGGAGTCGAGGTAGGGGCGGTACTGCTCGGTGGGCAGCCCGGCGTGGCAGTCGGAGGAGATGATCAGGTACGGGTCTTCGTACGCGCTCACGGTGTGTCTCTCCTCAGTCGAGGATGAAGCTTTCCAGGTAGGCGGGGTTGGCCCGGTCGAGCATCGACTGCGACCGGGCGCGGATCTGCCGGTCGCTGTGCTCGCTGGCCGGGAGCATCCAGAACCGGTCGGCGCGGATGCCGTCGACCACGTGCTCGGCGACCTCCTCGACCGGGGTGAAGCGCACCTCGTGCCCGGCCGCGCGCATGGCGGACTCGTACTGGTCGAGGGTGCGGTACGGGGACGTGCGCGGGCGCTCCTTCGCGTAGCGCTCGGGGCGGTTGCGGTGCGACTCCCACAGCCCGGTGCGCAGCATGTGCGGTCCGGGGAAGAGGACGGAGGCGCCGACGGAGGCGCCCTCGGCCTTGAGGTGGGCGTAGAGGGACTCGGTCATCGTCACGACGGCCGCCTTGGTGACGGCGTACACGGAGGCGGTCGGGAGCGGGGCGATGCCGCCGTCGCCGGAGGAGGTGTTGACGACGTGCCCGGGGGCGCCGCCGGCGATCATGCGGGGGACGAAGGCCTGGATGCCGTGGAAGACGCCCCAGACGTTGACGGAGAAGGCCCATTTCCAGTCGTTCGGCTCGTGTTCCCACATCCGGCCCTCGGCGCCCGAGCCGACTCCGGCGTTGTTGCAGAGGACGTGGACCGCACCGAAGGCCTCGTAGGCGGCATCGGCGAGGGAGACGACGGAGTCGCGGTCGCTGACGTCGACGGTGTGGGCGAGCACCTCGGCGCCGTCCGCCCGCAGCTCGTCGGCGGCCTTGCGCAGGGCGCCCTCCTCGACGTCGGCGAGGACCACCCTGAGGCCTTCGGCGGCGAAGCGGCGGGCCAGGGCCAGGCCGATGCCGCTCGCGGCGCCGGTGACGACGGCCACCTGTCCGGGTTCGATCCTCATGTCACGCACCCCCCTCGGGCGGGCCGTCGAAGGCCTGTTGCGGGTCGTCGTAGCGCTGGTGGAGGTAGGGGAGCAGGGCCTGGGCACTGACCCGTTCGACGGCCCGGCCCTGCTGGTCGCTGGTCTTCTCGCCGATGGTGAGCTCCACGAGACGGCGTACGGACAGGTCGGCGACCGGGTCGAACATGGACTCCCGCAGGACCACGTCACCGGTGAGGTGCTCCAGCTTGCGGACCTTCTCGTTGCGCGTGCAGTGCACGAGGACCGGGTCGTCCTCGAAACCGGAGCCGTCGACCGCCGGCAGGAACTTGAAGTAGAAGTCGGTCTTCCTCGCCGGTTCGGGCACGGGCAGTTCCCGGTCCACGGCCCCGCGCACCTCCACGAAGGCGATGCCGTGCCGGGCGAGGGAGGCGCGCACGACCAGCCCCTCGCGTTCGACGGTGACCTCGCCCAGCTTCTTGGGCTCGCCGAACACCTCGCGGCCGCCGGTCAGGGCACGCTCGTGGGTCATCGGCATGACCAGCGGGTACCAGCCCTCGACCCCGCCGTGCCGGGCGGCGACGGCGACCGAGCCGGCGCCGAGCGGGTAGCCGGGCAGGTCGACCTTGCTGATGTTGGCCCGGACGAGGGGCCGTTCGGCGGGCTTCAGGGGCGGCGGCAGGACGGCCGCCACCACGTCCGGGTCGGTCTCCCAGACGGCCACGACTCCGGTGGACCAGATGTCGGGGAGGTTCGAGCTCTTCTCGCGCGACGCGGCGATCTCCGCTCCGGTGCGCGCTCCGTACCGTACGCGTGCCATGTTCCGCACCACCCTTCTGGGGGTCCCCCCGGACGGAGCCCGGGAGGAGGGTTCTGTAACACAGTTACACCGCTGCCGATGAAGGGTAAAGAGGGCCGCACAGAGAAAACTGACGGTGCGTCGGATCGATCGGACCGGGGAGGACGCCGATGGCGAGGAGCCCGCTCACCCGCGAGGCGGTACTGGCGGCCGCCGCGGCGCTGGTCAGGCAGCACGGCCCGGACGGCCTCACCATGCGCAAACTGGCCGCCGAGCTGGGGACCGCGGTCACCTCCATCTACTGGCACGTGGGCAACCGCGAGCAGCTCCTCGACGCCCTGGTCGAGCGGACCGTCGAGGACATGGGGGCCATCCGGCCCGTCGGCCGCACCCCCGCCGAGCGCGTCGTCTCCATCGCCCGCGGCCTGCGCCGCGAACTGCGCGAGCGCCCGCACCTGATCGCGATGGTCCACGAACGCGGGCTGACCGACCGGATGTTCCTGCCCGCCCAGCGGGCCCTGGTGGCCGAGGTGCGCGCGGCGGGACTGCGCGGCGCCCGCGCGGCCGACGCCGTGCGCGCCGTCCAGTTCCAGGTGGTGGGCTTCGTCCTGGTGGAACGCAACCGCGAGCGCTCCCCCGTCCAGTCCCCCGGCGAGGGCGAGCTGTGGGACCCCGCCGACGCACCCGGCGACCCGGCCCTCGCCCGGGAGCTGGCCCGTCCGGCGGACCCGGAGCGGCTGTTCGTCCTCTCGGTGCGGACCCTGACGGAAGCCCTGCTGGCGGGCGGATGAACCGGCGGCGGACCGGGACTGTCCGTGAGGGCCCGTATCCTCTATGACCATGCTCGACGACCGTACGACCGCAGACACGACGTGGCCGACCGCGTACCCCCAGGGGTACGCGGTCGTCGACGTGGAGACGACCGGGCTCGCTCGCGACGACCGGATAGTCTCCGCGGCCGTCTACCGGCTCGACGCCCGGGGCGACGTCGAGGACCACTGGTACACCCTGGTCAACCCGCGCCGCGACCCGGGGCCGGTCTGGATCCACGGCCTGACCAGCGAGATGCTGTCGGACGCGCCCCTCTTCGAGGACATCGCCGGGGAGTTCGCCGAGCGGCTCGCGGACCGGGTCCTCGTCGCGCACAACGCCATCTTCGACTGGCAGATGATCGCCCGGGAGTACGCGCGGGCCTCGTCGGCCGCGCCGGTACGCCAGCGGCTGTGCACCATCGCCCTGTCGAAGGAGCTGAACCTCCCGCTGCCCAACCACAAGCTGGAGTCCCTCGCCGCGCACTACGGCGTGGTGCAGCAGCGCGCCCACCACGCGCTCGACGACGCCCGGGTGCTGGCCGAGGCCTTCCGCCCGTCGCTGCACGCGGCCGCCCGCGACGGCGTACGGCTGCCGCTGCTGGAGTGCCGCCCGCTGACGGAGTGGTCGGACTCCCCCGCCACGCCCCGGGTCGGCTACCAGGCCTCGTACCGGGGCGGCGGCAGCTGGCGCGCCTCGCGGAAGCTGACGCCCTCCCCCTACCCGAACCCGGGGCGGTTCGAGGACGGCAAGCCGCTGAAGCAGGGCATGCGGGTCGCGTTCTCCGGTGACACCTCCGTGGACCGGGAGCTGCTGGAGGACCGGGCGGTGGAGGCCGGGCTGCACGTCGCGACGAGCGTGTCGCGGCTCACCAGCCTGCTGGTCACCAACGACCCCGACTCCGCGACCTCCAAGACGGTCAAGGCCAAGGCCTTCGGCACCCCCGTCGTGGACGAGGCGGCCTTCACCCAGCTGCTGCGGGACGTGGCGCCCGCCGAGGAGAAGTAGCGCGGCCGTTGCTCCGGGCGGGTGCAGGCGCCGCGACTCACCCCGGCGGATCTTGTTCCGGCCCGCCGGCCCGCGAACCATGCGGCGCATGGCACGTTGTGAGGTCTGCGGAAACGATTACGGCATGTCCTTCGAGGTGCACGCGCAGGGCGCGGTGCACGTCTTCGACTGCTTCTCCTGCGCCATCCACCGCATGGCGCCCATCTGCGAGCACTGCCGGGTCCAGATCATCGGACAGGGCGTCGAGGTCGAGGGGCAGTGGTTCTGCGGCGGGCACTGCGCCCGCGCGGAGGGGAAGGTGGGCATCGTCGACCGCGTCTGACCCGTCCCCTTTCCTCCCCCTCCATCCCCGGAAGGCCACCCGCCCTCCGGGGTCCTTTCCCTTGCGGGTACCGTCATGGACGTGTACCGCTTCTTGCTGACCCGGCAGTGGGTGTGCCTCACCCTCATCGCCCTCGTCCTCATCCCCGTGATGATCAAGCTGGGGTTCTGGCAGTACCACCGCCATGAGCACCGGGTCGCCCAGAACGAGCTGATCGCGAAGAACCTCTCCGCGAAGCCCGCGCCCATGACCGAGGTCACCTCGCCCGGCCACACCGTCCCGCGCGCCGACTACTGGCGCGCCGTCACGGCGACCGGCACGTACGACTCCGCGCACGAGGTCGTCGTCCGGATGCGCACCTCGAACGACGACAAGGTCGGCTTCCAGGTCGTGACCCCCCTGGTGCTGGGGGACGGCCGGGTGGTGCTGGTCAACCGGGGCTGGGTGCCCGGCGGTGACGACCCGACCGCCTACCCGCCGGTGCCGGCCGCGCCGTCGGGCGAGGTGACGGTCACCGGACGGCTCAAGGCGGACGAGACCAGCGGCGGCAGCGGGATCAAGGACCGCAAGGGCCTGCCCGACCGCCAGGTGATGCTCGTCAACAGCGAGCAGCAGTCCGCCTACCTCGGCAAGCCCGTCCTCGGCGGCTACCTGGAACTCACCTCCCCGCTGCCGCCGAGCGGCGGACCCGAGGCCGTGGCGGAGCCGGACCACGACTCGATCGGCCCGCACATGGCCTACGCCGTGCAGTGGTGGCTGTTCGCGGCGGCCGTGCCGGTGGGGTGGCTGGTCCTGGTGCGCCGGGAGCGGCGCGACCGCGAGGCGGCGGCCGCGGTGGCCACGGTGGAGCGGGAGCCCGCCTCGGCGTAGGTTGGCCCGCATGGATCTTGAACTGAAGGACCGCGTCTACCTCGTCACCGGCGCCACGCGCGGGCTGGGCTTCGCCGCGGCACGGGAACTGGCCGCCGAGGGCGCGAAGGTCGTACTGACGGGGCGGGACGGGAAGCGGGCGGCGGACGCGGCCGCCGAACTGGGGCCGGACGCGGTGGGCCTGGCGGCCGACAACGCCGACGCGGGGGCCGCGGAGCGGCTGGTGGCGGAGGCGAAGGAGCGGTTCGGGCGGCTCGACGGCATCCTCATCAGCGTCGGCGGGCCGGCGCCGGGCGGCACGGCGGACACCACCGACGAGCAGTGGACGGCGGCGTTCGAGTCGGTGTTCCTGGGCGCCGTCCGGCTCGCACGGGCGGCGGCCGCGGAGCTGGGTGAGGGCGGGGTCATCGGCTTCGTCCTCTCGGGCTCGGTGCACGAGCCGATCCCCGGCCTGACCATCTCCAACGGCCTGCGGCCGGGCCTGGCGGGCTTCGCCAAGTCCCTGTCGGTGGAGCTGGGGCCGCGCGGGATCCGCGTGATCGGGCTGCTGCCGGCGCGGATCGACACCGACCGGGTGCGGGAGCTGGACGCGCTGTCCGGCGACGCGGGAGCGGCCCGGGCGCTGCACGAGTCCCGGATCCCGCTGCGGCGGTACGGGACGCCGGAGGAGTTCGGCCGCACCGCGGCGTTCTTCCTCTCGCCGGCGGCGTCGTACCTCACGGGCGTGATGCTCCCGGTCGACGGCGGCTTCCGGCACGGCTTCTGACCTTGCCGCGGGTGCGGGCCCCGGGGTACCGCTGCGCGGAGCCGTGTCCCCGCCCCGCCCTTCCTCCGTTCCCACCTCAATCGCCGGTGCGGCCGCGGACGCGGCGCCGGCGCGGGGTCCGGGGCCCAGCCCGGGGAACGCAGGACGGGCGGGACGGGGAGAGGCCCCGCGCAGCGGCAAGGGTCCGCAGACGGCACCGGACCCCGGCCGGCCACCGCCGGACGGAGTTCGGCGCGGCGCCGCGAAGCCGGGCAGGCCGGCCGCGGCGCGAGCGGCGCGCTGCGAAAGGAATCAGTCGGAGAGCCCCGCCAGGTCGCGGAGGCGACGGGCCTGGGCGGCGCGTTCGGCGACCCGCTGGTCGTCGTAGGTACGGCCCCCCGCCCCCCGCAGCAGCGCCTTGGTCTCGATGACGGCGTCCCGCGGCGGCGCCAGCAGGGCGCTGGTGAGGTCCTGGACGGCAGCGTCCAGTTCACCGGCCGGGACCACCAGGTTCGCCAAGCCCACCCGCTCGGCCTCCTCGGCGTGCACGAACCGCCCCGTCGCGCAGATTTCGAGCGCGCGGGCGTAGCCGACCAGGTCGGTCAGCGGCCGGGTGCCGGCCAGGTCGGGCACCAGGCCCAGGCTGGTCTCGCGCATGGCGAACTGCACGTCGTCCGCGACGACCCGCAGGTCGCACGCGAGTGCGAGCTGGAAGCCGGCGCCGATGGCGTGCCCCTGCACGGCGGCGATGGAGACGATGTCATTGCGCCGCCACCAGGTGAAAGCCTCCTGGTACTCGGCGATCGTGGAGTCGAGCAGTTCGTCGGAACCGCGCGCCAGATCGAGGAAGGACGGCTCGCCCTCGAAGCCCTCGGGGGTGAACGCCTGCCGGTCGAGCCCTGCGGAGAAGGACTTGCCCTCACCGCGCAGCACGACGACCCGGACCGTGCCGGGCAGCGACCGTCCGGCCTCCGCCAACGCCCGCCAGAGCGCGGGGGACTGAGCGTTTCGCTTGGCCGGATTGGTCAGCGTCACCGTGGCGACCGTGTCGTCGATGGTGAGCCGTACGCCATCCTTGTCGAGCAGAGCCATCAGGTGCCTCCGGTGTGCAGTCGTGGCCGGACGCCCGGCCTAAGTGACTGCACAGTAACCACCCGGTCGGCCGCGGAGCCGACCGGGGGTCACCGGAAGAACCATGCGTGGAACGGAACGGAGCCGTCGGACGGTCCTCGGCACCGGCCCCGGCCTGGCGGCCAGGGTCAGGCCGCGGCCGCCTTCTTGCCGCGGGTCGCGCCACCGCGACCACGCAGCGTGACTCCGGACTCGCTGAGCATCCGGTGGACGAATCCGTAGGACCGGCCGGTTTCCTCGGCCAGCGCCCGGATACTCGCACCGGAGTCGTACTTCTTCTTCAGGTCTGCCGCGAGCTTGTCGCGCGCGGCGCCGGTCACCCGGCTGCCCTTCTTCAGAGTCTCGGCCACCCGTGCCTCCTCATGGGAAGTGCGCTCTGTGCTTCTCATGATCACCCCTCCCCGGCTTCCTGGCCACCCATTCAGCAAGGTCGGTACGGCGGCATTTCCCGGCCCGTGGACGCCCGAGCAGAACGGAATCTCCTCTTCCGCTGCATGACCTCCGTCACATTCCCCCGTCACCGAGAGGAATCTCCAGGTCAGGGGCCGGACGCGGAAAGCGGCCGGCCCCGGTCGCGCATCCCGGAGGATGCGGCCGGGGCCGCTGTACAGAGCGCAACGGTACGAGACCGTCTCACTCAGATGATGGATCACGTCTGCGCCGAATGATCCATACGGGACTGGATCAACCCGGCGGGAGGGGTCAGGCGAGGGCGACGAGGTCCCGGTAGTCCGGGCCCCACAGGTCCTCGACCCCGTCCGGGAGCAGGATGATCCGCTCCGGCTCCAGGGCCTCCACAGCGCCCTCGTCGTGGGTGACGAGGATGACCGCGCCCTTGTAGGTGCGCAGCGCGCCGAGGATCTCCTCGCGGCTGGCCGGGTCGAGGTTGTTGGTGGGCTCGTCGAGGAGCAGCACGTTCGCCGAGGAGACGACCAGGGTGGCCAGGGCCAGACGGGTCTTCTCGCCGCCGGAGAGCACGCCCGCGGGCTTGTCCACGTCGTCGCCGGAGAACAGGAAGGAGCCGAGCGTCTTGCGTACGTCGACCAGGTCCAGGTCGGGGGCGGACGAGCGCATGTTCTCCAGGACGGTGCGGTCCGGGTCGAGCGTCTCGTGCTCCTGGGCGTAGTAGCCGAGCTTGAGGCCGTGGCCGGGGGTGACCTGGCCGGTGTCGGGCTGCTCGGCGCCCGCGAGCAGGCGCAGCAGGGTGGTCTTGCCGGCTCCGTTGAGGCCGAGGATGACCACGCGGGAGCCCTTGTCGATGGCCAGGTCGACGTCGGTGAAGATCTCCAGCGAGCCGTAGGACTTCGACAGCCCCTCGGCGGTCAGCGGGGTCTTGCCGCAGGGCGCCGGGTCCGGGAAGCGGAGCTTGGCGACCTTGTCGGAGACTCGGACCGCCTCCAGGCCGGAGAGCAGGCGCTCGGCGCGCTTGGCCATGTTCTGGGCGGCGACGGTCTTGGTCGCCTTGGCGCGCATCTTGTCGGCCTGCGAGTTCAGGGCCGCGGCCTTCTTCTCGGCGTTCTGGCGCTCGCGCTTGCGGCGCTTCTCGTCCGCCTCGCGCTGCTGCTGGTAGAGCTTCCAGCCCATGTTGTAGATGTCGATGACCGAGCGGTTGGCGTCGAGGTAGAAGACCTTGTTGACCACGGTCTCGACGAGGTCGACGTCGTGGGAGATCACGACGAAGCCGCCGCGGTAGTTCTTCAGGTAGTCGCGCAGCCAGACGATCGAGTCGGCGTCGAGGTGGTTCGTGGGCTCGTCGAGGAGCAGGGTGTCGGCGTCCGAGAAGAGGATCCGGGCCAGCTCGACGCGGCGGCGCTGACCGCCGGAGAGGGTGTGCAGCGGCTGGCCGAGGACCCGGTCGGGGAGGCTGAGGGCGGCGGAGATGGTCGCCGCCTCGGACTCGGCGGCGTACCCGCCCTTGGTCAGGAACTCGGTCTCCTGGCGCTCGTACTGGCGCAGGGCCTTCTCGCGGGTGGCACCGGAGCCGTTGGCGATGCGCTCCTCGTTCATCCGCATCTTCTTGAGCAGGACGTCGAGGCCGCGGGCGGAGAGGATCCGGTCGCGGGCCAGGACGTCGAGGTCGCCGGTGCGGGGGTCCTGGGGGAGGTAGCCGACCTCACCCGAGCGGGTGATGGTGCCGCCGGCGGGCTGGCCCTCGCCGGCCAGGCACTTGGTGAGGGTGGTCTTGCCCGCTCCGTTGCGGCCGACCAGGCCGATGCGGTCGCCCTTGGCGATGCGGAAGGAAGCGGACTCGATGAGGACGCGGGCGCCGGCGCGCAGCTCGATGCCGGTGGCGGTGATCACGGAAATACTCCAGGGCGGTATGGACGGCGGAAGAGGGGTCGGACGCGCGTTCTTCGACGCCGCTAATCCGCGAGGAGATTTGCCATGAAGCCATTCTAACGGGGGTGCGCAACCACTTTGCGGGGCCCGGCCCTCACCCGTTCGGCCCAGGGGCCGCACCGGGCGGGCGGGGCACGTATCAGGATGAAGGGGTTGACCGAGCCTGGAGGCGGTGCGGCATGCAGTTCGACGACGACGCCGATCTGGACACGTCCGAGGTCAAGGACGTGCGCGGCAGCCGCATCCCGGGAGGGCGGGCCACGGTCGGCGGTGGGATCGTCGGGCTGATCGCGCTGGTCCTGGGCCTGCTCTTCGGGGTGGGGCCGGACCAGCTGGGGCTGTCCGACGGGAGTCCGCAGCCGGTCTCGACGACCTCCTCGGCCGCCCAGGTGCAGCAGGCCTGCAGGAAGGGCCGCGACGCCAACACCCGGGAGGACTGCCGGCTCGTCGCCGTGGTGAACAGCACACAGGACTTCTGGCGGCAGGAGTTCCAGCGGCGCGGCGGCACGTACTCCCCGGCGTCGACGGTCTTCTTCTCCGGCCAGGTGAACACCGCCTGCGGGGCGGCGAGCAAGGCGGTCGGCCCCTTCTACTGCCCCGCCGACCGGCAGGTCTACCTGGACCTGGGCTTCTTCGACGACCTGCGGACCAAGTTCGGGGCCACCGGCGGCCCCTTCGCGCAGGCGTACGTGATCGCGCACGAGTACGGGCACCACGTCCAGAACCTGACGGGGACGCTCGCGCGGGCCCAGAACGGCCAGACGGGCGCGAACAGCAACGCGGTGAAGGTCGAGCTCCAGGCCGACTGCTACGCGGGGGTGTGGGCGCACCACGCCACGCGGACCCCGGACGAGTCGGGACGGCCGCTGATCAAGAGCCTGACCGACGAGGACATCCGCGACGGGCTGGACGCGGCGGCGGCGGTGGGCGACGACCGGATCCAGGAGAAGTTCCAGGGCCGGGTCACCCCGGAGTCCTGGACGCACGGTTCGGCGGAGCAGCGGCAGCAGTGGTTCTACCAGGGCTACCGCACGGGCGACATGGCCCGGTGCAACACCTTCCGCTGAGTGTCGGCGGAGCCTGCCATGCTGTGACGCGGGTCACTTGGGCCACCGTCACGAGAGGGAGTGATCGTCATGGCAGGCGTTCCGTCCATCTACCCCGCCCTGCTCTACCGCGACGCGAAGGCAGCGATCCAGCAGCTCACCGAGGCCTTCGGGTTCACCCAGGTCGCGGTCTACGAGGGCGACGACGGCTCGGTGATGCACGCGGAGCTGGCCTACGGGAACGGCGCGGTGATGCTGGGGAGCAAGGGGCGCGGCGGGGTCTTCGACAAGGTCATGGAGACGGCCGGCCCGGCGGGGGTCTACATCGTCGTCGACGACGTGGACGCCCATCACCGGCGGGCGGCCGAGCACGGCGTGGAGATCCTCATGGAGCCCACCGACCAGGACTACGGCTCGCGGGACTACATGGCCCGCGACGCCGAGGGCAACGTCTGGAGCTTCGGCACCTACGCCCCCCAGCTCTGACCGGCCGGCCGGCGCAGCCCCCTCGGGGCGCGGGGTCCCGTAACCGCCCGGCCAGGGCTCACACCCCGCCGGTGTGGACCTGGAACGCGGCCCGCCGGACGGCCTTGGCCAGGGCCGGGTCGGGATGGGCGGCGGCCAGCGCGACCAGCACCTGCACGGTGCGCGGATGGCCGACGGCGCGCACCTCGTCGAGCAGCCGCGGCACGGTGGTGCGGACCGCGGAGTCGAGGTGGCGGGCGAGCAGATCGGCCTCGCCGTGGTCGGCGATGGCGGCCGCGGTGTCCACCCAGAGCCAGGTGGCCTCCTCGGGAGTGAGGACGTCCTGCGCGTCCTCCGGGTCCACCCCGTCGTGCTCGGCCAGCCAGAGCAGGGCGTAGGGCCGCAGGGCGGGTTCCCGTACGGCCGCGCGCACCTCGGGCTCGGCGGGGGCGCCGACCACGCGCAGGGCCTCGAAGGCGAGGCCCCGCAGCAGGGCGTCCTCGCCCCGGGCGGCGTGCAGCAGTTCGCTGACCGCGTGGCCGACGGGCCGCGCGGCGAGCCAGGCCCGGTACTCGGCGCGGGCCGGTCCGGGGGTGAGGCCGGCGCAGCCGTGGAGCATGGCGGCGGCGGACTGCTCGATGTTCCCGGCCGGGCTCTGGGCGGCGACGCAGATCTGCTCCAGCTTGACCCAGACGGCCCAGCTGCCGAGCGGGGTCAGGGCGGCCTGTGCGGGGCCCAGGGTGACGGCGTCCACGGCGGCGAGTCCGCCCAGTGCCCAGCGCAGCAGCCGGGCGAGCGGGAGGGCCCGCTGCTCCGCGGGGGCGGAGGCGGCGGCCGGAGCGGCGGCGGGCTCCGCTTCGTAGGGGACCTCGCAGCGCTCGTCGCGCAGTTCGGTGACCCGCTGTCCGAGGAGGTCGAGCAGGTCCGGGACGGTGACCGGGCCGGCCGACAGCTGGAGCAGCGAGAGCAGCTGGGGCATCGCCTCGACCACCTCGGCGACGGCCGAGGGGGTGATGTCGGCGGGCGCCGGGTGGACGAGGGACCAGGCGTCGAAGAGGGCGACCCAGCCGCGCAGCACGGCGGTGTCGTCCCGGTCCCAGGCCCGCAGCCGCCAGCCGGGGCGGGCCTGGCCCCCGTGGACCTCGACGAGGCCGGAGAGCCGGGCGCGGTCCCAGCCGACGCGGATCTGGCCGTGCGTCAGGCCCAGTTCCGCGGCGGCCCGCTCGACGTCGACGGCGGGCAGGGCTCCGGCCGGGGCGGGGCGGCCGCCGTCGCCGGTGCCGAGGTTCACCTCGGCCCAGCGGGCCAGCCGTACCGCGTCGGCCAGGGAGGTTCGGGCGCGGTTCGCCAGGTCTGCCCTGGCGGGGGTGCCCGCCGGGGGCCGGGTGGCCGGCCGGGTTCGCCGGTCGGTCACCGCCTTGCGCGCCGTGGCCACGGAGCGCGGGGAGACGAGTCGGAGTCTGGAGTCGCGAGCCAACTGCTCATCAGGCTTTCGGGACGTCACGGAAGCAGTCTCGCCCGTCACTGGCCGAAAGCCCAAACGGAACGGGTCATTTCCACAGGTCACGGGGTGGAGGAACCGGGACAGACCACCCACCCGGTCCCGTCCGCCACACCGCCTTCACTCCAGCGCCACAAGACGCCTCCCGTAACGCCTCTTCTGTGGAGCCTCGGCGGTACCGCGTGAAGGTCACATGAGGGGGGTGAGGAAGCGCCGCAGCGCCTCCTCGTAAAGGGCCGGGTCGGCGTTCCACATCGCCCCGTGGGCGGCGTCCCGGACGGTGTGCAGGATGACGAGGTCGGGCCGGGCGGCGGCGAGCGCGCGGGAGGGCCCCCAGGGCGCGAGGGTGTCGTCGGGCCCGTGGAAGAGCAGGACGGGGACGCGGAGCGCACCCGGGTCCGCGAACGGCGCCCGGTGGTCGGCGCGCAGCCCGGCGCGGCCCTCGGCGGCGCGGACGGCGAGCGGGAGCAGCGGGGCCGGGGTGTGGCGGGCCGCGGCGAGGTTGCGGAGCGTGGTGTGCCAGTCGAGGACCGGCGAGTCGAGCACCAGCCCGGAGATCCGGCCGGCGAGCGCCGACCGCTCGACGGCGCGCACGGCCATGGCGGCGCCGGTGGACCACCCGTGCAGGACGACGCGGCGGGCTCCGTAGCGCAGGGCGTAGCGGATGGCGGCGTCCAGGTCGCGCCACTCGGACTCGCCCAGGTGGCCGAGGCCGTCCGGGGAGGCGGGGGCGCCGAGGTCGCCGCGGTAGCCGAGGGAGAGCACGGGCAGCCGGAGGCGGTGCAGGAAGGGCATGACGACCATCGGGTGCTCCCGGCCGGCGCCGAGGCCGTGGACGGTGATCACCCAGGTCTGCCGGTCCCCGGGCACGAACCAGGCGGGGAGGGGGCCGAGCTCGCCGGGGACGTCCACGTCGGCGTGCTCCAGGCCCAGGGCGGTGCGCGGGTTGCCCGAGTACACCTGCGGGGTGAGGGTGACGCGGGTGCCGGGTTCGAGGACGCCGTGGCTGACGCGCAGGAGGCGGCGTACGACGGTGTCCGGGTCGTGCGGGACCCCGTCGAGGACCGGACCGACGGCGGCGTGCACACCGGGCGCGGTCAGCCCGTGGACGCCGGGGCGCAGGGAGCCCAGCGAGCGGGTGAGCACCACCCGCTCGCCGTCGGCGGAGTGGACGCTGAGGCGCGGGCCGCCGGGCAGGGGGCGGCCGGGGGCGGGCCGCAGGGCGGCGTCGGCGGCGTACCGGCCGGCCAGGGCCGCGGCCGCTCCGGCACCGATCAGGGTCGTGGTGACGGCAGCGGCCGTCGCAGTGGCGGTACGCACCGTTCCAGTGTCGGCGCGGGGGGTCACGGCGGCCACCGGAGGGCGCTCCCGAGGCGGAGTGATCTACCTCTCTTTCACCGCCGCGCAGGGGGCCGCGAACGGGTCCGCGAGCCCCGCCGAGAGGTTCCGTTTACCCGGTCCTGACGTGCATGAATGGCGATAACTACGAAAGAATCGGGACGAAGGACCTGATGGGAGGCCCACGGGGGACACCACCCCGCCCAAGCCAGTTCATCTTCCGTTCACCCAGGTTGCCTACGGTCGCCGTGCCACTGACGCCAAACAGAAGCCTGGGTAAATGGAGCACATAACGCTTCTCCTCGGGATCGTGATCATCACCGCTCTCGTGTTCGACTTCACGAACGGTTTCCACGACACAGCCAACGCGATGGCGACCACCATCTCGACCGGCGCCCTCAAGCCCAAGACGGCGGTGGCCATGTCCGCCGTGCTCAACCTCGTCGGCGCGTTCATGTCCGTGGAGGTCGCCAAGACGATCTCCAAGGGGCTCGTCAACGAACAGGGCATCCAGCCCGAGGTGATCTTCGCCGCGCTCGTCGGCGCGATCCTCTGGAACCTGGTCACCTGGCTGGTCGGACTCCCCTCCAGCTCCTCCCACGCCCTGATGGGCGGCCTGATCGGTGCCGCGGTCGCCTCCGCCGGCCTCGGCGCGGTCAACGGCGACGTCGTCGTCACCAAGGTGCTCATCCCGGCGGTCGCCGCTCCGATCGTGGCCGGTGTGGCCGCGATGCTGGCCGCGAAGGTCACGTACAAGCTCAACGGCAAGGTCGGCGAGAAGACCGCCACCAAGGGCTACCGCGCGGGTCAGATCGCCTCCGCCGGTCTCGTCTCCCTCGCGCACGGCACCAACGACGCGCAGAAGACGATGGGCATCATCACGCTGGCCCTGGTCGCCGGCGGCGCCCTGGACTCCGGCGCGAACCCGCCCGTGTGGGTCATCGTCTCCGCGGGCACCGCGATCGCGCTCGGCACCTTCATCGGCGGCTGGCGCATCATCCGCACCATGGGCAGCGGCCTGACCGACCTCCAGCCGCAGCAGGGCTTCGCCGCCCAGACCTCGGCCGCGAGCGTCATCCTGGCCTCCTCCAACCTCGGCTTCTCCCTCTCCACCACCCACGCCTGCTCCGGCGCGGTCATGGGCGCGGGTCTGGGCCGCAAGGGCGGTGTGGTCCGCTGGTCCACCGCCACCCGCATGTTCGTCGCGTGGGGCCTGACCCTGCCGGCCGCCGCCCTGGTCTCCGCGGGCGCCGAGCTGGTCATGCGCACGGGTGACATCGGCGTCGCCGCCGTCACCGTCTTCCTCGTGGGCTCCTGCCTCGCCATCTGGCTGGTCTCGCGCCGCCAGGTCGTCGACCACACCAACGTCAACGAGACGGCCGCCGTCTCCGAGGCGGAGGAGCCCGGCGTGGTCACCACCGCCATCGCGGCGGTCACCGTCCCGCCGACCGCCGCCGCGGCCGCCGGCACCACCGCCGCGGTGACCGACGAGGACCTCAAGGCCACCATCCCGGCCGCCACGGCGAACCCGGCCGCCCCGACGGCTCCGGCCGCCGCGGTCTGATCCCGAGAACGACAGAGGAATCGGCAGTATGAAGATCGACTGGGCAGCACTCGGCTCCGTCTTCGGGGTCAGCCTCTCCGCGACCGTCGCCCTCGTGGCCCTGTTCAGCCTGGGCCTGGTGGGCCTCTCCAAGCACGAGGCCGCCACCGAGCAGGGCGGCACCGCCGCCCTGGCCCGCAGCGGCGCCTACGCCTGCTTCGCGCTCTGCGCCGCGGCCGTGGCCTACGCCATCTACCTGATCGTCAGCTGAGGCCCACCCCGCCCCGGCGCGGCGACCCCGCGTACCCGAACTCCCCCCGGTCATCCCCGGGGGGAGTTTTCGCGTACCCGCGGCCCCGCCGGGCCCCGGCCGCTCGCCGGCCCTCCCCCGTCCCACCGCAGGTCAACGGTAAGTTGACGGGCGTTCTCGGACCGTGGTGGACTGCCCGAGCCAACACGGCGGCATGGAGAGGAAGTCCGGTGCGAATCCGGCGCGGTCCCGCCACTGTCACCGGAACGCACGCGGCGCGTGCGCCCCGGGAGCCAGGAACTCTCGCCGCCGGACACGTCGAACCAGGGCGCGGACCCTGAGTGAGGACATACCTGCCACCATGCGTGCCGACCGCGTCTTCGCGTACGGCGTCACGGCGGGGCTGATCGGCGACCGGATCCTCGGGGATCCCCGCCGGGGGCACCCCGTGGCCGCCTTCGGACGAGCCGCCGCCGCCGTGGAGCGCGCCCTGTGGCGCGACGACCGCGCCCGGGGCGTCCTGCACACCCTCGTATGCGCCGGCACGGCCGCCGCCGTCGGAGCGCTGGGCGCGCGCGCCGTGCGCTCCCGGCCCGCGGCCGCCCGGATCACCCTGACCGCCGCGGCCACCTGGGCCGTCGTCGGCGGCACCACCCTCGGCCGGGAGGCCCGCGCCATCGGCGGTGCGCTCGCCGCCGGGGACACCGAGGTGGCCCGCGAGCGCCTGCCCCACCTGTGCGGGCGCGACCCGCAGGCCCTGGACGACCGGGAGATGGCCCGGGCCGTCGTGGAGTCCGTCGCCGAGAACACCTCCGACGCGGTCGTCGGAGCCCTGGTGTGGGGGGCCGCCGCCGGGGTGCCCGGGCTGCTGGCCTTCCGCGCGGTGAACACCCTCGACGCGATGGTGGGCCACAAGTCGCCGCGCTACCTGCGCTACGGCTGGGCCTCCGCCCGGCTCGACGACCTCGCCGGCTGGCCCGGGGCCCGGCTGACGGCCCTCGCCGCCGTGGCCGCCGGCCCCGACCGGCGGGGCGCCGTACGTGCCTGGCGCGCCGACGCCGCCGCCCACCCGAGCCCCAACGCGGGCCCCGTCGAGGCCTCCTTCGCCGGTGCGCTCGGCGTCCGGCTCGGAGGGACCCTGTCCTACGCGGGACGGGTCGAGCACCGGGCCGTGCTCAACGGAGAGCGGGGGCGGCCGGTGGAGGTCGCCGACATCGAACGCGCGGTACGGCTGTCGCGGCGGGTGACCTGGCTGGCGCTGGGCGCCTGTGTGGCGGCCCGCTGCGCCGTGGCGGCCGCGGTGAAGACCGCGAAGACGAAAAGGGGACGGGCATGAGCGGCACTCGGCGCGGCGGCGGCCTGCTGGTCGCGGGGACGACCTCCGACGCGGGCAAGAGCGTGGTCACGGCGGGCATCTGCCGCTGGCTCGCCCGCCGGGGCGTGAAGGTGGCCCCGTTCAAGGCGCAGAACATGTCGCTGAACTCCTTCGTGACCCGCGAGGGCGCGGAGATCGGCCGGGCGCAGGCGATGCAGGCGCAGGCCGCCCGGGTGGAGCCGACGGCCCTGATGAACCCGGTGCTGCTCAAGCCCGGCAGCGACCGCAGCAGCCAGGTGGTGCTGCTGGGCAAGCCGGTGGGCGAGATGAGCGCCCGCGGCTACCACGGCGGCCGCCAGGAGCAGCTCCTCGGCATCGTCACGGACTGCCTGGAGCAGCTGCGGGGCACGTATGACGCCGTGATCTGCGAGGGGGCGGGCAGTCCGGCCGAGATCAACCTGCGCCGGACCGACATCGTGAACATGGGCATCGCGCGGGCCGCGCGCTTCCCGGTGGTCGTCGTCGGCGACATCGACCGGGGCGGGGTCTTCGCCTCGTTCTTCGGGACGACGGCGCTGCTGTCGCCCGAGGACCAGTCGCTGATCGCCGGGTACGTGGTCAACAAGTTCCGCGGTGACGTGTCCCTGCTGGAGCCGGGCATGGAGATGCTGCGGTCCCTCACCGGGCGTGCGACGTACGGGGTCCTCCCGTTCCGGCACGGGCTGGGCATCGACGAGGAGGACGGCCTGCGGGTCTCCCTGCGGGGCGCGGTCCGCGAGTCGGTCGTCGCCCCGCCGGTCGGGCAGGACGTGCTGCGGGTCGCGGTGTGCGCGGTGCCGCTGATGTCGAACTTCACGGACGTCGACGCGCTCGCGGCGGAACCGGGCGTGGTCGTGCGGTTCGTGGACCGGGCCGAGGAACTGGCCGACGCGGACCTGGTCGTCGTCCCGGGTACGCGCGGCACGGTGAAGGCGCTGGAGTGGCTGCGGGAGCGGGGGCTGGCCGGCGCACTGGCCCGGCGCGCCGCCGAGGGGCGTCCGGTGCTGGGCATCTGCGGCGGCTTCCAGGCGCTCGGCGAGCACATCGAGGACGAGGTCGAGTCGAAGGCCGGCTCGGTGGCCGGGCTGGGGCTGCTTCCGGTGCGCGTGCGCTTCGCGGTGGAGAAGACCCTGGCCCGGCCGGTGGGCACCGCCCTGGGCGAAGAGGTCTCGGGCTACGAGATCCACCACGGGGTGGCCGACGTCCTGGGCGGCGAGCCGTTCCTGGACGGGTGCCGGGTGGGGGCGGTGTGGGGCACGCACTGGCACGGCTCGCTGGAGTCGGACGGCTTCCGCCGGGCGTTCCTCCGCGAGGTCGCCGCCGCCGCGGGACGCCGCTTCGTCCCGGCGCCGGACACCTCGTTCGCCGCGCTGCGGGAGGAGCAGCTGGACCTGCTGGGCGATCTGATCGAGGAGCACGCCGATACGGACGCGCTGCTGCGGCTGATCGAGGGAGGCGCCCCCACGGGCCTCCCCTTCCTCCCCCCGGGCGCCCCGTGAGGGGGCCGGCCCGGCGGGCGGCCGGTCCCCACCCCGCCCCTTCCCGAAACCGGGGGCTCCGCCCCCGGACCCCCGGTCCTCGAACGCCGGACGGGCCGGATCGTCAGCCCCGCCGGCATGCGGCTCCGCGCAGCGGCACCCCCGGCTCCGCCCCCGAACACACGCACATCCGAGGAGTGAGCAACCCATGAGCACGCCCTACCCGTTCACCGCAGTGGTCGGCCAGGCCGACCTGCGGCTGGCGCTCCTGCTCAACGCCGTGAGCCCGGCGGTCGGCGGTGTGCTCGTGCGCGGCGAGAAGGGGACCGCCAAGTCCACCGCCGTGCGCGCTCTCTCCGCGCTGCTCCCGCACGTCGACGTCGTCCCCGGCTGCCGGTTCTCGTGCGCGCCCGCCGCGCCCGACCCGGCCTGCCCGGACGGCCCGCACGAGCCCGGCCCCGGCGCCGGGCGCCCCGCGCGGATGGTCGAGCTGCCCGTCGGCGCCTCCGAGGACCGCCTCGTCGGCGCCCTCGACATCGAACGGGCCCTCGCCGAGGGCGTGAAGGCCTTCGAGCCCGGCCTGCTGGCCGACGCGCACCGCGGGATCCTCTACGTCGACGAGGTCAACCTCCTCCACGACCACCTGATCGACCTCCTCCTCGACGCGGCCGCGATGGGCGCCTCGTACGTGGAGCGCGAGGGCGTCTCCGTGCGCCACGCGGCCCGCTTCCTCCTCGTCGGCACCATGAACCCCGAGGAGGGCGAGCTGCGGCCGCAGCTGCTCGACCGGTTCGGCCTGACCGTGGAGGTCGCCGCCTCCCGGGAGCCCGCGCAGCGCGTCGAGGTGGTGCGCCGCCGGCTCGCGTACGAGGACGACCCCTCGGGGTTCGCCGCCCGCTGGGCCGGCGACGAGAGCGAGGTCCGCGCCCGGGTCGTGGCCGCGCGGGCGCTGCTCCCGCAGGTGGCGCTCGGGGACACCGCGCTGCTCCAGATCGCCGCCACCTGCGCCGGGTTCGAGGTCGACGGCATGCGCGCCGACATCGTGATGGCCCGTACGGCCACCGCCCTGGCGGCCTGGGCAGGACGGACCTCCGTCCTCAAGGAGGACGTCCGGCAGGCGGCGCTGCTGGCGCTGCCGCACCGCCGCCGGCGCAACCCCTTCGACGCGCCCGGGCTGGACGAGAAGAAGCTCGACGAGATCCTGGACGGCTTCCCCGACGAGGAGCCGGAGCCCGAGCCCGACCCGGAGCCGCAGGGCCCGGACGACAACGGCGGCGGGGACGGCGGCCCGGGCGGGGACGGCGGCGGGGTTCCGCCGCAGGGCGGTGGTCCCGAGACCGGGCACACCCCCGACGCACCGCGGCAGGAGGAGTCCGCCGGGACACAGCCCTCCGCCCCCCAGGGCGGGGCCGGGGCCGGGGCGGCCGAACAGGCCGCGGTGGCGGCCGCCGAACCGTTCCGCACCAAGATGCTGAGCGTGCCCGGCCTCGGTGAGGGCGCGGCCGGCCGGCGCTCGCGGGCCCGTACCGCGCACGGCCGCACCACCGGCGCGCAGCGCCCCCGGGGGCAGCTGACCAAACTGCACCTGGCGGCCACCGTGCACGCGGCCGCCCCGCACCAGAAGGCGCGCGGGCGCTCCGGGCCCGGTCTCGTCGTGCGCAAGGACGACCTGCGGCAGGCGACCCGCGAGGGCCGCGAGGGCAACCTCGTGCTGTTCTGCGTCGACGCCTCCGGCTCGATGGCGGCCCGGCAGCGGATGAGCGCCGTCAAGGGAGCGGTGCTCTCCCTGCTGCTCGACGCCTACCAGCGCCGGGACAAGGTCGGCCTGATCACCTTCCGCGGCGCGGGTGCCGAGCTGGCGCTGCCGCCCACCTCCTCGGTGGACGCGGCCGCGGCCCGGCTGGAGAAGCTGCCGACCGGCGGCCGCACCCCCCTCGGGGCGGGCCTGCTCAAGGCCCACGAGGTGCTGCGCATCGAGCGGCTGCGGGACCCCTCGCGCCGTCCGCTGCTGGTGGTCGTCACCGACGGGCGGGCCACCTCGGCCGGGTCCGTCGGCGGCGACCCGCGCGAGCTGTCGGGCCGCAGCGCCCGGCTGCTGGCCGCCGAGGGCGTGGCGTCGGTGGTGGTGGACTGCGAGTCCGGGCCGGTGCGGCTGGGGCTCGCGGGGGTGCTGGCGGCCGATCTGGGCGCGCCCGCCGTGACCCTCGACGGGCTGCGGGCCGACTCGCTGGCCGGGCTCGTCAAGAACGTACGTACCGCAGTGACCAACGAACCCACCAGGAGGGCCGCGTAATGCCGCAGGGACAGCCGACCGTCGTTCCCGACGACGGGCTCACGACGCGTCAGCGCCGCAACCGTCCGCTCGTCTTCGTCCACACCGGCCCCGGCAAGGGCAAGTCGACGGCGGCTTTCGGGCTGGCGCTGCGCGCCTGGAACCAGGGCTGGCCGATCGGGGTGTTCCAGTTCGTCAAGTCGGCGAAGTGGAAGGTCGGCGAGGAGAACGCGCTGAAGGTGCTGGGCGCCTCCGGTGAGGGCGGCTCCGTCGTCTGGCACAAGATGGGCGAGGGCTGGTCCTGGGTGCAGCGCGACGCGCAGCTCGACAACGAGCAGGCGGCGAAGGAGGGCTGGGAGCAGGTCAAGCGGGACCTGGCCGCCGAGACGCACCGGCTGTACGTGCTCGACGAGTTCGCGTACCCGATGCACTGGGGCTGGATCGACGTCGACGAGGTGATCGAGGTGCTGCGGAACCGGCCCGGCACCCAGCACGTGGTCATCACGGGCCGCAACGCCCCCGGGAAGCTGGTGGAGTTCGCGGACCTGGTCACCGAGATGACCAAGGTCAAGCACCCGATGGACGCCGGCCAGAAGGGCCAGAAGGGCATCGAGTGGTGACCTCGTCCAGTGTGCCGCGGCTGGTCATCGCCGCGCCGTCCTCCGGCAGCGGCAAGACCACCGTGGCGACGGGCCTGATGGCGGCCTTCGCGGGGCGCGGCCTGGCCGTGTCCCCGCACAAGGCCGGGCCCGACTACATCGACCCCGGCTACCACGCGCTGGCGACGGGCCGGCCGGGGCGCAACCTCGACGCGTTCATGTGCGGGCCGGAACGGGTGGCCCCGCTGTTCGCGCACGGGGCCGCGGGGTGCGACCTCGCGCTGGTCGAGGGCGTGATGGGGCTGTACGACGGGGCTGCGGGGCGGGGCGAGCTGGCGTCGACGGCGCAGGTGGCGAAGCTGCTGCGGGCGCCGGTGGTGCTGGTGGTGGACGCCTCCTCGCAGTCCCGTTCGGTGGCGGCGCTGGTCCACGGCTTCGCCTCGTTCGACCCCCAGGTGCGCCTGGGCGGGGTGATCCTGAACAAGGTGGGCTCCGACCGGCACGAGGTGATGCTCCGGGAGGCGCTGGAGGAGGCGGGGACGCCGGTCCTCGGCGTCCTGCGGCGTGCTCCGCAGGTGGCGACCCCGTCCCGGCACCTGGGCCTGGTCCCGGTGGCGGAGCGGCGTGCCGACGCGCTGGCCGCGGTGGCGGCCCTGGCGGACCAGGTGCGCGCGGGCTGCGACCTGGACGCCCTGCTGGCGCTGGCGCGCTCCGCGCCGGCGCTGGAGTGCGAGGCGTGGTCGCCGGGGGCGGCGCTCGCGGCGGAGCCGGCCTCGCCGGATGGGCGGGCAGATCCGGCCCGGTCGGCGTTCGAGGCGCGGGGGCCCGGGGGCGGCGCCCCCGGTTTCGGGAAGGGGCGGGGTGGGGGGCCTCTCGTCGCCGTCGCCGGAGGCCCCGCGTTCACCTTCTCCTACGCCGAGCACGCCGAGCTCCTGCGTGCCGCCGGCGCGGAGGTCGTGACGTTCGACCCCCTGCACGCCGAGACGCTCCCCGAGGGCACGAGCGGCCTCGTGATCGGCGGCGGCTTCCCCGAGGTCTACGCCCCGGAACTGTCGGCGAACGAGCCCCTGCGCGCGGCCGTCGCCGCCTTCGCGGCGGCCGGCGGGCCGGTGGCGGCGGAGTGCGCCGGGCTGCTGTACCTGGCACGGTCGCTGGACGGCAAGCCCATGTGCGGGGTGCTCGACGCCGACGCCCGGATGTCGGAGCGGCTGACGCTCGGCTACCGGGAGGCGGTGGCGGTGTCGGACAGCCCGCTCGCGGCGGCCGGCACCCGGCTGCGGGGGCACGAGTTCCACCGGACGGTGGTCGAGCCGGGTGCCGGCGCCGCCCCCGCCTGGGGGTTCACGCACCCCGAACGCCGCGTCGAGGGCTTCGTCCGGGGGAACGTGCACGCCAGCTACCTGCACACGCACTGGGCGGCGCAGCCGTCCGTGGCCTCCCGGTTCGCCGCGGCCGCGGCGGGCTTCGCGGCGGCTCCAGCGGCCCGGCCGTGATCCCGGACGGGTCCGTCCGCTCAGCGGCGCCGGGCGCCCTTCCGCCGCGCGGGTGGGGGGCGTCACGGTGATGACGACAGACGACGGACACCAGTACGGAGGGAGGACGCCGGTGGGCGAGTACGTGACGCGGCTGGTGGTCGGAGTCGGCGGGCGCGCGGGGGTTTCCGTGGCGGAGGTCTGCGCGCTGGTCGAGGAGACCCTGCGCGGGGCAGGGCTGGCCGACGGGGCGGTGGCGGCACTGGCGACGGTGGACTCCAAGATCCTGGAGCCCGGGATCGCCGGTGCGGCGGAACGTTTCGGCGTGCCGCTGATCGGCTACCCGGCCGAGCAGCTGGCGCGGATCCCCGTACCGCACCCGTCGCCGGCGGTGCGCGAGGCCGCCGGGACCGCCTCGGTGGCGGAGGCGGCGGCGCTGGCGGGGGGCGGGGAGCTCCTGGTGCCCAAGCGGCGTTCGGTGGCGGCGACCTGCGCGGTGGCCACCGCGGAGGAGCACGACCTGCGCCACCACGGGGACGCGGAGGTGGCCGACGCGGGCGGCGCGCTCGTGGACCTCGCGGTGAACGTACGGTCGGACACGCCGCCGGCGTGGCTCAAGGAGCGGATCGCGGCCTCCCTCGGCGACCTCGCGGCCTACCCGGACGGCCGGGCGGCGCGGGCCGCGGTGGCGGGGCGCCACGGGCTGCCGGTCGAGCGGGTGCTGCTGACGGCGGGGGCGGCGGAGGCGTTCGTACTGATCGCGCGGGCGCTGGACGCGCGGCGGCCGGTGGTGGTGCACCCGCAGTTCACCGAGCCGGAGGCGGCCCTGCGGGACGCCGGACACCGGGTGGAGCGGGTGGTGCTGCGGGCCGAGGACGGGTTCCGGCTGGACCCGGCGGCGGTGCCCGAGGAGGCGGACCTGGTGGTGGTGGGCAACCCCACCAACCCGACCTCGGTCCTGCACCCGGCGGCGACGCTGGCCTCGCTGGCCCGGCCGGGGCGGATCCTGGTGGTGGACGAGGCCTTCATGGACGCGGTCCCGGGCGAGCGGGAGGCGCTGGCCGGGCGGATGGACGTGCCGGGGCTGGTGGTGCTGCGGAGCCTGACCAAGACGTGGGGGCTGGCGGGGCTGCGCATCGGCTACGTGCTGGCCGAGCCGGAGGTGATCGCGAAGCTGGCGGCGGCGCAGCCGCTGTGGCCGGTGTCGACGCCGGCGCTCGTGGCGGCCGAGGCGTGTGTGGCGCCGGAGGCACTGGAGGAAGCGGAGGCCGCGGCACGCCGGATCGCGGTGGACCGGGCGCACCTGCTGGCGGGGCTGGCGGAGTTCGATGAGGTCACGGTCGTAGGGGTGGCCGAGGGGCCGTTCGTCCTGATCCGCGTCGCCGGCGCGACGGAGGTCCGCACGCGGCTGCGGGCGCTGGGCTTCGCGGTGCGGAGGGGGGACACGTTCCCGGGGCTGGACGGGTCGTGGCTGCGGCTGGCGGTCCGCGACCGGGCGACGACGGGCCGCCTCCTCCAGGCCCTGGACCACGCGCTCGCGCTGGCCGCGCCGTGACGTGACCCCGCGGGGCGGACCGGGGAGCGGCCGGGGCTTCGGTCCCGGACCCCGCGGGCGCGACGGCGCTACGGGGCCCGGGGCCCGGAGGGCGCGCGGCGGCCGGGCCGGCCGGGAGAGGGTCAAGGCCGCGTGCCCGACCCGGTCCTCGGGCAGGGGAACGCCCTTCCGCGTCGTGTGCGCCTCCTGCGCGGAGGCGGACGGCGCCGGCGCCCCGGCCGCCGGGCGGACCGGGTACGCCCGCGTGGAGCAGGAGGTCGTCCTCGTTACGAGCTGCGCCCGCGCCGCGTCAGGACGAGCGCCCCGGCACCGGCGCCGAGCAGGAGCAGCGCGCCGCCCGCGACCCACGGGGTGACCGAACCGGCCCCGGTCTCGGCGAGGTTGGCCTGGGCGGGAGTGGAGACGGCGGTCTGCGCCTTCACGTCCGGCTTCACCGCGGGCTTCGCGGCCGGCTTGGGGGACTCGCAGTGCGCCTCGGCCAGGACGACCTCGCCGTCGACCTGCGCGACGTTGAGGTTCAGCGGGTTCACCGACACCTTCAGGCGCAGCGCGGCCGCCGCGGCGGTGGTGGAGGTGGTCTGCGTGTCGGAGAGCTCCAGGGAGAGCAGGCCGACGCCGGGCACCTCGACCTTGGTGGGGCCGCCGGCCGTCAGGGTCACCTTCTTGCCCAGGGCGGTGACGGTGCCGAGGACGTCGGAGGTGGCGACCGGCTTGGCGCCCGCCTCGCAGACGGCCTTGGAGGTGACCTGCTGCACCTCGATGAGGGAGAGCGCGGGCAGGCCCGGGACGTGGACCCGGGCGTGGGCGAGGTTCGCCTCGGCCCGGGCGCCCTGGGCGTCGGCGGTCGCCTTGGCGGTGGCGGCGTCCGCCGTGAGGACGTTCACCGGCTGACCCTGCTCGGCTCCGTCGAGGGTCACGGTGAGGGCCGTCTTCTGGGCCGTGGCGGGGGCGCTGACCTCGTTGAGGGTGGCCTTCAGCGGTACGTGCACCGCCTTGTTGAGCAGGCCGACGTCCAGTCCGGTGCGCAGGACGACGGCTCCGGAGGTGCCCTGGCCGCTGCCGCTGCCGCTGCCGCCGCCGTCGGCGGCGAGGGCGGGGGGTGCGGCGAGCAGGGCGACCGCCCCTGTGGCGAGCAGGACGGCCGCGGGCAGGCGGAAGGTGTTGCTGTTCAAAGTGGTGGAACCCCCGGGGAGATGGGTGCCGCCGCGGCGCCAATGGGGGACATCGCGCACGCCGACGGCTTCGACGCCCGAAATCTTTACGCACTCTGAGTGAACGGGCGGCCACCTGAGGTGAGTTCACCCCAACGGGTGGTTTCCATGCGCGTATTCGATTTGTTGCGCCCCACACGGCACACGAGTTCCCTCAGGTCTCGTGATCAGGGTGGCCGCCGCCGCTTTTCGGACAACTTCAACGAGGGCCGGGGGCGCCGCGTAACGCTCCGTCAACCCCGTGCCGCCGCCCGCCCGCCGTACCGGCTCAGGCGCGGACCGCCCCGTCCACGACCACCCGCTCCGGCTGCGCCAGCACCCGTACGTCCTCGCGCGGGTCGGAGCCGTAGACCACCAGGTCGGCGGGCGCGCCCTCGGCCAGGCCGGGCCGGCCGAGCCACTCACGGGCCGCCCAGGCCGTCGCCGAGAGGGCGTCGAGCGACGGGATCCCCGCCTTCACCAGCTCCTGCACCTCGGCGGCGACGAGCCCGTGCGGCAGGGAGCCGCCCGCGTCCGTGCCGACGTACACCCCGACGCCCGCGTCCCAGGCCGCGCGGACGGTGTCGTAGCGCCGCTCGTGGAGCCGGCGCATGTGCGCCGACCAGCGGGGGAACTTGGCCTCGCCGCCCGCCGCGAGCTTCGGGAACGTGGCGATGTTGACGAGCGTGGGCACGATCGCGACCCCGCGCTCGGCGAAGAGCGGGATGGTGTCCTCGGTGAGCCCGGTGGCGTGCTCGATGCAGTCGATGCCCGCCTCGACGAGGTCGCGGAGCGAGTCCTCCGCGAAGCAGTGCGCGGTGACCCGGGCGCCCAGCCGGTGCGCCTCGGCAATGGCCGCCTCGGCCTCGGCGCGCGGCCAGCAGGCCGTCAGGTCGCCGGCCTCGCGGTCGATCCAGTCCCCCACCAGCTTGACCCAGCCGTCGCCGCGCCGGGCCTCCCGGGCCACGTACTCGACGAGCTGCGGCGGCTCGATCTCGTGCGCGTAGTTGCGGATGTAGCGGCGGGTCCGGGCGATGTGCCGGCCCACCCGGATGATCTTCGGGAGGTCCTCGCGGCCGTCGATCCAGCGGGTGTCGGACGGGGAGCCCGCGTCGCGGATGAGCAGGGTGCCGGCGTCCCGGTCGGTGAGGGCCTGCGCCTCGGCGGTCGCCGCGTCGACCGGGCCGTGGGCGTCGAGGCCGACGTGGCAGTGCGCGTCGACGAGTCCCGGCAGGGCCCAGCCGGTGACGGTGGTGACCTCGCGGGCGGCGGCCGGCCGCTCGTAGGTGATCCGTCCGCCGACGACCCAGAGCTCGTCGCGGACCTCGTGGGGCCCGACGAGCACGCGTCCCTTCACATGGAGCACACCCTTGTGATCACTCATGTCCGCACTGTACGTGCGCGCTGGGTAGGCTCGGCCGGTGACCCCGGACGAAGAGAGCACCACCGTGACCCACCCCCTGCTGGACCTTCCGCCGCTGACCGCCGAGCGCTTCGCCGCCATCGAGCGGGGCGTCGCACGGCTGCTGGACACCCGGCACGACGTGGTGGTCACCCAGGGCGAGGCGCTGCTGCCGCTGGAGGGGTGCATCCGCTCGGGGGCACGGCCGGGTTCGACCGCGCTGAACGTCGTCACCGGCCCGTACGGGACCACGTTCGGCAACTGGCTGCGCGACGCCGGGGCGAAGGTGGTGGACCTGGCGGTGCCCTTCGACACGGCGGTGAGCGGGGAGCAGGTGGCCCGCGCGCTGGCCGAGCACCCGGAGATCGACTTCGTCTCGCTGGTGCACGCCGAGGCGGCCACCGGGAACACCAACCCGGTCGCGGAGATCGGCGAGGCCGTCCGGGCCCACGGGGCGCTGTTCATGCTGGACGCGGTCGCCTCGGTGGGCGCCGAACCGCTGCTGCCGGACGCGTGGGGCGTGGACCTGTGCGTGATCGGCGGCCAGAAGGCGATGGGCGGCCCGGCGGGGGTCTCGGCGGTGTCGGTGAGCGAGCGGGCGTGGGAACGGTTCGCGGCCAACCCGGCCGCGCCCCGGCGCTCGTACCTCTCCCTGCTGGACTGGAAGGAGCGCTGGATCGACGGGGGCCGCAAGGCGCTGCCGCACGCCCCGGCGCAGCTGGAGATGCTGGCGCTGGAGGCCTGCCTGGACCGGATCGCGGAGGAGGGCCTGGACGGCGTCCTCGGCCGGCACGCTGCGGCGGCCCGGGCCACCCGGGCGGGTGCGGCCGCGCTCGGCCTGGCCCCGTGGGTCGGGGACCCGGCGCAGGCCGCCCCGGTGGCGACGACCCTGCGGGTGCCGGAGGCCGCAGCGGTGGTGGCCCGGGCCCTGGCGGCGGACGCGTCGGCCCCGCTCGCGGCGGGCGGCGGGGCGCTCGCGCAGGAGATGGTCCGGGTCAACCACTACGGCCGGGCGGCCTCGCCGGAGGCGGTCGCGGCATCGCTGCGCGCCCTGGCCTCGGCCCTGTCGGCGGATCCGGCGGCGGCGCTGGAGGCGGCCTCGGCGGCCTGGCGCTAGGGCCTGTCGTCATACTCCCCTCGTCGCCCAGAGGGGAGTGTGACGACAGGCCCTAGCTCCAGTCGATGTCCGCCAGGCTCTCCAACGGCTGCCGCTCCTCCAGCGACTCGGGGACCACCAGGGTGTCGGCGGCGGTCATCACGGCGGGGAAGCGGATGTGGGCCTGCTTCTGGACCTCGTCGACCTTGACCTGGAACACGCGGAACTCGTCCAGTTCGAGGGATTCGGGCAGGACCAGGTTCTGCGCCAGCAGGAACGCCTTGGCCTTGAACGTGCCCTGTTCGGAGAAGACGATGATCTTCCAGAACGCGCGGGGGATCCGCACGCCGCGGAACTCCCGGTCGTCGTCCTGGAAGACCGGCCCGCCGAAGACGCTCACCTTGAGGTGCTCGACGTCGACGTCCTCGAACACCGCGTCCTCCAGCCTTCCCCAGAGGCCGTTCCGCTTGCTCTGGTTGAAGTCGTCCATCTGCGGAGTGATGTTGGTGTAGAAGAACGAGTCGTGGTTGGCCTTCTCGGCCTCGGGCAGCGGGCCCCAGCACAGGTCGGCGCGCCGGGCGATGTGGCCGCGGTCGAGCCGGTTGGCGGCGCCCTTGTACAGGGCGTTGTCGACCTGGTCGCCTGCCGGCACGCGCGGGTCCGTCACGAAGTCGATCCCCTTGCGGTTCAGGGCCTTGAGCGCGCCGCCGTCTATGTTCCAGGCCACCCAGATCGCGAAGCGCCGCGGCTTGCTCAGCGCCAGGGAGAAGTGGGTGTACGGGATCACCTCGGAGCCGTCGACGCGTACGGCGGTGTCCTTGATCGAGGGGTTGAGCGAGGGGGTGGGCACCGGCACGGAGAGGAACCCGGGGTCGTACCCGGCGGCCACGGACTCCAGGGAGGCCACGGCCGGCGGGTCCAGGGTGATCTTCAGCTGTTCGAAGACGGCGCGCGGGAAGCAGGCCAGCGCCCGGTCCACGGGGTCGGACTCGTCCTCGCCGCCGAAGTGCAGGCCGGCCAGTACGTCCGAGGGCCTGCCGGCCCGCGTCTTGAACATCCAGGCCGAGCCGGAGTCGCCGTGCGTGCTGATCTCCCCGCCGGCCGCGGGGTGGCGGGGGTCGGGACCGATCTCGAAGCACTCGATCTCCTTGGTCCCGATCGGCGGACCGTAGGGGACGCGGACCTTGGCGAACGGCCGGGTGACGATGCCGTGCGTGACGCCGGTGGTACGGCCGGACTTGACGACCTTGTCGTCGATGTGCGGCTCGCCGAGCTGCTTCGGCGTGACACCGAGGTCGAGGATGCCGGCGTCGACACCGCGTTCGGTGATGGTCGAGACGGCGCAGTCGCCGGCGGTGCCGAGGTGGGCGCGCCGCAGGACGCCGAGGCGGTTGGCGGCGAACCGGCTGTCGTCGTCGGTTCCCGGCTGGACGACCTCGTCGCCCGTCCTGCCGTCGCGGCCGTTCAGCACGTGCCAGTTGCACCGACGTGATCGAACGCAGCTACCAGCCGCACTTCCTCGTCGTCCCCGAGGCACAGATCCCGGAGCGGCAGAAGCGCGTCGACCCGGTCCGCCCCGGAGTGAGCGTCAGCAGCGTCCACCTGCACGCGGGCACCCTCGGCTGCATCGTCTTCGACAAGAACGACGGCGCCACCTGCATGCTCAGCGCGCAGGGTCCGGCCGCCGCCGAGGTCGATGACCGGGGGGATCTGCGTGGTGTTGAGGGGGGCCAGGCCCTCCGGGGTCACCTTGGTGTCGACGGTGAACTGGAGGGTGAGCTCCTTGGTCCGCCTGCCCTTCGTCTCCCGGTAGCCGATGCCGATCGAGGAGATGTTGGGGTCCTTGAGGAATCCGGACCCGTGGGTACGGATGTACTGCTTGGCCGAGGCGATGAGCTGTTCCTGCCCGTCCGCCGTGGTGGCGGCCCCGGAGGCGGCGGACGTACGCTTCTTGGCGGTCATCGGGGTCTCCTTCCGCAAAGGAGTCGGGTTCCCCGAGCTGGTTGAAACGGAAGCGATCTGACGCGCCGCGAGCAGGCGCGGTCGCTCGCCGTGCGCGTGTACGTCCAGCCTACGGCCGGGTCGCGGGGCGAGCGCGCCGGGCGGACGGGGGCGGGGCCGCGGGGCGCCCGGTACGGGAGGTACGGGGGCGCCCCGGGCCGAGGGGCCGCCGGTCAGGCGCCGGGGACGGCGCAGGCCCCGTCCGGCTCGCAGGCCTCGGCGTCGGCGGCCGGCTCGGGCAGTTCGCGTCCGGCCCAGGCCTGTTCGAGGGCCCGGGTGAACACCTCGGCGGGCTGGCCGCCGGAGATGCCGTAACGCCGGTCGAGGACGAAGAACGGGACGGCGTTGGCGCCCAGTTCGGCCGCCTCGCGCTCGTCTGCCCGGACCTCCGCGGCGTAGACGGAGTCGTCGGCGAGGACCGCGCGGGCCTCCGCCTCGTCGAGACCGGCCTCCACCGCGAGGGCGAGCAGCACCTCCGTGTCGAAGACCGACCGCTCCTCGGCGAAGTTGGCCCGGAAGGCGAGGTCGAGGAGTTCCACCTGGCGGCCCCGGGCGGCGGCCAGGTGCAGGAGGCGGTGGATGTCGAAGGTGTTGCCGTGGTCGCGGCCGTCGGTCCGGTACTCCAGCCCTTCGGCGCGGGCGCTGGCGGCGACGTGCTCCTCCATGCCGCGCGCCTCGTCGAGGGTGCGGCCGTACTTGCGGGCGAGCATCTCCAGGACGGGGGCGGTGACGCCCTTGGCGCTGTGGGGGTCGAGCTCGAAGGAGCGGTAGACGACCTCCACCTCGTCGCGGTGCGCGAACTCGGCCAGGCCCTTCGTGAAACGGGCCTTTCCGATGTAGCACCAGGGGCAGGCGATGTCGCTCCAGATCTCGACGCGCATGATCCTTCTTCTCTCCGGATTCCGGGTGGGGGGTGGGGCGGGGTTTCGCCGGGCGAAACGGTTTGTGGTTCAACCATTCGCCGTTCCGTCTCATTCCCCGGACCCCCTCATTACCCCGGCCGCCCTCATTACCCCGGACGCCTCCATGCGTCGGACGCGCTCATTCCTCCGGAGCCCCGTCCACCTCCAGCCACAGGGTGCGGTGGGAGCCGGAGGGGACGGCCGAGGGGTCGGGGCGCCAGCCGTGGGAGGCGTAGAAGGCCTGCGCGCGGAGGTTGTGCTCGAAGACCTCCAGGCGGACCCGTTCGACCCCGGCCCGGCGCCAGGCGGCGAGGCAGGCCGCGTGCAGGGCGGCCCCGGTGCCCCGGCGCCAGTGGGCGGGGTCCACGTGGAGCTGGGTGAGGGTGGTCTCGCCGTCGGCGGTGAGGAAGGCGGCCACCCCGGTGATCTCCCCGTCCCGCTCGGCGCAGAAGACCCGGCCCTGGGCCTCCGGCCGTCTCACCGCGCGGGACCAGCCCTCGCGGGAGCGGGCCAGTTCGGCCTCGCCCGCGTAGGCCTGCTCGGGGACGCGGCCCCGGTAGTAGGTGGCGCGCGCCCGGGCGTGCAGGGCGGCGATGGCGTCCAGGTCTTCGAGGAGTGCGGTCCTGATCATGGGAAGGGGAACGCGCCGGGAACCCCGTCGGTTCCCGGCGCGTCGCGGCCCTTCAGGCGGTGGCTACTTCTTCAGCCACGCCGCCATCATCTTCTGGGCGATGGGCGCGGCCAGCTTGCCGCCGCCGATCTCGGAGCGGTCGGTGTCCGAGTTCTCGATCATCACCGCCACCGCGATCTGCTTGCCGCCCGCCTTGCCATAGGAGGTGAACCAGGCGAGGGGCGGGATGTTGTTGTTCACGCCGCGCTGGGCGGTGCCCGTCTTGCCGCCGACCTCGGCGCCCGCCACCTGCGCGGGCTTGCCCCCGCCCTCGGTGGCGACGGTGCGCATGGCGTCCTGGAGCATCGAGGCGGTCTTCGGGTTCAGGACCTGCTGGGCCTTGGGCTCCTTGAAGCTCTCCAGCACGGTGCCGCCCGAGTCGGTCACCTCCGAGACCATGTGCGGGGCGACGAGCGTCCCGCCGTTCTCGATGGCGGCGGTCACCATGGCCATCTGGAGCGGGGTGGCCTGGACGTCGAACTGGCCGATACCGGTCTGCGCGACCTGGTCGACGGACAGCTTCTTCGTCGGGTACTTGCTCGGCGGGTTGGTGCGGACCGGGGTGTCGATCTGCGTGTTGAAGCCGAGCTTCTCGGCCATGGCCCGCATCTTGTCCTGGCCGAGCTTGGAGGCCAGCTCCGCGAAGACGTTGTTGCAGGACAGCCGGAGGGCGGTGCGGGGAGAGGCGTTGTTGCAGGCCTCGTCGCCCGCCTCGCTGGGCAGTTTGGTGCGGGTGCCGGGGATCGTGTAGTTGCCGGGGACCCCGGTCGGCTGGTCGATGTTCGTGACCAGCCCGTTCTCGATCGCGGCGGCCAGGGTGACCAGCTTGAAGGTGGAGCCGGGGGCCTGGGGCTTGCGCAGGGCCACGTTCTCCATGGCCTTGCCCTTGTCGGCGGAGAGCTCGTCCCAGGCGGCCTGGTCACCGGCCCCCGAGATGCGGCCCGGGTCGTAGGAGGGGTTGTTGACCACGGCGAGGATCTCACCGGTCGCCGGGTCGATGGCCACGGCGGCGCCCTGCTTGCCGTCGAGGGCGTCGTAGGCGGCCTTCTGGACGTCCTTGTCGATGGTGGTCAGGACGTTGCCCGGGGCGGCCCGCTTGTTGGTGAGGATGTCCATCACCGTCTTGAGCCGGCTGTCCGAGCCGTTGAGCACGTTCTTGTAGACGCCCTCCAGCATGCTCGTACCGAAGGCCTGGGAGCTGTAGCCGGTGATCGGCGCGTAGAGGGGGCCGTCGGTGTAGGTGCGCTTGTAACCGAAGTCCTTGCCTCCCGTCCTGGTCGATCCGGTGATCGCCGTCCCGCCCACGATGATGTTGCCCAGCGGGTTCTCGTACTGCCCGATGAGGTTGCGGCGGTTGTTCTTGTTGTCTGCGAGGGCCTGGCCTTGGTACGCCTGCACCCAGGTGACCCGCACCAGGAGGGCCAGCACCAGAAGCAGACAGAAGACCGACGCACGCCTGATCGTCTTGTTCATCCCCCAGAAGGACGTTCGGCAGGCCCCGGGCGTTCCGCTCTGCCCCGATTGTGGCGGGGTTCTCAGGATTTCCTCATGAGGAAGCCCCCTTCGTAGGCGGCGATGACCGCCTGGGTGCGGTCGCGGGAGCCCGTCTTGGCGAGGACGGCGGCCACGTGCGTCTTGACGGTCTGCGGGCCGACGCCGAGGTGCTCGCTCATCTCGTGGTTGGACAGTCCGGTGGCCATCAGCCGCAGGACGTCGGCCTCGCGGTCGGTGAGCCGGGCCGCCCAGGCCGGGGGTGCGGGCGGGGCGGCCGCCGAGTGGGCGGCGGCCAGGGTGCGGACGGCCGCCGGGAAGAGCAGGGAGTCCCCGCGGGCGACGAGCCGGACCGCGCCGATCAGCTCGTCCGGGTCGGCGCGCTTGAGGAGGAACCCGGACGCGCCCGCGCGCAGCGCGTCGTAGACGTAGGCGTCGTTCTCGAAGGTGGTGACGACCACGACCCTGGGCGGGTGGGCCATGGTGGCGAGGATCTGCTCGGTGGCCCGGATGCCGTCGATCTCGGGCATCCGCACGTCCATCAGGACGACGTCGGGGGCGAGGGAGCGGACCAGGGAGACGGCCTCGGCGCCGGTGGCGGCCTCGCCGACCACCTCCAGATCGGCTTCGGCGTCGAGGATGACGCGCAGGGCGGTGCGGACCATCCGCTCGTCGTCGGCGACGACCACGCGCAGCGGGGGCCGGCTCATCGCCCGCCTCCCGGGACCTGGGCGGCGGCGCCGAGCGGCAGGACGGCCCGCAGCCGCCAGCGGCCGCCGTGCGGTCCGGCTTCGACGCGGCCGCCGAGCAGGGCGGCCCGCTCGGCGGCGCCGCGCAGTCCGCGGCCGCCGGTGGTCCGCCGTGGGCCCGCTTCGGGGGCGGGCGGGTCCTGGGCGGGCGGGTTGGTCATGGTGATCTCCAGTTCGCGGTGGCCGTCGGGTGCGTGGACGCGGATGAGCAGGGAGACGGGGCCGTCGCCGTGGCGCAGGGCGTTGCTCAGGCCCTCCTGGACGATCCGGTACGCCTCGCGGGAGGTGATGGCCGGGAGCTGCGACCAGTCCCCGGCCGGGCCGGGGTCCTGCTCGGCGGTGAGGGCGGTGCCCCCGGCCCGGGTGCGGGCCAGCAGCCCGTCGAGGTCTCCGGCCAGGGTCGGGGCCGGCATGGCGTCGGCCCGGGCCGGGTCGCCGTCGCGCAGCAGGCCGAGGACGGCGTCGAGCTCGCCGACGGTGCGCCGGGTGGTCTCCTCGATCGCGGCGAGCGCCTCGCGGACGAACTCCGGGTCGCTGTCGAGGACCCGCCGGGCCGCCCCCGCCTGGAGGGTGACGGCGCTCAGCGCGTGGCCCACGGCGTCGTGCAGTTCGCGGGCCAGCCGGTTGCGCACGGCGAGGTCGGCGGCGCGTTCCTCGGCGGCGGCCAGCCGGTCCGCCGCGGTCGGCCCGAGCAGCACGGGTGCGAGCCGGGCCAGCAGTGCCCCCGCCCCGGCGCAGACGGCCGCGAGCGCGGTCAGCAGCGCGACCCCGATCAGCGGGGCGACGTACGGATCCGTCTCGCCCGCCAGGCCCGCGCCCCATACCGAGGCACGCAGGGCCCCGGAGAACGGCATGGCGACGAGCACGACGCCCAGGGGCGGTACCGCCAGGCTCACCCCGCTGACCACCGCCCCGACGCCCAGGTGCAGGGTCCACCAGGCGGAGGCCCGCCAGCGGGCTCCCCAGGACCGGGCCGGACCGTCCGCGAGCAGGTCCCCCCGCACCCCGGTCAGGACCCGCACGGCCGTCACGGACAGCGGTCTGACCAGCCCGAACAGCCCGGTCACCGCGATCAGGGGCAGGGAGGCCGCGTAGGAGAGCAGGGTCAGCGGGAGGGAGGCCAGGACATTGGCCCCGCCGACCGCCGCGCCGACTCCGACCTGGGCGAGCAGCAGGTACGGCATGAGCAGGGCGCCGCCGAGCACCAGGTGCACCCACCGCAGCCTGGCCCGCGCTCCCACCAGCCGCCCGGCCCACCGCGGCGCCGCCGCACCCGGCCTGACCGGCCGGCCTCCACCGGACCCGCGCACGGCTGTCCCCCTCCCCCGTCCATGCCACTCCCCGTAGGCTCCCCGGCCCGCCGGCGCTCCCGGCGCCGCTACCCGGCCGCCCGGCCCCCTCCCCGGCCCAGCCCCCCGCGCGGGGCGCGGAGGTGGCGGACCAGGACGGCCCCGGCCAGCAGTCCGGTGATCATCTGGTCAGCGTAGGCCAGCAAGAAGGCGGTGGTGGACGGTTCGTCCTCCCCGAGGTTCACGCCCAGGACGGCGATCAGCGTCCACGCCCCCCAGCTCAGCGCGGCGGAGGAGCCGATCCAGGTGAGGGCGGGCGACCACCGCGCCCGGCGCGCCCCGCCCCGGGCCAGCATCACCGCCCCCGCCGCGGCGGCCACGGCGCACATCGCGTGCACCCCGGAGACCACGCCGGTCTCCGCCGAGTACGCCGCCGCCCGCTCGGCGGGCAGCCCGGCGGTCCCGCCGAAGGCCCAGTACGCCTGCGCCGCTGCCGCCGTCGCGCCCGCCAGTGCCGCGGCCCCCGCCACCACCCCCGTGGATGACGGGAGCCGCCGCCCCGGCGCGCCCTGCCAGAGCCGGCCCCAGCGCCGCCTCGCGTAGGGGACGAACAGTCCGGCCAGGGCGATGGCCTGGATGATGAAGCCGCCGTAGACCACGGCGAACACCCAGGGTTCGAGGAAGGGTTCGCGGGCCGCCCTGGCCGCCTCGCCGGCGCCCATGCCCAGGGCCTTCACGAGGAGCTGGGCCGGGTATCCGAGGACTATGGGGGTGAGCAGCCCGGTGGCGACGAAGACCGGCACGGTCAGCAGCCACCCGGGGACCCGCATGCCCCAGGGCCTGGTCAGCACCAGAACGAGCAGGATCACGCAGGCGTCCATGGCGAGCGTGACGGCGTTGCCCACGGTCAGGGCCGCCCCGGCCCTCAACAGGACGCTGCCCTCCGGTATCCCGATCCGGCTCCCGCCCAGCCAGGCCGCCTTGAGGGTCAGGTACGGCAGGGTGGCGGCCAGGGCGGTGGCCCGCAGGATGCGGTGCCCGGTCCCCGGCCGGGGGACCGACGGCGGCGTCGTGCTCGTCGTGCTCATCGCGTGCGTCGCGTGGACGGCTTGTGTGCTCATGGGTCAACGGTCCCGTGCGCGGCACAGCGCCACCTCCCCCGCGATGGGGAACCGTCTCCCCCGCACGGGGGAGGAACTCCCGCCCCCACCGCCCCACATGCGCCGCCTCACATGCGCCGCGTCACCACCGACAGCCGGTCGCGCGCCTCGAACAGCGCGGCCTTGATCGTCCGCTCGTGGTCCTCCGTCAGCCGGGCCACGGGCACCGAGCAGCTCACCGCGTCCCGGGCGGGCGTGCGGTACGGGACGGCCACCCCGAAGCAGCGCAGCCCGAGCGTGTTCTCCTCCCGGTCGACCGCGTACCCCTGCTCCCGGACCAGCGCCAGTTCCTCCACCAGCCGCTCCCGGTCGGTGATGGTGTGCTCCGTGACGGCCTCCAGCCGCCTAGGGAGCATCCTGCGCACCTCGTCGTCGGTGTGCGTGGCCAGCAGTGCCTTGCCCAGGGCGGTCGAGTGGACGGGCAGCCGCCGCCCGACGCGGGTGAAGGGGCGCAGGTAGTGCCGGGAGGGCCGGGTGGCGAGGTAGACGACGCTCGTTCCGTCGAGCCGGGCCAGGTGGATGGTCTCGGTGGTGTCGTCGGAGAGCCGGTCCAGGCTGGGCCGGGCCGCCGCGACCACCTCGTCGCCGTCGATGTAGGAGCTGCCGACGAGCAGGGCCCGTACGCCGATGCCGTAGCGGGTGCCGGTGGCGTCCGTCTCGACCCAGCCCAGGTTCACCAGGGTGCGCAGCAGCATGTAGAGGCTGGACTTCGGCAGGGAGAGGTCGTTCTGGATGTCGGCGAGGCTGTGCAGTCCGGGGTGGGCCGCGAAGTGCTCCAGCAGGAGGACCGTGCGCACGGCCGACTTCACCGGCGGCGCCGCCGCGGGCAGTCCCGGGCCGGCCTGTGCCGGAGGGCCGGCCGTCTCTGACGTCCCCGCAGCCTCCGCCGCCCGATCCGTCCCTGCTGTCCCGGCCGTCCCCGCCGTCTCGGCTGTCGTCATCCGCCTGCTTCCCCTCGTGGTCGGCCCTGGTCGCCTCTTGTCACCCGGTGGACGCGGAACCTAGAGTCCGCAGCAGAAGTGATCATTCATCCACCGGAACGGCGTTCAGAATACTGAACGATCCGAGGAGGAGCGGGCCATGACGGCGAATCCAGTCTGGAGTGTGGACCCCCGCACCGGGAAGCAGCGCGAACGGGTTGCGGTGGAAGCCACAGCCCCGGACGTGGACCGCGCCGTACGCGCGGCCCACGCCGCGCGCGGCGCCCTCGCGGACGCGTCCGTGCGCGCCGCCTTCCTGCGGGCCGCCGCCGGCCTGCTCGACGGGGCCGCCCCGCAGGTCGTGGAGAGCGCGGACGCCGAGACGGCCCTGGGCACCGCCCGGCTCACCGGCGAGCTCGCCCGCACCACCGGCCAGCTGCGCGCCTTCGCCGACGTGGTCGAGGAGGGCGCCTACCTCGACGTCCGCATCGACCGGGCCGACCCCTCCCTCACCCCGCCCCGCCCCGAGCTGCGCCGCTACAAGGTGCCGCTGGGCGTGGTCGCCGTGTACGCCGCCTCCAACTTCCCGCTGGCCTTCTCCGTGCCCGGCGGGGACACCGCGAGCGCCCTCGCCGCCGGCTGCCCGGTGGTGGTCAAGGCCCACCCGGACCACCCGGCCACCTCCGAGCTGTGCGGGGAGCTGCTGCGCCGGGCCGCCGTGGCGAGCGGCCTGCCGGCGGACGTGGTGACGGTGGTCCACGGCTTCGACGCCGGTCTGGAACTGATCCGCCACCCGCTGGTCTCCGCCGCCGGCTTCACCGGTTCCGTCCGGGGCGGGCGGGCCCTGTTCGACGCGGCCGCCGCCCGGCCGGTGCCCATTCCCTTCCACGGCGAGCTCGGCTCCCTCAACCCCGTCGTGGTCACCCCGGCGGCCGCCGCCGAGCGCGCGGAGGAGATCGGCTCCGGACTCGCCGCCTCCGTCACCCTGGGCGTCGGCCAGTTCTGCGTGAAGCCCGGCCTGGTCCTGGTGCCGGAGGGCGCGGACGGCGACCGGCTCGCCGCCGCGCTCGCCAAGCAGCTCGGAGAATCCGGACCGGGGGTACTGCTCGACCACCGGATGCGGGACGGCTTCGTCGCCGGGGTCCGCGAGCGCTCCGCCCTCCACGGGGTCACCGCCCCCGTCCCGCCCGGCGCCGGCGGGGAGCACACCGTCGCCGCGGGCTACCTGGGCGTCGCGGCGGCGCGGCTGCTGGAAGGCGGCCCGTACGAGCTGCTCCTGGAGGAGTGCTTCGGGCCCGTGACCGTCGTCGTCCGCTACCGCGGCACGGACGAGGCCGCCGCCGTGCTGGCCCGGCTCGGCGGCAACCTGAGCGCCACCCTCCAGCTGTCGCGGGCCGAGACCGAGGGCGCCCCGGGCCCGGCCGCCGCGCTGATCGCGCAGGTGACGGAACTCGCCGGACGCGTCGTGGTGAACGGCTGGCCCACCGGGGTCGCGGTGGCCCCGGCCCAGCACCACGGCGGCCCGTACCCGGCCGCCACCTCGCACTCCACCTCCGTCGGCGGCACGGCGATCGAGCGCTGGCTGCGCCCGGTGGCGTACCAGTCGGTGCCGGACGCGCTGCTCCCGCCGGAGCTGCGCGAGGGCAATCCGCTGGGCGTGCCGCGCCGGGTCACCGGCGGCTGAGACGGCCCCCGCCCGGGCGGGGCGCGGCGCTCGGGCCCCGGTAAACCCGTTGCCCGCCCGCCCCCGGCCGGGCAGGCTGCGCCCCATGGGCCGACCACAGGGATTCGCGTACGCGGTACACGGCGACGGCACGGTCGTCATCACGCACCGGGGCCGCGCCGCGGCCACCCTGCGGGGCGGCCGGGCCGCGAAGTTCCTCGCCGAGGCGGAGTCCGGGGACGCCCAGCTGGTGATGGCGCGCTGGACCGGTTCCTACCGGTTCGGCAACGAGCGTACGGCCCGCGAGCACCCCCGCAACCGTCGCTGAAATCGCGCCGAGGGTAAGGGAACGGCAAAGCGGCGCCGCTCGTTCTCCCGGCATGACCGCTATGACCCCTGGTTCCAACCTGCCGCTCCACACCACCCGCGTGACGGTGGACGTGGCCGCGCCGGTCCGGCTCGACGTGTCGGGCCTGCTGCTCGCGGCGGACGGCAAGGTGCGCTCCGACGCCGACTTCATCTTCTACAACCAGCCCACCGGGCCCGGTGTCAGCTACCGGTCCGGCGGCGGTACGGCGCCGGACTCGATCACCGTGGACACCGGCGCGCTGCCGCCCGGCATCGAGCGGATCGTGGTCACGGCCAGCCCCGACGCCGCGGGGCAGAGCTTCCAGGGCATCGAGCCCACGGCCACCGTGCGGGACGCCGCGGGCGGCGGCGCGGTGATCGCGACCTTCACCCCGCCCCGGCTCGGGACGGAGACCGCCCTGGTGGTCGTCGAGGTCTACCAGCGCGGCGGCGTCTGGAAGGTGCGCGCGGTCGGCCAGGGGTACGCCAACGGGCTCGCGGGCATCGCCACCGACTTCGGCGTCTCCGTCGACGAGGAGCCGGCCGCCCCCGCGGCGGTGGCGCCGCCGGCCCCGGGCCCCCCCCGGCCCGCGCCCCTCGCCCGGTCTCGTATTCACA
>NZ_JBBDHD010000047.1:0-50708 GCF_044129415.1 Streptomyces racemochromogenes
CCCCCCCCCCCCCCCCCCCCCCCGCCCCCCCCCCGCCCCCCCCCCCCCCCCCCCCCCCCCCCCCCCCCCCCCCCCCCGGTCCCGTGCCCTGCCCGTCGCCTCAGTAGGTGTAGCTCAGGCCGGACTTGTACGGGGTCAGGGTGCGCTGGGACACCACACCGCGGTAGGTGTACCAGCCCCACTTCTTGCACATCGTCTGGTAGCTCAGGGTGTTGAACGCGCCCGAACCCACCCGCACGCGCGGGTAGATGACGTTGTCTCCCCAGTCCCCGCCGGCCGGACCGCTGGAGTAGGTGTCGACGGCCCAGTAGACGCCGACGACCGATCCCCCGGCCGGACAGTTCCAGCTGCCGAAGTTGACCCAGACGTTCCCGCCCGTCCAGGCGCTCGCCGGGGCGGCGCTCAGGCCGACGGCCCCCAGCGCCATGAGAGAACCGGCCAGTACGGACCGGGACTTACGCAGCAGTGCTCCACGCATGTGTGACCTCCCCAGTGACGGCTGCGCGCGGTGGTGCGCCGCCGCGCGCAGCAGCCTCCCATATCGGCCACATGATTGTCCGACTTTCGCTGAAACGGCTCTCAAGTCGAACTTTTGCCTGACAAACGGGTGTTCGGCCGTCCATGCCATCGGCGCCTTCAGGCCGCCGACGCGGTGGTGACCAGCAGCGGGGGACGCTCGCGCTCGGCGGTCCAGGGGCGGCCCCGTACCAGGTCCGGGTCGGCGACCCGTTCCGCCTCCTCCACCGTCGGCCGCTCCTGGAGCACGTCCCGGAAGCCGGCCCGCTCCAGGAGGCCCGGGAGCGCGCCCACGGGCCAGGCGTGGTTGCGCACCTCCTGCCAGGAGCCGTCGGTGCGCCGCAGCCGTACGGTCAGCCCCTGGCCCGGCGTGTGGACCGTGCCGGCACCGCCGATCCGCAGGGAGGCGTACTCCCCGCCGCCGCAGTCGGGGTCCGTGGACAGCAGCACGAACGGGCCACCCGGGCGCAGCAGCCGGCGCACCTCCGTGAACACCGACCGCACCGCCTCCTCGTCCGGCAGCGAGGCGAGTACGTGGTTGCACATCACCGCGTCCGCGCTGCCGTCCGCGAGGCCGGCCGTCCGGCCGCCCTCGACCAGGTGGAACTCCGCCACGGCCGTCGCGGTGGCGCGGGCCAGCGCCAGCATCTCGGGCGAGGTGTCCACGCCGATCACCCGCGCCCCCAGCAGCCGGGCCGCGTGGTCGGCCACCTTGCCGGGCCCGCATCCGTAGTCGACGAGGACGGCGCCGGCGCCGATATGGCGGCGGGACAGGGCCCGGAAGACGAAGGGGTAGCCGAGCAGCCAGTCCGTGGCCGCCTCGACGGCGGCGAAGGCCCGCGCCCCCTCGCTCCCGGACCAGGCGGCGCCCTCCGCGGGGTCTCTCGTCCCGTCGTCACTCACAGCACCACTATCGACCCGCCACGGGCCCCCGGCGCGGCGACGACACACCGGTACGGGCCGGTTCGGCCGGGGCGGGGGCGGGGCGCAGGGCGGGGGCGGCCAGGGCGGCGAAGGCGCAGCAGGCCACGGGCAGCAGCAGGGCGGCGCCGAGGGGAACGAGCCGGGTGAGCGGGCCGATGACGGCGGGACCGGCGAGCATGCCGAGGTAGCCGAGGCCCGCGACGCGGGAGACGTTGGCCCCGGCGGCGTCCGGGTCGGCGTGGCCGGCGGCGCTGAACAGCTGCGGGACGCAGCCCGACAGGCCCGCTCCGAACAGGGTCCAGCCGGCCAGGGCCACCGGGACGGCGGGCGCGGCGACGGCCAGGGCGAGGCCGGCCCCGGCGAGGGCGGCGCCGTGGCGCAGGACGGCGACGGGGCCGGTCCGGGCGGCGATGCGGTCGGCGAGCAGGCGGCCCGCGGTCATGGCGGTGGCGAAGGCGCCGTAGGCGAGCGCGGCGGTCGCGGGGGGCGCGCCGAAGGAGTCCCGGAGATGGAGCGCGCTCCAGTCGTTGGCCACGCCCTCGCAGAGCATCAGGAGGAAGGCCAGGGCGGCGAGCATCCCGATGCCGGGGGCGGCCCGGCGGCGGGCCGGGGAGGCCTCCGGCGGCGCCGGAGCCGCCGGGTGCTCCCGGGGCAGGAGGGCGGGGGTGAGGAGCAGGGCGAGGAGGAGGCCGCCGAAGGCCGTGGCACCCAGGGTGGCCGCGGCCGGCCGGCCGGCGCCGAGCGCGAGGGCGCCGACGAGGGCGGCGAGCGCGCCGCCGATGGAGAACACGGCGTGGAAGGCCGACATCACGGGCCTTCCGTAGCCGCGCTCGACCCGGACCGCGTGGGTGTTCATGGCCACGTCCAGACAGCCGTTGCCGAAGCCGAGCAGGAGCAGGGCCCCGCCCAGGGCCGGGGCGCCGGTGGCCAGGGCGGGCAGCAGCACGGCGGCGCTGCACAGCGCCGCGCCCGCGGGGACGGTCCGGCGGGCGCCGAAGCGGTCGGTGAGCGGGCCGGCGAGCCGCATCCCGGCGAAGGCGCCGGCGCCGAGGAGCAGCAGGAGCCAGCCGAGCAGGTCGTGGCCGATGCCGGTGCGCCGTTCCACCGGGGGGATGTGGACGATCCACATCCCCATCACGAATCCGTTGAGGGCGAAGCAGGCGGTGGTGGCCCACCGCGCCCTCCTGAGTGCGGCCGTGGGTGCGGCGCACGCCGCGTTCTCGGTCTTCATGCAAACGAACATAACAAACACACTTCATGTTCGAAGCTTGCTTTTCGCACACTATGAATGTTCAATCAGAGGCATGAGTGTCACCGAAGACCGTCTGAGGCAGATCGCGGACGCCGTGCGGGCCAGCGGCAGCCGTAGCGTCGCCGAGCTCGCGGAGCTCACCGGCGCGTCCGAGATGACGATCCGCCGCGATCTGGAGGCCCTGGCCGAGCAGGGGGTCCTGGAGCGCTACCGGGGCGGGGCGCGCAGCCTGCTGCTGCGGGGCGAGGAGATCCCGTTCCCGCTGCGCGCCCGCGACGGGCTGGAGGTCAAGCAGCGCCTGGCCGCCGAGGTCGCCGCGCTGCTGTCGGACGGGGAGTCGGTGGTCCTGGACAGCGGGACCACCTGTCTGGAGGTGGCCCGCGCGCTGCACGGCCGCAGGCTGACGGTCGTGCCGCTGTCCCTGCACGCCGCCAACGCCCTGGCCGACGCGCCCCGGGTGACGCTGCTGGTGCCCGGAGGGGCGCCGCGACGCGGCGAACTCGCCCTGACGGGCCCGCTGACCGAGGCCTCGCTTGCCGCCCTGCGCTTCGACACCGCCGTCATCGGCTGCTGCGGGCTGACGGCGGCGGACGGGCTGACCGCGTACGACCTGGCCGATGCCGCCGTCAAGCGCGCGGCGATCGCCTCGGCGCGCCGCGTCGTGGCCGTCACCGAGTCGGCGAAGCTCTCACGCACCGCGCTCGCCCATGTCCTGCCCGCCTCCGCGCTGCACGCCGTCGTCACCGACGCGCAGGCCCCGCAGGACGCCACCGACGCGCTGGCCGCGGCCGGCGTCACCGTACGGAAGGCATGACCGGATGACCGAGACCTCCACACCCGCCGGAACCGGCGGGGCCCCGGGCGCCCCGGGGACGGTGCTGTTCGACATGTTCGGCGTCATCGCCCGGGTGCAGTCCCCGTCGGGCAAGGCGCGCCTGCTGGAGACGGCCGGGGTGACGGGGGTGCGCCGGGCGGCGTTCTGGGAGGCCTACTGGTCCCTGCGGCCCCCCTACGACCGCGGCCAGGTGGCCGGGCCCGGCTACTGGGACCTGGTCGCCCGGGCCCTGGGCACGCGCTTCGACGCGGAGCGCACGGCCGCGCTCGTCGAGGCGGACGTCGCGAGCTGGAGCGCGGTGGACGCCGAGATGGTGGCCCTGGTCGCGGGACTGGCCGCGGCCGGGCGGACGGTCGCCCTGCTGTCGAACATCCCGGAGGAGCTCGCCGTCCACTACGAGCGCCACCACCCCTGGCTCGCGCACTTCCGGGTGCGCTCCCTGTCCTGCCGCACCGGCCACGCCAAGCCCGATCCGGCCGCGTACGAGGGGTGCCTGCGGGAGCTGGGCGCGGACGCGGCCTCGGTCCTGTTCGTCGACGACCGCGAGGAGAACGTCCGCGCCGCCCGCGCCCTGGGCATGCGGGGCCACGTCTTCACCTCGGCGGCGGACCTGCGCACCGCGCTCGGCACCTCCTGAGCCCGCGGCCGCGACGGGTCTCAGACGGGCGCGGCGGGGGCCAGGAGTTCGGGGCCGTTGTTGCGGACGCTGTTGACCGCCGTGGTCACGGGGCGCGCCTCCAGGCGGCCGGCGGCCGGGGTGGTGAGGAGGGCGCGGAGGGCGGACGGGTCCTCGTGCACGGGGTCGAGCCAGGCGTCGTAGTCGGCCGGGGCGAGGGCCAGGGGCATCCGGGGGTGGACGCGGCCGGCGGCGTCGGTGGCCTCGGTGGTGATCACGGTGCAGGTCGCCCACCAGGCGGCGGGGTCGTCCGGGTCCGTGACGGAGGGGTCGCGCCAGAACTCGTACAGGCCGGCCATCGCCATGACCGAGCCGTCGTGCGGGCTGATGAAGTACGGCTGCTTGTAGGCCTTGGCGGTGGGCGTCGCGGGCACGGCCTCCCATTCGTAGAAGCCGTCGGCGGGCAGCAGGCAGCGGCGTTTGGCGAAGGCGCGGCGGTAGGCGGGCTTCTCCCCCACCGTCTCGACCCGGGCGTTGATCATCCTGGCTCCGCCATCGGGGCTCTTGGACCAGGAGGGCACCAGCCCCCAGCGCAGGGGCCGCAACCGCCGCTCCAGGACCCCGCTGTCGCGGTCGGCCCGTTCCAGCACGGCCCACACCGGGTCGGTGGGGGCGACGTTCCAGCTCGGCGGGAGGACCAGGTCCGGGGCGGGCGGGACGGCACCGAAGAGGCCCGTCAGGTCCTCGGGGCTGCGGGTGGAGACGTAGCGGCCGCACATGGCTCCAGCCTGCCACGCGGCCGGGCCGGGCGCGGCGCCACGCGGCCGGGCCGGGCGCGGCGCCACGTGTACGGCCGGGCGCGGCGCCACGTGCGGGGCGTCCGATCCGTGCGGCCAGACCGGGCAGGCGGCGCCGGCGCCCGTCCGCCGGGCGGCGGGGACCGGCCCGCCCGGCGGTCCCGCCCGGCGGTCCCGGCCGGCGGTGGCCTGCGCGGGAGCCGGCCCGGGCCCGGACGGGGGGACGGCCGTGTGGGGCGCGGACCACCGGGCCTGCGGTCGGTCACAGGGCCGCGGGCCGGGCCCGCCCGGACCGCCCCGCCCACGGCCGCCACGGGGTCCGGGGGCCCGTGCCCGTCCCGCTCCCCCGTCACGGCTCCGCCCCTGCACAGCGTCCCCGGGCAGTACGCCGGTCCGCGCCCGGATGCGGCCGCCGCCGACGGGCTCCAGGGTGGAGGAATGGAGCACGCGCCGATCGTCGTCCACCGCGTCTCGCCCTCGGGCGGCCGCCGGGTGAGCCTGCGCGCCGGGGGCCGGGAGACGGTCCTGGGCGTCGCGCACTCGGATCCCGACGTCATCGAGTTCCTGCGCCGCGCCGAGGTGCCCGATCCCGACGAGGTGGTCCTCGGCGGCGCGGTCCCGCAGATCGAGTGGCAGGGCGACGCCCCGCACGTCTACGAGGCCGAACCGGCGGCCACCGACCTCCCCTGATCCCCCGGCCCGGCCGCCCGGGCCGTCACATTCCGGCCATCTTGACACGCACATGACATCGCTCCTGACTTCTCAAGACCCCTGTGGCACGCTCCTCGCGCACTCGGTACCGCCCTCGCACCACACCCCCACAAGGACGTGTCACGGAGGAGCGACATGATGCACCGCGCGAAACTCGCCGTAGCGGCCCTGGCCCTCGCGGCCACCGTCGGCAGTGTCACCAGCGCCGCCGCCCTCGGCCCCACCGCCGACCAGCGGGCCGACGGCGTCATCGTGGTCTCGGGCAACACCTGCACCTGGACCAACGCCCGGACCAGCGCCAATCCCCCCAGCGCCCTCACCGTCGACCGCACGAGCATCAACAAGCCCGGCGGGAACCTCGCCTGTAGCGGCGGGATCACCGCTTCCCTCAACAACGACCCGGCCTTCACGTTCGACGACGCGGCCGCCACCGCCCGGACGGACCTGATCGACATCACCGGCCAGCAGAGCTTCGTCTCCTGCCGCTACAAGGCGACGAACATCGTGTGGGACCGCGACGGGACCACCCGCAAGTACGTCAACCGCGCCTTCACCGCCACCAAGGCCTCGGGCAGCTTCCTGTGCCCGGGCTCCGTCACCACGGCGGCCGGGGGCGCCTCCATGCTCTTCCACTGACCGGCGAGCCGGCCGGGGCACCGCACGGCGCGGCGGTGCCCCGGCCGCACCGATGGCCCCGCCGGGTCGCCGGGCCGGGTGCGGGGCCCCAGCATGGAAGGAGCTCCGTCCGGGTGAGGAGGCCGGTGATGGCCGATGCGCAGCCCACTCCGCCGGCCGACGGCCCCGGGGAGGAGCCCCCTGCGGCCCCGCCCCCGCCGGCCGGAACCCCCTCGGCGGGCGGTCTCCTCGACGTCCTCGGGGTGGCCGCGGTGGTCCTGGACGCCGAGGGCCGGATCCGGCTGTGGAGCCCGCAGGCCGCCGCCCTGTTCGGCTACTCCGCCGAGGAGGCGCTCGGCCGGTACGCGGCGACGCTGCTGGTGTCGGAGGAGAACCGCGACGAGGTCCTCGGCCTGTTCGCCCGCGTCATGGCCGGCGAGGGCGCCTGGGCCGGCTCCTTCCCCGTGCGCCACCGCGACGGCCACCACGTCCTCGTCGAGTTCCGCAACATGCGGCTCCAGGCCGACCACGGCGGGATGTTCGCCCTGGGGCTCGCCTCCGAGCAGGCCACCCTGCGCCGGGTCGAGCGCGATCTCGCCCTCTCCCTGCGCATGGTCGACCAGTCCCCCATCGGGCTGGCCGTCCTGGACGCGGACCTCCGGTACGTCCTGGTCAACCCGGCCCTGGAGCGGATCAACGGGGTCTCCTCCGAACGGCACCTCGGACAGCGGATCGGCGACATACTGCCCTTCCTGGACGCGCCGGCGGTCGAGGCCAGGATGCGCGAGGTCATGGAGACCGGCGTGCCGGTCCTGGACAACTTCACCACCGGCCGGATCTCCGAGGACTCCGGCGAGCGCGCCTGGCTGGTGTCGATCTACCGGCTGGAGGACCAGTCCTCCCGGGTGATCGGCGTCGCCGTGTCGGTGGTGGACGTGACCGAGCAGCACCGGGCCGCCGTGTCCGCCGCGCACGCCCGGCGCCGCCTGTCCCTGATCGCGGACGCCTCGGTGCGCATCGGCACCACCCTCGACCTCGACATCACCGCCCGGGAGCTGGCCGACGTGGCCGTTCCGGAGATCGCCGACATCGCCGCCGTCGACGTCCTCGACACCGTGCTGACGGGCGGCCGGCCGGGCGACGGGCCGGACGAGCGGGCCGTACGGTTCCGGGCGCTGGCGGTGAAGGCCGGATACCGCACCCCCGCCGAGGACGCCGCCGACCCGGTCGGGGACGTGGCCCTGTACCGCACCGACCGCCTGGTGGCCCGCTGCGCCCGCACCGCCCGGCCGGTCCTCGTCCCGCACGTCACCCCGGAGGACCTGCCGCGCATCGCCCGCGACGAGGAGGCCGCCCGGCAGCTGGGCGAGGCGGGGGTGCACTCGTACCTCGCGGTCCCGCTGATCGCACGCAGCCAGGTGCTGGGCACGCTCGACCTCAAGCGGGCGCGCAACCCCGTACCGTTCGGCCAGGACGACGTGCTGCTCGCCTCCGAACTGGCCGCCCACGCCGCCGTGTCCATCGACAACGCCCGCTGGTACCAGCGCCAGCGGCACGCCGCCCTCGCCCTCCAGCGCCACCTGCTCCCCCAGCACCCGCCGGCCGCCCCGGGGCTGGACATCGCCTACCGGTACCAGCCCGCCGGGGCGGCCGACGAGACCGGCGGCGACTGGTTCGACGTCATCCCGCTGTCCGGCGACCGGACCGCCCTGGTCGTCGGCGACGTCATGGGCAGCGGCATCAACGCCGCCGCGACCATGGGACAGCTGCGCGCCACGGCCCGGGCGCTGGGCCGTCTCGGTCTCGACCCGGCGACGGTCCTCACCCACCTCGACGCGGCGACCGCCGACCTCGGCGAGGCGATGGCCACCTGCGTCTACGCCGTCTACGACCCGCACTCACGGCTCTGCCACATCGCCACCGCCGGCCACCTGCCGCCCGTGCACCTGCGCAGCGGGCGCCACCCGCGGCTGCTCCGGCTGACGACGGCCGTGCCCCTGGGCGTGGGCGGCGTCCCCTTCCACACCACCGCCTTCACCCTCGGCGAGGACGACGAGCTGGTCCTGTACACGGACGGGCTGGTCGAGACCCGCGACCAGGACATCGACACCCGGCTGCTGACCCTGACCGACCTGCTGGCCGGCCCGCACCGCCCGATCGAGGAGACCTGCGACCTGCTGCTGTCCGCCCTGCGCCGCCCCGACACGCACGACGACGTCGCCCTGCTCATCGCCCGCGCCCACGCCTGACACCCCCTCACGGATGCGCGGTGCGGGAGCGGACGCGGGCCGTCACGACGGCGACGTCGTCCTCGGCGTGGCGGGCGTCGAGACCCGCCACGAGGGCGTCCACGGCCTCCGCGGCGCTCGCGCGGGGCGGCAGGCGCAGGGCCGTCAGCCGGGCGAGGGACTCGTCGATGTCCTCGCCGCGCCGCTCGACGAGCCCGTCGGTGTAGAGGACCAGGGTCTCCTCGTCGGTGAAGGGGTGCGCCGCGGACTCGTAGCCGCCCAGGCCCGTGCCCAGCGGCGGCCCGACCGGTACGTCCAGCAGCCGGCCGGTGCCGTCGGCCGCGAAGACCGCCGGCGGCAGGTGGCCGGCGCTGGCGAAGAGGGCGGTGCCGCGGGCCGGGTCGACGCGGGCGAGCAGGCAGGTGGCCGGGCGGCGGGCGGCGTCCCCGGCGACCAGGGCGTCGAGCTGGCGCAGGACCCGGTGCGGGGCGAGTTCGGTGGAGGCGACCTCGCGCAGGGTGGAGCGGTAGGCGTTCATGTCCACGGCGGCGTCGAGGCCGTGGCCCATCACGTCGCCGACGACCAGCAGGGTGCGCCCGAAGTGCAGCCGGACCGTCTCGTACCAGTCGCCGCCGACCAGGGCGCTCGGTCCGACGGGCAGGTAGCGGCCGGCGGTCAGCAGGTTCGGGTGGGGGCGGCCCGGGTCGGCGACGAGGGCCCGCTGGAGGTGGAGGGCGACGCGTTCGGTGGCGGCGAGCCGTCGGGCGTGACGGACGTGCACGGCCGCGACCCGCGCCGCGAAGTGCAGGGCGGCGGCCTCGTGGTCGGTGAAGGGGGCACTGGTGCGGACCGCGATGAGGGTCCCGTACGAGGTCCCGTGCCGGGCCAGCGCCACGGACAGGCCGTACACCGGCGGGCTTCCGGGACGCAGGGTCCAGCTGTGCAGCGGGTGGCCGCCGTCGACGGCCCGCACGGCGGGCAGCCCGGCCGGCGACGGGGCGGGGGCGCGCAGGAGGCCGGCGGATCCGGCCGCGGCGACGCGCTCGGTGCGGCCTTCGGCGGTCAGGTCGACGGCCGCGGCGTCGCAGGTGCGCAGGGCGAAGGCGGTGAGCTCCCGGCAGGTGGTGGCTTCGTCGTCGCCCGTACCGATGGCCTCCAGGGTCTCGGCCGGTGACGGCACCCGGCGCGGGCGCCGTGCGGGGCCCGGCCGGTGGGGTGTCCGCCGCGATCCGACACGTGTCCTCCGCTCCCGCGACCGGCCGGCGGCCCGGTGCGGGCCGCCGGCCGGTCCATTCCACCAGGCCGGGCGCGGCGGGCGGGGCAGCGCGCCGGTCGGTCACCTCGGCGGGGTCAGGCGTTGCCCGAGGAAGGTGTGCACGAGGGCCTCGTTGAAGGCGGTCTGCTGGTGGTCGGTGGCTCCGGAGTGGCCGCCGCCGAGGTGTTCGTGGAAGAGCACGGGGTGCCCGAGTTCCCGCAGGCGGGCGGCCATCTTGCGGGCGTGGCCGGGGTGGACGCGGTCGTCGCGGGTGGAGGTGAGCAGGAGCAGCGGCGGGTACGGGGGGCCGTCGGCCCGGACCCGGTGGTAGGGGGAGATGGCTTCGAGGTGCGGCCGGTCCGCCGGGTCGTCGGGGTCGCCGTACTCGGCGGTCCAGCTGGCCCCGGCGAGGAGCTTGTGGAAGCGGAGCATGTCGAGCAGCGGTACGTGGGCGACGACCGCGCCGAACAGCCCGGGTTCGCGGGTGAGCATGGCGCCCATGAGGAGGCCGCCGTTGCTGCCGCCCTCGATGCCGAGCTGGGCGGGGGTGGTGATGCCGCGGGCGGTGAGGTCGCGGGCGACGGCGGCGAAGTCCTCGTAGGCCCGGACCCGGTTCGCGCCGAGGGCGGCCTGGTGCCAGGCCGGCCCGTACTCGCGCCCGCCGCGGATGCCGGCGACCACGTACGTCCCGCCGCGCGCGAGCCAGGCCCGGCCGGTGACGGCGCTGTAGTACGGGACCATGGACACCTCGAAGCCGCCGTAGCCGTAGAGCAGTGCGGGGCCGGGGCCCGGCCGGTCCTCGGGGCCGATCACGAAGTAGGGCACCCGGGTGCCGTCGGGCGAGGTGGCGAAGTACTGGTCGACGGTGAGCCCGGTGGTGTCGAAGAGGGCGGGTGCCTGCTTGAGGACCTCGCCGCCTCCGGTACCCGCCTCGCCCCGGTAGAGGGTGGACGGCTGGAGGTGGCCGGTGACGTCGAGGAGGTACTCGTCGCTCTCGTCGGGGTCGGTGCAGGTCACCGTGGCCGTCGACAGCGGCGGGACGCCGGCCAGGGGGGCGCGGGTCCAGCCGCCGGGGCCCGGGGTGAGGAGCTCCAGGCGGGAGGAGACGTCGGCGCGGGTGCGCAGGATGAGGTGGTTGCGGGTCCAGTCGTAGCCGGCGAGGGCGGTGCGCTCGTCAGGGGTGAACAGGACCTGCGGGGTGCGGTCGCCCGCCCGGTAGGCGTCGAAGCCGAAGGCGAGGAGGCTGCCGGCGGGCTGTCCCAGCCAGGGCGAGCGGGGGTTGACGAGGAGCCATTCGCGGTGGACGGCGGCGACGGCGTCGTCCGGTACGTCGATCTTCTCCGGCGGGGCCGCACCGTCCTCGGGGAGGAGGAACAGCTCCTGGTTCCAGAAGTCGATGCTCCGGGCGGCGAAGTCCCGTTCGAACCCGCGGGTGTGGTCGCGCCAGCCGGAGGCGGAGAGGTCCGTGGGCCGGCCCTCGTAGACGAGTTCGGCCTCGTGCAGGGGGGTGCCGCGGCGCCAGCGGCGGACCTGGAGGGGGTAGCCGGAGGAGGACATGCTGCCGGGGCCGAAATCGGTGCCGATCCAGAGGTGGTCGGCGTCGATCCAGCCGACCCTGGTCTTGGCCTCCTCGACGGTGAAGCCGTCCTCGACGAAGGCGAGCGCCTCCAGGTCGAACTCGCGTACCACGCAGGCGTCGGCGCCGTCCCGCGACAGCATGACGAGGGCGTGGCGGTGCGCGGGGGCCAGGACGCTGCTGCCGGCCCAGGCCCACTTCTCGCCCTCGGCCTCGGCGAGCGCGTCCAGGTCGAGGACGGTCTCCCAGTCCGGGCTGTCGGTGCGGTACTCCTCCAGGGTGGTGCGGCGCCAGACCCCGCGCAGGCGGTCGGCGTCCTGCCAGAAGTTGTACAGGTGGGGCCCGCGCCGGACCACGTACGGGATGCGGCCGTCGTCGTCGAGGACCTCGCGCACCTCGCGTTCCAGGACCTTGAACGCGGGGTCGGTGGTCAGGGCGGCGACGGTCTCCGCGTTGCGCTCCCGCACCCAGGAGAGCGCGGCCTCGCCGGTCACGTCCTCCAGCCAGAGGTACGGGTCGTCTGCGGGGGAACCGGGGGCGGGGTGGCGGGGGGCTTCATCGCTCATCCGCCGATTGTGCCGGACTCCGCCGGGGAGGGCGGGCGCCCCGCCCTCCCCGGTCCCGGGGCCTGTGCCTCGGCGTGGTGGAGGGCCTCCAGGCGCGCCAGGTCGTCCTCGGTCAGACGGAGGGCGCCCGCGGCGACGTTGGCGTCGAGGTGGGCGGGGTTGCCGGTGCCGGGGATGGCCAGCATGTGGGGTCCGCGGTGCAGGGTCCAGGCGAGGCGGACCTGCGCGGTGCTCGCCCCGTGGGCCCGGGCGACGTCGAGGAGTACCGCGCTCTCGGTGCCGGCGGCGCCCTCCTCGCGGCCGGCGGCGGCGATCGAGTAGAACGGCACGAAGGCGATGCCCTGCTCGCCACAGTGGCGGACGAACGCGTCCTGCTCGGGGCGGACGCCGATGCCGTACATGTTCTGCACGCAGACGACCGGCGCGACGGTTCGGGCCTCGGCGAGCTGCTCGGGCGTGACGTTGGAGACGCCGAGGTGGCGGATGAGCCCGGCTTCGCGGAGCTCGGCCAGGGCGCCGAAGCGGTCGGCGACGGAGTCGGTGCCGAGGACGCGGAGGTTGACCAGGTCGAGGTGGTCGCGGCCGAGCTGGCGGAGGTTCTCCTCGACCTGGCCGCGCAGTTCGCGTGCGGTACGGGCGTGCTCGGCCCATTCGCCGGAGGGGTCGCGCCGGGGGCCGACCTTGGTGGCGATGACCAGGTCGTCCGGGTAGGGGCCGCCGAGGGCCTGGTTGATCAGCTCGTTGGCGGAGCGCAGCGGGGAGAAGTAGAAGGCGGCGGTGTCGATGTGGTTCACGCCGAGTGCGACGGCGCGGCGCAGCACCGCCACGGCCCGGCGGCGGTCGCTGGGCACGGCGTCGGCCCGGAGCGCCGGGCCGTCCTGGGGCACGCGCATCGCCCCGAAGCCGATGCGGTTGACCGTCATGTCCCCCAGGGTCCAGGTGCCCGAGGCGGCGGCCGTGACGGTGATCGTTTCTGTGGTCATCCGGGGATGATCGCGCGTGGACCGGGCGCCGCACCAGGGGTTTCGCGTGAGGGCGGACGGGTCGGGGTGCTCGGGGCCGGGTGCGCGGCGGGGCCGGAGCCGCCGGACATCCGGCCCCGGCCCGCTCCCGGCTGGGGCGGCGGGCCCCCGGGGTCAGGGGGTGAAGGTCCAGCGTTGGGTCGGGGTGGCCGCGCACGGGGTGCGGGTGAGGGGGCCGTCGCCCGACGGGGTGAGGCACTGGCCGGCGGTGCGGAGGCTGCCGTCCGGGCCGGTTCGCCAGGTCTGGGCGGGGGTGCCCGCGCAGGGTTGGACGGTGACGCGAGCGGGGTCGCCGGCGTCCAGGCAGACCCCGTCGAGGCCGGTGAGGCGGCCGTCGCTCCGGAGGGTCCAGCGCTGGTTGGGGCCGCCGTGGCAGGCGTAGAGGGTGGGGGCGGTGCCCGGGGCGGTGGCGCTGTGGGGGAGGTCCAGGCAGGTCGCCGAGGCCGCGTTGACGAGGGTGGCGTCGGCGGGGAGAGGAGCGGGGCGGCCCGTGAGGGAGATCTCGGCGGCGCTGGTCCACGGCCCCCGGCCTCCGGCTTCCGTCAGGGCACGCAGGCGCAGGTAGCGGCCCGCACGGGGGGCGAGGGTGACGGATTTCGGGGTCGCGGTGTCGGCGAAGGTACCGGTGGCCACCGGGGTGCCCCAGTCGGTGGTGGTGTCGGAGACGTAGACCTCGTAGCCGCCGATCCGCCCGTTGACGCCGCCGTCCTGGCGCGGCAGGTAGCCGAGCCCGTCGACGGTGTACCGGGCTCCCAGGTCGATCCGGATCTCGTGCGGCAGGGGCGCCGGCTTGGCGGAGGACCAGGCGGTGTGCCAGATGGTGGCGGGATCGCCGTCGAAGGCGTTGACGGCGGCCCCGTTCTCGGCGGCCGTCTCCTGGCTGTCGGCGGAGACCAGGGTCCAGGCGGACGGCGGGAGGGGGGCCGAGGTGACCGGGATCGGGTCGGCGGCGGGGACCGTCGTGCCGGCGGCCGTGACGGTGAAGGCGGCCGTCTTCGTGCCGGTCTTGATCCAGAGGACGCCGGCCCGGTCGGCCGGGTCGAAGAACCAGCCGGTGGCGGCCGAGTCGTAGGCGGCCTTGCTCGCCAGACGGGTCAGGGCGGTGCCGTCCAGGGTGAGGGCGGTGGGCGCGGAGGCCACGTGGAGGGTGAGCTCGTAGCCGCGGGAGGCGGGCCGGCCGGCGTAGCTGCCGGTGGGTGCGCCGACGGAGACGGTGACGGTGCCGGTGCCGGCCGGCGGGGCGGTGACGTCGACGCGCTGGCGGGCGTAGGCGCCGGTCGTGTAGGCGCGGGTGCGGCCGTCGTCCTCGTAGAGGTCGAAGAAGGAGGTGCCCCGGGGGTGGATGTCGTAGGTGAGGGTGGAGACGGGCTTCTCGCCGCTGTGGTTCATCTGCGGCCACATCGGGACGACGGCTCCGCCCTTGACGAAGAGGGGGAGGGTGTCCAGGGGCGCCTGGTAGCCGTTCAGCCAGCCGGGGCCGGCATACGTCTTCCCCGTCCAGTAGTCCGTCCACGTCCCGGCGGGGAGGTAGATGCCGTCGCGGACGGAGGTGTCGGAGACGACCGGTGCGACGAGGAAGGAGTCCCCCGCCATGAACTGGCCGCTGGTGAGGTTGCCGCGGGCCACCGGGTCGTCCGGGTACTCCAGGACCATCGCGCGGGTGCTCGGGACGCCGGTGTCGTGGGCGACGCGGCTCATCGTGTACAGGTAGGGCATCAGCCGCATCTTGAGCTGGAGGTACTTGCGGTTGATGTCGAGGTACGGCTGGGCGAAGCGCCAGGGCTGCTTGTCCTGGTAGCCGGCGGACGGGTTGGTCGCGCCCCAGCCGGACATGGTCATGAAGGCAGGGGTGAAGGCCTTCCACTGGAGGTCGCGGGTGTACGTCTTGGGGCTGCCGCCGAAGATCCCGTCGACGTCGCCGGAGGCGTAGTTGAGGCCGGACAGGCCGGCTCCGGCGATGGCGGGGACGTGCCAGCGCATGTCGTCCCAGGTCCCGTAGGTGTCGCCGGTCCAGACGACGGCGTTGCGCTGTGTTCCGGCCCAGCCGTCGACGGTCCAGACGTAGCGGCGGGCGTCGGAGTTCTTCTCGATGCCGTCGACGGCCTGCTGGACCCCCTGGAAGGCGGTCTTGTACCCGCCGCCGATCCACGCCACGTCGGTCTTGACGCCGCGGGAGCCCGCCGTGCCCACCTCGTCGGCGATGGAGCCGAGGCCGGTGGAGGTCCACAGGCCGGTCTGGAAGCCCTTGGCCTGCAGGGCGTCGACGGTGGACTTCAGGGGAGCGGTGTAGCCGCAGCCGTAGCCGTCGTTGGGCAGGAACCAGCCCGAGGGCATGTCGGCGGCGCGGGCGTCGGTGGCGTAGCCGACGACGTCGGGGGTGGTCTGGTGGCGCAGCCGGTCGTGGTCGCCCTGGTAGGCGGGGTTGGAGGCGTTGAAACAGTCGGCGTTGCCGAGTTCGAAGCCCCACAGGGGGGCCATGAAGGGTTTGCCGCTGACGTCGGTGTAGGCGTCGAGGACGGATTTGAGGGAGTCGCCGGTGAAGTACCAGGCGTCGAAGCGGTTCTCGTCGTGGGTGACGGTGGTGGGGGCGGTGAAGGCGTAGGAGCCGGGCGCCCAGGTGTTGCGCATGACGCCGTAGTTGTTGGTGGACATGTAGAAGGGGGCGGGGCTGGCGTTGTCGTTCTCGCGCCACTTGTTGTCGACGGCCACGGGGACGGTCTTGTCGCGCAGCGCCCATTCGCCGAGGCGCAGGCCGGTTCCGTAGAACTGCTCGTCGGCCCCGCGGGCCAGGGTCTGGACGGTCTTGCCGCCGCCCCATCGGGTGGGCTGGGTCTCCTGCCAGACGGGGGTGGTGTCGTCGGCGCGGTAGAGGGAGAACATCAGCGGCGACTTGTTGACGTGGAGGGAGAGCGAGCCGGTGGTGATCCGGTAGTACGTGCCCGCGTCGGTGTACCGCGCGTCCACCGGGCCGAAGTCGGTGGTGGCGGCGAGGTCGGCGCCGGCCGGGTCGTCGGTGAAAGATCCGTCGGGGGACAGCCACAGCCGGAAGATGTCGGCGCGGGCGACGGTCACCCGGGCCTTGGCGCGGCTGGTGGTGCTCACGGTGAAGGTGCCGCCCGACTGGGACAGGGCGGTGACCGATCCGGCGGTGGTGGACGGTGCCGCCGGGGCGGCCGCCGCGCGGGCGGTGGCCGGCCCGGCGGCCGCGAGGCCGGCGACGGCGAGGGCACCGGCGAGCAGGGCCGCGAGGCGGCTGCGGGCGCGGGTGCGGGGGCGTGGGGGGTCGTGCCGGGTGCGGGGGTGGTCGTGCCTCGTGGTCGGACGTTGACTCATGGGGCAGCTCCTCGTGCGGTCCGGATCGCGGACAACCGCTTTTGGCATGCACCCGGAAAGATAGCGACCCCGCCCCAGTTCTTGAAGGAACTTGCTCGAAATCCCGTCACAGCGCGCAGGTTCGAGCAGTGGGCGGTCGGTCAGCCGGCCGTGACGCGGATCTTGGACTGACCGTGGCCGAGGGCCTCCCAGTCGTCCATGAACCGGGCCTTCAGACCGTGGCCCGCCGCGAGGTCGAGGAGGGTCTCGGTGCGGTAGTAGAAGTCCTCGCGCAGCACCTGGTGTTCGGCGCCCTCGGTACGGTCGAAGGTGAAGTCGAACCAGCCGCCGGGTGCGAGCACGCGCTCCACGTGGGCGAGGCACTCGTCGATGATCCCGATCGGCGAATGGGAGAACACGCTGTGCGCGTGGACCACGTCGAAGTGCCGGTCGGGCAGGAAGTCCAGGGTGAGGTCCTGTGTGATCGTCAGGTACGGCAGTTTGTCCTGGAGCCCCCGGTCGGCCAGGGTCCGCTTGGCCGCTATGAGGATGTCGGGCGAGATGTCGATGCCGTAGTAGTGGCCCGCGTCGAGGTGTTCGATGAACCGCCAGCCCGCGCGGAGGTTGCCGCAGCCGATGTCGAGCATGCGGTGGCGCGGGGCGAGGCCGTGACCCGTGAGGTAGTCGAACTGCATCTTGCCCAGGGCGAGCCAGCGCTCGTGGGTCCGGCTGCCCACGGCGGCCTCGGGGTTGCGGCCGGTGTCGGAGGCCATGACGGCGCGGTAGTAGCCGACGTGGTCGGGGTGCTTGAAGCGCAGCCAGCCGTCGCGTGCGGCGCGGCGGACGTACGGGGCGATGCGGGTCGGGTTGCGCAGCGCGTAGCGGACCTTGTGGCCGACGCTGCCGCGGTCGGCGGTGAGGTTCTTCCTGGTGGCCATGAGGGGTTCCTTCCGGGTGCTGGAGGACGGGGTGCGTGCGGAGTGCGGGTGCCGGTCAGGCGGTGCGGCGACGCAGCACGAGCAGGGTGAGGGCGACGAGTACGGCCGCGGCCCCGAGGTAGAGCGCGCAGTCGATCCACTGGAAGGTCCAGAAGTCGCCGCTCGGGAAGACCTTGTGGTACCGGGCCACGAATCCGTGCTCCGCCATGCACCGGCGGAGTTCGTCGCCGGAGGTCTGGCAGACGGTGGCGATGGAGTGTTCGCGGCCGTCGGGCGTCAGGTAGCCGAACTGGCCCGTGGACCAGCCGCTGCCGATCAGCCGCTTGGGGGTGGTGCCGGGGGTGATCCGGGTCTCCGGGTCGATCCAGCTCCTGCGGAGGTACGTCGTGCACACCATGGCCGCGGCGATGGCCGCGAGCGCCGCGCCCATGGCCGGCAGCACGCGGGGCACCAGCAGGCCCGCCAGCGTCCCGGCCGCGAGGCCGAACAGGGCGCAGGCCAGGGGGGCGGGGCCGGTGGCGTTGTAGATGGGGGCGTCGTGCCAGTAGAGGCCGTCGAGGGTGTTGGCGATGGGCAGCCACCACCAGGCGACGAGGGCGGCGACGACCAGGGAGGCGAGCACGGCGCACAGCGCCGCGAGGCCGAAGCGGGCGGCGAACCAGCGGCGGGGGCCGATGCCCTGGGTGAGGGCCAGCTTGAAGGTGCCGGTCTCCAGCTCCCGGCCGATCAGCGGGGCTCCCCAGAACACGCCGATCAGGGCGGGCAGGAGCAGGCCGACGGTGCCCAGGACGCGGATCGCGGTGGTGTTGCCGTCCAGGATCTCGAAGGTGGCGAGGCTCTCGCAGCCGCCGTTCCAGCCGGGGCAGGGGGTCCAGCCGTACTGGTCGATCAGCCGCATCATCCCGGAGCGCCGGTACGCCACCCAGCCCGCGCAGACCGCCAGCAGGGCGGCGCCGGTGGCGATCATCAGCCGCTGCTGGCGCCAGGCCAGCCAGAGCATGCCCTTCACGCGGCGGCCTCCTTCGCGGAGGTGTCGGCGACGGGGTCCGGGGAGCGGAGGTGGGCGAGCAAGAGGGCTTCCAGGGAGGGGGTTTCGGCGATCCAGCGCTCGTCGGCGGCGACGGGCGGCACGGATCCGGCACGGTCGGGGGCGGTTCGGGCGGGACGAGGGGCGGCGGCCGCCGGGTCCGCGGAGCCGTTGCGGACGAGGACGGTGACCTGCCGGCCGCCGACCGCCGCGTGCACCACGGCGCTCCGGTCGAAGCCACGGGGCAGGCCGTCGCGTTCCATGGGGTCGGCGCGGCCGGTGAGCCGGGTGTGCCCTTCGCGCAGCGCGTCGACGTCTCCGGCCAGGCGGACGGCTCCGTCCTTCAGGAGCAGGACGTGGTCGCAGACGTCCTCCAGTTCGGCGAGGACGTGGGAGGACAGGACGATGCTCGTCCCGCGCTCGGCGGCCTCGGCCATGAGCAGGCCCATGATCTCGTGGCGGGCGAGCGGGTCGAGGTCGGCCAGCGGCTCGTCGAGGAGCAGCAGGTCGGCGCGCTTGCCGAGGACGAGGGCCAGGGCCACCCGGGTGCGGCTGCCGCCGGAGAGCGAGCCGATCCGCGCGCCGAAGGGGACGTCCCCGCCCCGTACGAGGCGTTCGGCGGCGGCCTGGTCCCACTGGCGGGGGTTCAGCTCCCGGCCGAGGCGGAGGGTTTCGGCGACGGTGAAGCGGGCGTGGAGCGGCTTGTCCTGGGCGAGGAAGGCGGTGCGCCGGCGGGCCTCGGCGGTGCCGGGGGCGTGCCCGAAGACCCGTATCCGCCCGGTGGTGGGGCGCAGCAGGCCGGCCGCGAGCTGGAGCAGGGTGCTCTTGCCGGCGCCGTTGGGTCCCACGAGGGCGGTGACGCGGCCCGGCGGAAGCTCGACGTCACAGTCCCGCAGGGCCCGCCGCCCGGGGAACTGACGTCCGAGCCCGGCGGCGTGCAGGGCGGCGGGGCCGGGCATCGGTCCCGGTACGGGGTCCGGCTCGTGGTCCGGAGCGTGGTGCGGATCGCTCACGCCGTGTCTTCCTCTCTCGATGTTCCGGGCGCGGGCCCGGAGGGGTTGAAGCTCTCGTCCACGACGGCGGCGATGAGGGCCGTGACGTCCTCGCGGCCCAGGCCGGCCCCGCGGGCCCGGGCCATCCAGTCGGCGAGGGCGGTGCGCAGCGGTGAATCCGGTGCCGTCTGGGGGTGGGAGAGCGAACGCCGCACGAACGTGCCCGCGCCGGGGCGGGGTTCGACGAGGCCTTCGCGTTCCAGTTCCCGGTAGGCCTTGAGGACGGTGTTGGGGTTGATCGCGGTGGCCGCGACCACCTCACGGGCCGTCGGCAGCCGGTCTCCCGGCTCCAGTACGCCCAGGCGCAGGGCCTGTTTGACCTGGGTGACGAGTTGCAGATAGGTGGCGACGCCGCTGCGCCGGTCCACGTGGAACTCCATGGTCCCCTTCCTGCACTATTCCACTAACGTGTTAGTGGAATAGTGCAGGCGGGGTGAGTGATCGTCAAACCCGCGGCGGCGGAGTATGACCGAACGGTCACAGCGCGCCGGGCACGGAACGCGGGGGCGGGGTCGAACATCTATGTGGGCGGCGGGCCGGGAACGGCCGTGCCGACGTGACGGCAGAACCGGCGGAGCCGGGTACGAACAGCAAGGTGGGCGTGGATGAAGGCGGAAACGGTGGCGGGCGGCGGCACGGGCGGTTCTCTGGAGCCGGAGGGCTCCGCCGGACCGCAGGACGGCTCCCCGCAGGACGGCCCCACCGCGGCCCGTACCCGTGCCCTGGCCGGGCGGGAGGAGGGGGGCGCCCCGGCCGGCCGGGAGCGGCCCGAGGCCGGTGCCGCCGCCGACGGCCGTGTGCCGGCCGGCTCGGAGGCCAGGGCGGCGGCCCGCCCGTCGGAGGAGGACACCGCCTCCCGGCGGCCCCCGGCCGCCTCGGCCCCGGACACACCCACCACCACCCGCCCGAACCCCGCCGCCCCCCGCGGCCCCGTCACCCCGGACGGCACGTCCCCGGCTGAACCGCGCCCGACGGAGGCGGACCCCGCGGGCGCGGACCGGGAGGGGGCGGACCCGGCCGGGGCCGACGCCACGGACGAGGACCCCGCAAGGACGGCCCCCGCTGGGGCGGGCACTCCTGCGGAGGGCGCCCGGACCTCCCTCGACGCCGCCCCCGACCGGGAGTCCCCGGCCGAACGGCCGGAACCCGCCGTGGTGGAGGCCCTCGGCGAACTCCCCCGGCCCTCCCGGGCCGGCACCCCCGGCCGGGAGGGTTCAGGCGCCGAACCCGTGGGCGCGGAGCCCGCCGGGGCCGGCACCCGGCCCCAGGCACCGGTTGCGGGGGCCCCGGCTGCCGGGCCGGAACCCGTCGAGACGGACACCGCCGCGGGCGACGTCCGGGCCGGCACGCCGGAACCTCGCGCGAAGGACCCCCGCTCCGCCCTGGTCGACGTTCCCGACCGGGAGGCCTCGGCGGAACCGGAATCCGGGGACACCGACTCCGACGGGGCGGACACCCCGGCGCAGGATTCCGGGACCCGCCGGGCCCCCGCACCCGGAACCCGGACCGAAGCGGAACCCACCGGCACAAACCCCGACCGGGCGGACACCCCTAACGACGGCTCCGACTCCGGCCGGACCAGTGCTCCCGGATCCCGAACGCCGACCGAAGCGGAGCCCGCCGACACGAACGCCGACCGGGCGGACGCCCGTGAGGACGGCTCCGACTCCGGCCGGACCGGGGCTTCCGAAACCGGGACCGCGGCCGGACCGGAATCCGCCGAGGCGGAGGCGGACGCGCCCGTCGGGGGCTCCGCGGCGGCGGACGAACGCCGGCCTGCCCGGGGCGGGGATTCCGGCCGGGGTACCGCGGCCGAAGCGGGATCCGTCGACGCGGACGCCTCCGGGGACGCCGCTCCTGCCCGGGACGGGGACGGTGCCGCCGAGGGTGACGGCTCCCGGCAGGGGAATCCGGGTGAGCCCGGGTCCGCGGCCGGAGAAGCGGCCTCGAAGGACGGTGCCGGTACCGCCCGCACGGCACCCGTGCGCCGCCCCTCGTGGGCGAAGCGGGACGACGGGCCGGACAGGGACGACGACACGCGGGAGCTCCCCGCTGGAGCCGTGCCCGCCGACGTCGAGCGGGCCGCGACCACGCGGCGCCCCTCCTGGGCGAAGGCCGACGACGCGCCGGAGGGGGACGGTGACACGGCCGGGGCGGACGCCCCGCGCACCGGCGACCGCCGTCCTTCCGGCACGCCCGCCGGCGACGGCCGTCAGGCGGACGGGAAGGCCCCCGGCGGCCCCGCGCCGGAGGAGCGACGGGACCGGGAGGGCGGCACGGAAGCCGCCCGCACCGCCGGGCAGCCGACCGGTACCGGCGCGGCGGCGCCGGCGCAGCCGCACGACCCCGAGCGCACCAGCGAGTTCGTCGCGCTCAAGGACCCCGACGCCGCCCCGCCGAAGCCCGCGCCGAAGGCACCCGTGGCGCCGGTCCTCGAACCCACCCGCGAGACCCCCCGCCCGCCGCTCGAACTGCTCGCCGAGCTCACCAACACCGCTCCCCCGCCGGAGACCCCGCGCCGCACCCTCGTGCGCCGCGTCAAGGTGTGGACCCCGATCGCGCTGCTGCTCGGCGCCGTCGTCGCGGGCGGCCAGCTGCTGCGCCCGCTTCCCGCCCCGCAACTCGTGGCGGCGCAGGACGCGTTGACACTGGACGGCACGACCACCCTTCCGTGGCCGGCCAAGGGCCAGGCGGCGGTCCGGGTCCCGGGCTCCGGCGACATCGGCACGTTCGGTGAGCAGAAGCCGGTGCCGACGGCCAGCGTCGCCAAGGTGATGACGGCCTACGTCATCCTCAAGGGGCACCCGCTGCGCAAGAACGACCCGGGCCCCGCAATCGAGATCGACGCGCAGGCGGCCGCCGAGGGCAAGTCCGGCGACGAGTCGCGGATCAGGACCCTCACCGCCGGCAAGAAGTTCAGCCAGCAGGACATGCTCAAGATGATGATGATCCCGTCCGCCAACAACATCGCCCGTCTGCTGGCGCGTTGGGACAGCGGGAGCGAGGCGGCCTTCGTCGCGAAGATGAACGCCGCCGCACGGGAACTCGGCATGCGGGACACCACGTACACCGACCCGAGCGGTCTGAACGCCAGCACCGTCAGCACGGCCGCCGACCAGCTCAAGCTCGCCGAGGCGGTGATGCAGGACGAGGCGTTCCGGGCCATCGTGGCGATCCCCGACACCAGGATCGAGGGGCTGCCGGAGCCGATCGTCAACAACAACTCGCTTCTCTCGGCACCCGGTCTGAGCAACAAGGGCATCAAGACGGGGTCCAGCACCCCCGCCGGCGGGACCCTGATGTGGGCCGCGTACAAGACGGTGGGCGGTGAGACCCCGCTGATCCTCGGCACGATGATGGACCAGCACGCGCCCCCGCCGGACAAGGACGCCGCGGACAGCCTCGCCCTGGTGCTGGAGAACAGCCGCAAGGTCATCGAGGCGGTCCGTACGGCACTCGCCGCCGCTCCCGTGATCCACAAGGGGCAGACGGTGGGCTACGTCTCCGACGGCCTCGGCGGCCGGACCCCGCTCGTCGCGACGAAGGACCTCTCGGTGATCGGCGTGCCGGGTCAGAAGCTGCGGCTCGCGCTGGGCACGGCCGGCGGCAAGGTCGTGCCGCACACGGCCACGTCGGGCACCGAGGTGGGTGTCCTGACCGTGGGCGAGGGCGCGGGCGCGAAGACCGTCCCGGTGGCGGTGGGCACGAACCTCAGGGAGCCCTCGTTCGGCACCCGGGTGACCCGGCTCTCCTGACGGGCCATCCGCGGGGGCGCGTCGCGGCGGCGGCGCGCCCCTTACGGGTTCGCGATGACCAGCAGCGTCCGGGCCGGGGCCGCGCCCTCGGACAAGGCGCAGCGGTGGGGGACGTCGCCGCGGTGGTGGGCGCTCTGGCCCGCGCGGAGGGTCAGGGGGGCCTCGCCCCGTACCTCCAGGACGACTTCGCCCTCCAGGACGTAGAGGAAGTCCTCGCCCGGGTGCTCGAACCAGCCGCGCTCGCCCTGCCCGGGCTCGAAGTGGTGCTCGTACGCCTCCATCAGCCCGCTGCGGCCGCCCGGGATCAGCACGCGGGCCACCTGGCCGGCGGCCTCGGAGACCTTGATGACCTGGGGGTCGCTCTCGTGGCTGATCACGCCCGGGCGGACCGGGGGGCGCAGGAAGGTGCCGGGGGCCACGTCGAGGGCCTCGGCGATGCGGTAGATCGAGCTGAGGCTGGGCGTGGCCAGGCCGCGTTCCAGCTGGCTGAGGAAGGGCTGCGAGAGCCCTGAGCGGGTGGCCAGTACGGCCATGGAGACGCGGCGTGCCGTGCGGCAGTCGCGGATCGCCTGGCCGACCTCTATCGCCTCGGGCGCGGGTTCGGTGCGGGGTCGGGACACGCTCGTGAACGTACCCCATCGGTTTCGGGGGACCGGGCGGGCCCCGGAGGTTTCGTACTGCTGAAACAGCCCGTTCATAAGTGTGGTGAATTATTGATCTCACTTATCAACGGCCGTCGGAACGATCCGAGGAGTACTCCCGTGCAAGCCACCCCATCCCCCGCCGGGCGGGTCGGTCCCGCCCTGGGCGCGGCCGGCGCCGTGCTGGCGCTCTGGTCGCTGGCCGCCTGGTCCGGTGCGGTGGCTCCGGGTCTGCTGCCCGGTCCGGCCGCCACCGCGGCCGCGCTGGCCGACGGCGTCCGCAGCGGCGTCCTGGTCTCCGACCTCGCCGCGAGCCTGGCCCGAGCGGGCCAGGGTTTCGCGCTGGGCGCGGCCGTCGGCGGCGCGCTCGGGTTCGCCACCGGGTACCTGCCGGGGCTCTCGGCGGCCGTCACCCCGGTGGTCTCCTTCCTCCGTCCGATCCCGGCCATCGCGCTCGTACCGCTCGCGGCGGCCTGGTTCGGGATCGGCGAGAGCGCCAAGCGGCTGCTGATCGCGTACGCCGTCGCCCTCGCGGTCTGGCTGTACGTCCACGACGGGGTCTCGCGGGTGCCGGTTTCACACCTGCGGGCCGCCCGGTCACTGGGAGCGCCGCTGCACCGCAGGTTCACCGAGGTGCTGCTGCCGGCCGCCGCGCCGGCGCTGCTGGCGGCACTGCGCTACGGCGCGTCGGTGGCGCTGCTGGCACTGGTCGCCGCCGAACTGGGCGGCGCGGACCGCGGGCTGGCGTACCGGCTCCAGGTGGACGGCCAGTTCCTGCGGGTGGACCGGATGTTCGCGGGGCTCATCGTCCTCGGGCTGCTCGGTGTGGCCGCGGATCTGGTGCTGGCCGCCGTCGGACGCCGCTTCGTGCACTGGAGCGCGTCATGAGCCTGGAGGTACGGCTGGAGGGGCTCTCGGTGGGGTACGCGGCCACCGCGCCCGTGCTGGAGCCGACGGACCTGGTGTTCCCGGCGGGATCGTTCACCGCCCTGCTGGGGCCCAGCGGCTGCGGGAAGTCGACGGTGCTGAACGCCGTGGCCGGCTTCGTACGGCCGACGGCGGGCCGGGTGACGGCCGGCTCCGCGCCGGTGCGCGAGCCGGGGCCCGAGCGGGGCGTGGTCTTCCAGCACTACGCGCTGTTCCCGTGGCGCACCGCCCTGGGCAACGTCGAGTTCGCGCTGAAACGGCTCGGGCTGCCGCGCCCGGAGCGCCGGGAGCGGGCGCTGGCCGCGCTGGAGGAGGTCGGGCTCGCGGAGGGTGCGCGCAAGTACCCGGCCGAGCTGTCGGGCGGTATGCAGCAGCGGGTGGCGCTGGCCCGCGCGCTGGCGGCGCGGCCGGAAGTCCTGCTGATGGACGAGCCGTTCGGGGCGCTGGACGCCCTGACGCGGGCCCGGATGCAGGAGCTGCTGCGGGAGCTGTGGCAGCGCAGCGGCACGACGGTGCTGTTCGTGACGCACGACATCGACGAGGCCCTGGCCCTGGCGGAGCGGGTGGTGGTCCTCGGCGGCTCCCCGGGCCGCGTCCTGGCCGACCACCCGGTCCCGGCGGGACCCCCGGACCCGTCCCTGCGGGCCCTGATCGCCGGACACCTGGGCGCGCCGTGACCCCGCCCGGCCGCCGGCCCGCACCGTCCCCCACCACCCCGTGACCACCACCGAACCCGCACCCTCCCCCCGCGACCCCTTCACGACCCCGCCGGACCCGGCCCCGCCCCCCCCCACCCCCCACCGCCCGACCCGGCGCCTGCCGAGTCCGGCCCCACCGGCCCCCGCCGGCCCCGCCGAGCCCCACTCGGCCGCGGTGCACGGCCGGTGAGGACCGCCCACCCCGAAAGGACCCCGTCCCATGCCCAGGCCCCGTGCGGCCGCCGCCGTGCTGCTCACCGCCGTCCTGTCCCTGTTCGCCACCGCCTGCGGTGCGAGCGGTGACGGCGGCGCGGAACCCGGCGGCCGGCACCGCGTCACCATCGCCGGGAGCGACCAGCTCGGCGGAGCGCCCGTGTACCTCGCGCAGGAGCGGGGGCTGTGGTCCGGCGACGGGGTCGAGGCCACCGTGACCACCCTGCCGACCGGCCGGGACGCGCTGAACGCCGTCCTCGGCGGACAGGCGCGGTTCGGGGTCGTCGGCGACCTGCCCGCCGTCACGGCCGCGCTCGGCGGGCGGGACGTGCGCATCGTCGCGGAGCTGTCCCGCTTCTCGGACTGGCGGCTGCTGACCCGTACCGACCGCGAGGTCACCGGCTTCGCCGCACTCAAGGGACGCAAGGTCGGGGTCCCGCAGGGCACGAACGTCGAGTACGCCCTGAGCCGGATGCTCGCCTCGGCGGGGCTGACGGCCGCCGACGTGACGGTGGTCAACCTGGCCCCGAACCAGGTCACCGCCGCCCTCGCCCGAGGCGACGTCGACGCCGGGGTGACCTTCCCCAGCTTCTACGAGGCCGCCCGCACCGCCCTCGGCGACCGCTACGCCGAACTCCCCTTCTCCGGCTACACCGCCCACACCCTGCTCGTCGCCGGCCCCGACGCGGACGACGCGGCGGCCACCGCCGTCCTGCGTACGGTGCTGCGCGCACGGCAGGCGGGCGATGCCGACCCGGCCGCCGCCCGCCGGGCGGTGGTCGCCCAGTCCAAGGGGGCCCTCCAGCCCGGCTACGTCGAGGCCTTCCAGCCCCGCTACACCTACGGCCCGACCCTGTCCCCCGAACTCCTGGCACAGCTGACCGACGAGGCCGCCTGGGCCAAGGCCGCCCAGTCCCTCCCGGGCCCCGCCGACCGGCAGGTCCTGCGCGACCGGCTGCGCCCCGGCCCGCTCAAGGCCGCGGACCCCTCCGCCGTCACCCTCACCGACTGACACCCCGAACGACGAGAAGAAGGAACACGCCATGACCGTCGACCAGAACACCCTGCGCCGCCGCGGCACCGGCCTGCGCGCCCACGACCCGGCCCGCAGCTACGGCGGCTACACCCTCTACACCCCGATCGCCGGGGACGGCCGGATCCACCTGGTGGACATCGAGGGCAAGCCCGCCCACACGTGGAACTCCCCGCACCCGCCCGGCCGCCAGGCCCAGCTGCTCCCGAACGGGAACCTCTTCTACGCGGCCAAGGACACCTCCGGCCCGAGCCTCTTCCCCATCTGGGACGTCTACCACGGCGGCATCTTCCAGGAGCTGGCCCCCGACTCGACGGTGCTGCGCGAGGTCCGCCACCCCTTCCACCACCACGACGCCTCGATCCTGCGGAACGGCAACCTGCTCATCACCACCGTCGAACCCCTCGACCCGGCCGACGCCGCCCGCATCCGCGGCGGCATCCCCGGCTCGGAGGCGGCCGGCGGGGTGATCTACGGGGACGTGGTGCTGGAGCTGACCTGGGACGGCGAGGTGGTGTGGCGCTGGGCGGCGATCGAGCACCTGGACCCGGAGCAGGTGCCGCTGAACCCGCACTTCGCCCGGGAGCACTGGCCGATGGCCAACACCGTCAACGAACTGGCCGACGGCGGCATCGTGGTGGGCTTCCGCAGCGCCTCGACGGCCGTGGCCGTGGACCGGGCCGACGGCTCGGTGCGCTGGAGCATCGGCCCGGACGTGCTGGCCCAGCAGCACCACCCGCACGAGCTGCCGGGCGGCACCATCCTGGTCTTCGACAACGGGACGTATCGGGACACGACTTCGGTGCCGTACTCGCGGGTGCTGGAGCTGGATCCGGCCACGGGCGAGGAGGTGTGGTCGTACGAGGACAACCCGCCGCAGAACTTCTACAGCCCGTACATGTCCAGCGCGCAGCGGCTGCCGAACGGGAACACCTTCATCGCGGAGGGGTCCTTCGGGCGGCTCTTCGAGGTGACCCCGGAAGGGGACGTGGTCTGGGAGTTCGTGGTCCCGGAGTTCGGCTCCTTCAGTGAGGGAACGGGCCTGGAGTCCTCGCGCGGCGCGCAGAACTCGGTGTTCCGCGCCTACCGTTACGCCGCCGAGCAGCTCCCCTGGCTCTGACGGCCCCGGGCCGGAAGGCCGTGTTCCGTCGGCGGGATCCGGACACCCGGTGCCGTGCCGGGCGGGGTGGCCGGAAGCAGACCAGTGGGGATGAACGGCACCTTACGGGCTGGTAACTTGCGCGAGTTGATCAAGGTCGGAGCGGCTCCCTGCCGGTGCCCTCCGGCCCGAGCCACCCCCCTTGACCGAGGAACCACATTGGCACGCACCGTCCGCACGACGGCCCTCTCGCTCGCTCTCCCCTTCGCCCTCCTGCCCGCCGCCCCGGCCTTCGCCGACTCCCCCACCCCGCACCTGGACTCCGTCGAGCAGGCGGTGCGCCAGGTCTCCCCGGGCCTGGAGGGCTCCGTCTGGGAGCGGACCTCCGGCAACCGCCTCGGCGCCACCGCCGCCGGCGGCTCCGACTGGCTGCTCCAGTCGCCCGGCTGCTGGGGCGACGCCTCCTGCACGGACCGCCCGGGCTCGCGCCGGCTGCTCGACAAGATGCGCGAGGACATCTCCGGGGCGACGCAGAGCGTGGACATATCCACGCTGGCGCCGTTCCCCAACGGGGCCTTCCAGGACGCGATCGCGGACGGCCTGAAGGAGTCGGTGCGACGGGGCAACCGCCTGCGGGTGCGCGTCCTGGTCGGCGCGGCGCCGATCTACCACGCCAACGTGTTCCCGTCCTCCTACCGCGACGAGCTGATCGCGAAGCTGGGGCCGGCGGCGGCGAACGTCACCCTCAACGTGGCCTCGATGACCACCTCGAAGACCGGTTTCTCCTGGAACCACTCCAAGCTCGTGGTGGTCGACGGCGGCACGGTGATCACCGGCGGCATCAACAGCTGGAAGGACGACTACCTCGACACCGCGCACCCGGTCAACGACGTCGACCTCGCGCTGTCGGGCCCGGCGGCGGGCTCCGCCGGCCGCTACCTCGACACCCTGTGGGACTGGACCTGCCGCAACAAGGGCAGCTGGGCCAGCGTCTGGTTCGCCTCCTCGGGCGGCGCCGAGTGCATGCCCGTCCTCCCCCGGCCGGCCGCCCCGGCGGGCGGCGGCGACGTCCCGGCCCTCGCGGTCGGCGGCCTCGGCGTGGGCATCCGCCAGAACGACCCGGCCTCGGCGTTCAGGCCCGTCCTGCCGAAGGCGTCCGACACCACGTGCGGCGTCGGGGTGCACGACTACACCAACGCCGACCGGGACTACGACACGGTCAACCCCGAGGAGAGCGCCCTGCGCGCGCTGGTGGCGAGCGCGACCAGCCACGTCGAGATCTCCCAGCAGGACGTCCACGCGACCTGCCCGCCGCTGCCCCGCTACGACGTCCGCCTCTACGACACGCTGGCCGCGAAGCTGGCGGCCGGGGTCAAGGTGCGCATCGTCGTGAGCGACCCGGCCAACCGCGGGGCGGTCGGCAGCGGCGGCTACTCCCAGATCAAGTCCCTCGGCGAGGTGAGCGACGCGCTGCGCGGCCGCCTCACGGCGCTGACCGGCGACGAGAACAGGTCCAAGACCGCGATGTGCCAGAACCTCCAGCTGGCGACCGCGCGCGCCGCGGACGCGCCGACATGGGCGGACGGCAAGCCGTACGCCCAGCACCACAAGCTGGTCTCGGTGGACGACGCGGCCTTCTACATCGGTTCGAAGAACCTGTACCCGTCCTGGCTCCAGGACTTCGGCTACGTCGTGGAGAGCCCGTCCGCCGCGCGCCAAGTGAAGGATTCCCTGCTGGCGCCGCAGTGGAAGTACTCGCAGGCGACCGCGACGTACGACTACGCGCGCGGCCTCTGCCAGGGCTGACGGCCCGCGTGCTCCCGGGTCAGCGCCTGCGCTGACCCGGGGTGGCCGCCAGCAGCAGCGCCTCGGAGACCAGGCGCGCGCCCCGGGCGAGCCGGCCGAGCTGCTCCAGCTCGATGGCGTACATCCGGATGGTGTTCTCGATGACCGACTCGGCGACACCCATGGTCGGCAGCTCGGCCCGGCTCGTGTGCAGGGCGACTCGGACCGCGCGCATCTCGTGCTGGAGCTGGAGCTGTACGTGCCGGGCGAGCAGGGCGTGGTGACGGGTCAGCGTCAGGTAGCTGCCGTAGCGGGCCGGGAGGAGGTCCCGCAGCCAGCGCGTGGCGCTGCGTTCCCAGTCGTGCGTGCCGGGGGCCTTGACCTGGAGGGGCCAGTCCGGGCTGCGCGTGAGGGTGGCCGTCTGGGGCATCTCGTCACTTCCGAGGGGTGTGGAACTCTGATCGAGAGACTGCTGGGGGCGGCCTCGGCCCAGGGGTTGACCGAGGCCGCCAGGGGCGCTCCTCCGGGGATCCGTTAAGCCCTGACCCGACACCCGGTCCCGCCGTGAGGAGGTTCGGCGTACTGGGTGTCCGTTCGAGGTGGACGCGGGGAACGTCCGCCTTGGCGTCTGAGGGATCCGGAGCGCCTGCGTCAGTAAACATATATACCGTCGAGTAAGCAAGGGTATGAAAAATTTCATGCATACCCGGGCTGTGAATATCTCCGGTGCACACGAGGTGAAGATCCGCCCCTAGAGAAAGAAACCGTGCTGGTCAGCGGCCTGCTCGTACTGTTCGAGGCGGGCCTGCGTCCGTTCGGGATCCGCGTCCGCCATCGCCTGGAGCAGGGCCGCGGAGAGCATGCCGGGGGCCGCGTAGGAGTCGAAGACCAGCCGCGACCCGGTGCCGGCGGTCAGCACCACGTCGGCCTCGTCCACCAGCGGCCCCACCGTGGGGTCCGTGATCAGGACCACACCCAGCCCGGCGCTGCGGGCCGCCCGCAGGGCCGCCAGGGTCTCGTTGGCGTGCCGGGGCATCGCGAAGGCCAGGACCCAGGCACCGCCCGCCGCCCGCGACTGGAGCAGCGCGTCGTAGGCGACGCTGCCGCCCCGGGTCACCAGGCGCACGTCGGGGTGGATGCGGCGGGCCGCGTACGCGAAGTACTCGGCGAGGGAGACGGAGATCCGCAGGCCCAGCACGGTCAGCGGGACCGAGCGGGCCAGGTCGCGGCCGATGCCGAGGATCAGGTTCGTGTCGGCGAGCAGGCGCCGGACGCTCTCCAGGTTCTCGATCTCGGCGTCGACGGCGGCCTGGAGCTCGTTGTGGCGGATCTGCTCGCGGGTGTCCGGGGCGCCCCCGGCCACCGCGCTCAGTGCCATCGGCTGGAGCACCTCGCGCAGGGCCGGATAGCCGCTGAACCCGAGGGAGGCGGCGAACCGGGTCACGGAGGGCTGGCTGACGCCGACCCGCTCCGCGAGCTCGGTGATGGACAGGAACGCCGCCTCGGTGAGGTGGTCGATCAGGTACTGGGCGATCCGCCGCTGGCCCGGGGAGAGCCGGTGGCCGTCGAAGAGCGCCAGCAGCCGGTCGGCCGCCGGTTTCTCCCGCTCGGGCGGCGGGCTCTGGCTCGGCGTGATCGCGGCCGCCTGCGCGCGTGCCTGCTGCCCCGATGACACCGGCGGCCTCCTTCTCACGTCACTCTTCCTCCAACATAGCCCACGCTCCGTGGCCGGATGATGATCGTCCGGTGGTACGGGACCACCGCGCGGGGTGCGCCGCACCGGTACGCGGGTACCGGCGCGGCGCGTACTCAGCCCCGCGGCCGGGCCGGGCGGCCCGAACCCCGGGTCACGGAGTACCCCCAGATGCCCGCGAGGGCCCCGAGCACCCCGCCGGCGGCGGTCCACAGCCAGCGGTCGGACCACCAGCCGCCGGACCAGCCGCCCTCGGGAGCACGCGCCTCGCGCTGCTGCTCCGAGGCGCCCGCGATGCCCGGGACCAGCGGCTCGCCCAGGGCGGCGTCGACCGCCTGCGCCCCGCCCGTGTCCTTCACCTCGGCCTCGACCTGCGCCTTCACGGGCAGGCCGTGGTCGTCCTCGGGCACGCCGACGACCGTCAGGCGGACGTAGTAGCTGCCCGGCAGCGGGTCGTTCGACCACGGCTCGGCCCCGGAGCGGACCGTGCGCAGCGTGCAGGAGAGCTCGGCGGTGGCGGCCTCCTTGGCCACCGCCACGTGCTGGTTGCCGTACGTGCAGGGCTGCCGGCGGCGCAGGCCGTCGTACAGGTCCAGCTGCCAGGTCTGCGCGCCGTGCCGGGCCGCGGAAGCGGGCAGGGTCACGGTGGCCCGTACGGTGAGCCGCTGGCCGGTGTCGGCGGGCACGGCCCAGTACAGGTAGTCGCCGGTGGACGCGGCCGCCGTGGCCTTCTGGCCCGGCCGGAACACGGCCGCGGTGCGGAAGCCCGTGCCGGCCTCGGTGGGCGCGGCGCCGTCCTTGCCGGTGCCCCCGCCCGCGCTGGGCGTGGGGCTGGGGGCCGCGGTGGCGGCGGCCGCGGGGGCCAGCAGGGCCGCGCCCGCGAGGAGGGCGGCGGCCAGGGTGCGTACGGTACGCATCAGTTGGTCCTCCAGACGGAGATGCGCCAGCGCGAGATCCAGCCCCAGACCAGGCCGGCCAGCAGGCCGGTGAGGACCAGCAGGCCGATCAGCCACCAGCCGCGGCCCAGGCCGAAGGAGGCGACGTCGGAGCCGGAGTCCGGGCCGTCGACCAGGTCGACGGTCAGCTCGACGGGCATGCCGGGCGCGGTCTTGACGGCCGGGCCGGCGGAGAAGGAGTTGCTGACCTGGAGGCAGACGGTCTCGGGCTTGTCGGCCTCGTCCCCGTCGGCCTCGGCCTTCGGGTAGCGCAGGCCGGTGGAGATCACGTCCGTGCGGCCGTCACCGGCCTCGGATCCGCGGACGATCTCCCGGCCGTGCACGGTGGTCGCGCGCAGCAGGATCCCGTAGTCGTTGTTGACGGCCCGGTCGGCGCCGATGCTGACCGAGGCGCGCAGCTCCTGGCCGGGGCGGACGTCGACCTTGTACCAGCGGTGCTCGCCGAAGGTCTCGCGGTCGCTGTACAGGCCGGCCTTCAGCGCCGGGGCGCTCTCGCAGCTCTTGGCGCCCTCGGTGGCCACCGGGGTGGCGACGGGGTCGGCGGCCCGGTCGACGAGCTGTCTGACCCTGCCGGAGAGTTCGGCGGTGTGCGCGACGGAGGTGTAGGTGCCTCCGGTGGCCTCCGCGATGCAGGTCAGCTGGGAGCGGGTCTTGGCGTCGGGGACGAGCCCGAGGGTGTCCACGACGAGGTGGATGCCCTTGGCGGCGATCTCGCGGGCCACTTCGCAGGGGTCGAGCGGGGCGCAGGTGTCCTCGCCGTCGGTGATGAGCACGATGCGGCGGGTGGCGTTGCCCCCGTCCAGGTCCTGCGCGGCGGCCTGGAGGGCGGGGCCGATGGGGGTCCAGCCGGTGGGGGCGAGGGTGGCGACGGCGGTCTTGGCCTCGGTGCGGTTGACCGTGCCGACGGGGTAGAGCTGCTTGGTGTCCTTGCAGCCGAGCGCCCGGTCCTCGCCGGGGTAGGTGGCGCCCAGGGTCCTTATGCCCAGGCGGACTTCGTCGGGTACCGCGTCCAGGACCTCGTTGAAGGCCTGCTTGGCCGCGGCCATGCGGGACTGGCCGTCGATGTCGTTGGCGCGCATGGAGCCGCTGGCGTCGAGCACGAGCTCGACCTTGGGCGGCTCTTTGGCCGGCCCGTCGGCAGCGGCGGCGGTCTGCGGGAAGAGCCCCGCGCTCAAGGCGACGAACAGGCCGAAGGCCCCGGCCGCCAGCCGTTTTCTTGTGATCATCGCCGGATCGTATTGAGGATCCGGCGGGCAGTCCAAACCGCGTTCGGGGACCGGAACCCGCCCCGGGCCGGCCGGTGGGCCGGGGCCGGGGCGCCTTCCTGACGGGGTGCTACCAGCGGACCGGGAGGCGGCTGACCCCGTGCATCAGGGCTCCCGGGAGCCACTCCAGCGGGCCGCCGGCCGGATCCACCGCCAGGTCCGGGAAGCGTTCCAGCAGGCCCCGGACGGCGATACGGCCCTCCATGCGGGCGAGCGGGGCGCCGATGCAGAAGTGCAGTCCGTGCCCGAAGGCGAGGTGGCCGCCCGCGGGGCGGCGGATGTCGAACACGTCGGGTTCGGGGAAGCGGCCGGGGTCGCGATCGGCGCCGGCCAGCGAGACCAGGACGGCCTGGCCGGCCGGGATGACCACCCCGCCGATCTCCACGTCCTCGGCGGTGTAGCGGTAGGTGGAGTTCTGCACGGGGCCGTCGTAGCGGAGCATCTCCTCGACGGCCCCGGCCAGCAGACCGTCGTAGTCGGCGCGCAGGTCGGCGAGTTGGGCGGGGTGGGCGAGGAGGGCCCGGATGCCGTTGGAGATGAGGTTGACGGTGGTCTCGTGCCCGGCGACCAGCAGCAGGAAGGCCATGCCGATCAGCTCTTCCGGGGAGAGCTGGTCGCCGTCCTCGTCGCGGGTGCGGATCAGCGCGCTGAGCAGGTCGTCGCCCGGGGACGCGGCCTTGGCCGCGACGAGGTCCGCGAGGTAGGCGCTGAGCTGCCGGTGGGCCGTGTTGTCCAGGGTGCCGGGCTTGGGGGCGACGACGTCGTTGGACCACTCGCGGAAGCGCTCGCGGTCGAGGTCGGGGACGCCGAGCAGTTCGCAGATGACCGTCATCGGCAGCGGGAAGGCCAGGTCCCGGATCAGGTCGGCCGAGCGCTCGGGCCGGGCGGCCATCGCGTCCAGCAGTTCGTCGGTGATCTGCTGGACGCGCGGCCGCATCGCCTCCACCCGGCGGGCGGTGAACTCCCTGGCGACCAGGCGGCGCAGCCGGGTGTGGTGGGGCGGGTCGGATTCGAGCATGTTCGCGTTGGCGGCGGTGGGCTCGATCTCCGGGAACAGGTCCGTGGCGTGCCAGTCCTTGCGCAGGCCCGGGTGCGTCAGCGCCGCACGGGCCTCCTCGTAGCCGACGACGAGCCAGTACGGCCCGGACAGGCGGGTGTTCTGGTCGCTGACCAGGTGCACCGGGCCCGCCGCGCGCAGCTTCGCGAAGAAGGAGTGGGGGTCGGCGTCGAAGTCCGGGCTGAGGGGAACAATGTCCGATACAGGCATCTCGCCACACTACGACGGCCGGCCCCCGCCGCGCCCAGGGGAATCCGGCCACTCGCCCGCACGGAGTGGCCGGTCCCCGGCGGTCAGCCGGCCGTGCGGTCCGCGAGCCCGGCCGGGAGCCGGCCGGTGTGGACGACCCCCAGGTGCTGGGTGGCGCGGGTGAGGGCGACGTAGAGGTCGCTCGGCGGGAAGCGGTCCGGCTCGGCCACGACGACCGTGTCGAATTCCAGCCCCTTGGCCTGGCGCGGGTCCAGCAGCACGACGGGGCGGGTGAGGTCCGGCTCCTCCCCCGCCCGTACGCCGGGCAGCGTGGCGGCCAGCTCGGGGTGCAGGGCGCGCGGGGCGATCACCGCGAGCCTCCCGTCGGCGGGTGCGGTCTCGCGCACGGTCGAGGCGACGGCCGCCGCGAGGTCGTCGGCCCGGCGCACCTCGGGGCGCGCGCCGGTGGAGCGTACGGAGCGGGGCGGCTCGAAGCCGGGGTGGTGGGCGCGCAGCACGGCGGCGGCCACGTCCATGATCTCGGCGGGGGTACGGTAGTTGACGCCGAGCCGGACGCGCTCGAAGCGGTCGCCGACGTACGGGTCGAGGATCCGCTTCCAGGAGCCGCAGCCGGCCTCGTCGCCGGTCTGCGCCGGGTCGCCGACGAGGGTCATGGAGCGCGTGGGGCAGCGGCGCATCAGCAGCCGCCAGGCCATCTCGGACAGTTCCTGCGCCTCGTCGACGATGACGTGCCCGAAGGCCCAGGTCCGGTCGGCGGCGGCGCGTTCGGCGGTGGTGCGGTGGTCGGCCTCCTCGTGCCGCTCGGCCATCCGCTCGGCGTCGATGACGTCGTGGGCGGCGAGGTACTCCTTCTCCATGTCCTCGAACTCGTAGGACTCCGAGCCCAGGGAGAGGTCGAGGACGCCCTGGGCGTAGGCGACGCGCTCCAGGCGGTCGCGTTCGGCGGCGGCCCGTTCCGCAGTGTCGTCCACGCCGAGGAGTTCGGCCGCCTCGTCGAGCAGCGGGACGTCGGCGGGGGTCCAGTCGTCCCCGTCGCCGGCGGCCCGCCGGATCAGCGCGGCGTCCTCCTCGCGGAGGTGGGTGGGGTCGGCGAGGAATTCGGAGACCAGCTGCCGGGGGGTCAGGTGCGGCCAGAGGGTGTCGATGGCGGCGTGCACCTCGGCGCTGGTGGCGATCTCCTTGCCGAGCTGCGCGACGTCGTCCGGGCCGAGGAGGTTGGGGCCGCCGTAGGGGTCGGCGCCGAGCCGGTCGGCGAGCTGTTCGGTGAGGGCGTCGATGACGGAGAACGCGAAGTAGGGGCGGGCCAGGTTGTGGGGCAGGCCGGTGGTGCGGGCGCGGTCGCGGGCGGCGTGGGCGATGGTGCGGTCCAGCAGGAGCGTGCCGTAGTCGTCGTGGTCGATCTCCAGGGCGGGCTCGGGGACGACGTCGTTGTCCTCGCCGCTGCCGGCGGGCACCGACTCGGGCAGGGTCTGCCGGTCGGCGACGACCTTGGCGAGCACCTCGGCCATGGCGGCGCGGCCCTTGACCTCGGCGGCTCCGGGGCGGTCGGTCCCGGTCGCGTGGAGGCCGGGGAACAGGTCGCCGGGGGCGGCCAGGAGCACTCCGGTCTCGCCGAGGGAGGGCAGGACCTCCCCGATGTAACCGAGGAAGGCGGGGTTGGGGCCGACGATCAGCACGCCGCGCTTGCCGAGGAGCTCGCGCTGGGCGTAGAGGAGGTAGGCGGCGCGGTGCAGGGCCACGGCGGTCTTGCCGGTACCGGGACCGCCCTCGACGACCAGGACGCCCTGGTGGGGTGAGCGGATGACGTGGTCCTGCTCGGCCTGGATGGTCCGCACGATGTCGTGCATGCGGCCGGTGCGGGCCGCGTCGAGGGCGGCGAGCAGCACGGCGTCCGCGTCGGCGCCCTCGTAGCCGGTGCGCTCGGTGTCGGTGAGGTCGAGGATCTCGTCGTGCAGGGCGGTGACCTCCCGGCCCCGGGTGGTGATGTGGCGGCGGCGGCGCAGGCCCATCGGGACGTGGCCGGTGGCGAGGTAGAAGGGGCGGGCGACGTCGGCGCGCCAGTCCAGGACGAGCGGGGTGCGTTCGGCGTCGTCCCGTCTGATTCCGATGCGGCCGATGTGGTGGTCGCGGCCGTCGGAGAACTCCAGGCGGCCGAAACAGAGACCGTGTTCGGCGGCATTCAGAGCGGAAAGCAGCCCGGACTGCTCGGCGACCATCACATCGCGTTCCAGCCGCGCCTGGAATCCGTTGCCGCCGGCGGCCAGGGCGTCCTGGACGGCGCGCTCGGCCTTGTCCCGCAGGTCTTCGAGGCGCGCGTAGAGCATGTCGATGAATTGCTGCTCGCTCTGGAATTCCTTGTTTGACAATTTCGCTCCCTGCGCGATACGATGCCCCTGCAAAGCTTCCTCACGCCTTCTTTTCATTCTAGGCGTGAATCAGCGAATATACGCAGACGCACGCCCCGGACGTCAATTCGTCCGGGGCGTTTTCCGTATCTCCGCAGGACGGTGCGGGGCCCACCGCGCGGGCTGCCGGACGGAGTACGCCCGCTCCCCCGCGCGGGGGAGGAGGCCCGCCGGGCCTCCTGCCCGGGGAGCCCGCGCGGGCCGTCCCCCGGGGCGACGCCGCCTCGGACGCCGCCCGGCAGGCCGGTGCGCATGACCGCATCCCGCCCCGGCCGGGGCGTTCCGGCCGCGCCCCGCTGGGCCGTCCGCGCCGCCCGCGCCACCACCCTGCTCACCCTGCCGACCGGGATCCGGCGGCTGTTCCTCGCGGCCGGGTTCCCGGCCGGATACACCGAAGCCGGCTACGCGGCGGCCGGGATACCCGGCTGGGGCCGGGTGTACGTGGTGCTGCTCGGCGCGGCGAGCGAGCTGTCGGCGCTGCCGGCCCTGGGACTGGTGCACCCCTGGGGGACGTGCTCCCGCGGTGGGTGCCGCTGGTGGGCGGCCGCAGGCCGGCGCCGCACCGGGTGGCGGCCGTCGCCGGCGCGGGCGCCGTGGCGCTGACCCTGCTGTGGACGCCGTTCGCCCGGTGGTGGCTGCCGCCCCACGAGGACATGACGGCCCGCGGCGCCCTCCTCGTCGGCTTCCTCTGCCTGCCGCTCGCCGCCTGGGGGCCGCTGCTGGGGGCCGTGACCTCTCCTACCGCCGGCGGCACCGCGCCGCGGGCCAGGCCGGGCCACCCGTATGAGGCAGTGGGTTCGCGTCATATGAGGCGATATGCACGTGATCTTCTAGCATGGCGACCTTCCCGAACCCTCCCGCCCGGCCGGCCCTCCCACTACGGCCGCCGCACACCGAGGAGCGCACCGCATGTCCCGAAGAGCACCCCGGCCCGCCGCCCTGTCGGCCGCGCTGGCCGCCGCCCTGGCCGCGAGCGCCTTCCTCACCGCCCCCGCCGCCCGGGCCCACGAGGGCGGCGCCGACCACGGGCACGCCGACGCCGAGGCCGCGTTCATCGGCGCCGACCACGCCCGGGCCCACGCCGAGCGGCGCAGCGCGGCCGCGGGCGCCGCCGATTACCCGCAGGCCACCCGCACCGCGAGCCTGGCGGCGCTGACGAAGTCCCAGGCGGCCGCCAACCAGGCCGTCGTCCCGGCCCGGGACGGCCGGTTCGCGCAGTTCTTCCCCTCCCCCGACTTCGGCGTCCACCTCGCCCAGCTCCCCACCGGCAAGGTGCTGCTCTTCTCCTTCGAGCGGGTCGAGGTCAACCCCACCAAGGAGACCGGCCCCACCGACCGCATCGGCCGCACGAACGCGGGCCGCGCCTTCCTGTGGGACCCCGCCAGGGGGACGGGGGCGCAGGCCTTCAAGGAGGTCCGGCCGCCGACCGTGCTGATGCCGGACGGGACCCACGTCCCGCGCCCCGCGCCGTTCTTCTGCGCCGGGCACGCCTTCCTGCCCAACGGGATGCTGGCCGTCTTCGGCGGCAACGCCGGCGGCAAGGGCGGCAGCGGGGCGAAGCTCTCCTTCGTGTTCGACCCCTGGACCGAGACCTGGTTCCGCAACCGGGACATGTCCGTGGGCCGCTGGTACCCGTCGGTGGTCACCGGGGCCGACGGCCGCCAGACGATCGTGTCCGGCCAGTCCGAGCGCGGTACGGGCACCCCCACGCCGGTGGTGGAGCGCTTCCCGGCGAAGGGGCTGCCCGTGCCGTGGCGGCCGTACGACATTCCGGCGGGCATGGCCGTGGAGCGGTTCCGGGCCGACGCCCCGTTCCGCAACGACTACCCGCACCTGTTCTCACTGCGCGACGGCATGATCTACGGCCTGGGCCGGGACGCCGACCAGCAGTGGCTGTTCGACCCGGTCCGCGAGACCCGCGCCGACCTGCCCCGCCGCCCGGCGGACTTCCGCGGCTACGGCTCGGCCGTCCCGCTCCCGGCGGGGCTGCGCGGCCCCGACTCGGTCCTGGTCCTGGGCGGCGACCCGCACGACCCGAACACCTACCGGCTGGCGGGCGGCCGCTGGAGCACCGAGGAACCCCGGGCCTTCGGCCGCACCCAGGACGACACCCTGATCCTCCCGGACGCCACCCTCCTCACCGTCAACGGCGCCCTGAGCACCCGCGACTACGGCCACGGCCCCTTCAACCCCGACGCCGACCTCAAGTACCGGCGGACGGAGCTGCGCGACGCCCGCGGCCACTGGCGGCTCGGCCCGGCCCAGCGGCTGCCGCGCGGCTACCACTCCAACGCCCTGGTGATGCCGGACGGCCGGGTGATGGTGACCGGCGACGAGCTCCAGCAGATCGCCAACGACCCCGACATCCGGGACGCGATGGACGGCAGCATCGAGATCTACGAGCCCCCCTACCTCCACCAGGGCGGCACCCGGCCGGCCCTGGACCGGGTCCCGGGCGGCGAACTCGCCTACGCCACCCCCTTCGAGGTCCGCAGCGCCACCGCCTCCGCCGTCCGCCGGGCCGTCCTGCTGGCGCCCACGACGGTCACCCACGCGGTGAACACCAGCCAGCGGCACCTGGAACTCGCCGTCACCGCGGTACGGGGCGACGCGCTCACCCTGCGCACCCCGCCGGGCGCGGCCGACGCCCCGCCCGGGTACTACATGCTCTTCCTCCTGGACGGGCGCGGAGTGCCCAGCACCGCGAAATGGGTGAAGCTGGGCCACCGTCAGACCGGCGGCGTCCGGCCGTCGGACCGTCCGGGGCGGGGTCGCCCGGACGGCTGTGGACAACCCCTTCCCGGCGCGACACGCCCACGGACGGCCCCGTAGCGTCGACAGCGCCGGGCCCGGCGGGCCCGCCCAGGGGGAGATCTCCTGCCGAGAGGCCGTGACGATGCCCAGCGAAGACGCCATATCCAGCCTGCTCCGGGTCCACCGGGGCACCGCCTGCCCCGAGGAACTGGCCGCGATCACCGTCGTGGTCGCCTGCCTCGCGAGCCGTACCGGACAGCCCCCGGCCGCCCCGGGGCCCGCCCCCGGGCACACCGCGGCGCACCGCCGCCCGCACCGGCGGCCCGGGGGCCACGGATGCTGGGCGGGGTGCTGGACCTGCCGCTGAGCCGGACGGCCGCGGGCGCCCGCCGGGCCGTCCCGTCCCGGCCTAGACGCGCCGCAGCAGTCGCGTCAGCGCGTCCTGGAGCGCCCCTCGCGGATCGGCCGCGGCGCCCTCCGCGCGCCAGGCGACGAAACCGTCCGGGCGGACGAGGACCGCTCCGTCGGCCGGGAGTTCGTGGAGCTCCGCCCAGTCGGCGCCGTCCGGCTGGACCAGGTCGGCCTCCGGAGCGGAGCCGACGGTGTAGGCGTCCAGGCGCGCGCCCAGTTCCCGCGCGACCTGTCCGGCCGCTTCCTTCCAGGGCGTGCCCGGGCTGCTCAGCAGCACGAAGGAGGTCTCGTACAGGTCGAGCAGGGAGATCCGCTGCCCCGCCCGCGTCAGCCACATGTGCGGGGCGCGGGTGCCGACGTCCCCCTTGAGGCGCATGGTCTCGGGGATGATCGGCCGGCCGGGGTCGCCGCCGATGACGGCTCCCTCGGGGTAGCAGTAGCCCATGGCCGTGGTGAGGACCCCGCTGCCCGGGCCGCCGCCCATGCTGGGAGGGGGCACGTACCCCGGGTGGCTGTGTTCGGCCGAACGGGCGGAGGCCCGCTCGCTGGTCGCGCGGGCGACGGGGAGCCGCTCGTCCTCGTAGGTGTCCAGCAGGGCGGGTCCGGCGGAGCCGTTCAGCACCGCGGCGATCTTCCAGGCCAGGTTGTGCGCGTCCTGGATGCCGGTGTTGGAGCCGAAGGCCCCGGTCGGGGACATCTCGTGCGCCGCGTCACCGACGACGAACACCCGGCCGACCGCGTACTGCTGGGCGACGCGTTCGGCGGCGTGCCAGGGGGCCTTGCCACCGATCTCCACGTCCAGGTCGGGCACGCCGATGGCGCCCCGGATCTGGGCGATGCAGCGCTCCTCGGTGAAGTCCTCCAGCGTCTCGCCCGTCTCGGGGTGCCAGGGGGCGTGGAAGACCCACTGCGTCTCGTTGTCCACCGGAAGCAGCGCCCCGTCGGCGCCCGGGCGCATCAGGTAGCAGACGATGAAGCGGATGTCTCCCAGCAGCCCGGCGAGGCGCTCCGAGCGGAAGACGATGCTGACGTTGTGGAACAGCTCGCCGCTGCCCGCCTGCCGGATGCCGAGGGCTTCGCGGACGGGGCTGCGCGGGCCGTCGGCGGCGATCAGGTAGTCGGCGCGGACGGTCAGGTGCTCACCGGTGTCCCGGTTCTTCACCAGGGCGCTGACCCCGCCGGCGTCCTGGTCGAAGCTCATGAGCTCGGTGGAGAAGCGTACGTCGGCGCCCTGGGCACGGCTCTGGGCCGCCAGCACCGGCTCGATGTTGTTCTGGCTGCACAGGCACCAGCCGGTGGGGCTGAAGCGGGCGAGCGCCCCGGACGGGTCGACGGCCTTGATGAGCCACTTGTGCTCGCCGCCGATGAGCGCCTGCGTCTGCAGGATGCCCTGGTTGGCCTCCAGGGCGGACGCCTCCTTGCGGATGGCGGGTTCGACCCCCGCCGTCCGGAACAGCTCCATGGTGCGGGCGTTGATCCCCCGTCCGCGCGGGTGGACGGAGGTTCCGGCGTGCTTCTCGACCACCATGTGCCTGATGCCGTGGCGGCTCAGGAACAGCGAGGTCGAGAGGCCCACGAGGGAACCGCCCACGACGAGGACCGGTACGCGGACATCGGCATGCTCTTCCATCGGCTGCGGGCTCCTGTTTCGTGTGGGGGCTGTGGAAGGACAGTGGACGGCTTATGCCCTCGATCGGCCTCATTGCCCGGGCGAGTCGCGTCTTGTCACCCGCTTGATCCGGAGATGTCGCGATCCGTACCCGGGCGGATGACGATGAGCGACAGCGGCGGCCCCTCCCGTCCGGACCTTCCGCGTCCGGTGACCGGGGGCCACGGGGCCCGCCGCCGCCGGGCGGTTGCCGGGAAGTCGCCGCCGAACGACGCAGGGGAGCGCGTACGCGCCGGCGTCCGTGCCCTCACGAAGGAGTGAGCAGATGACAACCACCCAGTCCGAACGGGTGTCGCAGTCCGCGTTCGACGGCTCCATGCTCCGGGTCGTCCTGCTGATGGACCTCCACGAGGGTGCCCAGCAGCGGTTCTTCGAGGCCTACGAGCGGCTGAGGCACGACATCGCCTCGGTGCCCGGGCACCTGGGCGACCAGCTCTGCCAGTCCTTCGAGAACCCCTCGCAGTGGCTGATCACCAGCGAGTGGGAGAGCGCGCCGCAGTACCTCGCCTGGGTCAACAGCGAGGCGCACGCCGAGCAGGTACGGCCGCTGGGCGCCTGCGCCCGCTCGATGCGCCCGCTGAAGTTCACGGTGCTGCGCGAGACCGGACGGCGCTACGACGCCCCGCGGGCCGCCTTCCGCGGGCGGCTCCAGGAGGGGCCGCGGCTCGGCGAGGGCGTCGTCCGGCACGCGCTGACCTTCACGGTGAAGCCGGGCAGCGAGGCGAAGGTCGCCGAGATCCTGTCCTCGTACTCCTCCCCCGCCGCCCGCGTCGACGACCACACCCGGCTCCTGCGCACCTCCCTGTTCATGCACGGCAACCGGGTGGTGCGGGCCGTGGAGGTGCAGGGCGACCTCACGGCCGCGCTGCGGCACGTCTCGGAGCAGCCCGAGGTGCGGGCGGTGGAGCAGGCGATCAACCCGTACCTGGAGCAGGACCGGGACCTGTCCGACCCGGAGTCCGCCCGGATGTTCTTCATGCGCGCGGGCCTGCCGGCCGTCCACCACGTCGAGGCGCACGGACCGCAGCCGGACCGGATCACCCGGCACGCGCTGTTCTACCCGGCCAAGCCGGGCTGCGGCCCGCTCGTCGCCCGGTTCCTCGCCCGCCAGGACGAGGCCGCCGCGAAGATCCCCACGAGTCCGGTGCTGAGCAGCAGCATCTTCCAGCGCGACGACGTCGTGGTCCGCCTGCTCGACGTGACCGGGCCGGCCGACGGCCGCTTCGCGGGCAGCTTCGGCCTGGACGGCCCGCGCGGCACCGCGGTGCTGGAGCGGCTGCTGGCCGATGCCCAGGCCCCCCACCCCATGGACCCGATCACCGACCGCCGGGCTCCGGCGCAGCCTTGATCCGCGCGGGCGGCGGCACCCGGCACCGGGTGCCCGCCCCCGGGCCCGTACCACCCCACCCCCACCGGCAGCCCATGAGAAGGCTCCCGTCCGCCAGGAGGAAGTCCGTCATGACCAGACATCACCCGCGCATCGTCGACCTCAGCGAGACCCAGCCCAACCGCAGGCGCGGAGGTGATCTGCGTGCGGTCCTCACCCCGACCTCGGTGGGCTCGACCAGCGGTTTCATGGGCCTGGCGGTGATGGCTCCGGGCGAGTCGATCGCCGAGCACTACCACCCGTACTCCGAGGAGTTCGTGTACGTGGTCGCCGGCACGCTGGAGGTCGACCTCGACGGCGAGACCCACCCGCTGCGCACCGACCAGGGGCTTCTGGTCCCGCTGAACGTGCGCCACCGGTTCCGCAACGTCGGCGGCACCGAGGCCCGGATGGTCTTCCACCTCGGTCCCCTCGCCCCGGATCCGAAGCTCGGACACGTGGACACCGAGGAGGCCCCCAACCCGGACGCCACCGCCTGGGCGGAGCGGCCGCCGGAGCGCACGGGAGCCGTCTCGTGACCGGCCGGCGGGTGGCCGTCACGGGGGTGGGGGTGGTGGCCCCCGGCGGCATCGGCGCCCCCGCCTTCTGGGACCTGCTCTCCAACGGCCGTACGGCGACCAGGGGCATCACCCTCTTCGACCCGGACGGGTTCCGCTCCCGGATAGCCGCCGAGGTCGACTTCGACCCTGCCGAGCACGGTTTCACCGGGGACGAGGCGGCACGGGCGGACCGGTACATCCAGTTCGCCCTGGTCGCGGCCCGCGAGGCGGTGGCCGACTCCGGGCTTGAGCTGGACGGCGAGAGCGCCTGGCGCACCGGCGTCTCCCTGGGCACGGCGGTCGGCGGCACCACCCGGCTGGAACACGACTACGTGGACGTCAGCCAGCAGGGCGCGTGGTGGGACGTGGACCACCGCCTCTCCTCCCCCTTCCTGCACCGCGCCTTCACCCCCGCCACCCTCGCCTCGGCGGTGGCGGAGCAGACGGGGGCGCGCGGTCCCGTGCAGACGGTGTCCACCGGCTGCACCTCGGGGCTCGACGCCGTCGGGTACGCGGTGCACTCCATCCAGGAGGGCCGCATGGACGTCTGCATCGCGGGCGCCTCCGACTCGCCGGTCTCCCCCATCACCGTGGCCTGCTTCGACGCCATCAAGGCGACCTCGGCGAACAACGAGGACCCGGCGCACGCCTCCCGGCCCTTCGACGCCGACCGGGACGGTTTCGTCCTCGGCGAGGGCGGGGCGGTGCTGGTCCTGGAGGAGCTGGAGCGGGCGCGGGCCCGCGGGGCGCGGATCTACTGCGAGATCGGCGGGTACGCGACCTTCGGCAACGCCCACCACATGACCGGGCTGACCACGGAGGGCCTGGAGATGGCCCGGGCGATCGAGACGGCCCTGGCGCAGGCCCGGGTCGACGCCCGGGAGATCGACTACGTCAACGCGCACGGCTCCGGCACCAAGCAGAACGACCGCCACGAGACGGCGGCCGTGAAGCGGGTGCTCGGGGACCACGCCTACAAGACGCCGATGACCTCCATCAAGTCCATGGTGGGGCACTCGCTCGGCGCCATCGGGGCGATCGAACTCGCGGCCTGCGTCCTGGCGATGACCCACCACGTGGTCCCGCCGACCGCGAACTACGAGACCCCCGACCCGGAATGCGACCTGGACTACGTGCCGCGCACCGCGCGCCGGCACACCCTGCGCAACGTGCTGTCGGTGGGGAGCGGCTTCGGCGGCTTCCAGTCCGCCGTGGTCCTGACCCAGCCCAAGGAGGTACGCGCGTGAAGAGCCGTACTGCCGGTCCCGTGGCGGCCGTCACCGGTATCGGTGTGGTCGCGCCGAACGGGATCGGCGCGGAGGCCTTCTGGAAGGCCACGCAGGCCGGCGACAGCGTCCTGGACCGGGTGACGCGGCAGGGCTGCGAGCACCTTCCGGTGCGGGTGGCGGGCGAGGTGCGGGGGTTCGACCCGGGCTCGCTGGTGGAGGAGCGGTTCCTCGTCCAGACGGACCGCTTCAGCCACTACGCGCTGGCCGCCGCCGACCTCGCGCTGGAGCACGCCCGGCTGGGCCGCGCCGACTACGAGGACGACCCGTACGCGGTGGGCGTGGTGACGGCGGCCGGGTCGGGCGGCGGCGAGTTCGGGCAGCGCGAGCTCCAGCGGCTGTGGGGGCAGGGCCCCCGCTACGTGGGCCCGTACCAGTCGATCGCCTGGTTCTACGCGGCCAGCACCGGCCAGATCTCCATCCGGCGCGGGTTCAAGGGCCCGTGCGGGGTGGTGTGCAGCGACGAGGCGGGCGGGCTGGACGCCTTCGCACATGCCGCCCGGGCGATCCGGCAGGGCAGCCGGGCGATGCTCGTCGGCGCGACGGAGGCCCCGCTCGCCCCCTACTCGGTGGTCTGCCAGGTGGGGTACGAGGGGCTGAGCACCGGGGACGACCCGGAGCGGGCCTACCGGCCCTTCACGGCGAAGGCCTGCGGGTTCGTCCCGGCCGAGGGCGGCGCCATGTTCACCGTCGAGGACGCGGCCGGGGCCGCGCGGCGGGGCGCACCCGTACGGGCCCTGCTGGCCGGGCACTGCGCCACCTTCACCCCGCCGGGACGGCCGGGCGATTCCGAGGGGCTGGCACACGCCGTGCGCGGCGCCCTGCGGGAGGCCGGCTGCGCGCCGGAGGAGGTGGACGTGGTCTTCGCGGACGCCCTGGGCACGCCCGAGGCGGACGCGGCCGAGGCCGCGGCGCTGCGGTCGGCACTGGGCGCGCACGGCTCGAAGGTTCCGGTGACGGCGCCCAAGACCGGTACCGGGCGGGCGTACTGCGCGGCCGGGACGCTGGACGCGGCGGCCGCCGTCCTGGCGCTGGAGCACGGTGTCGTACCGCCCACGCCGAACGTCTTCGACGTCTGCCACGACCTCGACGTGGTCACCGGCAGCGCCCGCGTCGCCCCCCTGCGGACCGCGCTCGTCCTGAGCCGCGGCCGGATGGGGTCGAACGCGGCACTCGTCCTGCGCAAGGGACCGTGAGGCCGGCGCGCAGTGATCCCCACCCCGTCCGTCAGGGCCGTGCGGGCGACCGGCCGGCCCCCGGGAAGCAGGAGAGAGAAGGCACCATGTCCGACCGACTGACCATGGAAGAGCTGGCCACCCTCATGAAGGGTGCCGGCATCACCGTCGACCCCGCCGAGCTGACGAGCCGCCCGGACTCGCGGTTCGACGACTACGGCCTGGACTCGCTGGGCCTGCTCGGCATCGTGGGCGAGCTGGAGAACCGGCGCGGCCGGGCGCTGCCCGCCGACGCCGACCGCTGCAAGAGCCCTCGCGAGTTCGTCGACCTCGTCAACAACAGCCTCATGACAGGAGCCTGATATGGCCGGCCACACCGACAACGAGATCACCGTCAAGGCGCCCGTGGACGTCGTCTGGGACGTCACGAACGACCTGCCGAACTGGCCCGAGCTGTTCAGCGAGTACGCCTCCATCGAGATCCTGGAGCAGGCGGGGAACACCACCCGGTTCCGCCTGGCCATGCACCCCGACGAGAACGGGGTGGTGTGGAGCTGGGTCTCGGAGCGGACGGTGGACCGCGCGGGGCTGACGGTGAAGGCGCGCCGGGTGGAGACCGGCCCGTTCGCGCACATGAACATCCACTGGGAGTACGGCGAGGTGCCGGGCGGCACCCGGATGCGATGGGTGCAGGACTTCGCGATGAAGCCGGACGCGCCGATCGACGACGCGGGGATGACCGACCGCATCAACCACAACTCCAAGATCCAGATGGAGCTGATCCGGGACAAGATCGAGCGCGCGCACCGGGCGAAGGCCAAGTCCCCGGCGGGCCGCCGCTGATCCCCCTCCCCTCCCCGCTCCACCCGAAAGGCGACCCTCGATGCACCAAGCCCTCATCGTGGCCCGGATGGCACCCGGTTCCGCGCCCGACATCGCCGGCCTGTTCGCCGCCTCGGACGCGGGCGAGCTGCCGCATCTGGTCGGGGTCCGGCGCCGCAGCCTCTTCCAGTTCGGGGAGGTGTACATGCACCTGGTCGAGTGCGACTCCGATCCCGGTCCGGCCATCGCCAAGGTCGTCGGGCACCCGGAGTTCCGCGACCTGAGCGACCGGCTCCAGGCGTACGTCAGCCCGCACGACCCGCAGACGTGGCGGAGCCCCAAGGACGCGATGGCCCACCGGTTCTACCTCTGGGAGCGGGACGCCGCCAGGTAGTCCGTACGGGTGCCCAAGCCGGCGCCGCACCGCCGGGCGGCCTGGGCACCCACGGCCAGTAACGGGGGGAATTCGGCAGGTAGTTTTTGAATGAATACCTGACTGAATTGCCGTCAACAAGGTTCCACCTCTTATCTCGATTTGATAACAACCCGCCTTTATTGGCCTGGACCTTTGCCATGCGACGCGCGTAACTCCCCTGTTTTTCAAGCACATTGACGGTTCATCAAATCGAGGCCGAAGGTAACGGATAGATTTCCCGGGCCAGCCTCCCGTTTGTCCGAATTCTCCACGGCGCTCATCTGGCACGCTTCTGCGCACCTACTCCCCTGACCAGGACTTGAGGTGCGCATGACAGCACGACCCAAGGGCCGGCGCCGCCGGGCCGACCAACGCCGCTCCCCGCGGAAGCTGATACTCCTGACCGCCGCGGCGGCGTCGGCGGCGCTGCTCGCGGGCGGTCTCGCCTACTCCCGCCTCGGCCCCGACGCCGAGGCCACCACGCCCGCGCTGGCCGGAGCGCCGGCCGCCGCAGCGCAGCCGGCCGCCGCACCGGCCCGCGACCAGGAGCCGGCCCCGCTCGCGAAGAAGCCCGCGAACGAGGACGACAAGGGCATGGTCTACGACGGCCTGGACACCGCCCCCAAGGGCGACCGGTGCGCCGGCGTCTACCGCACCGAGGCCGGACTCTGCACCCACGGACCCGACGCCCCGCCCAAGGACGTCGACATCAAGGCCGACGTCCCGCCCGTGGTCAAGACCAAGGCCGCGGCGGCCGATCCGGCCGCCCCCGCCTCCGCGGATCCGGCCGCCACGGAAGGCGGCGGGCGTCCTCAGGACGCGCCCGCCGCCGACGCCCGCAGCGTGGCCGCGAGCGCGAAGGCGCCGGCCCCGCCCTCCGGCGGCCAGGCGGTCGCCACCGGTCCGGCCGGCCAGACCGTCCAGTGCGACGGCGACGGCAGCACCGGCAACCGCGTCCAGGTCGTGTATGCGCACGGCCCGGGCCGCGACCGGTACGCCGAGTACGCGGCCTCGTTCCGCAAGTGGGCCGTGGACGCCGACATGATCTACGCGGCCAGCGCCAAGGAGACCGGCGGCATCCGCCACATCCGCTACGTGACGGCCGCCGACTGCACCCCGTCGGTGCTGAGCATCGAGCTCCCGGACTCCGCGCTGGCGGAGTTCAGCGCCACCAACAACGCGCTGGCCGGCAAGGGCCTCAACCGCCGCGACCGCAAGTACATGATCTTCGCGGACACCCAGGTCTACTGCGGCATCGGCACCTTCAACGGCGACGAGCGCCACGGCCAGGACAACCTGAGCAACTTCGGCCCCTCCTACGGCCGTACGGACTCCGGCTGCTGGGGCGGGCACACCGCCGCCCACGAACTCGGCCACAACCTGGGCGCGGTGAACAACAGCGCGCCCAACACCAGCCGGGGCGCGCACTGCACGGACGAGTACGACGTCATGTGCTACTCCGACACGCCGTACTACCCGCAGATGCGCTACGTCTGCAACAACCAGGCGAAGGAGAACATCCTCGACTGCAACCACGACGACTACTTCCACACCAGTCCCCAGCCGGGCAGCTACCTCGCCACCCACTGGAACATCGCCGACAACCAGTTCCTGATGCGCACGGAGGGCGGGGGCGGCACCGACCCGAACCCCAACCCCTCCCCGAAGCCCACGCCCTCGCCCTCGCCCACCAAGAAGCCCTCGGGCGGACCGGCGGTGACGGCCGGCCAGATCCAGGCCGACTCCGTGGTGCTGAGCTGGCCCAAGGTCGAGGGCGCCGCCTGGTACCAGGTGCTGCTCAACGACAAGCACCTGACCTGGGTCCAGTCCACCTCCCTGCGCGTCTACAACCTCCGTCCCGGCACCGCCTACACGGCCGCCGTCTCGGTCCGCGACACCGCCGGGCGTGACAGCGGCGCCGGCAAGGCCGCGTCCTTCCGCACGGCCGACTCCGGCGGCGGCGCCACGACCACCCCGGGCGCCCGCTACGTGCTCGGCAACGGCAGCAGCGGCATGGCCGCCGAACTGTGGGGCGGCCGCACCGCCGACGGGACGGTCCTCGTCGCCGGCCGGTCCAACGGCTACGCGCAGCAGCAGTGGTACTTCGACGACGCCGGCAGCGGCCTGGTGCGGATCCGCTCGGCGGTCTCCGGCAAGTGCCTCCAGCCCGGCGGCGCGCCCGCCGCGGGCATGTGGATCGCACAGCAGCCCTGCTCCGGCGACTCGGCCGCCCAGCGGTGGAAGGTCTCCGCCCGCGACGGCGCGGTGACCGTGTCCGACCCGAGCGGCGGCTTCGCCCTCGCGGTGAGCAACCGGCCCTACTACGGGGACTGGCTGCTCGAACTCCAGCGCGCGGACGGCCGTCCGGCGCAGGTCTGGACGGCCCGCAAGGCCGCCTGACCCCCGATGACCGGCGGGCGGCCCCTACTCCCCTGGGGCCGCCCGCCCCCGCGTACCTCCCCTCCCGCACTCCACCTCATCTGGAGCACCGTGAGCACTCCGAGCACCGCGCCGGCCCGTATGCGGCGCGCCGCCCTGCCCTCCCTGACCGCGCCGGCCCTCGGCGCACTGGCCCTGACGGCCGTCGCCGTCGTCGTCACGGCCGGCCCCGCCCAGGCCCATGGCGACACCCTGCACGTGGTGATCACCGGGCAGCGGTCCGGGCACGTCACCGCCGACGTCACCTGGGAGAACGACGGGGATGCCGTCGAGGAGGCCGTGGCCGCCACCGTGAACGCCGTCAGCGCCGACGGCACCCGCTCGGAAGGCCCCTGGAAGCTGGTGCGCGACCCCGGCCGGGCGGCGGGCTGGACCACCGCGGAGACGCTGCCGGCCGGGACCTGGACGGTGACCGTGGAAGCGGGCTTCCCCTCGCTCGGGCGGGCCCGCCAGGAGGTCGGCGTACCGGTGACCGACCCGGCGCCCACGGCCGCCTCCCCCGCGCCGGCCTCCCCCTCCCCCGCGGCCCCGTCCCCGGTGGCCGCGTCGACCCCTCCCGCCTCCAGCGTCCCGCCCGCCTCCACCGCCTCAACGGCCCCGGCCCCGGGGAACGCCTCCGCCGGCTGGTGGACGACCGCCGGCGTGGCCGGCATCGCCCTGCTGGGCGCGGCCGCCGGGATCCTCCTGCGCCGGGCCCGCCGCCGCTGACGCAGCGCCGACGGAGTGTCGCCCCGCCCCGCGTCGGGGGTGCCTCTTATACTGATCACCGAGCCCACGAGACCCGTAACGCGATACCGAAAAACTCTGTGTTCGACAAAAGAAGGCCCCGGCG
>NZ_JBBDHD010000048.1:0-50219 GCF_044129415.1 Streptomyces racemochromogenes
CCCCCCCCCCCCCCCCCCCCCACGACTACACCAAACCGGACCCCAGCCGCGCGGGAGCGGATGGGGGTGGGGGGGGGGGGTTGGTGGGGGGGGGGGGCCCCGCGGGCCCCCCCCCCCCCCCCCCCCGGCCTCGCGGAGGATGGCGCGCAGCAGGTGGCGCTTGTAGGGGAGGGCCGAGCCGCCGCCCTTGCGCGTGACCTTGGGGACCGGGCAGCCGAAGTTGAGGTCGATGTGGTCGGCGCGGTCCTCTTCGACGATCATGCGGACCGCCTTGCCGACCGTCACCGGGTCCACCCCGTACAGCTGAATCGACCGCGGCTTTTCGGTCTCGTCGAAGTGGATCAGCTGCATGGTCTTCTCGTTGCGCTCGACCAGGGCGCGGGTCGTGATCATCTCGCTCACGAACAGCCCCTTGCCGCCCGAGAACTCGCGGCAGAGGGTCCGGAAGGGGGCGTTGGTGATGCCGGCCATCGGCGCGAGCACCACCGGGGGCTGAACGGTGTGCGGGCCGATCGCGAGGGGGGCGGGAAGCGTGGTCATCCCCCCATTGTCCCGCAGCGCCGTTCCCCGGTTATTCGTACGCTCGGCGGTATGCATCACATGAGTGGCGTGGAACACGGGAGCCGCCGGCACCGTCTGCTGGTCCTGGGGATCTGCTGTATGAGCCTGCTGATCGTCAGTCTGGACAACACCGTCCTGAACGTGGCCCTGCCCGCGATGCGCCGCGAGTTCGACGCGTCGGTCTCCGGGATGCAGTGGACCATCGACGCGTACACCCTGGTCATCGCCTCGCTGCTGATACTGGCCGGGTCGACGGCGGACCGGATCGGGCGCCGGAGGGTCTTCGCCTGGGGGCTGGCGCTCTTCACGGCGGGGTCGGTGTTGTGTTCCCTGGCGCCCGGCCTGCACTGGCTGATCGTCTTCCGGATGGTCCAGGCCGTGGGCGGGGCCATGCTCAACCCCGTCGCCATGTCGATCATCACCAACACCTTCACCGACCCGAAGGAGCGCGCCCGCGCGATCGGGGTCTGGGGCGCGGTGGTCGGGATCTCCATGGCCGCCGGGCCGCTGATCGGCGGGCTGCTCGTGGACTCGGTGGGCTGGCGGTCCATCTTCTGGGTCAACCTGCCCGTCGGGCTGGCCGCCCTGGCCCTGACCCTGCGCTTCGTGCCGGAGTCCCGCTCCGAGCGCCCCCGGCGGCCGGACCCGGTGGGTCAGGTGCTGGTCGTGGCGCTGCTGGGCGGGGTGACGTACGCGATCATCGAGGCGCCGGCCCAGGGGTGGGACTCCCCTCCGATCCTGGCGTGCGCGCTGGGCGCGGCGGCCGCGCTGGGCGGGCTGCTGTTCTACGAGTCCCGGCGCGAGGACCCGCTGATCGACCCGCGGTTCTTCCGCAGCGCCCCCTTCAGCGGGGCGACCGTGATCGCGGTGAGCACCTTCGCCTCGCTGTCCGGGTTCCTCTTCCTGACCACCCTCTACCTCCAGGAGGTGCGGGGACTGAACGCCCTGGACGCAGGGCTGCACATGCTGCCGATGGCGGCGATGGCCTTCCTGTGCGCGCCGGTCTCGGGGCGGCTGGTCGCCAGTCACGGGCCGCGGCCGTCGCTGCTGGTGTCGGGGGTGGCCATGGGGGCGAGCGGGCTGCTGTTCGCGGCGTTCTCGGCGGAGTCCTCCACCCCGCTGATGTTCACCGGCTACGTGCTGTTCGGCATCGGCTTCGGCCTGGTCAACGCCCCGATCACCAATACGGCGCTGTCCGGGATGCCGCGCTCCCAGGCGGGGGTGGCGGCCGCGGTGGCCTCCACCAGCCGGCAGACCGGCGGGGCGCTGGGCGTGGCGGTGATAGGGGCGGTGCTGGCGTCCGGGACGGCGGGCGGTGCGGACTTCGCCACGGCGACCCGGCCCGCCTGGTGGATCATCACCGGCTGCGCGTTCCTGGTCCTGGCCGTCGGGGCCGTCACCACCGGGCCGTGGGCGCACGCCACCGCCCTGCGGACGGCCCGGGCGCTGGACCCGTCGCAGCCCTCCGCGCCTCCCGGCCCCCCGTCCGGTCCTTCCGGCCCCCCGCCGGGGCAGGCTCACGGGCCCCGCCCGGACGGCGGGCTGCCGCCGGCTCCCGGGCCGGCTCCGGCGGGCTGACAACGCCCCGCCTCGGCCCTTCTCGCAGCGCCGTTCCGCACCCCCGTCCGCCTGACGACTGACAGATATTGAAATCTGTCAGTCGTCATGCCATTCTCTTTCCATGACCACGAACGAGAACACCGCCGCGTCCACCACCCCCACCGCCCGCCGCCTCGGCGCCACGGGTCCGGCCGTCTTCCCCCTGGGGCTGGGCTGCATGGGCATGTCCGCCCTCTACGGCGAGGCCGACCGGGTCGAGTCGCTCGCCACCATCCACGCCTTCCTGGAAGCCGCCCCCGACGGCATGGACACGCTCCTGGACACCGGCGACTTCTACGGCATGGGCCACAACGAGCTGCTGATCAACGAGGCCCTGCGCACCGCCCCCGCCGCGGCCCGCGAGCGGGCGCTGACCAGCGTGAAGTTCGGCGCCCTGCGGACCGTCGAGGGCGCCTTCACCGGGTACGACGGGCGGCCCGAGGCCGTGAAGAACTTCCTGGCCTACTCGCTCCAGCGGCTCGGCCGGGACCACATCGACGTCTACCGGATCGCCCGCGTCGACCCGGACGTCCCGATCGAGGAGACCGTCGGCGCCATCGCCGAGGCCGTCCAGGCGGGCCACGTCCGGCACATCGGCCTCTCGGAGGTCGGCGCGGACACCCTGCGCCGGGCCGCGGCGGTCGCCCCGATCTCGGACCTCCAGATCGAGTACTCGCTGATCTCGCGCGGCATCGAGGACCGCATCCTGCCCACCGCGCGCGAGCTCGGCGTCGGCATCACGGCGTACGGGGTGCTGTCCCGGGGCCTGATCAGCGGGCACTTCAGCCGCGACCGCGCGCTGGCGCCCGGCGACTTCCGCGGGATGAGCCCCCGCTTCCAGGGCGACAACCTCGGCCGCAACCTCGACCTGGTCGAGGCCCTGCGCAAGGTCGCCGGCGAGAAGGGCGTGACCGTGGCCCAGATCGCCATCGCCTGGGTGCTCGCCCAGGGCCCGCTCCGCGGCGCCGACATCGTGCCGCTGGTGGGCGCCCGCCGCCGGGACCGGCTGGCCGAGGCCCTCGGCGCGCTGCGGGTCGAGCTGACCGAGGCCGACCTGGCCGCCATCGAGGCGGCGGTCCCGGCCGGGGCCGCGGCCGGCGACCGGTATCCGGCGGCCCAGATGGCCCACCTCGACAGCGAGCACTGAGCTGGCGGTACGGTCGTACCCATGCCCTCCGCTGCCGCCGAACCCCTGACCCCCGAGCGCATCCTCGAAGCCACCGAGGAGGTGCTGCGCCGCTTCGGTCCCACCAAGGCGACCGTGGTGGACGTGGCGCGCGCCCTGGGTGTCAGCCACGGCAGCGTCTACCGGCACTTCCCCTCGAAGGCGGCGCTGCGCGAGGCCGTCACGGACCGCTGGCTCGCCAAGAGCGTGGTCATGCTGGAGGGGATCGCCTCGGCGCCGGGCGAGCCCGCCCCCTCCAAGCTGGAGTCCTGGCTGGAGGCCCTCTTCGAGGCCAAGCGCCACAAGGCGGGGGACGACCCGGAGCTCTTCGCGACCTACACGGTGCTGCTCGGCGAGAACAGCGGGGTGGTCGACACCCACCTGACCGAGCTGATCGACCAGCTGACCCGGATCATCGCCGAGGGCGTCGCCGCCGGCACCCTGGCCGCGCCCGACGTGCCGGCCGCCGCGCGCGCCGTCTTCGACGCGACCGGCCGCTTCCACGACCCCCAGTACGTGGCGGAGTGGCTCTCGCCGACGATCACCGCGGAGTTCGAGGCCGTCGTCGGGCTCGTCATCAGGGGCCTGCGCGCCTGAACCACCGCTGTCACGGCCCCCGTTGAGCGGAATCAGACACTCCGCACGGTTTGGTGATCATTTTGGACCGTGTCGACTTGTACATGCCAGTAACGGTTCCCTACGGTCCCCTTACCGCACCACTCAGGCACTTCCAGGGGGAACCTTGTCCACGGCAGCAGTACAGACCTCACCTCCCGCACGCTCCGGCGGCGCCGCCGCCATCGGTCTGGTCCTGACCATCGCGCTCAGCGTCGTCGCGCCGATCGTCACCTACAACACCCTCGTCGACGACCACGGCTGGAGCGAGGCCTCGGCCCTGCTGGTCAGTGGCGCCTGGCCGGTCCTGGACAGCGCCATCATGGTGGCCTGGCGGCGCAAGCTGGACGAGTTCGCCATCGTCACCCTGGTGTTCCTGGCGATCACCGCGGCGGTGTCCCTCGTCGGCGCCAACTCCACCCGGGCGCTCCTGGTCAAGGACTCGGCCGTCACAGGCCTGTTCGGCCTCCTGTGCCTGGCCACGCTGCTCGCGCCGCGCCCGCTGATGTTCTACTTCGGCCGGAAGTTCGGCACGGACGGCACGCCGGCGGGCGTGGCCTACTACAACGACCTGTGGCGGTTCGAGGGCTTCCGCAACGCCCAGCGCCGCATGACCCTGGTCTGGGGGGTGGTCTACCTCATCGAGGCCGCCGTCCGGATCGTCCTGTCGTACGTCCTGGACACCTCCACCATGGTGACCATCAGCCCGTTCATGATCTACGGGACGCTCGGCGGTCTGGCCCTCTGGACCATCCGCTTCGTCAAGCGCACCAAGGCCGAGGGCGAGAAGCGGGCCGCGGCCGCCGCGGCCGCCGCGGGCGCACAGGCCGACGCCCCCGCCGCCTGACCCACGCGGAGCGGGAAAAGACCGGTGGCCCGGTGCGCGATCCGCGCACCGGGCCACCGGTCCTTCCGCTTCCGGACCTAGCAGCCCAGCAGGCGGCTGCCGAGGTAGCCCTGGATCTGGTCCAGGGACACGCGCTCCTGCTTCATGGTGTCGCGCTCGCGCACGGTCACCGCGTTGTCGTCCAGGGTGTCGAAGTCGACGGTGACGCAGAACGGCGTGCCGATCTCGTCCTGGCGGCGGTAGCGGCGGCCGATGGCGCCCGCGTCGTCGAACTCGATGTTCCAGTTCTTGCGCAGGTCGGCGGCCAGGCCCTTGGCCTTCGGCGACAGCTGCGCGTTGCGGGACAGCGGCAGGACGGCGACCTTGATCGGGGCGAGGCGCGGGTCGAAGCGCATCACGGTGCGCTTCTCCATGACGCCCTTGGCGTTCGGGGCTTCGTCCTCGATGTACGCGTCGAGCATGAAGGCGAGCATGGCGCGGTTGACACCGGCCGCCGGCTCGATGACGAACGGGGTGTAGCGCTCGCCGGCCTCCTGGTCGAAGTACGTGAGGTCCTGGCCGGAGGCGGCGGCGTGGGCCTTGAGGTCGTAGTCCGTACGGTTGGCGACGCCCTCCAGCTCGGAGAACTCACTGCCGCCGAAGTTGAAGCGGTACTCGATGTCGGCGGTGCGCTTCGAGTAGTGGGACAGCTTCTCCTTCGGGTGCTCGTACCAGCGCATGTTCTCCTCGCGCATGCCCAGGCCGCGGTACCAGTTCCACCGCTCCTGCATCCAGTACTCCTGCCACTGCTCGTCCTCGCCCGGCTTGACGAAGAACTCCATCTCCATCTGCTCGAACTCGCGCGTGCGGAAGATGAAGTTGCCCGGGGTGATCTCGTTGCGGAAGGACTTGCCCATCTGCGCGATGCCGAACGGGGGCTTCTTGCGCGAGGTGGTCTGGACGTGGGCGAAGTTGGTGAAGATGCCCTGGGCGGTCTCGGGGCGCAGGTACGCCTTCGAGCCGGTGTCCTGGGTGGGGCCGAGGTGGGTCTCCAGCATGCCGGAGAACTGCTTCGGCTCGGTGAACTGACCCTTCACACCACAGTTGGGGCAGTTGACGTCGGCGAGGCCGTTGGCGGGGACGCGGCCGTGCTTGGCCTCGTAGGCCTCTTCCAGGTGGTCGGCACGGTGACGCTTGTGGCAGGAGGTGCACTCGGTCAGCGGGTCCGAGAAGGTCGCGACGTGGCCGGAGGCCACCCAGACCTCGGGGGCCAGGATCACGGAGGAGTCGAGGCCGACGATGTCCTCGCGCCCGGTGACCATCGCCTTCCACCACTGGCGCTTGATGTTCTCCTTGAGCTCGACACCCAGCGGACCGTAGTCCCAGGCAGCCCTGGAGCCGCCGTAGATGTCACTGCAAGGGAAAACGAAGCCACGGCGCTTGCTCAGGCTGACGATGGTTTCGATCTTGTCGGCGGCCACGGTGCTCTCTTCATTACGAGGACGAACGGCGAAGGCTTTAGGTTACCGGCGCCCGCACCCTCCACTTCAAGTCGGTATCCCCTTCCAGCATGCTCCTCCGGACCCTCCACCTGCCTTTTTGACAACCGTTTCCATCTTTGATGAAAATGGATGTCATGAACGTACGACGCCTCATACCCACCGCCGCGCTCGCCGGAGCCGTGGCCCTCGCGGCCACGGCCCTCACCGCCTGCTCCGGGGCCGGTGCCGCGGGCGCGGACAAGGACGGCAAGCTCGGCGTGACGGCGTCGTTCTACCCCCTCCAGTTCCTCGCCGAGCAGGTCGGCGGGGACCACGTGAAGGTCACCACCCTCACCAAGCCGGGCGTCGAACCGCACGACCTGGACATCACCCCCCGGCAGACCGGGCAGCTGGGCGACTCCGATGTGGTCCTCTACCTCAAGGGCCTCCAGCCCGCCGTCGACAAGGCCATAGCCCAGTCCGGCGTGAAGCACACCGTGGACGCGGCCACCCTCACGAAGCTGGAGGTGCACGGCACCTCCGGCGAGGAGGACCACGACCACGCCGCCGAGGGGGACGACCACGGCCACGACCACGGGGAGGCGGCCGAGGACCCGCACGTCTGGCTCGACCCGGTCAAGTACGCGGAGATCGCCAAGGGCTTCGGCGCCGCACTGGAGAAGGCCGACCCCCAGCACGCGGCCGACTACCGGAAGAACACCGACCAGCTGGTGGCCAAACTGGCCGCGCTGGACACCGAATTCGCGGAGGGCCTGAAGAACACGGCCTCCAGGACGTTCATCACCACGCATTCCGCTTTCGGCTACCTCGCCGAGCGCTACGGCCTCGACCAGGAGGGCATCTCCGGCGTCGACCCCGAGGCCGAGCCCAGCCCGGCACGGATGAAGGACCTCCAGGCCCTCGCGAGGAAGGACAATGTGACCACCGTGTTCTTCGAGGCCCTGGCCAGCGACAAGACGGCCAAGACCCTCGCCCGGGACACCGGTCTGCGGACCGACGTCCTCGACCCCCTGGAGGGGATCACCGACAGGTCGCAGGGCGCCGACTACTTCGAGGTCATGCGGTCCAACCTGAAGAACCTCCAGAAGGCCCTCGGATCCAAGTGACGACAGCAGCAACGGAGGCGCGAGCCATGCAGTCAACGCCCCGAACGGCGGACGACGACCACCCCGTCATATCCCTGCGCGGGGCCACGGCCTCGCTCGGCTCCCGCCCCGTGCTGCGCGGGGTCGACCTCAGCGTCCGCCGGGGCGAGGTCGTCGCCCTGCTCGGCGCCAACGGCTCGGGCAAGTCCACGGCCGTGCGCGCCGTGGTCGGCCAGGTGCCGCTCACCGGCGGCTCCCTGTCCCTCTTCGGCACCGACTTCAAGCGCTTCCGCCAGTGGTCGCGCATCGGGTACGTCCCCCAGCGCACCACCGCCGCCAGCGGCGTCCCCGCCACCGTCCGGGAGGTCGTCTCCTCCGGGCGCCTGGCCCGCAGCCGCTTCGGTGTCCTGCGCAAGGCCGACAGGGCCGCAGTCGAGCGGGCCCTGGCCCTCGTCGACATGGACGGCCACGCCGACGCCTCGGTCAATGCCCTCTCCGGCGGCCAGCACCAGCGCGTGCTCATAGCCCGGGCGCTGGCCGTCGAACCCGAGCTGCTGATCATGGACGAGCCGATGGCCGGCGTGGACCTGGCCAACCAGGAGGTCCTCGCGCGCGCCCTGCGCGAGCAGGTCGCCGCCGGGACCACCGTCCTCCTCGTCCTGCACGAGCTGGGCCCCCTGGAGCCCCTGATCGGCCGGGCCGTCGTCCTGCGCGACGGCTGCGTCGTCCACGACGGGCCGCCGCCCGAGGCCGTCGGACAGCACGCCCTCCCCGGCCACGACCACGTACACCCCCACGCGGCGCACGACGCCGAGCCCCTGCGGACGGGACTGCTGAGCTGATGGACATCCTGCACCAAGCCTTCATGCAGCGGGCGCTGATCGCCGCCGCGCTGGTCGGCATCACCGCGCCCGCGATCGGCACGTACCTCGTCCAGCGCCGCCAGGCGGTCATGGGCGACGGCATCGGCCACGTCGCCATGACCGGCGTCGCCCTGGGCTTCCTGCTCAACACCAGCCCGGTCTGGATGGCCACCCTCGTCGCGGTCGTCGGAGCCGTCGGCATGGAGCTGATCCGCTCCCGCGGCAAGACCAGCGGGGACATCGCGCTCGCCATGCTCTTCTACGGCGGCCTGGCCGGCGGCGTCATGATCATCAACCTGGCCCCGGGCGGCTCCACCGCCAACCTGAGCAGCTACCTCTTCGGCTCGATCAGCTTCGTCTCCCCCGAGGACGTCACCGCCGTGGTGATCCTCGCCGCCTTCGTCATCGCCGTCACGATCGGGCTGCGCCGCCAGCTGTTCGCGATCAGCCAGGACGAGGAGTTCGCCCGCGTCACCGGCCTGCCGGTGCGCGCGCTGAACCTGCTGATGGCCGTCACGGCCGCCGTCACCGTCACCGTGGCCATGCGGATCGTGGGCCTGCTGCTGGTCAGCGCCATGATGGTGATCCCCGTCGCGGCCGCCCAGCGGGTCGCCCGCGGCTTCGCCGCGACCCTGGCGCTGGCCATGGGGATCGGCGTGGTGGTCTCGCTCGGCGGCACGGCCGCCACGTACTACATGGACGCGCCGTCCGGCGCCACGATCGTGCTGCTGGCCATCGCCGTCTTCATGGCCACGACGGCCCTGTCCACGCCCGTGGCCCGGCGCCGCGCGAACGCCGCCCGGGCCGCCGAGGAGGTCTGCACCCGGGACGACGTGAAGGTCCAGTAGGACCGGCCGCCTGGCACAATGAGGCGAGGCCGAAACGAGGAGGAACCGGTGGCGACTGCGCCTGGCGAGACGAATGCCGCGCCAGTACGAGGGCGATCCACCCGGCAGCGGGCCGCGGTGGCGGCGGCGCTGGACGAGGTGGACGAGTTCCGCAGCGCCCAGGAGCTGCACGACATGCTCAAGCACCGCGGTGACTCCGTCGGCCTGACCACCGTCTACCGCACCCTTCAGTCCCTGGCGGACGCCGGCGAGGTGGACGTGCTGCGCACCAGCGACGGCGAGTCCGTCTACCGCCGCTGCTCCACGGGCGACCACCACCACCACCTGGTCTGCCGCAAGTGCGGCAAGGCGGTCGAGGTGGAGGGCCCGGCGGTGGAGAAGTGGGCGGAGGCCATCGCGGCCGAACACGGCTTCGTGAACGTGGCCCACACCGTCGAGATCTTCGGCACCTGCGCGGACTGCGCGGCCGCCGGATAGCCCGAACGGACCGGATTTCGGCCGAACACCGGTCGGAATCCGGTCGATGTCGTACGACTCCGCCGCCGGGCCCGAGGGCTCCGGCGGCGGAGTCGTGTCCCGGGATCCCCGGTCAGCTCTCGGTGCCCTCGGGCTGGTTCGGGACCGCACCGCCGAAGCGGCGGTCGCGCTTGGCGTACTCCAGGCAGGCGTCCCACAGGTGGAGGCGGTCGAAGTCCGGCCACAGGACGTCCTGGAAGACCATCTCGGCGTAGGCGCTCTGCCAGATCAGGTAGTTGGACGTGCGCTGCTCGCCGCTGGGGCGCAGGAACAGGTCCACGTCCGGCATGTCCGGGTAGTAGAGGTACTTGGCGAGGGTCTTCTCGGTGACCTTCGACGGGTCCAGCCGGCCGGCCTTCACGTCCTCGGCGAGCGCCTGGGCGGCGTCGGCGATCTCGGCGCGGCCGCCGTAGTTCATGCAGAAGTACAGGGTCAGCTTGTCGTTGCCCTTGGTCTGCTCCTGGGCGACCTGGAGCTCCTTGGCCACGGACTTCCACAGCTTGGGCATGCGGCCCACCCAGCGCACCCGGATGCCGAGCGCGTCGAGCTGGTCGCGGGTCTTGCGGATGAAGTCGCGGTTGAAGTTCATCAGGAAGCGCACCTCGTCGGGCGAGCGCTTCCAGTTCTCGGTGGAGAAGGCGTACAGGGAGATGTTCTTGACGCCCATCTCGATCGCGCCCTGGAGCACGTCGAGGACGCGCTCGGCGCCCACCTTGTGGCCCTCGGTGCGCGGCAGACCCCGCTCCTTGGCCCAGCGGCCGTTGCCGTCCATCACGATCGCGACGTGCTCCGGGACCAGTTCGCCCGGGATCTTCGGCGGACGGGCGCCGGTCGGGTGCGGTTCGGGGACCGTGTAGTCCCGTCGGGAGAGTCCCAGGAATCCGCGTACTGCCATGGCGCTTCGGTCTCCGATCTCGGTCACTTTACTACGTAACGCAAGGAACGCAGCCCGCGTTCCAGATGCCAGTGCAGATAGGCGGAGACGAGTCCGCTCCCCTCGCGCACGTGCCGCGGCTCGGCCGCGTCGGCCTTCGGCCAGTCCCCCGTCAGCAGGGCGCTGAGCAGCCCGATGGCCTCAGCAGATGGTACGACGCTTCCAGGGACCCGGCAGTCGCCGCATACGATCCCGCCCGCGGCGACGGAGAAGTGCCGGTTGGGGCCGTGGATCCCGCATTTCGCGCAGTCCTCGAAGCTGGGCGCGTAGCCGTTGACGGCCAGGGAGCGCAGCAGGAAGGCGTCGAGGATCAGGTGCGGTGCGTGCTCGCCGCGCGAGAGCGTGCGCAGGGCGCCGACCAGCAGCAGGTACTGCTGCACGGCGGGCTCGCCCTCGTTCTCGGTGAAGCGCTCGGCGGTCTCCAGCATCGCGGTGCCGGCGGTGTAGCGGGCGTAGTCGGTGACGATGCCGTTGCCGTACGGGGCGATGATCTCGGTCTGGGTGCACAGGGGCAGGCTGCGGCCGATCAGCTCGCTGCCCCGGGCGAAGAACTGCACGTCGGCGTGGGAGAAAGGTTCCAGCCCGGCGCCGAACTTGGACTTCGTGCGCCGTACTCCGCGGGCGACGGCCCGGACGCGGCCGTGGCCGCGGGTGAGCAGCGTGATGATGCGGTCCGCCTCGCCCAGCTTCTGGGTGCGCAGCACGATGCCGTCGTCGCGGAACAGACTCATGCGTCCCATTGTCCCCCGCGCACGGACAGCACCGGCCCCCGCCCGGAGCGGTGTCCGGACGGGGGCGGCACCCCTTGGGAGGATCAGGGGGGGGAGGCGGTCAGACGGCGGGTGCCCCCGCCTCGTCGGCCTCCTCGGCTGCGGCCTCCCCGGCTTCGGCCTTGACCGCGCCGTCCTTCGCCTCGCCGTCCTTCGCGGAGGCGTCCTTCGCGGAGGCGTCCTCGGCCGCGTCCTCCTTCGCCGCGCCCTTGGCCGGGCCCTTCTCGGCGGCCGCGGGGGCGACGGCCGGCTGGGCCGGCACCACGGCGTGGCCGGTCAGCGCTTCGGCCAGCGTCTCGGCGAGGACCTCGGCCGGTGCGGCCGTCCGCCCGTCGTCCTCGGCGAGGCCGTTGAAGACCAGGTTCAAGACGATGGCGGCGCTGGCACCGAGGGTCACACCACTGTTGAGCAGGGAGGACAGGTCCGCGCTCAGGTGCTTGTCGAAGTAGGCCGGGACCGTGGCGGGGAAGAGCGCGAAGGCCAGCGAGACGCCGACGATCAGGGCGTTCTTCTCCTCCTTGAGGTCCACCTTGCCCAGGGTCTGGATACCGGCGAGGGCGACCATGCCGAACATCACGGTGGCGGCGCCGCCGAGCACGCCCGGCGGGACGGAGGCGACGATCGCGGCGGCCTTGGGGATCAGACCCAGGACGATCATGAAGACGCCCGCGGCCACGACCACGAAGCGGCTCTTGACCTTGGTCATCCGCACCAGGCCGACGTTCTCGGCGAAGGCGACGTACGGGAAGGAGTTCAGGGTGCCGCCGAGGGCGGTCGCGGCGCCGTCGGCGCGCAGGGCGCGGGCGACGGTCTCGCTGTCGACCTCCTTGCCGACGATGTCGCCGACGGCGTACGTGTCGCCGGTCGTCTCGACCATCGTGATCAGCATGACGATCAGCATGAGGAGGATCGGGAACCACTCGAACTTCGGGACGCCGAAGTGGAAGGGGGTGGTGACGCCGATCCAGTCGGACGTGCCGACGTCGCCGAACTCCGCGTCGCCGAGCAGGAAGGCGACGGCCGTGCCGCCGACCAGGCCCAGCAGGATGCCGATGCTGCGCAGGAACGGTCCGCCGAACTTCATCAGCACGAGGATGAAGAGCATGGTGCCGCCGGCGTAGGCCAGCTGCGTGGGGACGCCGCCGTCGGCCACGGTGGGGGCTCCGCCCGCGGCGTCCTTGAGGCCGACCGGGATCAGGACGATGCCGAGGACCGTGATCACCGTGCCGGTGACGACCGGCGGGAACAGCCGCATGACCGCGCGGAAGGCCTTGGCGGGCAGCCAGGCGAAGGCGAAGGTCGCGATGCCGGCGGTGATGACGGCGCCGTAGATGACCAGCAGGGCGGCCGTTCCACCGCCCGCGCCGAGGCCGATGGCGATCATCGGGGAGACCGCGGTGAAGGTCACGCCCTGGATCAGCGGGAGCCGGGCGCCGACGCGGCCTACGCCGAAGGCCTGGATGATCGAGGCGATGCCGCAGGTGAAGAGGTCCGCGTTGATCAGGTAGACCAGCTGTTCAGGGCTCAGCTTCAGCGCACTGCCGACGATGATCGGAACGATCACCGCGCCGGCGTAGAAGGCGAGTACGTGCTGGAAGCCGTACAGCGCGAGCTTGGGGAGGGGGAGCACCTCGTCGACCGGGTGCGAGCTCTGCTCTCCGCTTGCGGAAAGCCGGGCGGCGACACGTGCCATCTCTGCCTTGCCCTTCAAGGAGGTAGGTAATTGAGAGGAAGCTGGTTGTCCCCTGGCCGGAGTGGGTCGCTAACCCGTTGGTCCGCCGGGGTTGTCAGTGGGAACACGCACATCTCGTCGTGTGACCGGAATTGAACGCCTGTGGAAGTGCTCACAGATATCGGAGACTCCGACAAAGAGTTGACGTTCCGGGACACTCTCTTCGTAGGTTCCCACCATGGCGGGCGCCCGCGTTCAGGAGTATGCGAGCCCGGCCCCGACAGGCCCGTTCCCCTGCGCACCTGCGAAGTTCCCGGCCCTGACAGGGCATTTACGGGCTCACGCGCATTCGTCCGCGCAAATCAGCGGGCCGATTCCGGCCGTCCGGAATGCGGAAGTCCTGTACGGAAACGGGAACTCCGTGCGGCGCCGGGGGCCTCGCGGGCTCCCTTTCCGGCCAGTACGGCCGAATCGTTACCTCTCAGGCGCCCACATGCCGGGATTTCACCCCCCGAACGCGCCCGGGCCCGGCGGAAATCCGCCGGGCCCGGATCCTGATGGTGCGCGCCGCTAGGGCGCGCGCACCGCCGACAGGAGTCCGTCCACCTCGTCCGAGCCCATCCGCAGCGCCGCTCCCACGGTGGCGAGCACCGCCCGCTCGGCGGGGATGTAGGGCCCGTCCGCCAGGGCGATCCGCGCACCGGTCAGCAGGATCGATTCGCGGCCGGGGCCGGCCAGGTGCGCCGCGAGCGGCTCCAGCGCCTCGTGGAGTTCGATGGACAGCGCCGCCCCGCAGCACTCGGGCCCGTCGTACAGCCCCAGCCGGCCCTCGTCGGTGGCCAGCGCCTCCACGAGGGACTCCAGCTGCTCCTCGGTGCAGTCCTGGAAGCCGGCCGCCCGTACGGCCGACACGGCGGCTTCCAGCGCGCCGCGCGAGGAGGTCCCGCCCGCGGCGAGCACGGCCAGCGTCACGGTGTGCACGGCGTCGCGCAGGAGGGAGGAGAAGCGGGTGGTGGTGAGGTGGTCCAGCACCTCGGTGCCGAAGCGCTCGCGGCAGGCCTGGCACTCGACGACGGGTCCGGCCTGGCCGCGCGGCAGCAGCGGCAGGCCGAGCACGGTGAACCGGCGGCGCCCGGTGCGCCGACGGTAGTTGCGGTCACCGCCGCAGCCGGGGCAGAAGAACTCCCCGTCAGCCACGGTGCTCCAGCTGGTACGGATGCCCCAGAGCGTCAGCTTCCGGCCGTCCCCACCCCGAACTGGCAGCACGTCGCACCTCCGTAACCTCCCGGCAACGACGCCGGGTTGGCGTGATGTTAGCCACATCGGTGAGTGTGCGTCAGTCGTGCGACAAGACAACATGGCCCCGCAGGCGCACTTGGCCGATCTGCGCCCCCGGCCCACGGCCCCGGAACGCGGGGGGGGGGGGGGGGGGGGGGGGGGCCGCGCCGGGGGGGGGGGGGGGGGGGGGGGGGGGGGGGGGCCCCCCCCCCCCCCTCCTCTCTTCGGGGCGGATGCCCGTGTTCGCCTCTGGATTACTCCTGCCCGGTGACGGGCCCTGCATGGAAGGATGGCGGGGCAACGTCACCATCAAAGGAGATGAACGCGTGCCTGGCACGAATCTCACCCGTGAAGAGGCTCAGCAGCGGGCGAAGCTGCTCACCGTCGACTCGTACGAGATCGAGCTCGATCTCAGCGGCGCGCAGGAGGGCGGCACCTTCCGGTCCGCGACCACCGTGCGCTTCCAGTCGGCCGAGGCAGGGGCCGGCACCTTCATCGACCTGGTCGCGCCGGCCGTGCACGAGGTCGTACTGAACGGCGAGGCCCTGGACGTGGCCGCCGTCTTCCACGACTCGCGGATCGCCCTGGACGGCCTCGCCGCCGGCGCCAACGAGCTCCGCGTCGTCGCGGACTGCGCCTACACCAACACCGGCGAGGGCCTGCACCGCTTCGTCGACCCGGTCGACCAGCAGGCCTACCTGTACACCCAGTTCGAGGTGCCGGACGCGCGGCGGGTCTTCGCCAGCTTCGAGCAGCCCGACCTGAAGGCGACGTTCCAGTTCACCGTGACGGCCCCCGAGGGCTGGACGGTCATCTCGAACTCCCCGACGCCCGAGCCCAAGGACCGGGTGTGGTCCTTCGAGCCGACCCCGCGGATCTCCTCGTACATCACCGCGCTGATCGTGGGCCCGTACCACGCGGTGCACAGCACGTACGAGGGCAAGGACGGGCAGGTCGTCCCGCTCGGCATCTACTGCCGTCCCTCGCTCGCCGAGTTCCTCGACGCGGACGCGATCTTCGACGTGACCCGGCAGGGCTTCGACTGGTTCCAGGAGAAGTTCGCCTACGACTACCCGTTCGCGAAGTACGACCAGCTCTTCGTGCCCGAGTTCAACGCGGGCGCGATGGAGAACGCGGGCGCGGTCACCATCCGCGACCAGTACGTCTTCCGGTCGAAGGTGACGGACGCGTCGTACGAGGTGCGCGCCGAGACCATCCTGCACGAGCTCGCCCACATGTGGTTCGGCGACCTCGTCACCATGGAGTGGTGGAACGACCTGTGGCTGAACGAGTCGTTCGCCACCTACACCTCGATCGCCTGCCAGGCCTACGCCGAGGGCTCGAAGTGGCCGCACGCCTGGACCACGTTCGCGAACTCCATGAAGACCTGGGCCTACCGGCAGGACCAGCTGCCGTCCACCCACCCGATCATGGCCGACATCCGCGACCTGGACGACGTCCTGGTCAACTTCGACGGCATCACGTACGCCAAGGGCGCCTCGGTGCTCAAGCAGCTCGTCGCGTACGTCGGCATGGACGCCTTCTTCAAGGGCGTGCAGGCGTACTTCAAGGCGCACGCGTTCGGCAACACGCGCCTGTCCGACCTGCTGGGCGCCCTGGAGGAGACCTCGGGCCGCGATCTGGCCGCCTGGTCGAAGGCGTGGCTGGAGACGGCCGGCATCAACGTGCTGCGCCCGCAGATCGAGACGGACGCCGACGGGGTCGTCACCTCCTTCGCGGTCCGCCAGGAGGCCCCGGCCCTGCCGGCGGGCGCCAAGGGCGAGCCGGTGCTCCGCCCGCACCGCATCGCGGTGGGCCTGTACGACCTGGACGGCGGCAGGCTGGTCCGTACGGACCGGATCGAGCTGGACATCGACGGCGAACTGACGGCCGTGCCGGAGCTGGTCGGGCGTGCGCGTCCGGCGGTGGTCCTGCTCAACGACGACGACCTGTCGTACGCCAAGGTCCGTCTGGACGAGGTCTCGCTGGCCAACGTCACCGCGCACCTGGGCGACTTCACCGAGTCGCTGCCGCGGGCGCTGTGCTGGGCGTCGGCGTGGGACATGACCCGTGACGGCGAGCTGGCGACGCGCGACTACCTGGCGCTGGTGCTGTCGGGCATCGCCAAGGAGTCGGACATCGGCGTCGTGCAGTCGCTGCACCGCCAGGTGAAGCTGGCCATCGACGTGTACGCCGACCCGGCGTGGCGGGAGCAGGGCCTGGCGGTCTGGACGGAGGCCGCGCTGGAGCACCTGCGCGCGGCCGAGCCGGGCAGCGACCACCAGCTGGCGTGGGCGCGCGCGTTCGCGGCGACGGCGCGTACGGACGCGCAGCTGGACCTGCTGGCCGGGCTGCTGGCCGGTACGGAGACCGTCGAGGGCCTGGTCGTGGACACCGAGCTGCGCTGGGCGTTCCTGGAGCGCCTGGCCGCCACGGGCCGCGCCGACGAGGCGGAGATCGCGGCGGAGCTGGAGCGGGACGCGACGGCCGCCGGTGAGCGCCACGCCGAGACGGCGCGGGCCGCGCGTCCGACGGCGGAGGCCAAGGCCGCGGCCTGGGCCGCGGTGGTGGAGTCCGGCGACCTGCCCAACGCGGTGCAGGAGGCCGTGATCGTCGGTTTCGTCCAGAGCGACCAGCGCGAGCTGCTCGCTCCGTACGCCGAGAAGTACTTCGCGGTGGTCAAGGACGTCTGGGACGGCCGCAGCCACGAGATCGCCCAGCAGATCGCGGTGGGCCTCTACCCCTCGCTCCAGGTCTCGCAGGCGACCCTGGACGCGACGGACGCGTGGCTGGCGACGGCCGAGCCGAACGCGGCCCTGCGCCGCCTGGTGTCGGAGTCCCGGTCGAGCTCGCGCCCACCGGGCCGCTGCGGGAGTGGCTGCGGCCCGTGCTGCGGCGCTGCGGGCGGTTCCACCCCGGGCCGGGGGTGATCGAGGCGTTCGCGCGGATCGCGACCGGGGAGCGGGTCTCCGCGATGGCCTTCCGGCTCGAACAGGGGGCTGATCTGCGCTGGCGGTGTGCCGCCGTGGAGATCCGGGGCCCCCGCCCCTGGGGGAGTTCGCGGGTCGCGGTCGTATCCTGAGGGGGTTTTCCGACTACCGAAAGCAGCCGGCCATGCGCGTGTACGTCCCCCTGACACTCCCCGGGCTCGCCGAGGCGCACAAGGCCGGCGAACTGGGGCCCGCCCCGCTCCGCGCCTACGCCGTGACGCCCGGGCTGCGGGAGTGGTACGTCTCCGACGACATCGAGGAGCTGGAGTACGCGGCCCTCGGCCGCGCCGCCGCCGCCTCGCTGCGGATGCTGGCCGAGGACGCCGCGGCCCCCCGCAAGCGGGTCGTCGTCGCCGTCGACGTGGACGACAGGGCCGCCGTCGCGTCCCCCGGCGTGGACGAGGCCACCCTCGGGCAGGTGACGCTCGCCGCCCCCGTGCGGCTCGCCGTCGCCGCCGCCGTCCACGTGGACGCCGAGGACGCCGAGCGGGACGTCACCGTCGCCGCCGGGGCCCTCGCGGCCGCCGACGCCGGTGACGACGACGCGCAGTTCCTCGTCGACGGGGCCGAGGACCACGAGCTGCTGTGGTTCGGCGTGCAGGAGATCCCGGGGCTGCTGGGATGAGTGTGGAGATCCGGGTGAGCACGGCCGGGGCCCACATCGTGTGGGACTGGAACGGGACCCTGCTGCACGACATCGACGCGGTCATGGTCGCCACCAACGCCTCCTTCGCCGAGCTCGGATTCCCGCCGATCACCCTGGAGAGGTACCGCGAGCTGTACGTGGTGCCCGTGCCGCGGTTCTACGAGCGGCTGATGGGGCGGCTGCCCACCGACGCCGAGTGGGCCGTCATGGACGAGGCCTTCCACCGCCACTACTGGGCGGCCGCAGCGGACTCCGGGCTCGCCGAAGGGGCGCGGGAGCTGCTGCGGGGCTGGCAGGAGGACGGGTTCACCCAGTCCCTGCTGTCGCTGGCGCCCCATGAGAAGCTCGTTCCCCTGGTCCGCGAGCACGGCATCGACGTGCACTTCCTGCGCGTCGACGGCCGCACCGGGCCGTCGCACACCTCCAAGGCGGGGCACCTCGTACGCCATATGGCGGCCATGGAGGCGGCCGGGGTGACGGCTTCCCGTACGGTCCTCGTCGGCGACGCCGTGGACGACGCGCTCGCCGCCGCCCACGTGGGCGCCCGCGCGGTCCTGTACACCGGCGGGTCGCACAGCCGGGCCAGCCTGGAGTCGGCGGGCGTGCCCGTGGTCGACAGCCTCGCCGAGGCCGTCGCCACCGCCCGTGAGCTGGCCGGATAGGCACCCCCGCACGCCACGGCGGCCACGTCGCTGGCCAGAGTGTCCAGGTTTTCCCCCGGGATTTGTACAGATGCAGTGAATGACGACCTGGGGGTGGGGCGAGATAGCCTTGTACCCGTGATCAGCGCGATAGTCATCGGGGGCCCTGACGCCCCCGGCCCGCGCCCGGCGCACGTCCGTGCCCGGGCCTTCGCTGATCCCCGCCGCCGGGACCTGTCGATCAAGGTCGAAGTCCTCCCGGGCGGCTCTCCCGACGACATGGCGTCGAAACCGAATCCGGACGGACGTTCCGCCTCATCGCGGCGCCTTGTCATTCCTTCCTTCACCTACGTCACGCAATGGCGCGCGACAGGAGCCAGAGGACATGCAGACCAAGCTGGACGAAGCAAAGGCCGAGCTGCTCGCGCGGGCGGCACGGGTAGCTGAGAACAGCCCGGCCGGGGGGCTACTTCCGACTGGGTCCGAGCAGGGGGAGCACCCCGGACAGGGCGCGACGCTCGCCTACCTCCAGCGCTACTACCTGCACACGGCCCCCGAGGACCTCGCCGACCGCGACCCGGTCGACGTGTTCGGGGCGGCGCTCTCCCACTACCGGCTGGCCGAGAACCGCCCGCAGGGCACGGCGAACGTGCGCGTGCACACCCCCACGGTCGAGGAGAACGGCTGGACCTCCAGCCACTCGGTCGTCGAGGTCGTCACCGACGACATGCCCTTCCTCGTCGACTCGGTCACCAACGAGCTGTCCCGCCAGGGCCGCGGCATCCACGTCGTGATCCACCCGCAGGTCGTCGTGCGCCGTGACCTCACCGGCAAGCTGATCGAGATCCTCGGCCCCGACTGCGACGCCCACGGCCCCAGGACCGCGCGCCCCCACGACTCCCTCGTCGAGTCCTGGATCCACGTCGAGATCGACCGCGAGACCGACAAGGCCGACCTCAAGCAGATCACCGGCGACCTGCTGCGCGTCCTGTCCGACGTCCGCGAGTCCGTCGAGGACTGGGAGAAGATGCGCGACGCCGCGCTGCGCATCGCCGACGAGCTGCCGAACGAGCCGACCGCGCCGGACCTGCGCGAGTACGAGCTGGAGGAGGCCCGCGAGCTGCTGCGCTGGCTGGCCGACGACCACTTCACCTTCATCGGCTTCCGCGAGTACAACCTGGTCGACGGCGACGCCCTCGCGGCCGTCCCCGGCACGGGCCTGGGCATCCTGCGCTCCGACCCGGTCCACCACGGCCAGGAGGACGCGCACCCCGTCTCGCCGTCCTTCAACCGGCTGCCGGCCGACGCCCGCGCCAAGGCGCGCGAGCACGAGCTGCTGGTGCTGACGAAGGCCAACAGCCGCGCGACCGTGCACCGCCCGTCCTACCTCGACTACGTCGGCGTCAAGAAGTTCGACGCCGAGGGCAACGTCGTCGGCGAGCGCCGCTTCCTCGGCCTGTTCTCCTCCGCCGCGTACACCGAGTCCGTGCGCCGCGTCCCGGTGATCCGCCGCAAGGTCGCCGAGGTGCTGGAGGGCGCCGGTTTCTCGCCGTCCAGCCACGACGGCCGCGACCTGCTCCAGATCCTGGAGACCTACCCGCGCGACGAGCTGTTCCAGACCCCGGTCGACAAGCTCCGCGAGATCGCCACCTCCGTGCTGTACCTGCAGGAGCGCCGCCGGCTGCGGCTGTACCTGCGCCAGGACGAGTACGGCCGCTACTACTCGGCGCTCGTCTACCTCCCGCGCGACCGCTTCACCACCGGTGTCCGGCTGCGCCTGATGGACATCCTGAAGGAGGAGCTCGGCGGCACCAGCGTCGACTTCACGGCCTGGAACACCGAGTCGATCCTCTCCCGCATCCACTTCGTCGTGCGCGTCCCGCAGGGCACCCGGCTGCCCGCGCTGACCGACGCCGACGTCGAGCGCGTCGAGACCCGCCTGGTCGAGGCCGCCCGATCCTGGGCCGACGGCTTCGGCGAGGCCCTGACGGCCGAGCTGGGCGAGGAGCGCGCCGCCGAACTGCTGCGCAAGTACAGCGGCTCCTTCCCCGAGGGCTACAAGGCCGACCACACGCCGCGCATGGCCGTGTCCGACCTGTGCCACCTGGAGCGGCTGTCGGCGAGCGACCGCGAGTTCGCACTCTCGCTGTACGAGCCCGTCGGCGCGGGCCCGGGCGAGCGCCGCTTCAAGATCTACCGCGAGGGCGAGCAGGTCTCCCTGTCCGCCGTCCTGCCGGTCCTCCAGCGCCTGGGCGTCGAGGTCACCGACGAGCGCCCGTACGAGCTGCGCCGCAGCGACCGGGTGAGCGCCTGGATCTACGACTTCGGCCTGCGGATGCCGCTGTCCACCGGCAACGGCGACTCCTACCTCGGCGACGACGCGCGCGAGCGGTTCCAGGAGGCCTTCGCGGCCGTGTGGACCGGCGAGGCGGAGAACGACAACTTCAACACCCTCGTCCTGGGCGCCGGGCTCACCTGGCGGCAGGCCGTGGTCCTGCGCGCGTACGCCAAGTACATGCGCCAGGCCGGCTCCACCTTCAGCCAGGACTACATGGAGGACACCCTCCGCAACAACGTCCACACCACCCGGCTGCTGGTCTCCCTCTTCGAGGCGCGGATGTCGCCGGGCCGCCAGTCCGCCGGCACCGAGCTCGTCGACGCCATGCTGGAGGAGCTGGACGGGGCCCTGGACCAGGTCGCCTCGCTCGACGAGGACCGCATCCTGCGGGCGTTCCTGACGCTGATCAAGGCCACGCTGCGGACGAACTTCTTCCAGCTGAACGACGCGGGCGAGCAGCACTCCTACGTGTCGATGAAGTTCGACCCGCAGGCCATCCCGGACCTGCCGGCGCCGCGCCCGGCGTTCGAGATCTGGGTGTACTCCCCGCGCGTCGAGGGCGTCCACCTGCGCTTCGGCAAGGTCGCCCGAGGCGGCCTGCGCTGGTCCGACCGGCGTGAGGACTTCCGTACGGAGATCCTCGGCCTGGTCAAGGCGCAGATGGTCAAGAACACCGTCATCGTGCCGGTCGGCGCCAAGGGCGGCTTCGTCGCCAAGAACCTGCCGGACCCGTCGGTGGACCGCGACGCGTGGCTCGCCGAGGGCATCGCCTCGTACAAGATCTTCATCTCGGCGCTGCTGGACATCACCGACAACATGGTCGCGGGCGAGGTCGTCCCGCCCAAGGGCGTGGTCCGTCACGACGGGGACGACACCTACCTCGTCGTCGCCGCCGACAAGGGCACCGCGACGTTCTCCGACATCGCCAACGGTGTCGCCGAGTCGTACGGGTTCTGGCTGGGCGACGCGTTCGCTTCGGGCGGTTCGGCCGGCTACGACCACAAGGGCATGGGCATCACGGCCCGCGGCGCGTGGGAGTCGGTCAAGCGCCACTTCCGCGAGCTGGGCCACGACACCCAGAGCGAGGACTTCACGGTCGTCGGCGTCGGCGACATGTCCGGCGACGTCTTCGGCAACGGCATGCTGCTGTCCGAGCACATCCGCCTGGTCGCCGCCTTCGACCACCGGCACATCTTCATCGACCCGACCCCGGACGCGGCGACCTCCTACGCCGAGCGCCGGCGCCTGTTCGAGCTGCCGCGTTCCTCGTGGGCGGACTACGACACCGCGCTGCTGTCGGCGGGCGGCGGCATCCACCCGCGCAGCGCGAAGGCCATCCCGGTCAACGCGCAGATGCGGGCGGCCCTCGGCATCGAGGCGGGCGTCACCAAGATGACCCCGGCCGACCTGATGCAGGCGATCCTGAAGGCCCCCGTGGACCTGCTGTGGAACGGCGGCATCGGCACGTACGTCAAGGCGACGGCCGAGACGCACGCCGACGTCGGCGACAAGGCCAACGACGCCATCCGCGTCAACGGCTCCGACGTCCGCGCCAAGGTCATCGGCGAGGGCGGCAACCTGGGTCTGACCCAGCTGGGCCGGATCGAGTTCGCCCGCAGCGGCGCCGGCGGCGAGGGCGGCAAGGTCAACACCGACGCCATCGACAACAGCGCGGGCGTGGACACCTCCGACCACGAGGTGAACATCAAGATCCTGCTCAACGCGCTGGTCACCGAGGGCGACATGACGGTCAAGCAGCGCAACAAGCTGCTGGCCGAGATGACGGACGAGGTCGGCCGCCTGGTCCTGCGCAACAACTACGCGCAGAACGTGGCCCTCGCCAACGCCTCCGCCCAGGCGCCGAGCCTGCTGCACGCGCAGCAGCGTTTCATGCGCCGCCTGGGCCGGGACGGCCTGCTGGACCGCCAGCTGGAGTTCCTGCCCAACGACCGGCAGATCCGCGAGCTGCTGAACACCGGCCGCGGCCTCACCCAGCCGGAGCTGGCCGTCCTGTTCGCCTACACCAAGATCACGGTGGCGGACGAGCTCATCCACACCGAGCTGCCGGACGACCCGTACCTGCGCCGTCTGCTGCACGCCTACTTCCCGGGCGCGCTGGTGGAGAAGTTCCAGGAGCAGGTCGACGCGCACGCGCTGCGCCGGGAGATCATCACGACGCTCCTGGTCAACGACACCGTCAACACCGGTGGTTCGACCTTCCTGCACCGTCTGCGGGAGGAGACCGGCGCTTCGCTGGAGGAGATCGTCCGGGCGCAGCTGTCGGCCCGTGAGATCTTCGGCCTGGCGCAGGTGTGGGACGAGGTCGAGGCCCTGGACAACAAGGTCTCGGCCGACGTCCAGACCCGGGTGCGGCTGCACTCGCGGCGCCTGGTGGAGCGCGGTACGCGCTGGCTGCTGAACAACCGGCCGCAGCCGCTGCAGATCACCGAGACGGTCGAGCTGTTCGGCGCGCGGGTGGCGCAGGTCTGGGCCCAGCTGCCGAAGCTGGTGCGCGGCGCGGACCTGGAGTGGTACCAGTCGGTGATGGACGAGCTGACCGGCGAGGGCGTGCCCTCGGAGCTCGCGGCGAAGGTGGCCGGGTTCTCGTCGGCCTTCCCGACGCTGGACATCGTCGCGACCGCCGACCGGACGGGCGTGGACCCGCTGGCCGTCGCCGAGGTGTACTACGACCTCGCCGACCGGCTGGAGATCACGCAGCTGATGGACCGGATCATCGAGCTGCCGCGGTCGGACCGGTGGCAGTCCATGGCCCGTGCGTCGATCCGCGAGGACCTGTTCGCGGCGCACGCGGCGCTGACCGCGGACGTGCTGTCGGTGGGCGACGCGGACGCGACTCCCGAGGAGCGCTTCAAGGCGTGGGAGGAGAAGAACGCGGCGCTGATCGGCCGGGCGCGCACGACCCTGGACGAGATCCGGGGCTCGGACGACTTCGACCTGGCGAACCTGTCGGTGGCGATGCGCACGATGCGTTCGCTGCTGCGGGCGCACGGCTAGCCGGCCGGCGGCCGACGGACACGGGCCGGGCCCGGAACCCCTCAGGAGGGTTCCGGGCCCGGCCCGTTCGGCGTTGCCGGAAGAGACGGTCCGGTGCGGGTCACCGCACTAGCCGCGGGTGAACGCCTCGTAGGCGTCGCAGACCTCCTTGGAGGGGCCGTCCATGCGGACGACGCCCGACTCCAGCCAGATCGCCCGGTCACAGGTCTCGCGGACGGTGCCGATGGAGTGGCTGACGAGGAAGACGGTGCCGGCCCGGGCGCGGAGCTCCTCGATGCGGGCCTGGCTGCGGCGCTGGAAGGCGGCGTCGCCGGTGGCGAGGGCCTCGTCGATCATCAGGACGTCGTGGTCCTTGGCGGCGGCGATGGAGAACCGCAGGCGGGCGCCCATGCCGGAGGAGTAGGTGCGCATGGGCAGGGAGATGAAGTCGCCCTTCTCGTTGATGCCGGAGAAGTCGACGATGTCCTGGTAGCGCTCGCGGATCTGCTGTTTGGTCATGCCCATCGCCAGTCCGCCGAGGACCACGTTGCGTTCGCCGGTGAGGTCGTTCATCAGGGCGGCGTTGACTCCCAGGAGGGAGGGCTGGCCGTGCGAGTAGACGGCGCCGCGGGCCACGGGCTGGAGGCCGGCGATGGCCTTGAGGAGGGTGGACTTGCCGGAGCCGTTGGTGCCGATGAGGCCGATGGCCTCGCCCTTGTAGGCGGTGAAGCTGACGCCCCTGACGGCGTGCACCTCGCGCACCCCGGGGGCGGGCTTGCGGGAGAAGATGCGGCTGAGCGCGGCGGTGGCGCCGCCCTTGCGGCCACCGGCGTGCACCTTGTAGACGACGTGGACCTCGTCGGCGATGACGGTCGGGATCCGGGTGTCGGCGGCGGTGCCGCCGGCGGTGCCGGTGCGGGTGAGGGTGTCAGCCACGGCCGTACTCCTCCTCTGCCTTCCAGAAGTAGACGAAGCCGCCGATGCCGGCGAGCAGGGCCCAGCCGACGGCGATCGGCCAGACGTGATGGGGCAGCTGTGAGGCCTTGAAGCTGTCGATCAGCGCGAAGCGCATCAGGTCGATGTAGACGGCCGCCGGGTTGAGCTTGAGCAGGAGCGTGACCCAGTGCGGCAGGTGGTCCGACCGCAGCATGGTGTCGATGGACCACATCACGCCCGAGGAGTACATCCAGGTGCGGAGCACGAACGGCATCAGCTGGCTGACGTCCGGGTTCTTGCTGCCGATGCGGGCCATGACCATCGCGCAGCCCGCGCAGAAGACGGCCATCAGGAACAGGGCCGGGACGGCGAGCAGCCAGGCCGGGGAGGGCACCTGCCCGAAGGCCAGCAGCAGGATGACCAGGGCGCCCATGGTGACCAGCAGCTGCTGGAAGAGCTGGACGACCGAGGACAGGGGCAGGCTGGCGCGGGGGAAGTGCAGGGCCCGGACCAGGCCGAGGTTGCTGTGGACGGCGCGGGTGCCGGTGTTGATCGAGCTGCCGATGAAGTCCCAGACGAAGACGCCGGTGATCAGGAACGGCACGTAGTCGGGCACGCCGTGGGAGGCGCGCATCACCATGCCGAAGATGAAGTAGTAGACGGCCGCGTTGAGCAGCGGGGTCATCAGGTGCCAGACCTGGCCGAGCTTGGCCGTGCTGTACGTGGCGTGCATCCGGGCGGTGGCGTACGCGAGCACGAAGTGGCGCCGGTCCCAGAGCTGCGCGACGTAGCGGGGCAGGGAGGGGCGGGCGCCGCTGAGGGTCAGGCCGTGGGCCGCCGCCAGTTCCGCGGCGGTGGGGGTGGGGGCCGCGACGGGGGGCGCGGTGGTCGCTCGGGTCACGGGCTTCGCTTTCGACGGGGTCGGGGCGTCGCCGGGGGCGCCTGTGGGGGTCCCCGGAGGGGTCCGAAGGAGGGGGCCTGGCGACGGGACGGGTCCGTATCGTCGCTACGCCGAGGTTAGGGCGCCCAAGGTCGGAACGCAACCGTATCGTCGTGACGGGTCTGTGGCGTCGTGCGCGGCTATGCTCTGTGCATGACCAACCAGCCTGCCGCCGCCCCGACCGCCGCCCCCGCCCCCGCCCCGGCCCGCCGCGCCCCCGCCGGCGCGGCCGTCCTGCGCGAGGACGTGACGGAGGCGATCCGCGCCGCCGTGCTCGCGGAGCTGGCGGAGGCGGGCTTCGCCCGGATGTCCATCGAGGGCATCGCCCGGCGGGCCGGTGTCGGCAAGACGGCCGTGTACCGGCGCTGGAAGTCCAAGCTCCACCTGGTCCTCGACCTGATCGGCGCCTTCGCCGCCGACGGCCTGCCCGTTCCCGCCACCGGCTCCCTCTACGGCGACGTACGAGCCCTCCTGGAGGTCATGACGCACGTCCTGCGGCACCCGGTGGCCTCGGCGGTGATCCCCGACCTGCTCGTGGAGGCCGCCCGCAACCCGGAGATCGCGGACGCGGTGCGCGGGGCCCTGCTCGACGGCCAGCGCCGCCTCGCCGAGGGCATCGTCGCCGAGGCCGTCGCACGCGGCGAGCTGGCGGACTCCGCCTCCCCCGAGCGGGCCCTGGACCTGGCGATCGGCCCCCTGTACTGGCGGCAGGTCGTGGTGGGGGACGCCGTACCGGCCGGCTACCTGGACGGGCTCGCCCGCTCGGTCGTCGCCGGACTGAAGACCGGCTGACCCTCCCCGGGTGTGATCCGGGCCACACGCTGTCACAGCGGGCGGGCCCCCGGTGTCCTGTGGTCGAACCCCCTGGAACCGGAGGAGACACCATGAGCGGCAAGCACACCGAAGTCCTCGTCATCGGCGGCGGATACGCGGGCGTCATGGCGGCCAACCGCCTCACGCAGCGCGCCGACGTGGACGTCACCCTCGTCAACCCCCGCCCGGACTTCGTCCACCGCGTCCGCCTGCACCAGCTGGCGGGAGGGACCGACCCGGCGGTGGTGGCCTACCGCGAGGTGCTGGCCGAGGGCGTACGGCTGGTGGTCGACAGCGCGATCCGCATCGACGCGGCCGGGCGGGCCGTGGAGCTGGCGTCGGGCACCACGGCCGGCTACGACCACCTGATCTACGCCGTGGGCAGCGGCAGCGCCGACCCCGGCGTGCCGGGCGCCGCGGAGTTCGCCCACCCGCTGGCCACCTTCGAGGAGGCGGCCCGGCTGCGCCCGGTCCTGGAGGCCGCGTCACCGCAGGCCCCGGTGGTCGTGGTCGGCGGCGGCCCGACCGGGATCGAGACGGCCGCCGAGCTGGCCGGGGAAGGCCGGGCCGTGACCCTGGTGTGCGGCGGGGTCCTCGGCCCCTACCTCCACGCCCGTGGCCGGCGTGCGGTGGCCCGGCGGCTGGCGGCGCTCGGGGTGAGCGTCGTGGACGGCCCCGGCAGCAGGGTGACGGAGGTGACCGCCGGCGCGGTACGCCTGGCCGACGGCCGCGAGCTGCCCAGCGAGGTCACCGTATGGAGCGTGGGCTTCGGCGTGCCGGACCTGGCCGCCCGCAGCGGGCTGCGTACCGACGCCCTGGGCCGGCTGCTGACGGACGAGACCCTGACGAGCCTGGACGACGAACGCATCGTGGCGGCGGGGGACTCGGCGGCTCCCTCCAACCTGCCGCCCCGGATGAGCTGCCAGGCCGCCATCCCCCTGGGCGCGCGGGCGGCGGACACCGTCCTCAGCCGGATCGCGGGGGAACGGCCCGGGAACCTCAGCCAGGGCTTCGCGGGGCAGTGCATCAGCCTGGGCCGCCACGACGGCATCTTCCAGTTCGCCAGCAAGGCCGACGAGGCCGTGTGGTTCCACATCGACGGCCGCCTCGGCGCGAAGCTGAAGGAGCTCGTCTGCAAGGGCATCCTCAAGCACCTGGCGGGCGAGGCGCGCAAGCCCGGCGGGTACACGATGCACCAGTCCTCGGTAGCCGCCCGGCACGAGCTCCTGGCGGCCGCCCGGCCCGAGGCGCCGGCGACCGTCGAACAGGCAGCCTGAACCCGGCGATCCACGACCGAACCGGCCGGACGCGGCCCTGGTGGCACGCGCCCCCCGTACCGGATGATCTTCCGGTGGGCGTGCGAGCGAGGACACCGCGGGCGCCGGCCGTGAAGGAGAGGCACCGAGACATGAGCACCGAGACCACCGATCCCGCGACCGAGGCCTTCGTCGCCCACCGCAACCTGCTCTTCACCGTCGCCTACGAGATGCTCGGCTCGGCCGCCGACGCCGAGGACGTCCTCCAGGAGACCTGGCTGCGCTGGGTCGCCGTCGACCTCGACCAGGTCCGCGAACAGCGCGCCTACCTGGTCCGGATCACCACCCGCCAGGCCCTCAACCGGCTGCGCGCCCTCCAGCGCCGCAAGGAGGCCTACGTCGGCCAGTGGCTGCCCGAGCCCCTGCTCACCACCCCGGACGTCGCCGAGGACGCCGAGCTCGCCGAAAGCGTGTCGATGGCGATGATGCTCGTCCTCGAAACCCTCTCGCCCACCGAGCGGGCCGTCTTCGTCCTGCGCGAGGCCTTCGACTTCGGCTACGAGGAGATCGCCGCGGCCGTCGACAAGACCCCCGCCGCCGTCCGCCAGATCGCCCACCGCGCCCGCAAGCACGTGGACGCCCGCCGCCCGCGCCAGGCCGTCCCCCGCAGCGCGGCCTCCGCCGCGGTGGAGTCCTTCCTGCGCGCCGTGGAGACCGGCGACCCCCAGGCCCTCCTCGACGTACTCGCCCCCGACGTGGTCCTGATCGGCGACGGCGGCGGCCTCAAGCAGGCCGCGCTGCGCCCGATCGGCGGCGCCGAGAAGGTCGCCCGCTTCCTGTTCGGCGGGATCGGCAAGAACAAGCTGCCGCTCTCCCTCGCCCCCACCGTGGTCAACGGCAGCCCGGCACTCGTCGCGTACCTGGACGGCGAGCTCGACGGGATCATGGCGATGCGGATCGAGGACGGCCTCGTCACCGGCCTCTACTACGTCCGCAACCCCGAGAAGCTCACCCACGTCCTGTCCGAGACCCCCCTCACCCTGCGCTGAGCCCCCGGGGCCCCTACGGCCACAGGCCCGCCGTCAGCGGCGTGCGGGCCGCGGCAGCGGACGCGGCCACGGACGGCGCCGGGGGCGCGGGCCGGCGGTCCTCCAGCGGGATGACGGCCGGCAGCGGCGCCTGCTGCCCCAGGAACACCCGGCGCACCACGCGTTCGGCGGCGTACCCGTCGTCGTACGAGCAGAAGCGCGCGCGGAACGCGGCCCGCAGCTGCGCCGAGCGGGAGCCCTGCCAGTGCCCGGTGGCGAAGATGTCCACCAGCTCGTCCTCGGTGCGGGCGATGGCGCCGGGCGGGCAGGTCCGCAGGTCGAAGTAGGTGCCGCGGGCGGCCTCGTACGCCTCCCAGTCGTCCGCGTGGATCACGATCGGCCGGTCCAGGGACGCGTAGTCGAACATCAGGGAGGAGTAGTCGGTGACCAGCGCGTCCGAGGCCAGGCACAGCTCCTCCACCGACGGGTGGCCGGAGACGTCCAGCAGCCTCGGGTGCGGGTCCCGGGCTGGCTCGGTGCCCGCGTACGTGAGGTGGGTGCGGGCCAGGATCGTGAAGCGCGGGCCCAGGTCGCGCAGGACCCGCTCGAAGTCCAGGTGCTCGGGCCGGCTGCGGCGGTAGTCGCGGTGGGTCGGGGCGTACAGGATCGCGGTCGTGCCCGGGGCGATGCCGAGGCGTTCGCGCAGGGCCACGACCTCGGCCTGGGCGGCCCGGTGGAAGGGGTCGTTGCGTGGGTAGCCGTATTCGAGGGTGGTGTAGGAGGCGGGGACGGCCCGCTCCCAGACCAGGGTGGAGTGCCGGTTCGCGGAGAGCAGGAAGTCCCACTGGTCGGCGCCGCGCAGCAGGCCCTCGAAGTCCGCGGTGGGGGCGGCGGCCGGGCGGTCCTGGAGGTCGAGGCCGACCCGCTTGAGGGGGGTGCCGTGCTGGGTCTGGAGCAGGACCTGGCCGGGCCGCTTGACCAGGGCCCGGTCGAAGTTGACGTTCGTCGTCAGGTACGTCGCCCGGGCCAGGGCCGTCCAGTACGCGGCCGAGCCGGGTGTCAGCGGGGTCGTCTCGGGCGGCAGGGTCGCGGCGTGCCGGGGGTCGCAGATCCACGCCGTGCGCATGCGCGGGGCCAGCTCGCGCAGCGTGGCCTCGATGGCGGCCGGGTTGCAGGCGTAGCCGCCGTGCCAGTACGCGGAGAACACCGCGAGCTCGGGCCGCAGCGGCAGCAGCCGCTGGACCCGGTAGTGCAGGCGCAGCGCGCTCTCGCGCAGCCCCCGCCCCAGGGCCGAGCCCGCCCGGGCCGAGGCCAGCGCGGCCGCGCGGGCGGCCGACGCCAGCCGGTAGGTGCGCCGCAGGCCCAGCCGCATGAGGGCGTGCCGCAGCCGGTCAGTGCGGCTCGGGGACGGCGGAAGGGCGCCCCCGCCGCCCGGGGGGCGGTAGCGGCGCAGCAGGGCCGAGGCACGGGCGAAGAACTCGGCCCGGCCGGCGCGCGGCAGGCGCCGCGGGTCGGCGTACAGGGCGCAGAAGTGCTCGGCCATCCGCCGGTGCACCGCCGGGCGCCAGCGCTCCAGTTCGGGGCGGGCCGCGAGGTAGCCGAAGACCCGGTCGTACTGGTCGAAGACGTCGAGGTGGCGGCGGCTGGTGGTGGTCAGGATCGAACCGGTGCGCCGCTGCCGGTAGTGCACGCAGACCCGGTCGAGGACGGCGACGGACTCGGCGGCCAGCAGCGCCGGATAGGTCCAGGGGGTGTCCTCGTAGAAGCCGGGCGGGAATTCCAGGCCCTCGCGCTCCACGTACTCGCGGCGGTACGCCTTGTTCCACACCACCATCAGCATGCTCAGCAGCGCCGGGCGGTCGGTGAGCCGGAAGCTGGCCGGGCCGTCCTCGCGCAGGCGGTGCGCGAGGCGGTTGCGGACCAGTTCGCCCGTCCAGAAGGAGCGGGCGTAGTCGTAGACGAGGACGTCGGGCGAGCCGGTGGCCTTGAGCCGGTCGGTGATGGCCTGGAGGGCACCGGGAGCGAGGGTGTCGTCCCCGTCCAGGAAGAGCAGGTAGTCGCCGGTGGCCCGGGCCAGACCCGCGTTGCGGGCCGGGCCCAGGCCGAGGTTGTGCGCCAGGTGCACGGCCGTGACCCGGGGGTCGCGGGCCGCGCACTCGTCGATGATCGCACCGCAGGCGTCCGGTGAGGCGTCGTCGACCGCGATCAGCTCCAGATCCGGGTACGACTGCGACAGGACCGAGTCCAGACTCTCCTGGAGGTACGCCTGAACCTTGTACGCGGGCACGATGACGCTGAACCGGGGCACGGGACATCCAGGGGTCGGCGCGGGCATATTGCTCGGCAACGCCGGCGCGGCGATCGGGTTACGCCCCCTGCGGCATTCGGGTTACTCAGCGTCAACACGCCACGTCAATGACATGATCACCATGGCTTTTCGGGCTATTTGACCGCTCCGGCCATCACCCCCGTCGCGAACTGCCGCTGGAAGGCGAAGAAGACGGCGAGCGGCACGACCATCGACAGGAACGCCCCGGGCGCCAGCACGTCGATGTTGTTCCCGAACTGCCGCACCTGCTGCTGGAGCGCCACCGTCACCGGCGGGTGCGCCGAGTCGGCGAAGACCAGCGCCACCAGCATGTCGTTCCACACCCACAGGAACTGGAAGATGCCGAGCGAGGCGATCGCCGGGCCGCCCAGCGGCAGCACCACCCGGGCGAACATCCGCAGTTCGCCCGCCCCGTCCAGCCGCGCGGCCTCCAGCAGCTCGCGCGGGATCTGCGCGAAGAAGTTCCGCAGCAGGAACACCGCGAAGGGCAGCCCGAACGCGGTGTGGAACAGCACCACCCCGGCCGTCGTCCCGAACAGCCCGATCGCGCCGAAGAGTTCGGAGACAGGGATCAGCGCCACCTGAACGGGCACCACCAGCAGCCCCACCACGACCAGGAACAGCCAGTCCCGGCCCGGGAACTCCAGCCAGGCGAAGGCGTATCCGGCCAGCGCCCCCAGCGCGAGGACCAGCACGGTCGCCGGAACGGCGATCGCGACCGTGCTCAGGAGGGAGCCGGTGATCGTGTCGTCGGCCAGCAGGTGCGCGTAGTTGGACGCCGTCAGCCGCGAGGGCGCCGTCAGCGCCCGCCACCAGCCGCCCCGGTTCAGATCCTCCGGGGACAGGAAGGAGGAGACCAGCAGGCCCAGGGTGGGCACCAGCCAGAACAGGGCGGCCAGGACCAGCAGGACGCGCACCGCCGCGCCGCCCGCCACGCGCCGTACGGCGTTCACCGCGAGCCCTCCCTGCGCATACGGCGGATATTCAGCAGCATCACCGGCACCACCAGCACCAGCAGCAGGACCGCGATGGCGCTGCCCAGCCCCTGGTCGGCGTCCGTGCCGAAGGAGCTGCGGTACAGCTGGAGCGCGAGCACGTTGGCATCGTCCTGCACCGCCCCCGGCGCGATCACGAAGACCAGGTCGAAGACCTTCATGACGTTGATGACCAGGGTCACCAGGACCACCACCAGCACCGGCGCCAGCAGCGGCACGGTGATCCGCCGGAACACCTGCCACTCGCCCGCCCCGTCCACCCGCGCCGCCTCCAGCAGCTCCCGCGGCACCGCCGCCAGCCCGGCCCCGATCAGCACCATCGCGAACCCGGCCCACATCCACACGTACGCGCCGATCACCGCGGGCGTCACCAGTACCGGCCCCAGCCACTCCACCCCCGCGTACGGCTCCCGGAAGTTCGACGCCGGCAGCCGCAGCCGGGCCCCGTCCGCGGCGGACGGCAGGCTGAACGTGCCGTCCGCCCGGGCCGTCGCCGCCGCCACCACCCGGCCGTCCTTCACCGCCTCGATCCGCATCCCCGACAGGCCCGTCTCCGTCGGGTCGACCACGTTCACCGCGCCACCCCCGCCCCGGGTGAAGTCCTGCCAGACCGTGCCCGTGACCTCACCCGGCACCGGCCGCGCCCCCACCGCCGTACGGGCCCCCTCCGGCAGGGCCTCCGGCGCCACCCCCACCAGCGGCAGCAGCGCCGGCACCCCCGCCCGTACCGGGCCGCGCGTCACGAAGGCCCCGTCCCCGGCGGGCTCCAGCGGCGAGTCCCGGCCCGGGCGGGCCTTCGGGAACGCCGAGGACGCGGCGAACGTGTCGTGCACCCCGACCACCACCGCGTTGGCGACACCCCGGTGCGGGTCGTGGTCGTACACCAGCCGGAAGATGATCCCCGCCGCCAGCATCGAGATGGCCATCGGCATGAAGACCAGCAGCTTGAACGCCGTCCCCCAGCGCACCCGTTCCGTCAGCACCGCGAAGACCAGGCCGAGGACCGTGGCCACGGCCGGGGCCACCACGACCCACACCGCCGTGTTGCGCAGGGCGGTGCGGATCGCCGGATCACGCACGATCGCCGCGTAGTTCCCGGCGCCGACGAAGGAGTCCCCGGAACGGTCGAAGAGGCTGCGGTAGAGCGAGAAACCGATGGGCTGCACGACCAGCGCCCCCAGCAGCACCAGCGCCGGCAGCAGGAACGCCGCCGCCACCAGCCGCCGGCGCGCGGCGGCCCGGCGGCCCGGGGTGCCCCGGGCCGCCCGCGTCGAGGCCGTCACGACCCCTGGTTCCCGTTCCCGTAGGCCTTGGCCGCGTCCGCCTCCAGCCGTGCCTGGGTGCCCGCCACGTCCGACGGGTTCGCCAGGAAGTCCTGGAGCGCCTTCCACTCACCCGTCCCCGGCGTCGCGCCGAACGCCGCCGGAGCCTGGTCCGACATGTCGAAGCGGAAGTCGTCGCCGGCCGCGATCAGCGCCTTCGCGATGCCCCGCTGGATGTCGTTCGGATACGCCGAGAAGTCCACCGCCTTGTTCGGGGAGACGAAACCGCCCTCCCCGGCCTGGATCCGCGCCGCGTCCGCCGACGCCAGGAACGTCAGCAGGGCCTGCGCGCCCTTCGACGGCTTCAGCGCCACCGCCACGTCACCGCCCGACACCACCGGAGCCTTCCCGCCGACCGCCGGGAACGGGAAGACCAGGGCGTCCTCCCCGACCTTCGCCGACGTCTGCGCGATGTTCACCCCGACGAAGTCGCCCTCGAAGACCATCGCCGCCGCCGGCCGGTCGCCCCCGGTGAACGTCTGCGTCACCGACTTCGGGAACTCCGTCGCCAGGGCCCCGCTGGTACCGCCCGCCAGGAAGTCCTTGCGGCCGAACAGCTGGCCGAGGGTGGTCAGCGCCTGCTTGACGCTGTCGTCCGTCCACTTGATCTCGTGCTTGGCCAGCCGGTCGTAGTTCACCGGACCCGCCTGCGAGAGGTAGACGTTCTCGAACCAGTCCGTCAGCGTCCAGCCGTCCGCACCCGCCACCGACACCGCCGGGGTACCGGAGGCCGAGAGGGTGTCCGCCGCGGCCAGCAGCTCCTTCCACGTCTTCGGCGGCTTCACGCCCGCCGCCTCGAAGGCCTTGGCGTTGTACCAGACCAGCGACTTGTTCGCCGCCTTGTAGTAGACCCCGTACTGGGTCCCGTCGACCGCGCCCAGCTGCCGCCAGCCCGGCGAGTAGTTCGCCTCCAGCTGCGCCCGGGCCTCCGGGCCCGCCGGCTGCACCCACTTGTTGCGCACCGCCGCGACCAGCGCACCGACCTGCGGCAGCAGCGCCACGTCCGGGGGCTGACCGCCGGCGATCTTCGTGCCGAGGAAGGTGACGATGGGGTCCTGCGCCGGGACGAAGGCGACGCTCGCGCCCGTCCGCTTCTCGAACTCCTTCAGCACCTTGGTGAAGTTGGCCTGCTCGGGACCCGTCCAGACCGCCGAGACCTCCAGCTTCTCGCCGGGCAGTTTCGGTAACTCGACGGTGGGGGGCCGCTCCTGGCCGGTGGACGGGGTGCTCCCGGCGGCGCCGCCGCCACCGCCCCCGCCGCAGGCGGTGAGCGCCAGCGCGCCGGCGGCGGCCAGGGCCGCCCAGGCGCGCGTCCGCGCTCTCGCTCTCGCTCTCGTCTGGCTCGATCCGTGCTGCCCGTGCTGTCCGCGCATGGTGCCGCCCCCGATGCCGAGTGACCGTGGTGTGCTCCGTGCCACCAGGTCTACGCCGCGCCGGGCACCCCCGCAATACCGCGTCGCGGGGGAGCGGCACGCGGTCAGGGGGCCGCCGGGAACAGCACCGGTATGGCCGAGACCAGGTGCGAGGCCCGGTCGAGGGCGCTGGCCAGGAGGGCGAGGTCGGTCGGCCCGTTGCCGAGCTCCCGCACCGGACGGCGGGCCGGCGGGTCGCCCATCCGCTCCCACTCCACCGGGACCACGGTCGGCCTCAGGGTCGCCGTCCGCGGGATCCGCCCGGTGACCCGGCCCGCCTGGAACGGGACCGCCCGCCCGTCGGCGTACAGCAGCCGGCCGCGCCCCGGGCCCGGCCGGTCCGGGGCGTCCAGCTCCACCCGCAGCGCCGCCTGCCGGGCCGGCTCGGTGTCCTCGGTGCGGTCCGGGCGGGCGGTGGCGGTGATCAGGTGCACCCCGAGGCGGGCGCCCTCACGGGCGACCCCCTCCAGGATCCGTACGAGTGAACCCGCCGCGGGCCGCCCCGGGCTGCCCAGGGCCGGGGCGACCAGCGCGTCGAAGTCGTCCACCAGCAGCACCAGCCGGGGCAGCGGGCTCGGCCCGGCGGCCGGCTCTGAGCGGGGCGCGGAGGCGCGCAGCCGGAGCGTGCCGGTGCGCTGGGGGTCGAGGTCGCCGCGCTGCTCGCCCGGCCCGGGGTCACGGGGCGAGACCATTCGGTCGGACAGGGCGTGCCGGCCGTGCCACTCCGTGAACGGCACCCCGTCCAGCAGCTCGTGGCGGCGCCCCAGCTCGGTGGCGAGGGCCTGCGCGAACTCCCGCATCCGCAGCGGGTCCGAGGCCACGAGGTGGGCCGACACGTGCGGCAGCTCCGTGCACGGCAGCAGGCCCTCGCCGCGGTCGCCGCCCGCGCCGTCGAGGAGGAGCAGACCGAGGTGGTCCGGGCGGGACCCGGCCGCCAGGGAGGCCGCCAGGGAGCGCAGGAGCTCGGTGCGGCCGCTGCCGGCGGGCCCCTCGATCAGCAGGTGCGGGCCTTCGTGGACCAGCTCGGCGCCGACCGGCCCGCGCCGGCCCGCCCCGAGGACCACGTCGGCCAGACCGCCGACGGCCCGGCCCTGGTCGGTGGCGGCGGCCCAGCGGGCCATGAGGGAGGCCGGGGTGGCGCGGGCCAGCCCGAGCTCGTCGAGGAGCCGGGCGGCCGCGGGGAGGCTGGCGGCCGGGCGGTGGCCGCCCTGCTGGTCCGCCGGGGTGACGTCCGTGCGCAGCGGGGCCAGGGCGCGGGCGAACCGCTCCGCCCAGGCGGCGGAGACCCCGTCGGCCACGGCGGTTCCGCCGGGCGGTACGGGCCTGCCGCCGCTGACCGCGAAGGTCCGTACGGCGGTGGCGACGTCCCCGCTGAGCAGGGCGGCGACGGCGCAGTCCCGGAAGGCGGGGGTGGCCGCGCAGGCCGTCTCGTACGTCTGCGCCACCGGCGAGGCGGGGGTGGCGGCGGGGGCCTCGGCGAGCGCGAGGACGTGGATGCCGGCGGCGGGGCCGTGCGAGGCCAGCCGGCCGGTGAGGTCGCGCAGGGCGCCGGTGCCGGGGTCGCCGTCCACGACGACGAGGGTGCGGGGACCCTCGTAGGCGTCGGCGGTCCGGCGCACGGCCGACGGCTCGGCGGACGCCCAGCCGCTGCCGAGCGGGCCGTCGTCCAGCCGGCGGGCCAGCTCGGCTCCACGGGCGGCCGCCTGGTCGCGGTCGTACGCCAGGAGCAGCCGGCAGTCCTGGCCGTGCCCGGGGCGTACGTGGGGCAGCCAGCCGAGCCAGGCCCAGTCGCGGCGGCGTTCCTGGAGCGGGCGGACGCGGTCGGCGGCCAGCAGCACGATCTCCAGCTGTGCGGGCGCGTGCAGGGCCGCGAGCTGGGCGACGACGGACCGCGCGACCCCCATCAGCCGCCCCCGCGGGCCCGCGACGCCGAGCGACCCGCTCTCCCGCAGCGCGACCCGGCTCCCCGCCCCGAGCCCCACCTCCAGGAACCCGGGGTGGCCGGGCCCGCGCGACCACAGCCGCCCGGTGGGGCCGAGCGCGGCGAGCAGCAGCGCGGCGGGGTCGTCCACGTCGGGCGCAGCCGCTGCGGGCTCCGCCGCCCCGACGGCCTCGGCGGCCGCCTCCTCGTCCTCCTCCCCCCGCACCCATTTCCGCGCCCAGGCCCCGATCCCGCCGCGCCGCCGCCGGGGGGCCTCGTCGGGCGCTCCGGCGTCGGGGGTCCCGGGACGGGAGGGTGCGGGGGCCGCGGGTGCGGGGTGGGTCGCCGTGCCGTGCGGGGGCGTGGCCCCGGATCCGGGGTGGGCGGCGCCGGCCGGGGGCCACCCGGGGGCGGCGGGAGCGGCGTGGGGGAGGGCTTCCCGGGTACCGGGGCCCCCGGCCGGGCGGTCCCCGGCTCCGGCGGAGGCCCGCGCGGCGCCGTCGGAGCGGTCCGGGAGCGCGAGGTGGCCCTCCAGGTCCGGGGCGACGGGGAGGCGGTCGCCGCCGCCGGGGGCCAGGCGCAGGGTCGACTCGCCGATCCGCAGCAGCGCCCCGGGTGCCAGGGGGACGGCCCGGACCCCGACCGGCGCGCCGTCCAGCGTCGTGCCGTTCGTCGAGCCGAGGTCGGCCACCGCCACCCGGCCGTCCGGCATCACCGTCACCGTGCAGTGCAGCCGCGACACGTCCGGGTCGTCCAGCGGGACGTCGGCGTCCGCCGAGCGCCCGATCCGCACCGACCCGGGGTGCAGCAGGTGCACGCCTCCCGCGTCGGGGCCGGCCACCACGTGCAGCTGCGGGGCGCCGAGCCCGTCGTCCCCGAGGGCGTCCGCGTCCGGCGCCGGGACGTGCAGGGTCAGCACCGCCCCGTCCACGAGCGGGGGCTCGCCCAGCACCGCCCGGTGGGGGTCGAGCCGCCGCGACCCGGCGTAGAGCACCACGGTGCCGCGGGGGGTGCCCCCGGCGGTGGACGCGGGAGTGTCGGGCCCGCCGACGGTCGCCGCGAGCCCGGAGGCCACCGCGGCCAGCGCGGTCCCGGCGGGGGCGGTGACGAGCACGTCACAGCCGGCGGGCGCGGAGGCGGCCGGGTGGCCGCCGCGCGACCCGAGGACGGTCAGCCGGATCTGCATCGCCGTCAGCGTTCCCTTCTGCGCGGAGCGCAGTGCACGGTGCGGGGCGCCCGGCGGAGGAGCGGCGGGACATGTCAGCCCGGTCAACCCCCCGCCCGGCACGGACGCTTCGTCCGTTCAGGTCAGCCGGAAGGCAGGGCTCCCGTCCCGGCCGTTCCGTACGGGTGCATCCTCGCACCTGTCGCCCGCAACACGCCCGGCACCCGGCAACAAATGATCTTGATTGGCGGTGGCGGGCTCGCTCCGGCGCAAGGATCCGGCCACCCGATCGGGCGAACCGCTGGGCAATTCCGGGGAAAAGCGCCTCCGGCATACGCCGTAAAACTCACCCTTCGTACAAATGTGCGGCAACCAACCTTCGCCGACCCGCGTCCTCCACGGAGACACCCCCTAGAGTTGGGCCGGAAACCATCCGGAGACCCCCTCGGCGGAATCAGCCGGAAAACGACGCAGGACGACAGCAGGGGAGCGCGAGACGTGCGGCCAGTCGGCAGCAAGTACTTGCTTGAGGAGCCGCTCGGACGCGGCGCCACGGGCACCGTCTGGCGTGCCCGCCAGAGGGAGACCGCCGGCGCGGAGGCCGCGGTCGCCGGCCAGCCGGGCGAGACCGTGGCCATCAAGGTCCTCAAGGAGGAGCTGGCCCAGGACGCGGACATCGTCATGCGCTTCCTGCGCGAACGCTCCGTCCTGCTGCGCCTGACGCACCCCAACATCGTCCGCACGCGCGACCTCGTGGTCGAGGGCGACCTCCTCGCCCTCGTCATGGACCTGATCGACGGCCCCGACCTGCACAAGTACATCCGGCAGAACGGCCCCTTCAGCCCCGTCGCCGCCGCCCTGCTGACCGCCCAGATCGCGGACGCCCTCGCCGCCAGCCACGCCGACGGCGTCGTCCACCGGGACCTGAAGCCGGCCAACGTCCTGCTCGACGAGAGCCACGGGCAGATGAAGCCGATGCTCACCGACTTCGGCATCGCCCGTCTCGCCGACTCCCCGGGCCTGACCCGCACCCACGAGTTCGTCGGCACCCCCGCCTACGTCGCCCCCGAGTCCGCCGAGGGCCGCCCGCAGACCTCCGCCGTCGACATCTACGGCGCCGGCATCCTGCTCTACGAGCTCCTCACCGGCCGTCCGCCCTTCGCCGGCGGCACCGCCCTCGAAGTGCTCCACCGCCACCTCAGCGAGGACCCGCAGCGGCCCCCGTCCGTGCCCGAGGCGCTGTGGATCGTCATCGAGCGCTGCCTGCGCAAGGAGCCCGACGAGCGCCCGAGCGCCGAGAGCCTGGCCCGCGGCCTGCGCGTGGTCGCCGCCGGCATCCGCGTGCACTCCTCGCCCGACGAGGTCGAGGCCGCGCTCGGGGTCGGCGCGCTCCTCGCCCCCGACCCCTCGCCGGCGCCGGTCCCGGCCGCCGCGCCGCAGTTCCCCGGGAGCGGCGCGCCCACCCAGGCGACCCCCGTGGGGGACGCGGGCGAGTACGACCCGAACGCCATGACCAGCGTCCTGCCGCCGGTCGACGGGGCGGATGCCACCACCGTGCTGCCGCCCGTCGCCGGCGGGCAGGGCCAGGCGGGCGGCCCGGGCGCCCCCGACCCGACCTCCGTCATGCCCCCCGTGCAGCGGCCCGACGCCCCGCACCCCTGGCAGTCGCAGATGCGGGCCGCCCGGGACCGCAACGAGCAGACGCAGATGCACTACCTCGACCCGAGCGAGGACCCCCTGCGCCGCCGCCCGCAGCGCCAGGCCCCGCCGCCCCCGCAGCACCAGCCGCAGCAGCCGCAGTACCGTCCGGCCCCGCCGCCGCAGCAGTACCGGCAGCCGCAGTACGCACCGCCGCCGCAGCCCCAGCCGTACCAGCAGCCGCAGGCCTACCAGCCCCCGCAGCCTCCGCCGCAGCAGCAGGCGCCGTACCGGCAGCCGCAGCCGCAGCCGCCGGTGCAGCAGCCCCAGCCGCAGCGCCCGCCCCGCCAGCAGCCCCCGCGCGAGCCCCGTCCGCCGCGCGAGCCGCGCCGGCGCAGCGCCAACCCGATCCGCATCCCGGGCCTGGGCTGCCTCAAGGGCTGCCTCGTCCTGATCCTGCTGCTCTTCGTGGGCGGCTGGCTGGTCTGGGAGCTGACCCCGCTCCAGGAGTGGGTCGGCACCGGCAAGGGCTGGTGGGACCAGATCTGGAGCTGGGGCACCGACGTCGTCGACTTCGTCGGCTCGATCGGCGACAAGGCCAACGGCGGCGGCGCCACCGGTTCCTGACGCCCCGGCAGCCCCGGTGGCGGGCCAAGACGGCGTCGCGGGGGGCCTTTTCGGCCCTCCGTAGCGCCGACCTTGTTGATTTGTCGACATCCAGGGCGTGATTTCGCCCGCAGAAGTGAAGGTCACCCCGATCCGGAGCGCCGGGCCCCCCTTCGGCCGCGTAGCTTTGGGGCGTTACGCCAGCCGCTGAGGGAGCAGTCGTGGCACGGAAGATCGGCAGCCGGTACACAGCGCACCAGATCCTGGGGCGCGGCAGCGCGGGCACGGTGTGGCTGGGCGAGGGGCCGGACGGGCCCGTCGCCGTGAAGCTGCTGCGCGAGGACCTCGCCTCCGACCAGGAGCTGGTCGGACGCTTCGTCCAGGAGCGCAGCGCCCTGCTCGGCCTGGAGCACCCGCACATCGTCACCGTCCGCGACCTCGTGGTGGACGGCAGCGACCTCGCCCTCGTCATGGACCTCGTCCGCGGTACGGACCTGCGCACGCGCCTGGACCGGGAGCGGCGGCTGGCCCCCGAGGCGGCCGTGGCCATCGTCGCCGACGTCGCGGACGCGCTCGCCGCGGCGCACGCCGCGGGCGTCGTCCACCGGGACGTGAAGCCCGAGAACGTCCTGCTCGACATGCAGGGCCCCCTCGGCCCGGCCGGCGCGCACCCCGCGCTGCTGACCGACTTCGGCGTGGCCAAACTCATCGACCACCCCCGCCGGGCCCCCGCACCCGCCGGAGCCCGCCCGGCGGCGCCGGCGAAGCGGATCATCGGGACGCCCGACTACCTGGCCCCGGAGATAGTGGAGGGCCTGCCCCCGCGGGCGGCCGTCGACATATACGCCCTGGCCACCGTGCTGTACGAGCTGCTCGCCGGGTTCACCCCCTTCGGTGGGGGGCACCCGGGCGCGGTACTGCGCCGGCACGTCACGGAGACCGTGGTCCCGCTGCCGGGGATCCCCGAGGAGCTGTGGCAGCTGATCGTCCAGTGCCTGGCCAAGGCGCCCGCGTCCCGGCTGCGCGCCTCCGAGCTGTCGGTACGGCTGCGGGAGCTGCTGCCGCTGCTGGCCGGCCTGCCGCCGCTGGACGTGGACGAGCCGGACGACGCCGAGTCCTCGGAACAGGACGCCCCGGCCGCCGCCTCGGAGGAGTCGGCCGCCGCCGACCCGGTGCGCAGGCGGGGGGTGGTCCCGCTGGTCCCGGGCTCCGCGACGGACTCCAACCGGGACACGCACACCTCCATGCGGGTGCCCACGCCCGACGAGCTCGCGGGCGGGGCGCTGGGCACGGCCCGCGTGCCGCGCCCGGCCGGCGGCCACCGCCCGGGCACCGCCCGGCACCGGGCGGAGGCGGTGCGCAAGCGCAGGCTGGTCCTCTCGGCGTCGGCGGTGGCGCTGGCCGCGGCGGTGGGGGTGGGAAGCTGGCTCGCCGGCTCCGGCGACGACGCGACCCCGCCGCCCCGCGACACGAAGCACTCGTCGCCGTCCCGGCCGTAGGGGGTGTCGCGCGGCGGCGGTGGCGGCCGGGCCCGGGCCACCGCCGCCGGGGCGGAACGGTCAGATCAGGGACGGGTGCCAGCGCCGCGCCACCTCGGGGTGCGCCCGGACCCACCCCTTCAGCTCGTTGCGGCCGTACTCCGCGTGCAGCGGGTTCGACGCGTCGTGCGCGACCCCCGGCGCGGACCGCAGGTACTCTCCGGGCACGGTGTCGATCACCGCGTCCAGCCGCGGGTTGTAGAAGAACGGCACCGAGAACCGCTCCACCGCCCCCGGCGGGCTGACCACCCGGTGGTCGGTGGCCACCAGGTAGCCCTCCGTGGCGATCTCCAGCAGCTCGCCCAGGTTCACCACGAACGCCCCCGGCAGCGGCGGGATGTCCACGAAGCCGCCGTCCCGCACGACCTGGAGCCCGCCCACCCCGTCCTGGAGCAGCAGCGTCAGGAACCCGTAGTCCTTGTGCGCGCCCACCCCCTGGTCCGCGCCGGACGGAGCCGACCCGGGGTAGCGGATCAGCTTCGTGTGCAGGTGCGGCCGGTCCGCGAAGGCCGCGTCGAAGAAGTCCGCGGGCGCCCCGATCGAGGTCAGCAGCTCCCGCAGCAGCCGGTGCGCCACCGCCGCCAGCCGCTCCTGCCAGCCCAGCACCGCCTCCCGCAGCTCCGGCAGCGACGCCGGCCACTGGTTCGGGCCCTCCAGCCACAGGTACGCGGGGGCCTCCGGCCCCACCTCGGGCGCCGGCCGCTCCGCCCCCACGTCCAGCTGGTCCCGCCAGTCCGAGGCCCCGCCGGTCAGCTCGTGCCCGATGCGGGTGTAGCCCCGGAAGTGCGGGGAGTTCAGGTTGCTCACCGCCAGCCGGTCGGCCTCCGGGAGCGCGAAGAAGGCCCGGGTCAGCTCCAGGATGCGGGCGGTCTCGGCCTCCGTTATCCCGTGCCCCGTCAGGTACAGGAAGCCGGTGTCGCGGGCGGCGGCGTGCAGCTGCTTGAGGAAGTCGTCCCGCTCCGCGGGGTCGTCGGCCCGGGAGAGGTCGATCACTGCGAGGGACGCGGAGGAGGCGGAGGAGGCGGAGGAAGGGGAGGAGGAGGGGTGCGCGGACGGCATGACGGCTCCGTTTCGGATGTCACGGGGTCCTGTGCCCCAGAGATGGCGGGGCGGCGGGCAGCGTGGAGAGGACCGGCCGGCAGGGATGGCGCCGGGCGGGCGTGACCGCGTACAGGACCGAAGTCGGATCGGGGTTGATCAGGCTTGTGCGAGGTCCGGCGGCAGACAGCTCGTGGTGGTGACACGCATGTGGTCCACATGGCGGCGCTTCACGAGTAGAACGGTCATACGGTGAGCGTACGCCCGTACCGACCCTCCTCCGAACCCGTTGACCCGGCCTGGCCGGAGATGGCCGCCCGCGGACCGGCTACGCTGGACCCGTGGCAGTCGTCGATGTTTCCGAAGAGCTGAAGTCCCTCTCCTCGACCATGGGGTCGATCGAGGCCGTCCTGGACCTCGACAAGCTGAGGGCAGAAATCGCCGTGCTTGAGGAGCAGGCCGCCGCGCCGTCCCTGTGGGACGACCCGGACGCCGCCCAGAAGATCACGAGCAAGCTTTCGCACCTCCAGGCCGAGGTCCGCAAGACCGAGACGCTGCGCGGCCGCATCGACGACCTCGCGGTGCTCTTCGAGCTCGCGCAGGAGATGGAGGACGCGGACACCCTGGCCGAGGCCGAGGCCGAGCTCGCGTCCGTCCGCAAGGCGCTGGACGAGATGGAGGTCCGGACCCTGCTCTCCGGCGAGTACGCCGAGCGCGAGGCCCTGGTCAACATCCGCGCCGAGGCCGGCGGCGTCGACGCCTCCGACTTCGCCGAGCGCCTCCAGCGCATGTACCTGCGCTGGGCCGAGCGCCACGGCTACCCGACGGAGATCTACGAGACCTCGTACGCGGAAGAGGCCGGCATCAAGTCGACCACCTTCGTGGTCAAGGCCCCGTACGCGTACGGCACCCTCTCCGTCGAGCAGGGCACCCACCGTCTCGTGCGCATCTCGCCCTTCGACAACCAGGGCCGCCGCCAGACCTCCTTCGCGGGCGTCGAGGTGCTGCCGGTCGTCGAGACCAGCGACCACGTCGAGATCGACGAGTCCGAGCTACGCGTGGACGTCTACCGCGCCTCCGGTCCCGGCGGCCAGGGCGTCAACACGACCGACTCGGCGGTGCGCATCACCCACCTCCCGACCGGCATCGTGGTCTCCTGCCAGAACGAGCGCTCCCAGATCCAGAACAAGGCCAGCGCGATGAACGTGCTCCAGGCCAAGCTGCTGGAGCGGCGCCGCCAGGAGGAGCAGGCCAAGATGGACGCCCTCAAGGACGGCGGCAGCTCCTGGGGCAACCAGATGCGCTCCTACGTCCTGCACCCGTACCAGATGGTCAAGGACCTGCGGACGGAGTTCGAGGTCGGCAACCCCCAGGCGGTCCTCGACGGCGAGATCGACGGCTTCCTGGAGGCCGGCATCCGCTGGCGCAAGCAGCAGGAGCAGCAGAGCGCCTGAGCGCGCACGCGGCGCCGCCGCACACAGTGAGGAAGGGCCCGGACACCGTGGGTGTCCGGGCCCTTCTCTCTTCGCCTCTGATCGGGACGCGGCGCGGCCTACGCGGTCCGGGCCACCAGTGCCAGTGCGGCCACCAGCACCACCATGAGCGCGATGAGCGCCATCGGGTTCAGCCCCGCGAAGGGGCCCTCCTGCTGGAGGCGCTCCCGGTTCGCCCGGCACACCGGGCAGCGGCCCTGGCTGACAGGTGCGGCGCAGTTCGCGCACACGAGCCGGTCATATGTCATGCGCTCCTCCTCTCGTCCCCTCATGACGCTTAACGGCGGGGGGAGCGAGTCCGTTCCCCCTCCCACTGTGCCAGCTCCTTCGGCATTCGGCGCGGCCCGTCCGGACAAGAGCGGTCCGGCTCCCCCAGGAGCTGGGGATAAATCGGGCAAGTCCGGATGCCGGGTCCCCACCTCGCGCCCGTTCGCGTATGGTCACGCACACCTACTCCCGGCGACCGTGGTGCACCCGTGATCCGATTCGACAACGTCTCCAAGTCCTACCCGAAGCAAACCCGGCCCGCACTCAGAGATGTCTCCCTCGACATCGCCAAGGGCGAGTTCGTCTTCCTGGTCGGCTCCTCCGGCTCCGGCAAGTCCACCTTCCTGCGGCTGGTCCTGCGCGAGGAACGGGCGAGCCACGGGCAGGTGCACGTCCTGGGCAAGGACCTCGCCAAGCTCTCCAACTGGAAGGTCCCGCACATGCGGCGCCAGCTGGGGACCGTCTTCCAGGACTTCCGGCTCCTGCCCAACAAGACGGTGGCCGAGAACGTCGCCTTCGCCCAGGAGGTCATCGGCAAACCCCGCGGCGAGATCCGCAAGGCCGTCCCGCAGGTGCTGGAGCTGGTCGGCCTCGGCGGCAAGGAGGGCCGGATGCCGGGTGAACTGTCCGGCGGCGAGCAGCAGCGCGTGGCCATCGCCCGCGCCTTCGTCAACCGCCCCGCCCTGCTGATCGCCGACGAGCCGACCGGCAACCTGGACCCGCAGACCTCCGTCGGGATCATGAAGCTGCTGGACCGGATCAACCGCACCGGCACCACCGTCATCATGGCCACGCACGACCAGCAGATCGTGGACCAGATGCGCAAGCGCGTCATCGAACTCGAACAGGGCCGACTCGTACGCGACCAGTCGCGCGGCGTCTACGGCTACCAGCACTGAAAGGTCTCTGAGACGCCATGCGCGCCCAGTTCGTCATGTCGGAGATCGGCGTAGGCCTCCGCCGCAATCTCACCATGACCTTCGCGGTCATCATCTCCGTGGCCCTGTCGCTGGCCCTCTTCGGGGGCTCCCTGCTCATGCGGGACCAGGTCAGCGCCATGAAGGGGTACTGGTACGACAAGGTCAACGTCACCGTCTACCTCTGCACCAAGAACGACGCCCTCGACGCCGCCGCGGGCACCGCCCCGGCCCCGGCCGCGGCCGGGGCGCCGGGCACCGCCGCCGCACCCGCCGCCGGGAACGGCAAGCCCTGCTCGAAGGGGGCCGTCACCCCCGAGCAGAAGCAGGGCATCGAGCGCGAGCTCAAGAAGATGGACCTCGTCCAGACGGTCATGTACGAGTCCTCGGACGAGGCCTACAAGCACTACAAGGAGCGCTTCGGGCACACCGCCCTCGCCTCGGTCGTCACCCCCGACCAGATGCCCGACTCGTTCCGGGTCAAGCTGAAGAACCCCGAGAAGTACGAGGTCATCACCTCCGCCTTCGCCGGCCGCGACGGGGTCCAGTCGGTGGCCGACCAGTCCACCGAGCTCGACAACCTCTTCGCCCTGCTGGGCACCCTCAACGTGGCCGCCCTCGGCATCATGCTGATCATGCTGATCGTGGCGCTGCTGCTGATCGTCAACACCGTGCGCGTCTCGGCGTTCAGCCGTCGGCGGGAGACCGGCATCATGCGGCTGGTCGGCGCCTCCGGGTTCTACATCCAGGTGCCGTTCATCATGGAGGCGGCCGTGGCCGGCCTCATCGGCGCCCTCTTCGCCTGCGGAATGCTGGGCGCGGTCCAGTACTTCGTGATCGACCACGGCATCGGCCTCCGCGGCAAGCTCCAGCTGATCAACTTCATCGGCTGGGACGCGGTCTTCACGAAGCTCCCCCTGGTCCTGGTCATCGGCCTGCTGATGCCCTCCCTGGCAGCGTTCGTGGCGTTGCGCAAGTACCTCAAAGTGTGACGAGCGCCCCCTGCCGTCGACGGTCAACCCCGGTGGGGGCAGGGGGGCTTGGCCTAGACTCGGGCGTATGCCGGGTCTGCCCGCTCTCTGTCTCCGGCCCCGTGACCTGCGTCGCGGGGCCTTCTTGACGCTGCTGTTCGCCGTGTCCGTGGGCACCGCGGCGGCCACCGGGTGCTGGGGGTCCGCCGAGGTGGACGACGTCCCCGCCGCCTCCGCCGGCGCCGCCGGGCCGGGGGCCGTCCCGTCCGCCGGGACCGCCGACCGGGAGGCCGTCGCCCGGGCCGCCGCCGAGGCCGTCGCCGAGGGGAAGTCCGGGAAGAAGGCCGCCCAGGAGGTGGTCAGCCGCAGCGGCGACCGCTGGGGCGCCGTCTACGACCAGGGCGAGTACGCCGCCTTCGCCGAGGACCTCGACGGCCGCTGGACCGGCGTCGGGGTCTGGGCCGGGCGGCGCGCCGACGGGCGCATCGAGGTCGAGCGGGTCCAGCCCGACAGCCCCGCCGCCCGGGCCGGGCTGCGGGCCGGCGACCGGCTGCTGAGCGTCGACGGGCACCAGGTCAGCGGCCTGCCCGTCGCCGACGTGGTGGCCCTGCTGCGCGGTGAGGCCGGCACCCCGGTGGTCCTCGGCATCGGCCGGGACGGCGCCGCCCTCACCGAGACCGTCCGCCGGGAACAGCTGCGCGCCGACCCGGTGACCGTACGCCGCCTCGCGGGCGGCATCACCGTGATCAAGGTGGCCTCCTTCACCCGGGGTTCGGGCGAGCGGGTCAAGGAGGCCGTGCGGCAGGCCCCGCCCGGTGCCGGGGTGATGCTGGACCTGCGCGGCAACCCGGGCGGGCTGGTCACCGAGGCGGTCGCGGCGGCCTCCGCCTTCCTGGACGGCGGGCTCGTGGCGACGTACGACGTACGCGGCTCGGAGCGCGCCCTGTACGCACCCCCCGGCGGGGACACCGCCCGCCCGCTGGTGGCCCTCGTGGACGGCGGCACGATGAGCGCCGCCGAACTGGTCACCGGCGCCCTCCAGGACCGCGGCCGTGCCGTGACCGTCGGCACCCGCACCTTCGGCAAGGGATCCGTGCAGATGCCGACCCCGCTGCCGGGCGGCGCGGTGGCGGAGCTGACGGTGGGCACGTACCGCACCCCGGCGGGCCGCAGCCTCGACGGCGGCGGCATCACCCCGGACCTGGCCGCCGGCGACGGGGCCGAGGAGCGGGCGCGCACGGTATTGGGTGGCCTCGGGGCGGGGTCGTAGTGCGAAAATGACCGCACTATGGCTAAGGAAAAAGGGCGCAAGCTGATCGCCCAGAACAAGAAGGCGCGGCACGACTACGCGATCATCGACACCTACGAGTGCGGCATCGTGCTCACGGGCACCGAGGTCAAGTCCCTGCGCCAGGGCCGGGCCTCGCTGGTGGACGGCTTCGTGTCGGTGGAGAGCCGCGAGGTGTGGATGTACAACGTCCACGTGCCGGAGTACAGCCAGGGCACCTGGACCAACCACAGCGCCCGGCGCAAGCGCAAGCTCCTCATGCACCGCGAGGAGATCGACAAGCTGGAGCGCAAGGCGGACGAGTCGGGCCACACGATCGTGCCCCTGGCCCTGTACTTCAAGGACGGCCGCGCGAAGGTCGAGATCGCGCTGGCGAAGGGCAAGAAGGAGTACGACAAGCGCCAGACCCTGCGCGAGAAGCAGGACACGCGCGAGACGCAGCGGACGATCTCGGCGATCCGCCGCAAGCAGCGGGGCACGCTGTAATCTCCTGGCACCCGGTGGTCCACTTCGCGTACCATGGGTGTCAGCACCGCCCCTCCGGGGGTGGCGCAGCTTGTAAACAAAACATGGGGATGATCGGTTTCGACAGCGGATGTCGATGCAGGGGAAGCGAGCCGAGGAAGCGGCAATGATCTCGCTAACCACATGTCGCAAAAAATAATCGCCAACTCCAAGAGCGATAACTCCCGCTTCACCCTCGCTGCCTAATAACAGTGAGCTGAAGCCTCTGTGAGGAGCGTCAGCCCGGAAGTGGTCCCGGTCCGGATCCTGGCGTCAACAAGGGATCTAAACCTCTAGCCCCGGTCACGGGGGCTGGAGGGAAACCAAACAGTGACTGAGCCCGTCGGAGACTTGTCCGTGTGATCTCCGGGGCCGAGAAAAGCGCAGCGGACTGCGCTCGGAGAAGCCCTGCTTCTGCACCGTTGGACGCGGGTTCGATTCCCGCCATCTCCACTCATCCCATGTGGGCGAAGGCCCCGCAGTCGACCGGCTGCGGGGCCTTCGTCATGCCAACGGTGATCGTTTAGGGTGGCGCGATGTTCGAAGGAAACCTGGTGAGACTGCGCGCGCTGCGCGCCGAAGACGCCGAACACCACCTGCGGTGGCGCAACGACCCGGAGGTGGTGCGCCTGGCAGCGGCCGGTGATCCCCTGTTCGGGCCGGTCACGGCGGAGGCGGTCCGGATCGCGTTCGAGGGGAAGCTGCGGCTGGTGCCCAGGGAGGCGGCCGTCTTCACGGTCGAGGACCTGGCGAGCGGGGCGGTCATCGGGATGGCCGACTACCGCGACCTCGACCCCTACGCCGGAGTGGCCACCCTGGGCATCACCATCGGCGAACGGGAGTTCTGGGGCCGCGGCCACGGCAGCGAAGCGGTACGGCTGATGGTGGACCACCTGTTCGGCGCGTACGGGCTGCACCGGCTGGAGCTGGACACCTGGAGCGGCAACGAGCGTGCCGTACGGGCCTTCTCCAAGCTCGGCTTCCGTGAGGAGGGGCGTCTGCGGGCGGCCGTGCTGGTGGCGGGGAAGCGCTATGACCGGGTGCTGTTCGGGATGCTGCGCGAGGAATGGGCGCACTGACGGGGGAAGGCCCCGCGGCCGGTGGGCCGCGGGGCCTTCGTCATTAAGCAGACCGTGCTGCGGTTACGAGCAGTACGGGACCTTGTTGAGGTTCAGGGCGTAGCGGGCGGAGATCCAGCCGCGGCCGTCGGCCAGCTTGTACCAGATCGCGTTGTCGTCGACCTGTTCGCCGTTGACCTTGCACTGGAGGGCGACGACCGTGTCGGCCGCGATCCGGCCGGTCTTGGTGTAGCCGGTGCCGGGGCCGGAGCGGATCCCGAGGCCCTGGTTCGTGTCCACGATGCGGGCCTTCGGGCCGCCCTTGTCGCCCTTGTCCCCCTTTCCGTGATCGCCCTTGCCGTGGCCCTTGTCGTGGCCCTTGCCGTGGTCGTCCTTGCCGCCGTGGTGGCTGCCGCACTTGCAGTCGCCGGGCTTGCCCTTGTCGCCCTTGTCTCCCTTGGGCCCGCGGTCGCCCTTGGGGCCCTGCTCGCCCGGGTAGCCCTTCGGGCCGCGCGGTCCTTCGGGGCCCTGCGGACCGGCGGGGCCGCGGTCGCCCTTGTCGCCCTTCGGCCCCTGCGGGCCTCCGGACGGGCCGGTGTCGCCCTTCGGGCCCTGGTCGCCCTTCGGGCCGCGCGGTCCTTCGGGGCCCCGGGGGCCGGCCGGGCCGCGGTCGCCCTTGGGTCCCTGCGGGCCCGTCTCGCCGGTGCGGCCCTTGGGTCCGCGTTCGCCGGTGTCGCCGCGGTCGCCCTTCGGGCCGCGTTCGCCGGTGTCGCCCTTGTCGCCCTTGTCTCCCTTGGGGCCCTGCGGGCCGCCCGCCGGGCCCGTGTCGCCCTTGGGGCCCTGCGGGCCGGTGTCGCCGCGGTCGCCCTTGGGTCCGCGTTCGCCGGTGTCGCCGCGGTCGCCCTTCGGGCCGCGTTCGCCGGTGTCGCCCTTGTCGCCCT
>NZ_JBBDHD010000316.1:0-611 GCF_044129415.1 Streptomyces racemochromogenes
CGCCCCAGATCGCTACGCGCTCCTCCCGTCCCGGCGGCCAGCGGCCGTCTGGGGCCGGTCCCCGCACCCGAGGACGACGAGAGCGTCACCCAGGCGCTCCAGCGCCCCAGATCGCTACGCGCTTTTCGAATTCCAGCGTCCCACCCCCCGTCTGGGGCCGGTCCCCGGGCCCGAGGACGATGAGACCGTCATCCGAGTCGCTCGGGCGCCCCAGATCGCTACGCGCTCCTCCCGTCCCGGCGGCCAGCGGCCGTCTGGGGCCGGTCCCCGCACCCGAGGACGATGGAGTCGTCATCCGGGGCCGGTGGGCGCGTCAGATCGCTACGCGCTCCTCGAAATCCGGCGACCGAAGGCCTCTTGGCTGTCTGACCGCACCAGACGACGAGTAGCAGGGCATCCCAGCCCACGAGGGGCGGCGGACGCCGGAGAAAGAGGAGCGCGTAGCGATCTGGGGCGCCGGAGCACCCGGATGACGCTCTCGTCGTCCTGCGGTGCAGGCAGCGGCCCCAGACGGACTGCGGGCGCCGGAATCCGAGGAGCGCGTAGCGATCTGATGCGCCCACAGGTCCCGGATGACGCTCACGTCGTCCTGCGGTGCAGGCAGCGGCCCA
>NZ_JBBDHD010000049.1:0-50210 GCF_044129415.1 Streptomyces racemochromogenes
GGCCCGTACCGGCCGCCGCCCGCCCGCCGGTACGGGAGGCCGGCGGCTCCGCGCCCCGGCCGCCGCAGCTGGTCCTGCTCTCGGCGGACTCGATGGGGCTGCTGGAGCGGTACGCCGCGGACGTGCTCGACGCCCTCGACGCCCTGGACCCGGCGGACCGGCCGACGGTCGGGGCACTGGCCCACACGCTGGGCGGGCGGGCCCCGCTGAAGGCGCGGCTCGCGATCGTGGCCACCGGTACGGAGGAGTTCACCGGGCGGCTGCGCCGGGCCGTGCGGCAGCTGGAGGACGGCGCCCGGGGCGACCTCGGCGACGACGCCTTCGCCGCCGAGGCCCCGCTGCCGTGGGCGCGGCGCCGCATCGCCCTCCTCTACCCCGGCCAGGGCAGCCGGGGTACGGGCATGATGCGGGAGCTCTACGAGGGGTACGCCGGGTTCCGTACGGCCGCCGACGCCTTGGGAGCCGTGGCCGGACCGGACACGGCCGCCCTGCTGTCCGGGACGGCCGGGGCCGGGAACCAGGGGCTGCCCCCCGCCGCCGAGGGGTGCCGGCCGCTGCTCGGTGCCGTCCTCCAGCTCGCCGCCACCCGCCTCCTGGCCGACTGCGGCGTCACCCCGGACCTCACCCTCGGCCACGGCGTCGGGGAGTTCGCGGCGGCCGCCGCGGCGGGGGCACTGACCGGCGAGGACACCGTACGCCTGCTGGCCGGGCGGGGTGCGGCCCTGCGGCGGGCGCTGGAGAGCGGGCCGCCCGGCGGGATGCTCGCCGTACAGACGGACGAGGAGACCTGCCGACGGCTGGTCGAGGGAGTCGACGGGGTGTGGCCCGCCTGCTTCAACGAGCAGCGGCAGATCGTGGTCAGCGGCACCGCGGAGGGCCTCGCGGCCCTGCGGCGGGCCTGCGCCGCGGCCGGGGTGGTCACGGCGGTGCTGGAGGCGGCGGGGCCCTTCCACTCCCCGCTGCTGGCCCCGGCCGAGGAGGGGGTGCGCGCGGTCCTCGCCGGGCTGCGGGTCGCCGCTCCCGTACTGCCGTTCGTCTCGTCGGTGGACGCCGGGCTCTGCGCGGACCCCGCCGCGCTGCGGGAGCTGTGGGCCCGGCACGCGTGCGCTCCGGTCCGCTTCGGTGACGCCGTCCGCGCCGCCTACGGGGCGGGGGCCCGCGTCTTCCTCCAGGTGAACGGGGGCGGTTCGCTGCTCACCGCGGTCCGTCGCACCCTCTACCACCGTGACGACGTGCACCTCTTCGCCGCCGACGACCCGGCGGGGAGCGACGGGCGCGGCCTCGTCCGGACCCTGGCCCGGCTCGCGGTCCTGGGGGCACCGGTCGACCCGCGGGGCCTGGTCCCCGCCGAGGACCGCCGGCTGGTGGACCTGGTGGGCGCCCTGCCGTGCCGGGCCCCCGCCCCGGCCGCCCCGCCCGCGGGGCTCCCGGCGGACGCCGACATCCACGAACTGCTTCGGCTGGTCCACCACCAGGCCGCTCTCCTGGCCCACCTCACCACCGCCCTCCCGTCCCCCGCCCCGGCCGAGGCCCCGGCCCCCCGGGCGCCTCGGCCCCGGGAGACGGCCGACCCCGCCGGAGGGTCCGCTACGGCCCACCCGGCCGCCGGCTGACCGGGGAGCCCGTCATGGATCCGCTCTTCCGGCCTCTGGCACCGGGTTTCGTCCACCACTGGGGCGGCGCCGGGCTCCTCGTGGCCCGCCGCGCCGACCTCACCCACCTGCCGCTGCGCCTCTCGCCCGCCGAACAGCGGGTGGCCCGCACGCTGCCCGCCGGGCGGCGGTCCGGGTGGATGGCGGGCCGGCTGCTCGCCAAGCGGCTGGCGGGTGAACTCGTCGGGGCACCGTCGCGGGAGGTGGAGGTCCTCCCCCGGGAGGACGGCAGCCCGCAGCTCCTCGTCGGCGGCCGCCCGCTGTCCTCCCTGCACGTCTCCATCAGCCACGCCCCCGGTCACACGGCCGCGGCCCTGGCGCCGGGGCCCGTGGGCGTGGACGTGTGCGAGACCGCCTCGGCCGCCGCCGTACGCCGCGCCGCGGACCACGCCTTCTCCCCCGCGGAGCTCTCCCTCCTCGGCGCCGGCCGGGCCGATGCCCTGGCCGGGGCCTGGGCGCTGAAGGAGGCCGCCGTCAAGGCCGACCGCGGCGGGGTCCCCGGCACGGCTCCCCGCCGGATCCCGCTCCTCGGCCTGCGGCCGCCGGCGCTCGGCGGTCCGCGCCGGGCGATGGCCTGGCAGAGCGGGGACGCGGTCGTGGCCCTGGTCCTCGCGCACCCGTGACCGGCGGACGGAGCACTGCGTTGGTGCTCGCCGCCCCGCCGGATCATGCTTGTCAGTGGAGCACCCTGGCCGGACTAGCGAGGGCGAGATGAGCGGCGATGGCGCAACTTCCCACCTTTCCCGGTGACCGGCCGCAGCGGACGGACACCTCGGGCGGGGCGGCGTACACCGCCACGGCCACGATCGGCGACGACGGCGTCGTGACCGAGTGGGGCGAGGCCGCCCGCCGGCTCCTCGGCTACGCGCCCTCCGAGGTCGTGGGGCAGCCCGCCGCCCGGCTGCTGGCCGACGGCGTGGCGGCCGGGCGGGACATCGGGCCGGGGCAGGACCGGTGGAGCGGCACGGTGGCGCTGCGGCACCGGGACGGCCGGCGCGTGGAGGTGCCGCTGCTCGCGCACCGGTGGACGTCGACGGGCGGGACCGTCAAATGGACCGTGGTGTCCGCCGTGCCGGGGCCGGCCGACCAGCCGTGGGACACGCCCCTGAACGAGTGGGCGTTCGCCCAGTCCCCCTGCTTCCTGGCGGTCTTCGACGCCGACCTCCGGCTGCTGCGGGCGAACGCCAACATGCAGCGGACGCTCTCCCTCTCGGAGGAGGAGATGCGCGGGCTGCGCCTGCCGGAGATCGCCCCCGACCCGGTGAGCGACGAGACGGAGCGCAGGATGCGCCTGGTCGTGGAGACGGGCGAGCCCCAGCAGCTGAGCGCCTTCGCCCCCCGGGCGGGTCAGGGCCCCGGTCAGGGCTGGGAGACGTCGCTGGCCCCGCTGCGCGACCGGGAGGGCCGGGTGCGGGCGGTGTGCCTGGCCGCGCACGACCGCAGCGGCGTCGAGGGCCATCCGCACCCCGAGCACCTGCGGCTGGCCGAGGAGTTCACGGCCAGGCCGGCCGGGGAGGCCGGGGAAGCCGGGGAGGGGCACGGGCCCGCCCGGGAGCACCGCGAGCACACCACCACCATGACGCTCCAGCGCAGCCTCCTCCCGCACACGCTGCCCCAGCAGGGGGCGCTGGAGATCGCCTCCCGCTACCTGCCGGCCGGGGGTGAGGCCGGGGTGGGCGGGGACTGGTTCGACGTGATCCCGCTGTCCGGGGCGCGCGTGGCGCTGGTCGTGGGGGACGTCGTCGGCCACGGCATCCGCGCGTCCGCGACCATGGGCCGGCTGCGCACCGCCGTGCGCACCCTGGCGGATGTGGACCTGCCGCCCGACGAGCTGCTCACCCACCTCGACGACCTGATCATCCACCTGTCCGCCGACGAGGCCGACCCGGACGTGCCCGAGGAATCGGCCGGGGGCATCGGCACGACCTGCCTGTACGTGGTCTACGACCCGGTCATCCGCCGGTGCACCGTGGCCCGGGCGGGCCACCCGCCGCCGGCCGTGGTGTCCCCGGAGGGCTCGGTGTACCTGCTCGACGTGCCCGCGGGCCCGCCCCTGGGCCTGGGGGGCCTGCCGTTCGAGACCGTCGAGGTCGACCTGCCCGAGGGCAGTCTCCTCGCCCTGTACACCGACGGCCTGCTCCAGGCCCGCGAGCACGACCTCGACGAGGCCCTGGACAGCCTGTTCACCGCCCTGACCCGGCCGGCGTCGAGCCTGGACACGGTCTGCGACCGGGTGCTGACGGCCCTGCTGACCCACCGTCCCGAGGACGACGTGGCCCTGCTGGTCGCCCGGACCCGGGCGCTGCACACCGACAAGGTGGTGGTCTGGGACCTGCCGTCCGATCCCTCGGTCGTGGCCGACGCCCGCCGGTACACCACCGAGCAGTTGTCCGCGTGGGACCTGGACGAGGCCTCGTTCGTGGCCGAGCTGGTGGTGAGCGAGCTGGTCACCAACGCCATCCGCTACGGCGCGCCGCCCATCCAGCTGCGGCTGATCCACGAGAACGACACGCTGATCTGCGAAGTCTCCGACGCGAGCAGTACCGCCCCGCACATGCGGCGCGCCCGGACCTTCGACGAGGGCGGGCGGGGCCTGCTGCTGGTGGCGCAGCTGGCGCAGCGCTGGGGGACCCGGCACGCGCCCACGGGCAAGACCATCTGGGCCGAGCAGTCCCTCGTGGGGTTCTGAGGGGGCGGGGCCGGGGGCGCCGGGTTCCGTGCTCCGGTTCCCTGTGACGCCCCTGTGACAGTCGACGGACAACTCCATGAAATGGCGCCCGCAAGCTCTTTATCAGGGACATACAGCGACATTCCGATATATGTCCCTCTGCTTCCAAGGGTGTGAGCAGCAGCGATGACCGAGCCGACACGGCGGAGGAAATCCCATGAGCCTCACCCTCGTCATGGAGCACGTCGAAGCCCCCTCGACCGCAGCCTCTCTGGCCCCGCGTGAGCAGGAGGCGCTGCGCCACATCGCCGCCGGGTGCACCTACCTGCAGGCCGCCCGCAACATGGGTCTCTCCAAGCACACCGTCGACGCCTACCTGCGCCGCATCCGCGCCAAGTTCGGCGTCAACACCACGGCGGAGCTGACCCGCCTCGCCATCTCGATGGGGCTCTGAGGAGGCCACCGGCCCCCGGCCCCGCTCCCGGCCCTACGGCCCGTACGGCACCGCGCCGTGCGGGCCGTCGTGCTGCGTGCGGGTGAGGAAGACCGGCAGGGCCCAGGCGGGGGGCTCCTGCGGCGGCTCGGGGATCACCGAGACCTCGGTGGGCGGGTGGGAGGCCCCCGCCTGCGGCTCCGCGCGGCGGGCGACCGCTCCCGTGGCGGCGCGCAGGGCGGCGACGAACTCCAGGCAGGTGCCGTAGCGGTCCTCGGGCACCTTCGCGAGCCCCTTGGCCAGCACCGCGTCGGCGGCGGGCGCGATGTCGGGCCGCTTCTCGCTGAGCAGCGGCGGCGGATCGTACTGGTGCGCCCACAACAGGGCGGTCGGTTCGGTGTCGCGGCCGAACGGCGGGCCTCCGGCGAGGGTCTCGTAGACCACGCAGGCGAGGCTGTACAGGTCGCACCGGCCGTCGACCGGGCGGCCGGAGATCTGCTCGGGGGCCATGTAGTCCACCGTGCCGACGAACTCGCCGGCGGTGGTGAACCCGGTGGGCGACAGCACCTTCTTCGTGAGTCCGAAGTCGGTGAGGTAGATGTGCTCGGGGTGGTCGCTGTCGGTGCCCGCGGCGACGAGGACGTTGCCGGGCTTGACGTCCCGGTGGACGAGGTCGTGGTCGTGGGCCGCGTCGAGCGCGGAGGCCACCTGGCCGGCGATGCGCAGGGCGGTGGTGACGGGGAGCGGGCCCTCCCGGTCCAGCAGGGCGCGCAGGTCCAGGCCCGAGACGTAGCGCATGGCGATGTAGAGGACCCCGTCGGTCTCGCCGGCTTCGAAGACCGGCACGATGTGGGGGTGGTCGATGGACGCGGCCACCCGTGACTCGTGGGTGAAGCGGCGCCGGAAGGTCTCGTCCCGGGCGCGTTCGGGGGCGATCAGCTTGAGGGCGACCGTGCGGTCCAGGCGCAGGTCCCTGGCCTGGTAGACGACGGCCATGCCGCCGCGGCCGATCAGCCGTTCGACCAGGTAGCCCGCGATCTGCCGGCCGATGAGGCCGGAGGCCCGGCCCGCGTACAGGTGCAGATTGGATGCCGTGCCCATCAGGCGCCGCCCTCACCCGGCCGCCGCGGACGCGCAGGGGCGCGGCGGGCCGCTCGTCGCTCATCGAAAGTCTATCCAGTGATCCACAGGGGTGCCCCTCGCCCGCGGCGGGGGCCCCGGACGCGCGGGACGCCCTCCGGGGCGGGTCGCTCCGGAGGGCGCTGCGGCGGGGTCGCGCCGGGGGTCAGTCGGAGCCGCCGTCGCCGCCGCGGCCGCCGGCCCCGCTGGTCTCGCAGCCGACGCCGACGCAGATTCCGCCGTCACCGCCCCGGCCGCCGTCGCCGCCGTCGCCGCCGGGCTGCGCGGCTCCGCCGTTGCCGCCCTTGCCGCCGTTGGCGCTGCCGTTGCAGACGCCGGCGCAGACGCCGCCCTTGCCGCCGTTGGACCCGTTGCCGCCGGCCGTGCCGTCGGTGCCGTCGCCGCCGTTGGCGCTGCCGTTGCAGAGGCCGGCGCAGACGCCGCCGTTGCTGCCGTTGGTGCCGTTGACGGTTCCGTTGCAGCGGCCGGCGCAGACGTTGTCGCCGACGCGGACGCTTCCGTGGCCGATCGTGACCCCGCCGGAGCCGCCACTGCCGCCGATGAACTTGCCGAGCCCGTTGCCGGAGCCGGAGCCGGAGCCGTGGTGGCCGGTGAGGGCCTGGGCGGTCTGGCCGGCCGGGGCGGCCGGGGCCGCGGAGGCGATCGGCGCGAGGGCGCCGGCACCGAGCAGGGCGGTCGAGACGACGAGACCGAGACGCAGCTTCCAAGGACGTACACGCATGGCTCTTCTTCCTTGCCGGGAATTGTTTCCACTACGGTCGGGAATTCGGGGGGTTCTCTTCGGATGCGCGGGGGCGCCCCGGCCTCTTTCGGGTCCGGGGTGCCCGGGAGCCTTTCGGTCTCGGCTCGGCCGCCTCGCCTGTCAGCCGGCGGTGCCGCTCATCAGGGCGAACCAGTCTCCGTCGAGGTACTGCTTCTTCCAGGTGTCGATCTGCTCGGTGGTGATCTTGTACTTGTCGGCGATCCTGTCCTTCATCTCCTTGGAGTCGTCGGCGGCCATCACCGTGAGCACGATGCGCACCTTGTCCACCACGGTGAGCTCCGACTTGGGCTTGTCGGGCAGGTCGGCGAAGCCGAGGCACGCCGTCCCCCCGGGCTTGCCGGGCTCGCCCGGCTGACCGGGCTGACCGCCCTTGCCGCCCTCGCCGCCCTTGCCGCCTTCGCCTCCGGCGCCGCCCAGGGTGCAGTTCGAGGCCTGGAGGGCGGGGGCCGACGCGCTGGCGGCCGCCGGGGTGTGGGACACCGCCGCCTGCGCGGCGCAGGCCGTGCCGGTGACCAGGGCCAGGGAGGCCGCGGCCAGGATGAGCGGACGCTGGAAGGGGATCGTGAACATGGGGGTTTCTCCGTTTCAGAGAACGTTCGTGTCAGAGGAGGGAGGGGTCGAGCGGGTGGGGCGGGGTGGGGTGGAGGCCCGAGGGCCTCCACCCCGTCATGCCGGGCGCCGGTCAGAAGATGCTGCCGCCACCGGCACCGCCGCCGCCGCCGAGGCCGCCGAAGATGCCGAGGCCGCCCTTGCCGCCCTTGCCGCCGTCGCCGCCCTGGAGGACGCCGAACCCGCCGCCGCCACCCTTGCCGCCGTTGCCGCCCTTGAGGACGCCGTCGCCGCCGCCACCGCCGCCGCCGCCGTTCCCGCCGAAGAGGCCGGAGCCGCCCTTGCCGCCGGAGCCGCCGTTACCGCCGATGAAGCCGTCGCCGCCACCGCCGCCACCGCCGCCGCCACCGCCGGAGAGGATGCCGTTGCCGCCGTTGCCGCCCTTGCCGCCGTCACCGCCGGTGCCGAAGACGCTGCCGCCACCGGAGCCGCCGGAGCCGCCGCCGCCGCCGATCAGGCCGCCGCCGCCGTCGCCGCCGTCCCCGCCCTTGCCGCCGCCGTGGGGAAGGGCGGTGACCACGTGGGCCGGAGCGGGAGCCGCCATGGCCGCCGAGGCCGGGAGGGCGACGCCTCCGGTGACGATGGCCGCCGCGGCCGCCAGGGTCGCGAGGCGCAGGCCCCGGCGCTGCGGGCGGACGGTCCCGGTGGTGTCAAACTTGCGGTTCATGACTTTCTCCTGACTGTGCCTGATATCTATTGGGGTTGCCCCGGTATTCCGAGGCGGTGCGGTGAGGAGAATCGATCCGGAATTCCTCCGTGGGATTCGGTGGACTTCCTTCTCTTTTCCGTTTCCTCGTTTCCTTTCCGCACCTCAAGTAAGCCCCGGCGGGCAGGGTCGGGTCACGTTCCGGAAAGTCGGGACTTGACAGCGCCGGGTACGGCGGATAAAAGCCGGCCCTCAGCTGATCCGGTCGACCACGACGACCGCCACGTCGTCGCCCAGCGGACCGCACGCATGACGCACCAGGGCCTGGCGCAGCCCCTCCAGGAAGGCCTGCCGGGTGCGGCCGTGGAGCGCCTCCATGGCCGCGGCCAGGTCGAAGAAGGCGTCGTTCCCGTCTCGGGCCTCGATGATCCCGTCGGTGTGCAGCAGCAGCCGGTCCCCGGGGGCGAACGGGAAGGTGTCGGTCCTCCCGGGGGGACCGGTGATGAACTCCTCCAGTCCGAGCGGCGGCAGCGGGAGCCCGGGCAGCAGGGGGCGGACCACACCGTCGCGCAGCAGCAGCGGGGGCGGGTGGCCCCGGTTGACGACCTGGACGTGGGGACCGTCGGGGATCTGGGCCACCAGCGCGGTCACGAACCCCTCCACGAGGCCCTCGTCGCCCGCGGCCAGGCCCGCGCCCGGGGTGGCCGCGTCCCGGCGCAGGGCGGCGCCGCAGTGCTCGACGACCCCGACCAGGTCGTCCTCGTAGTGCACGGACTCCCGGAAGGCGCCCAGGACGACGGCGGCCGCGCGCACGGCAGGGAGGCCCTTGCCGCGGACGTCACCGACGATCAGCCGGATCCCGTAGCGGGTCTGCACCGCGTCGTAGAGGTCGCCGCCGATCTGCGCGCCCGCCTCGGCCGCCAGGTACATGCTGGCGGCCCGTACGGGGCCGAGGCGGGCCGGTACGGGCCGCAGCAGGACCTCCTGCGCGGCCTCGGCGATCCGGCGGACCTGGCCGAGCTCGCTGTCCCGGCGGTCGCGGGCGGCGCGGCTGGTGATGACGCTGGCGGCCGCCACCAGGAAGAGGGCGAGGAGGTTCGTGTAGACCTGCCGGCCGCCCCAGGCGTCGTTGTAGGTGGCGGTGGCGACGCTGACGCACAGGGCCAGCCCGGCCGCCGCGAGCGTGCCCCCGGGGCCCATGGTCACCGCCGCCAGGGCGGGGGTCGCGACCAGCAGGGGGCCGGTGTAGACGACGTGGGCGGGCGTGAACTCGACGAGGAGCACGACGAGGGCGATCGCGAAGGGAAGGGCCTGCGCGAGGGTGAAGAGGACCTGGTGGTGGCCGCCGGCTCCCGGTCCGGAGAGCGAGCGCGGGGGCGCTCTCATGAGTCCAGCCTGCCCCGCCCGGGCGTACGGCCGCCACCTCGCCCGGCGCGTCGCCCGCGGCCGCCCTCCGGGGTCCCGCCGGAGCGGGTAGGGATGCGGGGACCGGCCGCCCGCCGGCCCGCCGCCACCCCCGGAGCACCCCCATGAGCAGCGATCCCGGCCCGGTCCCCCGGGTCTCCCGTCAGGAGTTCGACGCCCTCTTCGCCGAGGTCCGCACCTGGGGCCGCTGGGAGCCGGCCGACCGGGGCGCCTGGAACCGGGTCACCCCGGAGCACGTCCGCCGGGCGGCCGCCCTGGTCCGCGACGGCACGGCGGTCCCCCTCGGCCGGCCGTGGGACACCCGCCCCGGCCCCGACAACCCCCGGCCGGCCCTGCACCACATGACCGACCTGGGCGACGTCGAGCCCCCCGAGCCGTCCGCACACAAGGACTTCCTCGGCGCCGACTACCACGGCAAGGCCGTCAGCCATCTGGACGCGCTGTCGCACATCGCCTACCGGGGGAGGCTCTACGGCGGCCGGCCGGCCCGCGGCGCCGTCGGCGCGGGCGGCGCCCGCTTCGGCTCGGTCGCCGCCCTGGGTCCGCTCGTCACGAAGGGGGTGCTCCTGGACCTGCCGGCCGTGCTCGGGACCGGCTGGCTGGAGCCGGGGCGGGCGGTCCGTGCCGCGGACGTGCTGGAGGCGGAGCGGGCGCTCGGCACCGTGATCGACGAGGGCTGCGCGGTACTGCTGCGCACGGGCCGGTTCCGGCGCCGCCGCGAGCTGGGCCCGTGGGACCTCGACGCGGCGAGCGCGGGTTTCCACGTGGACGCGGTGCCCCTGCTGGCCGGCCGGGGGGTCGCCCTGCTCGGGGCCGACGGGGACGGCGACCTGCGCCCCTCGCCGGTCGAGGGCCTGCACTCCCCCGTGCACACCCTCGCCATCGCGGCCATGGGGGTGCCCCTGCTGGACAACCTGGACCTGGAGGGGCTGTCCACGGCGTGCGCGGGGGCCGGACGCCACACGTTCATGCTCGTGGTGGCGCCGCTGGACGTCCCCGGCGGGACGGGGTCCCCGGTCAATCCGGTCGCCGTCCTATGAAGCGATAAATCACCCGGAATATACTCGAAAAGCCTGATTCAACGTTCATCACGGCGCTCATCCCGACGGCCGGGCGCACCGGCAAGGGGAAGTGATGCAGATGGCGGTCACGGGAGACCAGACCGGCCCCGCGCGCTCCCGTGAGCGGTTCCTGGAGGGCGAGCCGGCGGGGGCCGGGGTCCGCGGCCCCATCCTGGACTCCTGGCTGCGCTGCCGGCTCCTGGGGCTCTCCCCCGACCGGGCCGAGCTGCCCTACCGGGACGACTTCGACCCGGACAGCCGGCTCGTACGGGCCGCCGCACCGGTCCTCGACGAGCTCCAGCACCGGTTCTCCGGCAGCCGGATGAACATCTCGGTCGCCGACGCGGACGGCACCGTGCTGCAACGCCGCTTCGGCGAACCCTCCCTGGCCCGGAGCCTGCCCCCGATCCAGACCGTTCCCGGCTTCGTCTTCGCCGAGCGGTACGGCGGCACCAACGGCATCGGTCTCGCGCTGGCCGAACGGCGCCCCGTCCAGGTCTACCGGGCCGAGCACTTCGCCGAGCGCGCCCAGTCCAACGCCTGCTGCGCCGCCCCCATCCGCGACCAGCTCAGCGGGCACATCGTCGGGGTGCTCTGCTTCGGGTACCCGTACACCTTCGAGCACCCGGACCTGGCCGCCCTGCTCGGCCGTGCGGTCGGCACGATCGAGCGGCGCCTGATGGCGCAGAGCTCCGAGCGGGAGCGCGGGCTGCTGCACACCTACCTCGACGCCCAGCGCGGCGCCGCCGGGAACGGGACGTCCGGGGAGGGCCCGCGCGCCGGTGTCCGGACGGCCGGCCCCGACGGCCAGGAGTGGCTCGCCGGCCCCGGCCTCGCCCTGGCCCCGCACGACCGGGCGGTCCTCTCGGAGCGGGCGGCCGAGCTGATCTCCTCGGCCCGCCGGGGCGCCTTCGGCGTGGCCCTCCCCCACGGCGGCGAGGCCACCCTGCTCAGCCGTCCCGTCACCAGCGGCACCGGGGTACGGGGCATGGTCGTCGAGGCCGTCATAGGCGGCGACGAGCCCGCCGCCCACCGCCCGCAGCAGCCTCCCGGCCCGCCGCCCCGGCCGCCCGGCGCCGTCCGCGGACTGGTGATGGTCGGCGAGCCCGAGGTGGGCAGGTACGCCGTCGAGGCGCGGCGGCGGCTGGAGCTGCTGGCCGAGGCCAGCAGTCTCATCGGCACCACCCTGGACGTGGGCCGCACCGCGCGGGAGCTCGCCGAGGCGGCGGTCCCGCGCCTGGCCGACTACGTCACCGTCGACCTGCCCGAGGCCGTCCTGCGCGGTGAGGAGTCGGCCCGCCCCGGAGCCGAACTGCACCGCACCGTGGTGCACGGCATCCGCGACGACTGCCCCTTCTACCCCGCCGGGCAGCAGGTCGAGCTCCTCGCGGGCACCCCGCAGATGCGCTGCCTGTCCGGCGGCCAGGCCGTCCTGGAGCCCGAGCTCGGTTCGGCGGCGGGCTTCATCGCCCAGGACCCCGAACGGGCCCGCAGGCTCCTGGCACACGGCCTGCACTCCCTCGTCGTCGTCCCGCTGCTCGCCCGCGGGGTGCTGCTGGGCATCGCGAGCTTCTACCGGTCGCAGGACCCGGCCCCCTTCGGGGACGACGACTGCCGGCTGGCCCAGGAGCTCGCGGCCCGCGCCGCCCTCTGCATCGACAACGCCCGCCGCTACACCCGGGAGCACAACCTGGCCCTGGCCCTCCAGCGCAGCCTGCTGCCGCGCGACCTGCCCGAGCAGGGCGCCGTCGAGGTGGCGCACCGCTACCTGCCCGCCGAGTCCGGCGTCGGCGGCGACTGGTTCGACGTCATCCCGCTCTCCGGCGCCCGCGTCGCCCTGCTCGTCGGCGACGTCGTCGGGCACGGGCTGCACGCCGCCGCGACGATGGGGCGGCTGCGGACCGCCGCGCGCAATTTCGCCGAGCTGGAACTCGCGCCCGACGAACTCCTCACCCACCTCGACAACCTCCTCGTCCGCCTCGACCGGGAGGAGGGCGGCGGCGACGCCGGGGGCAGCACGGGCATCGTCGGCGCGACCTGCCTGTACGCCGTCTACGACCCCACCACCCGGCTGTGCACCATGGCCCGGGCCGGCCACCTCCCGCCCGCCGTGGCCCACCCGGACGGCCGCGTGACCTTCGCCGACCTGCCCGCCGGCCCCCCGCTGGGCCTGGGCGGGCTGCCGTTCGAGACCGCCGAGATCGAGCTGCCCGAGGACGGCACGCTGGTCCTCTACACCGACGGGCTCGTCGAGGACCGCCACGGTGACATCGACGTCGCCCTCGACCGGCTGCGGCGCGTCCTCGCCCATCCGGGGCGGGGCCCCGAGGAGACCTGCCGGGCCGTGATGGACGCGATGGCCCCCGAGCACCCCGAGGACGACATCGCCCTCCTGGTCGCCCGCGCCCGCACCGTGCCCGCCGGCCGGATCGCCGCCTGGGAGCTGCCGGCCGATCCGGCGAAGGTCTGCGACATCCGCGCCGCAGCGACCCGGCGGCTGGCCGAGTGGGGGCTGGAGGAGCTCGCCTTCGCCGCCGAACTGCTGCTGAGCGAGCTGGTCACCAACGCGATCCGCTACGGGGGCGAGCCGATCCAGGTCCGCCTCATCCACGACCGCACGCTGATCTGCGAGGTCTCCGACGGCGGCAGCACCGCCCCGCACCTGCGGCGGGCCGCCAGCACGGACGAGGGCGGCCGCGGCCTGTTCCTCGTCGCGCAGCTGGCCCAGGCCTGGGGCACCCGCTACACCCCCCGGGGCAAGGTGATCTGGGCCGAATGCGCCCTGGACGCGGCCTGACGTCCGTCGTAGCCGGGATCGGGCCCCGGTGGCCAGTAGCATCCCCCTGTCCCGCCCTCCCGCGCGGGGGATCCGAGGCCGGCCCCGGAGACGTGCGTGCATGACGCCCCTGACGAGTACGACGCCCCACCGGGCCCGGACGCGGAGCCGCTCGTGCGGATCCGGGGGCTGCGCAAACGGTTCGGCGGCACCCTCGCCCTGGACGGGGTGGACCTGGACCTGCACGGCGGCGGCGTCCTCGCCCTCCTCGGCCCCAACGGCGCCGGCAAGTCCACGCTCATCCAGGTGCTCGCCGGGGTGCACCGGCCCGACGCGGGCGAGGTGACCGTCGCCGGCCACCCGCTCGGCTCCGCGGCCGCGTCCGGGGCGATGTCGTTCATCCACCAGGACCCGGGCCTGGTCGACTGGATGACCGTCGCCGAGAACGTCGCCCTGGGCACCGGCTACCCGCGCCGCCACGGGCTGATCTCCTGGCGGCGGACCCGGGAGCGGTGCGCAGGGGCGATGGCGGCCATCGCCGGCCACCTGGACGCCGACGCCCGCGTCGGGGACCTCGCCCCCGCCGAGCGATCCCTGGTCGCCATCGCCCGGGCCCTCGCCCGGCACACCCGGCTCCTCGTCCTGGACGAGCCGACCGCCACCCTCCCCGCCGCCGACTGCGCCCGGCTCTTCGAGGTCCTGCACGCCCTGCGCGACCGGGGCCACGGCGTCCTGTACGTCACCCACCGGCTGGACGAGGTGTACCGGGTCGCCGACGCCTTCGCGGTCCTGCGCGACGGCCGGGTGGCGGCCCGGGGTGCCGTGGCCGGGTACGACCCCGGCCGCCTGGTCCGCGACATCACGGGCGGCGCCCCGGCCGGGCCCGTCCGCCCGGCCCCCGCGCGCCCCGGGCCGGGGCGCCCTCCCGTCCTGCGCCTCGACGCCGTGACCACGGCGGGCTGCGGTCCCGTCAGCCTGGGGCTGGCGCCCGGGGAGATCCTGGGCCTGGTGGGACTGACCGGCGCCGGCCACATGCAGCTGGGCCGCGCCCTCGCCGGCGTACTGCCGACGTCCGGCGGCCGGGTGCTGCTCGACGGACGCCCGTACCGCCCGCGCGGTGCCGCCGGCGCCGTGCGCCGGGGCGTCGGCTTCGTGGCCGCCGACCGCCGGGCGGAGGGCTGCGCCCCCGATCTGACGGTCCGCGAGAACCTGCTGGCCAATCCGCGGGCGGCGGGGGTGCCGGCGTGGCGGGTGCTCGGGACCCGGCGCGAACGGCGCGAGGCGGCCGCCCTGGCCGAACGGTTCTCGGTGCGCCCCCGGGACACCGAGGTCCCGGTCGCCACCCTGTCGGGCGGCAACCAGCAGAAGGTGGTCCTGGCCCGGTGGCTGCGCGGGCGGCCGCGGCTGCTGGTCCTGGAGGAGCCGACCGCGAGCGTGGACGTCGGCGCCAAGGCGGCGGTCCACCGGATGCTCGACGGGGCGGCCGCCGGGGGGACGGGCGTCCTGCTGGTCTCCACCGACTTCGAGGAGGTCGCGGACCTGTGCCGGCGCGCGCTGGTCTTCGTCCGCGGGTCGGTGGCGGCCGAACTGTCCGGTGCCCGGCTGACCCCGGCCGAACTGACCCGCACCGCCTCGGCGATGCCCCCCGTCACCGGACCCGCGGGGGCCCCGTGAGCCGCTGGTCCGCGCGCGGGCACCTCGTCGGCGGCTACGGCCTGCCGGTCCTGGCCCTGCTGCTGTTCCTGGCGTTCTCCCTCGCCCTTCCGGACACCTTCCCCACACGGGACAACGTGTCCGCGATCCTGTCCAACCAGGCGATCCCGGCCCTCCTCGCGCTCGGGGCGACGGTCCCCATCGCCACCGGCAGGTTCGACCTGTCCCTCGGCTACGGGCTCGGCCTGGCCCACGTGGTGGTGCTGCTCCTGATCGTCGACACGGCGACGCCCTGGCCGCTCGCCTGCCTGGCCGTGATCGCGGGCGGGGGCCTGGCCGGCGCCGTGAACGGGTTCATCGTCGAGTTCGCCCGCATCGACTCCTTCATCGCCACGCTCGGCACCGGCAGCATCATGTACGCCCTCACCGGCTGGCTGACCGGCGGCGGCCGGATCATGCCCGGCCCGCAGGGGCTGCCGTCCTCCTTCACCGCCCTCTACGACGCCGAGTTCCTCGGGCTGCCGCTGCCGGCCTTCTACGTCCTGGCCGCCACCGCGGTCCTGTGGGTGGTGCTGGAGCGGCTGCCCTTCGGCCGGTACCTGTACGTCATCGGCTCCAACTCCCGGGCGGCGGCCGTCCTCGGTATCCCGACCCGCCGGTACTCGGTGGCGGCGTTCGCCACGTCGGGCCTGTTCACGGGGGGCTGCGGGGTCCTGCTCGCCGCCCAGCAGCAGATCGGGAACCCCAGCGTCGGCCTGGACTACCTGCTGCCCGCCTTCGTCGGCGCACTGCTGGGCTCCACCACCGTCACGCCCGGCCGCGCCAACGCGCCCGGGACCCTGGTGGCCGTCGCGGTGCTGGCCGTCGGGCTGGCCGGGATCGGCCAGCTGGGCGCCGACTTCTGGGCCACCCCGCTGTTCAACGGCGCCACCCTGCTGGTGGCGGTGGGCCTGGCCGGCTACGCGGCCCGGCGTCGGCTGCGGGTCCGGCCCACGGCGGACGGGCCGTCCTCCCCCGCCGACGGCCCGCCCCGGCCACCCGTGCACCAGCCGCCCGCGCACCCCTGATCAGGAGCACCGTGGACCCGTACCGCAAGCACCTCCTCGCCGCCGCGGTCCTGTGCGCGGCCGTGTCCCCCCTCGCCGCGGGCTGCGGGGGCGGCGGCCCCGCGCACCCCACGCCGCCGGCCCGGGCAGCCGGCTGCCCGGCCGCGCTCGCGCAGGCGAGACAGGCCGTCGAGCGGGCCGAGGCGACCCGGACCGCCTGGAACGGCCCCACCACCGGTCCGGCGGCCGTCCCCGGCAAAACGCTCGTCTACGTCGCCCAGACGATGACCAACCCGGGGGTCGCCGGGGTCGCCGCGGGACTCCGGGAGGCCGCGGCGGCGATCGGCTGGCAGGTCCGGGTGATCGACGGGGAGGGCACCCCCGCCGGCATCCAGGCCGCGATGGGCCAGGCGGTCGCCCTCAGGCCGGCGGGCATCGTCATCGGCGGTTTCGACCCGCGGCTGACGGCGCAGCAGACACGGCGCGCGCAGTCCCAGGGCATCGTGCTGGTCGGCTGGCACGCGGTCGGCTCCCCGGGCCCGAGCACGGACCCCCCTCTCTTCACCAACATCACGACGAAGGTCGAGGAGGTGGCGGGGATCAGTGCGGACTGGGTCATCGCCCGCTCGGGCGGATCCGCGGGGGTGGTCCTGTTCACCGACGACTCCATCCCTTTCGCCCGCACCAAGGGCGAGCTGATCCGGCGCCGTCTCGCCGGCTGCGGCGGCACGGTCCTGCTCGCCGAGGAGAACATCCCCATCTCCGACGCCGGCCAGCGCGTCCCGCAGGAGGTCTCCTCCCTCCTGTCCCGGTTCGGGGACCGCTGGACCGACTCGGTCGCCATCAACGACCTGTACTTCGCCGACGCCGCCCCGGCCCTGCGCGCCGCCGGACGGCCGGGCGAGGGCCCGCCGTACAACATCGGCGCGGGCGACGGCGACCCGTCCGCCTTCCAGCGCGTCAACACCCGCGCCTTCCAGGCGGCCACGGTCCCCGAACCGCTGTCCCAGCAGGGCTGGCAGGCCGTCGACGAGTTCAACCGCGCCTTCGCCGGGCGGCCCGCGAGCGGTTACGTCGCCCCGGTCCACGTGGCGACGGCGCACAACAGCGGCGGGGCGACGTCCTGGAACCCCGAGGGCTACCGGGAGGCGTACCGGAGGATCTGGCACGTGGAGTGACGCGGGGCCCCGACCAGGGGCCGGTGCGTGGTTGGTTGTCCGGTTATGGGTAGTCTTCCCGGGTCGGTGTGCGCGGAGTTCCGTCAGGACGGGGTGGGGTCGTCATGGGTCGTCAGACAGGGGTGCGCGCCGGCGCGGTGGCCGCCGTGCTGCTGCTCGGGCTGAGCGGGTGCGGCGGGCCGGGGGGGTCCGGCGACCGGAAGTCCCCGGGCGGGCCGGCCGCGAGCGCGAGCACCGCCCCCTCCGTTCCGGCGTCCGCGCCGCCGGCCGGTGACGCGAAGCCGGCGTCCGGGGATGTGCTGCCGGGCATGGTCGACGCCGCCGCGGCGCGGGCCCGGCTGGCGGCGCTGACCACGGGCAAACCCGGCACGATGGCCGGGTACAGCCGTGACAAGTTCACGCACTGGGCCGAGCAGGGCAACAAGTGCGACACCCGCGAGGTGGTCCTCAAGCGCGACGGGGGCGACGTCACCCAGGACTCCGAGTGCCGGGCCGTGTCGGGCCGCTGGAAGAGCCTGTACGACGGCGTCGTCGTCACCGAGCCGGGGAAGCTGGACATCGACCACATGGTCCCGCTCGCCGAGGCCTGGCGCTCCGGCGCCTCCGGATGGGACGCCGCGCGGCGGAAGTCCTTCGCCAACGACCTGACGCGGCCGCAGCTGCTGGCGGTCTCGGCCGCCTCCAACCGGTCCAAGGGCGACCAGAGCCCCGACCTGTGGCAGCCGCCGGACAAGTCGAGCTGGTGCCAGTACGGGCGCGCCTGGACCACCGTCAAATCCCACTACGGGCTGACCGTCACCGAAGCCGAGAGGGCCATGCTCACCACCATGATCGACACCTGCGCCGCATGACCGGCCCGCGGCAGTACCAGTGGCAGGACGAGGTCCTCGCCGGCCCCGGCGGGGCCATGACCGACGAGGTCGGCGTCATCACCGGCTCGCTGACGCTGCGCACCACCGGCGGCCCCGACGGGAAGGTCCGCTTCGCGGTGCAGTACACGGACGCGGACGAGTGGTACACCCTCACCGGCAGCCCGGTGACGCACGGCGACCCGTACGCGCTCCACACCGCGGCGCTCCGCGCGATCCGCGCGGGGGGCGGGGCCGAGGCGCCCGCGGGACCCGCGGGACCCGCCTGAGCAGCGGTGGCGGACGGATCGTTGGGCCGGTCGGGTGACGGGCGATAACCCCTGGGTCCGGGCGCAGTTGATCCAAGCGTCCCGCCGGGGACAGCTCATGCGACAGAAGGATCTCCACGATGCTCAAGAAGTTCATGGCCACCGCTGCGGTCACCGCCTCCATCCTGGGCACGGGCGCCCTCGCGGCCTCCCCGGCGATGGCGATCGGCAACGACAACGGCGTCAACACCGTCAACGGCAACGGCGCCCAGCAGATCTACGGCAACCAGGAGACCGCCGGTGCGATGAGCCCGCAGCTCAGCGCCGTCCAGGGTTCGCTGAACAAGCTCTGCGTCGGCCTGCCGGCCAAGGTCAACGTCCAGTCCGTCCTGGCCCTCGTCAACGTCGGCGTCCAGGACATCCCGATCGCGTCCAACCCGCAGAACCAGCAGTGCACCGAGAACTCCACCCAGGCCAAGGGTGACGAGACCCTCTCGCACATCGCCTCCAACATCCCGGTCCTGTCCGGGAACCTGTCGGCCGGCAGCTGATCCAGCGGTCCCGGAGCGGCGTGGCGACGCGGTCGTCACGCCGCTCCGGCGTTTCCCCGTACGGGACTTCGAAGTTTGGTCTAGACCTTGACAGGTCCAGACCATTTCGGTTCAGTGGCGGTACCCGTCGCCCCCCACCCGCGCGACGGACTCCCCCCGCCGAAGGAGCAGTTCCGTGATCCGTGCGCTTCGCCGCCGCGCCCTCTCCCTCGCCACGGCCGCCGCCGCCACCCTCGGGCTCGCCGTCGCCCTGCCCGCCTCCCCCGCCGCCGCGGCCCCTGTCTGCGCCGGCGCCTGGAGTTCCTCCGCCGTCTACACGGGCGGCGCGAACGCCTCGTACGGCGGCCACAACTGGCAGGCCAAGTGGTGGACCCAGGGCGAGACCCCGGGCACCACCGGCCAGTGGGGCGTCTGGTCGGACCAGGGCGCCTGCGGCGGAGGCGGCCAGGACCCCGACCCGGGCCCGGGCGACCCGTCCGGATTCGTGGTCAGCGAGGCCCAGTTCAACCGGATGTTCCCGGACCGGAACCCCTTCTACACCTACGACGGCCTGGTCGCGGCGCTCTCCGCCTACCCCGGCTTCGCCCGTACCGGCGACGACACGGTCAAGCGGCGCGAGGCCGCGGCCTTCCTCGCGAACGTCTCCCACGAGACCGGCGGGCTGGTGTACGTCGTCGAGCAGAACACGGCGAACTACCCGCACTACTGCGACGCCTCCCAGCCCTACGGCTGTCCGGCCGGCCAGGCCGCCTACTACGGCCGCGGCCCCATCCAGCTGTCGTGGAACTTCAACTACAAGGCCGCCGGCGACGCCCTGGGCCTCAACCTCCTCGCCAACCCCTACCTGGTGGAGCGGGACCCGGCCGTCGCCATGAAGACGGCGCTCTGGTACTGGAACACCCAGAACGGCCCGGGCACGATGACGGCGCACGCCGCGATGGTCGACGGAGCGGGCTTCGGCGAGACGATCCGCTCCATCAACGGGGCCCTGGAGTGCAACGGCGGCAATCCGGCACAGGTGCAGAGCCGGGTGGACAAGTACCGGGCCTTCACCGGGCTGCTCGGCGTCACCCCGGGCGACCGGCTGGGCTGCTGACCGGCCGGGGGCGGCCCGCGCGCACGGCCCGCTCAGTGCCCCCGCAGCGCGGTGGCCAGCTGGGCGCGGGAGCGGACGCCGAGCTTCTGGTAGATCCGGGTGAGCCGGGCCTCGACGGTCTTGACGCTGAGGAACAGCTTCGCCGCCGCCTCCTGGTTGCTGGCGCCCCCGCCGACCAGCAGGGCCAGCCGGGCCTCGGCGTCGGTCAGCGCCCCCGCCCCCGGGCGCGGGGCGCCGGCCGCGGGGGCGTCCTCCCGGGCCAGGGCCAGCCAGGGCTCCGCCCCGGCCCGTTCGAACACCTCGGCGGCCTCCCGCAGCGCGGCCCGGGCCGGCGCGCGGCGGCGCCGCCTGCGTTCCACGCGGGCCAGCGCGAGCAGCGTACGGCCCCGTTCCAGGGGCAGGCCGAGGGCCTCGAAGCGCCGGGCGGTGTCCTCCAACAGGGCCACGGCGGATTCCGGTTCGCCCTGCGCCGACAGCGCGAGACCCCGGGCCCGGTCCAGGGCGGCGAGGACCGGGGTCCGGCCCAGGGCGCGGGCGACGGGGGTGACGGAGTCGAGGAGCAGGGTGGCGCCGGCCGGGTCGTCGGCGGCCACCAGGGCCTCGGCGAGCTCTCCGTGCCAGCGCAGGACGGAGGGGTCGACCACCTGCTGGGCCTCCTCCAGCTCGGCGACCCGGCGCAGGGTGGCAACGGCCTTCGCGGCGTCGCCGGTGGCCAGTTCGACCGTGCCGAGGGCGTAGAGGCCCCGCGAGAGGAAGACCTGGTCGTGCTCCTCCTCGGAGGCGCGGATGCCCCGGCGGGCGTAGGCGGCGGCCCGGGCGAAGCTGCCGCCCGCGGCCTCGGCGGTGGCGGCGACGTACCAGGCGGGGCCCGGGGAGAGACCCGCCTCGATGGTGAGTTCCAGGGCGCGGCGGGCGTGCGCGGCACCCGTCACGCAGTGGCCGCGCCGCAGTTCGACCTCGGTGAGGCTGCGCAGCACCTCGAAAACGTCCTCGGCGGAGCCGGTGCGCTGAACGGCGGGCAGCAGGGCCAGGAGCCGGCTGCGGGCGTCGGCCAGCCGGTCGTCGAAGAGGGCGTGCCGGACGGCGAGGTACTGCGGCGCGTTGCGCATGCCGAGGGGGACCTCGGGGGCGGGCAGGGCGAGGGCCTCGGCCAGGATGTCCTCGGCGTCGGGGTCGGCGAGGATGCGGCCCATGCGGGCGCGCACGGTCAGCGCCATGGCCTCGGCGACCTGGTCCCCGCCGGCCTTGGCGAGGGCTCCGGCCTCGGCGGCGGCGTCGCGGGAGCGCACGGGGTCGCCGTCGCTGAGGTTGTGCTTCCAGGCGATCCGCAGCTGGACGGCGGCCAGGAGGGAGGGGTCGTCGGCGGCGTCGGCCTCGGCGCAGGCGAAGGCGAAGGTCTCGTCGAGGGCGGCCAGGGCCTGTCCGGCGGCGTCGATGACGGCGAGCCGGGCCCGGACCCGCTGGGCGGGCGAGGCGTCGCGGGCGAGGACGGCGCGGGTGGCCCGGCGGGCGAGGTCGGCGCGGCCGGCCCAGCCCGCGTCCTCGGCGGCGCCGACGAGGCGGTCGAGTTCCTCGGCGGGCAGGCCGGCGGGGGTGCGTTCGGCGGCGAGCAGCCCGAGTTCGGCGGCCAGGGCGCGCTGGCCGCGGCGGCGGCAGGCGTCGGCCGCCCGGGTGATCTCGGCGGCGAGTTCCGCGTCGGGGGTGTCGACGGCCAGCGCCCGGTGGCGTACGGCCTGGACGGGGTCGTCGACGGCGGCGGCGAGCGCGGCGTGCCCGGCGGAGCGCTCCGGCCAGCCCGCGTCGGCGGCGAGTGCGGTGGGCAGGGCGCCGGCGGTGAAGGCGACGGCGCCGTCCTCGCCGACGGCGACCAGGGCGGCCCGTTCGGCCTCGGCGAGTTCCGCTTCGGCGTCGGGGCGGCCGGCGCGGCGCAGCAGGGCCGTGGTGGGGCGGGTGGCGAGGGCGGCGAGGAGCAGGGTGGGGCGGGTGTGGGCGGGGGCTTCGGCGAGGAGCCGGCGGGCGACCTCGCGGGCCTGGCCGGCGACGGGCAGGGGGTCGGCGTGGTGGGCGCAGCCGCCCTGGCTGCCGGCGGCCTCGGCGAGGGAGTGGCCGAGGGCGAGGGCGAGGCGGGGGTTGCCGCCGCTGGCCTGGTGGATGCGGCCGGCCAGGCGGGCGGGCAGGCCGTGCCGGAGGAGGAGCTCGGCGACCTCGTCGGCGCCGAGCGCGGGAACGTGGACGGCGGGGGTGCCGGGGCCGCAGAGGGCTTCGGCGACGGGGGCGACGCCCCGCCCGCGTTCGACGGCGAGGACCCGTACGCGGGGCGGGGTCAGGCGCAGGGCGAAGCGGAGCAGGTCGGCGCTCTCGGCGTCGAGCCACTGGGCGTTGTCGAGGAGGAGCAGGACGGGGCCGGGGGCGGCCAGGGTGCGCAGGACCTCGACGACGGCCAGGCGCAGCGCGACGTGGTCGCGTCCGGCCCGGGGTGCGTCGGCCTCGCGGCGCAGGAGGGCGATGGCCTCGCGCTGGGGCCCGGCGAGGCGGTCGAGGGCGCAGCCGGGGACGGAGGCGAGGAGGGCGGCGGCCGAGGCCTCGGGTATGTGCCGGTCGGCGGCTTCGGGCGCGAGGCGCAGGACGGTCTCGCGGCGGGCGTCGGCGGCGGCCGCGACGGCGTGGGCGACCTCGCTCTTGCCGGATCCGGCGGGGCCGGTGAGGATGGCGCGGCCGCGCGTGCCGAGGGCGCGGCCGACGGCTTCGATGAGTACGCCGTGTCCGACGTTGGTGTCAGCCTTCGCGGTCGCCGCCACGCACAGCCACCAGCCTTTCGCTCCCCGGTCCGTGCCTTCCTGTGAGACGCGACAATACGAGGTCAGCCCCCCGGCGGACCCGGATTGTGACGCAGAATTCAGTCAGGCGACAGGAATGTCCCGCGGGCCTGCCGTTACGGGAGGTAGCGGCAGGCCCGCGGGCCGGGTTGGTCCGTACTATCGCCCCGTCAGGCCGGAGGTGGGGGACTCCGGCGGGGGCCCGGACCGGGGAGTGGCGTGGGGGCCGGCGGGGATCAGAAGCCGAGGCTCCAGGAGTCGATCTTGCCGGTGTCGCCGCCCGCGTTGTCGTTCACGCGGAGCTTCCAGGTGCCGTTCGCGGCCTCGGAGGAGGCGTCGACGGTGTAGGTCTGGTTGATGTTGGCGGTGCTGCCGCCGGCCCGGTTGTGCAGGGTGTAGACGGTGCCGTCGGGGGCCACGAGGTCGACCTTCAGGTCGCCGATGTAGGTGTGGACGATGTTCACACCCACCTTGAGGGCGGCGGGGGCGTTGCCGCTCACGCCGGTGACGGTGATCGGGCTCTCCACCGTGCTGTTGTCGGCGATGGCGAAGTCCGCGGTGTTCTCGAAGAACGGGGTGGCGGGGGTGGAGGTCACGGCGTTGACGGTCGCGGCCGCGTCGGCGAGGCCGGCGCCGCAGCCGCCGGTGCAGGTGCCGGCCAGCGGGCGGGCGTTGGTCTTGATGGCGGCCTCGACCTGCGCCGGGGTGAGGGAGGGCTTGGCGGCCACGAGGAGCGCGGCGAGGCCGGCGATGTGCGGGGCGGCCATGCTGGTGCCCTGGTACGGCTTGTAGATCTCCGCGCCGGGGGTGGTGGTGCCGTTGTTCAGCGTCGAGAGGATGCCGTTCTCGGGCGTGGTGACGGTGCCGGGCGTGTCGGTGGCGCGGCGGGTCTCACCGCCGGGGGCGGAGACGTCGACCTTGGTGCCGTAGTTGGAGTAGAAGGAGCGGTCGCCGGTGCGGTTGGTGGCGGCGACGGTGATGACGTTGTTGCAGCTGGCCGGGGTGAAGGAGCTCGCGTCGGCGTTGCTGTTGCCTGCGGCCACGACGACGGTGGTGCCGCGGGCGACGGCCGCGTTGATGGCGTTCTGGTAGCTGGAGCTGCAGGTGCCGGATCCGCCGAGGCTCATGTTGATGACCTTGGCGGGGGTGGGGTTCGCCGGGACGCCCGCGACGGTGCCGCCGGAGGCCCAGGTGATCGCGTCGACGATGTCCGAGGTGGCGCCGCCGCACTTGCCGAGGACGCGGACGGGCTGGATCTTCGCGTTGTACGCGATGCCCGCGACGCCCTTGCCGTTGTTGGTGGCGGCGGCGATGGTGCCGGCCACGTGGGTGCCGTGCCAGGAGGAGTCGCTGGCCTTGGAGCCGGTGCCGCACTCGCCGGCGGCGCTCCAGTCGCCCTGGTCGGCCGGGTTGTTGTCGCGGCCGTTGCCGTCGCGGGCGGCGGTGGAGTCGGAGATGAAGTCGTAGCCGGCGACGATGTTGGGCGCGACGTCGGAGTGCGCCACGTAGCCGGTGTCGATCACGGCGACGGTGACGCCGGAGCCGGTGCTCTTGTCCCAGGCGGCGGGCACGTTCATGCCGGCGGTGGGCTCGAAGAGGTCCCACTGCTTGGCGTACTCGGTGTCGTCCGGGGTGCTCATCGCGTACGCGCGGGAGTCCGGCTCGACGTAGGCGACGTCCGGGTCGGACCGGAACTGGGCCATCACGGCCGCGGCGTCGGCCGGGGCGGTCGCACCGCCCAGGTTGACGAGCGCGGCGCCGGTGCCCAGGCGGCGGTCGAACTTCGCCTTCTTGCCGGCCTTCTTGCCCTTGGCGGTGGCGTCGTCGGCGGCCGCGGCGTTGGAGGTCGCCTCGGACGCGGAGGACTTGTAGCCGACGATCAGGTTCTCGACCGGGGCGGAGACGGGGGTGGCGGGGGCGCCCGCCGCCGGGAGGGACCGGGCCGCCGGGTCGGCCGGCGGGGTCACGGCCACCGCGGCGGTGGCGGAGCCCGCGAGCAGGGTGACGGAGATGGCCACGACGGATATGAGCCGTCGTCGGGGTGCGTGCACGGTGTTCCCCTTACGGGCCGTTTCCGGGCAGGCCGGAGCGGCCGGTGTGTGCGGTGTGGGAGGTGGAACAGGCGCCGCGGGGCCGGGAGGGCTGGTCGAACCGCCCCGGCCGCCGCCGCGCCACGTCGCCCTGCCGCAACGGCGGGGCTGGGCGACGGCGTGTACCGGCGATCCGCGCCACCGCGTTCGGCTTCACACCATGTGGGGTTGGTGCGGGGGCAGTTCGGGGGGCGGGAGACCGCCGGTGGGCAGACAGTAGGCAACGCGGGAATGAACCCGATACAGGGAAAACCCTTGTCCGGACCCTGCGGAAGTCTGTGAAGTGCTTGTGAAACGCCTGTGCAACGCGCACGCAACACGCGCGTCACCCTCCCGGACCCCCGGCGGCGGGGCGGCGGGCTACTCGGGGTTGCCGCGGGGGTGGAGGGCGCGGAAGTAGGTCCAGCTGGTCTCGTTCGGCTCGGTCCACTTCTCGGGGGCGCGGGCGAACTCCGGGTGGTGTCCGGCGATGTGGGCGCGGGTGCGCTCGGGGACCTCGTCATAGGAGCCGAGCTTGGCGCCGCGGCAGTGGAAGGTCAGGCCGCCGGGGCGTTGTCCCTGTTCCATCCAGGGCAGCCAGGGGGACATGCGGGTCCAGGACATGGCCGCCGGGACGCTGGGCGCCCCGCCGGCGAGGGCGGCGGCGGGGGTGAAGAACTGGAAGAGCTCCAGGGCACGGTAGGTGTCGTCGGCGGAGTGGAGCGGGTAGTCCGCGACGGGCAGCGGGGAGGGGTAGGCCAGCGGGATCTCCAGGCTGAAGCAGACCTGGTCGCCGAGTTCGGTCCGGGGGACGGGGAAGGGCCGCAGGCGCAGGTTGGCCGGGTCGTTCCAGACGTGGACCACGGGCATTTCCTGCCAGGTCTCCAGGATCTCCCGAGTGGCGGGGTCGAGGTAGAAGGCGGCCTCGCGCGACAGCAGCCGGTAGCCGCCCTCCTCCTCGTCGGCCACGAGCCGGGACACGTTGACGCCTTCGAAGCCGAAGAGGCGCCGGTACGGCTCGCCCGGGGCCCAGGAGTGGATGTCGCCGCTCCACCAGTAGACGACCTCCTCTCCGTCGAGGGAGGCACGGGTGCGGGCGAAGTCGCGCAGCAGGTCGTCCGGTGTCATACGGAGAACTCTGTCGGGACGGCATCCGGCCGGGCAAGCATCCGGTGCGCCAACTCCCCCACGGGTTCGCGCCCGCCGCCCCCACACCTACGAGGGCGCGGTCCGCGGCTCGTAGGGTCGCCCGGTTGACGGTTGTACGAACACCGGCGACCGTGATCGCCATGGGGAACCCCTTGGGCAAGGAACACCGGATTCCGCTGCTGCTGGCCTGCCTGGTCCTGGGCCTCGGGCTGGCCGCCGCCGTCCTGGGCGCCTCGCGGGCGGCGGGGCCCGCCTCCGTCGCGGGCCCGTACGTGGACCTGCGCCGCGTACCGCCCGCCCCGGCCGGCCCCGAGCCCGGCCCGGGCGCCTCCACCGGCAGGGTGACGGTGGAGTGCGGGCGCAACGAGGAGGGGCACTGGAACGAGGACAACCTGGTGGTCTCGCCCGGGCTGCGGGCGGGCGCCCACCACACGCACGCGTACGTGGGGAACCTGTCCACGGACGCCCTGTCGACGGACGCCTCGCTGGCCGGGGCCGCCACGAGCTGTACGGGCGGCGACCGCTCCGTGTACTACTGGCCGGTCCTGCGCCGCACCGACCGGTCCGGGAGCGGCCCGCACGAGGGGGCGGCCGGGCACGGCAACACGGGTGAGATCCTGCGCGAGGCCTCGGTGCGGGTGGAGTTCCGGGGCAACGCGGTGGGGAAGGTGGTGGCGATGCCCCGGTTCCTGCGGGCGATCACCGGCGACGCCGTCGCGTACACGGCCGGCGGGGGCGCCGGGGTGCGGGCCCGCTGGGGCTGTTCGGGCCTGCCGGACCGGTCCACCACCGGCTACCCGCGCTGTCCGGCGGGCGAGCTGGTCACCCGTACGCTCGTTTTCCCCAGCTGCTGGAACGGGTTGGACACCGCCACCCCGGACCACCGCTCCCACCTGGCGTTCCCGGCCGCCAACGGGGTCTGCCCGCAGGGCACCTTCGCGGTGCCGGAGCTGCGCCTGTCGCTGGCGTACGCGGTGGCGCCGGGGGTGCCTCTGGCCCTGGACTCCTTCCCGGAGCAGCGGCACAGCCCGCTCACCGACCACGCGATGTTCGTGAACGTGATGACCGACGCGCGGATGGGCGAGCTCGTCGCCTGCCTCAACGAGGGCCGCGACTGCCGGACCTGAGTGACGCGGGTCACATGAACCGGCGGGGCCCCCAGGGCGTGTACCGACCGCGCCGGGTACTGCACCCGGCACCAGGACGTGAGGCGGACGGAGAGCGTGAATGGCCGGACCACTGTGGCCCCGCGCGCGGCGGGGCTCGACCGACGAGGCACTGATCAGGGCGGTCTACGAGGAACACGGCAACGCCCTGCTCGCGTACGCCACCCGGCTCACCGGTGACCGGGCCGCCGCCGAGGACGTCGTCCAGGAGACCCTGATCCGGGCCTGGCGGCACGCCGAGGTGCTGGTCAACGGGAAGGGCTCGGTGCGCGGCTGGCTGCTCACGGTGGCCCGGAACATCATCACGGACCGGTACCGGGCCAGGGCGGCCCGACCGCCGGAGGTCTCCGGCTCGGAGGCCGCTCCCCCGGTGGAGGGCGACCACGCGGACTCCGTGGTGGACACGATGACGGTGCTGGGCGCCCTGGACCGGCTCTCACCGGAACACCGTGACGTGCTCACCGAGTTGTACTACCGCCAGCACAGCGTGGCCGAGGCCGCCGACCGCCTGGGGATCCCGGCGGGCACGGTCAAGTCGCGCTCGCACTACGCGCTGAAAGCCCTGCGCGCGGTGTTCACGGACGGCGGCGCCGGCGAGTACGGCGGGGACAGACGATCAGGCCGGCCGCCCCAGCAGCCCGGCGGACTGCGGGAGGTGGTGGCGTGAACGCGCGGCGGCACGAGGAGGAGCTGCTCGGACCGTACGTGCTGGGTGTCCTGGACGAGGAGGACGTACGGCGCGTCGAGGAGCATGTCGGCGACTGCACGGGGTGCCGGGAGGAGGTGGCCGCGTTGCGCGAGTTGGAAGGCGTTCTGGGCGAGGTACCGCAGGAGGCGTTCCTCGACGGGCCCCCGCAGGGCGGCGACCTGCTGCTCCAGCGCACCCTGCGGCAGGTGCGCGGCGAGCGGGCCGCTCGGGCCCGGTGGCGGGGCGCGGTGGCGGGCCTGGCGGCGGCCGCCTCGCTGGCGGCCGTGTTCTGGGCCGGGGCCCGGCTGGGCGGGGACGCGGGGAGCACGGCCGCGCTGCCCCCGCCGCCGTCGCCGAGCGCGTCGGCCGCGCCGTCGCCGCCGCCCGCCGGGACCCGGGTGGCCTCGGCGACCGACGCGGGGTCGGGGGCGCGGATGACCGTGCAGGTGACCCCGGCGGCGAAGTGGGTGCGGGTGCGGGCGGCGGTGACCGGCGTGCCGGCCGGGCAGCGGTGCCGTCTGGTGGTGGTCTCCCGGGACGGTACGCGGTCCACGGCGGGCGGCTGGGTGGTGGGCACTGCGGAGCACGGCGAGGGCAAGGGAGCGGCCCTGGACGGCTCGGCGGCCGTGGACCCGGCGGACGTCGCGGCGGTGCTGGTGGAGAACGAGTCGGGGCGGACCTTCGTGTCGGTGCCGGTGTGAGGACGGGGCCCCGCGCGGGCGGGGCCCCGTACGGGCCTCAGGGGGTGTGGAAGCGGACCTCGGGGGCGTCGGCGCGCGGGCCGTCCAGCACCGGCCGGGGCTGCCCCTTGAGGTGCCGGTCGAAGAAGGCGCCGACATAGGTCCGGGTCACCTCCAGGGCCCGGGGGCCGGGCAGCGGCGCGTCGGGGTGGGGGACGCCGAGCTGGTCGCGCAGGGCCGGATAGTCGGTGGCGCCGAAGTGGTCGGTGCCGTCCACGGTGATCCAGCGCTTCCAGCCGTCGAGGTGCGGCCACGCCTGCGACCAGTTCCCGGCGGTGTCCTGGCCGGGGGCGCTGGCGGCCGAGCCGAACAGCAGGAACGGGCGGCCGCCGATCCCCGCGGCCGGGTAGGGCACGGGCAGGCCGCCGTCCATGTCGACGCCGGCGCGGATCCGCGGGTCGACGGCCATGGCCGCCAGTGCGGCTCCGCCGCCGATGGAGTGCCCGGCCATGGCGATGCGGCCCCGGTCGATCAGTTCGGCGTGGCGCCATACGGGGTGCCGGCCGGTGAGCCGGTCGAGGAGGAAGGAGACGTCCTTGGCCCGGGTGTCGGTGACGGCCTCCCGGCCGCCCGGGCCCTGCGCCTGGTCGCAGGCCAGGCAGGTGAGGATCCGGCCGCCCGGGAAGGCGGTGGCCGCGCTCTCGTAGGCATGGTCGACGGCGGCCACGACGTAGCCGCGTGAGGCCAGGTCTTCGGCGAGGGAGGTGAGGGTGGCGCGCGGGACGGTGAAGCCGGGCGAGAGGACGATCAGCGGGTACCGGCCCTCGGCGGGGCGGGCGCCGACGCGGGCGTGGGCGCGGGTGGCGGCGAAGGCGGCGGGATCGATGATCTTGTCGAGGCCCTTGTCGGCGAGGATCAGCCGGGCCTCCTCGGTGCTGAGGTAGGGCGCGGGGGCGCGGCCGGTGCCGCGCTGGGCGGGATAGCGCAGGGTGACCATCAGTTCGCGGGGGCCGGTGTGGGCCCAGGGGTCGGTGCGGCTGCGGTCGACGAGGTGGAGGTCCTCGGAGCCGACGGCGAGGCGTCCGGTGGGGGCGGGCAGTTCGGGCCCGGTGGTACGGAGGGCGTCGACGGCGGCAGCGGGCGCAGTGGGCGCGGCGGAGGCGCTGGAGGCGGCCGGGAGGGACGCGGGGAGCAGGAGGGCGAGTAAGGCCGCGGCGGCCGCGGTACGGCGTGTGGTGTTCATGGCGGAGACGCTATGCGGGAGCCGGGCGGGGCTCGTCGGACCGGAGGCTGACGCCCGCTCCGTCCGCGGTCGCAGCCGTCCGCGCGGGACGTCGTTCGGGCGGCGTACGGACGTCGTGGGGCGGCCCGTCGGAAAGCGTGACGGGGCCCGGGAATATGTCCAATTCCCGGGCCCCTGTGTGCCACCCAATTGCGCACACCGGCGGCGTTTAAGAGCGGGGATCATCTTGAGGCCGACGTGTTCTGCCTTTGAACTACCGCGCCATGGGAGAGGCGCAGGAGGGACTTGAACCCCCATCCGTCGGTGATCGTCCCTGCTCGGTCGATCCGGTGTTCGGCGGCGAATGCTGAGACTGGAGCGATAGTCTGAGATTCAAGGGGCCGCACTCGGGCCGCCCCTGTTTCAGCTTCAACGTCAGTTTCAGCTTGCGCTCTCGCGCACCCCCTGCGCTACAGGGGGCGTTCTCGGGGCTACCTGAACAGGTAGCCGAACACCGCGTCGCCGACCCGCTGGTCGGTGACCTCGGTGCCGTTGGCCTCCTCGCGGGCGAACTTCACGGCCTGCTGAAGCCGCTCCACCCGGTCGAGGAGTTCGTTGACCCGGCGGGCCGGGAGGGCGCCGGAGAACTTCACCGTCGTCCAGTAGCCGACGGCGACGTCCTCGTAGTACACCTCCACCTGCGCCGGGTGCTTCTCCGTGGCCTCCGCCTTGACGTGGTTGCGCGGCACCTTCTTGGTCCGGATGGTGCGTACGGGTTCCGTCTTCCAGGAGTCCGTGGAGGGGTCGAGGTTCCAGGACTCCGAGGCGTCCAGGACCGGCAGCTTGCGCACGAAGGTGTGCAGGTCGGTCAGCTGCTTCTCCAGGAAGAGCAGGTAGGGCACCGGAACCTGGGCGAGCAGCACGTCGCCGTCGACGACGACGTCCGCGGCCGCGGTGCGGTTGGCCCAGTCCTTGGTCGCCGTCACGTCGAACAGGCGGGTCAGGGTGGTGGCCGTCGCCCGCAGCACGTCCTCCGCCTTGACCTGGACCCGGGTGGACTCGGGCGGCAGCTGCTCGCCCTCCTCGTCCTTGGGCTGGTACGTCCGCGAGATGCCGGCCAGCAGGGCGGGCTTCTGCACGTCGTGGTGAGCCTGCGAAAGCTCCTGGAGGGACTTGGACTTGACGCCCTTTTCGACGGCGATGATCTGATTCAGCTTCGGCACGCGATCAACCTACCAACGGCTCCGGTACGACGACCATTTCTTTTCTCCGCAGGTCAGGGGTGCAGGCGCACCGGGAGGTCGAACAGGTCGTTCTGGGTGAGGACGGGCTTGTTGCGCAGTTCCCCGCGCGGCACGGCCAGGGACAGGTGCGGGAAGCGGGCGTAGAGGGCCGGGAGGGCCACGCCGGCTTCCAGGCGGGAGAGGGCGGCCCCGGGGCAGACGTGGGGGCCGTGGCCGAAGGAGATGTGCCGGTTCGGGGTGCGGGTGACGTCGAAGGCGCCCGCCGTCTCCCCGTGCTGGGCCTCGTCGCGGCCCAGCGCCCCGAAGGAGACGATCAGGCCCTCGCCCTCGGGCAGGATCCGGTCCCCGACCTCGATGTCCTCGGTGGCGAAGCGGATCAGGACGTGAGAGGTGGGGGTGGCCCAGCGCAGGGTCTCCTCGATGACGTTCTCCCAGGGGACCTCGCCGGAGAGGACGAGGGCGCGCTGTTCGGGGTGGGTCTCCAGGGCGACGACGGCGTTGACGATGAGGCTGATGGTGGTCTCGTGGCCGGCGGCGACCATCAGCTGGAGGGTGTTGGTGATCTCCTCGGTGCTGAGGTGGTCGCCCTCCTCGGACGCGGCGATGAGCGCGCTGGTGAGGTCGTCGCCGGGGTTGGCGCGCTTGGACTCGACGATCCGGGAGAAGAGGGCGCCGAGGTCCGCCATCATCTGCGGGACTTCCTCGGGGAGGGTCTGGGTGGAGAAGAACTTCTCGAAGAGGGCCTTCAGCCGCGGGTGTTCGGCGGCGTCCACGCCCATCAGCTCGCTGATGACGTTCATCGGCAGCGGGTAGGCGAAGGCCGCCTTCAGGTCGACGGTCTCCCCGGCGGGCAGGCCCGCCAGCTTGTCGAGGGCCTCGGCGGTGAGGGCCTCGATGCCGGCGCGGAGCTTCTCGACGCGGCGGGCGGTGAGGGCCTGCGCGACAAGGGTGCGCAGACGGCGGTGCTCGTCGCCGTCGACGGTGAGCATGGAGCGGCCGGGGTTGGCGAGGCCGATGAGCGGCCAGTCCGGGGGGATCTCCCCGCGCTGCCAGGCGCCCCACACCCCGATGTCCTTGACGACCCGGGGGTCGGTGAGCAGGGCGCGTGCCTCGGCGTGGTGGGTGACGGCGTACACGCCGACACCGCCGGGGAGGACGACGCGGACCAGCGGGCCGGCGGCGCGCAGGGCGGCGCTCTCGGCGTCGAGGTCGGTGACGAAGGGGTCGAGGGCGATCGGGGCGGCGGCCGGGACGGCGCCGGTGTGGTCGATCGGGCAGCTCATCTGGAAGCTCCAAGCGCGGGGGTCGGGGTGTAGGTCACGGGGAGCGCGGTCAGGCCGCGCAGCCAGGGCGAGGGGCGCCGGGTGAGTTCGGCGGCCGATCCGTCGAGGTCCACGTCGGGAAGGCGGTCGAGGAGGACCTCGATGCCGGTCCGGGCGATGACCTCGGCGACCTCCTGGGCCGGGAAGGGGCAGCGGTGTTCGCCGTGGCCGAAGGAGAAGAAGGCGTTGTTCCCGCCGGTGAGGGCGCCCGCCTCGGTGCGTACGTGCGGGTCGCCGTTGGCGGCGGCCAGGCCCAGCAGGACCAGGTCGCCGCGGGCGATGGTGCGGCCGCCCAGCTTGGTGTCGCGGGTGGTCCAGCGGCCGGCGACGTTCTGGGTGGGGGTGTCCTCCCAGAGCACTTCGTTCATGGCCTCGCCGACGCTGTGGCGGCCCCCGGCGAGGGAGGCGGCGAAGCGGTCGTCGGTGAGCATCAGGCGCAGCGAGTTGCCGATCCAGTCGGCGGTGGGCTGGTGGCCGGCGGCCATCATCACCATCAGGTCCTGGGCCACCTCGTCGAGGGTGAACCCGGCGGTGTTGGCGAGCATCCGGGAGGCGACGTCGTGCCCGGGCGCCTCGGCCTTGGCGGCGAGCAGGGCGTACATGGACTCGCCGAGGTGGCGCTGGCCGTCCAGGGCGCCCTCGCGGCCGTTGATCATGTCGTTCATGGCGGTGACGAGGCCGGGGCCCTGCTCGTCGGAGAAACCGTAGATGCGGGCGAGGACGCGCAGCGGCAGGAGCATGGCGTACTCGCCGACGATGTCGCAGGAGCCCTTGCCGCAGAGCCCGTCGATCAGCTCGTCCGCGAACCGTTCGGCGTGGCCCCTGAGTTCGAAGGGGTCGACGGATTCGAGGGCCTCGCTGATGACGGCGGCACGCTCGCGGTGGCGTTCGCCGGTGGTGTAGAGGATCGAGGGCTGCTTGCGGCCGATCATCGGGAGCAGGGGCCAGTCGGCGGGGATGCGGTCCCACTGGTTCCACAGGTCGGAGTCGCGGGAGAAGAGCTGCGGGTCGCCGGTGACCTGGTGGAGTTCGCGGTAGCCGAGGACCAGCCAGGCCGGGACGTCCCCGTCGAGGACGACGGGGGCGACGGCGCCGTGGTCGCGGCGCATCTCCCGGTACAGCTCGGCGGGGTCGCTCTGGAAGCGGGGGCCGCCGAGGTAGACGGGCCGGGTCTCGGGGGTGGTCACTGCGTGGGCTCCGGGAGGGTGCGGGGGACGGCCCTCGGGGGGAGGGCTCGGGTCTCGGGGGCTCTGGGACTACGGGAGGGCCTGGAGGCTCTGACGGTGCTGGAGGTACTGGAGGTGCTGGAGGTGTTCGACGAGGGAGATGAGCACCTGCTTGCTGGAATCGCGGGAGCGGGCGTCGCAGAACAGCAGCGGCACCTCGGCCGGCAGGTCGAGGGCGGCGCGGATCTCGTCCGGGGTGTGGGCGGGCCCGCCGAAGTCGTTGCAGGCGACGACGAAGGGCGTGCCGTGGTGTTCGAGGCGGTCGATGGCGTACCAGGAGTCCGCGAGCCGCCGGGTGTCGACGAGGACCACCGCGCCGAGGGTGCCGGAGAACAGGCGGTCCCACAGGAACCAGAACCGCTCCTGGCCCGGGGCACCGAACAGGTAGAGCACGTTGCGGGCGTCGAGGGTGATCCGGCCGAAGTCGAAGGCGACGGTGGTGGAGGTCTTGGCGGCGATGCCGTCGGTGTGGTCGACGGCCTCGCCGGCCTGGGTCATCGTCTCCTCGGTGTTCAGGGGACGGATCTCGCTGACCGAGCGGACCATGGTGGTCTTGCCGACGCCGAAGCCGCCCACGATCACGATCTTCAGGCCGTTGTCGGCGGTGCTGCTGAGTGCCTGCCGGGGCGCGCCCGGGTCAGAGGTTGCGGAGTCCAACGAGCACCTGCTCCAGGAGTTCGGGGTCGGGAAGGCAGTACGTCGTGGCGCGCGGGTGCCGGGCGCTGACGCGTCCGGCGGCCAGGAGGTCGGCGAGCAGGATCCGGACGATCGACACGGGCAGGCCGAGTTCGGCCGCCACCTCCACGACGGCCGTCGGGTAGCGGCACATCCGCAGGATGGCCGCGTGCTCCGACTGCATTCCGGGGACGGGGTCGCACTCGGCGACGATCAGGGTCACCAGGTCGAAGGCGTCGCTCCCGGAGCTGCTGCGGCCGCCGGTGAGGGTGTAGAGCCGGTCCGGGGAGTCGTCCCGGCCCGGCCGGACGCGGCTCATCCCCGGGGCCTGGCGATCAGATGCTCGCTCAGCTGCTCGACCAGTTCGGACATGTTGTGGCCGACGAGACCGGCGTCGGCGTCCTCGGCGGCGACGAGCGCGAGGTGGGCGCCCTCGCCCGCCTCGACGATGAAGAGGATCCCGCCGTAGAACTCGGCCATGGCGGAGCGGACGCCGCCGGTGCCGTCGCCGAACTCGATGGAGGCGCCGTGCGAGAGGCTCTGGATGCCGGCGGCGATGGCGGCGAGCTGGTCGGCCTGGTCGACGGAGAGCTCGGGGGTGCGGCACAGCTTGAGGCCGTCGCGGGAGAGCACGAGGGCGTGGCGGGCGCCGGGGGTGCGCTCCAGGAGGCCTTCCAGGAGCCAGCTGAGCTTCTCGTCGGTGGTGGAGCCGGTCATCTCGTGTTGCCTTCCGGGTGCGGGGGATTCGTGGGCTGCTGCCGCGCCGGCGCGTCGCGCACGGCCTGGCGGAAGCTGCCGAAGCGGGCGGCGGAACGGGACGCGCCGGTGGGGGCGGCCTGGGTGCGGGCCGCCGCGGACGCGGCGTCGGGGCCTTCGGGGTGGGCGGCGGCCAGGGTGCGGCCGCGCCGCCGCTGGGGCAGTCCGCTCGCGCCGAGCACCGGGTCGCGGCCGGTGGATTCGGAGTCGTGCGAGGGCTCGGAGCCGCTGCGGGCGGGTGCGGCCGGGGCTGCCGGTGCCGGAGCGGCGGCGGGCAGTGCGGGGGCGCGGACCGGGCCGGCGGGGGCCGCCAGGAGCGGCGGGGCGGGGACGGGTTCGGCCGGGGCGTGGCTGATGAGCTCTTCCGGGATCATCAGCAGCGCGCCGGTGCCGCCGCGCGCCGAGGGGCGGAAGGAGACGGTCAGCCCGTGCTTGCGGGCGAGGCGGCCGACGACGGCGAGGCCGAGGCGGGTGCCGGAGAGCCCGGCGAGGTCCAGGGTCTCGGCGCCGACGGCCTGTTCGGCGCGGCGCAGCTGGAGTTCGCTCATGACGAGGCCGCTGTCCTCGACGGTGATGACGATGCCGGCCGGCACCTCCTCCACGTAGACGTGGACCTCGGCGGTCGGCGGGGAGAAGTTCGCGGCGTTGTCGAGGAGCTCGGCGAGGGCGTGCATGACGCCCTCGGCGGCGTGTCCGGCGACGGCGGCCTCGCTGGTGGAGTGCAGGCGGACGCGCTGGTAGCCGCCGATGCGGCCCATGGCGCCGCGCAGGATCGACTCCATGACGATGGGCTTGGCCCAGCGGCGGCCGGAGCGGGCGCCGGTGAGGACGGCGATGGAGTCGGCGAGGCGGCCGGCCTGGGCGGTGCGGTGGTCGAGGTGCAGGAGGTCGCCGAGGACCTCCTCGTCGGCGTGCTTGTGCTCCATCTCGCGCAGGTCGGCGAGCATGCCGGTGGCCAGGGCCTGCATCCGGCCGGCCGCGTTGGCGGCGGCGGCCATGGCGGCGGCGCGGCCGGACTGGGCGCGCCGCAGTTCCTCGCCGAGCCGCTCGCGGGTGGCCTGCTGGGCGGCGGCGAGGTGGTCGAGTTCGGCGGTGTGCGCGGCGGTGAGCCGGGCGGCCTCGGCGGTGCGGGCGGCCGTCAGCCGGTCGGTCTCGGCGGCGTGTTCGGCGGTGAGCCGGGCGACCCGGGCGGTGTGGTCCGCGGTGAGGCGGGCGATTTCGGCGGTGAGGTCCGCCGTCTCGCGGGCGGCGTCGGCGGTCAGCCGGGCGATGTACGCGTCGCGGGTGGCGACTTCGCCGGTGAGCAGGGCCGCGTCGGCGCGCAGCTGCCGGGCGGTGCGCGCCGACCAGGTGGCCGCGCAGGCGGCGAGGGACAGCAGCAGGGTTCCGAAGGCGGCGAACCAGGCCAGGGGCGGGCGGACACCGGACGGTGCCGCGGCCACCGCCGCCGCGGAGATGGTGCCGGCGGCCACCGCCGTGACCAGCAGGGCGAGCGCGGAGGGGCGGAGGGGGGAGGGCGACGCCGTCATCAATCAAAGCCTCAAAAAAGGGGCGTATATGGAAGAGAGGGTTCCTGTGGCAACGAGGCATCACTATAAGAGGATTGGTGATCGTTTAGGAAAGCCCTTGACGAAGATCACGCTGTGTAGCGCCCACTAAGGTTGCTTCTGGAGCGGTTTCGGGGCTATGCCATGGCATCCTGTGACGTCACAACTCGCCGGACGGGATCGGCGGCGGACGTCCGGGGAATATGGGGAAGATCCATGAGGCTCTGCTTCCTGGTGGAGGAGCACTACCGCCATGACGGCATGCCGAACGAGGTGATCCGTCAGCTGACCGCGTGGGGCCACCACGTGGACGTCGTACGGCCGGGCGGCTCGCTGCTGCGCATGACGGACCTGGTGCGGGCCGGCGCGCACGACGCGTGGGTGCTCAAGACCGTCTCGGGCGGTCCCGGTCTCACCCTCCTGGAGGCCGCGGCCGCAGCGGGGGTGACCACCGTCAACGACGCCCGGTCCATCCGCGGGGTGCGGGACAAGGCGCTGGCCGCCGCCCTCGGCAGCGCGCGGGGGCTCCCCCTGCCGCCCACCTACGCGGTGGCCAGCCCCGAGCTCCTGGTGGAGATACCGGACGAGCTCTACCCGCTCGTGGTCAAGCCGGCCGACGGCAGCTCCGGCCGCGGGGTGCACCTGCTGCCCTCGCCGGACCGGCTCGGGGCGCTGCTCCCCGCGCTCGCGGGCGAGGGGATGCTCATCGCCCAGCCGTACGTCCCGAATCCCGGGACCGACATCAAGGTGTACTGCGTGGGCGGCGAACTGCACGCGACCGAGCGCTGTTCCCCCCTGCACCCCGACGCCGCGGTGCGCGAGCGCCGGGTGCCGCTGCCGGCCGAGGTCGCGGAGATCGCCGCCCGGGTGGGCGAGGTGTACGGGCTGGACCTGTACGGGGTGGACGTGCTGCTGGGCCCCGACGGCCCGGTGGTGGTCGACGTCAACGACTTCCCGAGCTTCCGCCAGGTGCCGGACGCCGCGGCCCGCGTCGCGGGCGCCGTCCTGGACCTGGCCCGCGCGGGCGGCGGCCGTACGGCCGTCCCGCCCTGCCCGCCGGCCCGGCCGTACGCCCTCCCCGTGGCCGTCCCGGCGCAGGCGGCGGCGCGGGCGGGGGACGGCGCGTGAGGATCGGCCTGATCACCCCCGACCCCGGCCATCCGCTGCTGGCGGCGACCGCCGCGCTGCTCGGAGAGCGGCACGAGGTGGAGGTGCTGCACCCCTCGGCGGGGGAGGCGTCCGTCGGGGCGCCCGCCGACGTGTACCTGCTGAAGGCGCGGACCCCGGCGGCGCTGGAACTGGCCCGTGCGCTGGAGCGGCGGGGCGCGCCGGTGGTGAACTCCGCCGCCGCCACCGAGGGCTGCCAGGACCGGACGGGGATGGCGTCGCTGGCCCTGGGGGCGGGGCTTCCGTTCGCCGCCACCCGTACCTTCGGCTCCCTGGCGCTGCTGGAGTCCGCGGCGGGGCTGGAGTGGCCGCTGGTGGTGAAGAGCCGGCGCAGCCGCAAGGACGACCTGGTGGCACGCCTCGACGGACCCGGCCGGCTGCGGGAACTGGCGCCGCGCTGGGGCGGGGAGCCGGTGGTCACGCAGGCGTTCGCGCCCAACAGCGGCTGGGACCACAAGCTGTGGGTGGTCGGGGACGAGGTCTTCGCCGCACTGCGCCGCTCCGAACTCGCCGCCGGCACCGGGGAGCCGGCCCCGGGCGGGGGGCGGCTGCCCGACGGGTGGGCCGAACTGGCCCTGCGGGTGGGGCGGGTCTTCGGACTGGACGTCTACGGGGTGGACGTGATCGCCACGGAGGGCGGCGGACCCCTCATCGTCGACGTCAACGCCTTCCCCGGCATCCGCGGCCAGGCCGGCGCCCCCGAGGCCCTCGCGGCCCTGACCCTGCGGCGGGCCGCCCGGGACCGCGCGGTGGGTCGGTAGCGCGACGGGGCGGTAGCCTGCGGGCCGGTCGACAGGAGGGCGGGGTCCATGCGCGCGGTGGTGTTCGAGCGGTACGGGGAACGGGCCGAGGTGCGGGAGGTCCCCGATCCGGCGCCGGCCCGGGACGGCGTCGTGGTGCGCGTCGAGGCCACGGGGCTGTGCCGCAGCGACTGGCACGGGTGGGCGGGCCACGACGCGGACATCACCCTGCCGCACGTGCCGGGGCATGAACTGGCCGGAGTGGTCGAGGCGGTGGGCCCGGACGTGGTGAACTGGCGGGCCGGCGACCGGGTGACCGTACCCTTCGTCTGCGCCTGCGGGAGCTGCGCCGACTGCGCGGCCGGCGACCACCAGGTGTGCGCCCGGCAGTCGCAGCCCGGCTTCACCCACTGGGGATCCTTCGCCGAGTACGTGGCCCTGGACCACGCCGACGTGAACCTGGTGGCGGTGCCGGAGGAACTGTCGTACGCGACCGCGGCGGCCCTGGGCTGCCGCTTCGCCACCGCCTTCCGGGCGGTGGTCGCGCAGGGCAGGGTGAAGGCGGGCGAATGGGTCGCCGTCCACGGCTGCGGAGGGGTCGGCCTGTCCGCCGTGATGATCGCCGCCGCGGCGGGGGCCCGGGTGGTCGCCGTCGACACCGCTCCCGGGGCCCGGGAGCTGGCGCGGGAGTTCGGGGCGGCACACTGCGTGGACCCCGCCGCCGTCGGGCCCGGCGGGGCCGCGCAGGCGGTGCGGGAGCTGACGGGCGGCGGAGCGCACCTGTCGCTGGACGCCCTGGGCTCTCCCGCGACCGCCGCCGCCTCGGTGTCCGGGCTGCGGCGGCGCGGGCGGCACGTCCAGGTGGGGCTGCTCCCCGCGGCGGCCGGACCGGTGGCGCTGCCGCTGGAGCGGGTGATCGGCTGGGAGCTGGAGGTCCTCGGCAGCCACGGCATGGCCGCCCACGCCTATCCCCCGATGCTGGAACTCGTCCGCTCCGGCGCCCTGCGCCCCGACCTCCTGGTCACCGCGACGATCGCGCTGGACGCGGCCCCGGCCGCCCTGGCCTCGATGGGCACGGCCCCGGGACGCGGGGTCACCGTGATCCTGCCCGGGGCCTGACGCGGACCCGCCCCGGTCCTGGACGGAGGACCGGGGCGGGGGGTCTCAGCCCGCGAGGAGGGTGAGGGTGTCGATCACGCGGTTCGAGAAGCCCCACTCGTTGTCGTACCAGGCGACCACCTTGACGTGGCGGCCGTCGACGCGGGTGAGCTCCGAGTCGAAGATCGACGAGGCGGGGTTGCCCGTGATGTCGGAGGAGACAAGCGGGTCCTGCGAGTACTCCAGCACCCCGGCCAGGGGGCCCTCGGCGGCGGCGCGGTAGGCGGCCAGCACCTCGTCGCGCGTGACGTCGCGGGAGACCGTCGTGTTGAGTTCGACGATCGAACCCACCGGCACGGGTACGCGGATCGAGTCGCCCGACAGCTTGCCGTCGAGGTTCGGCAGCACGAGGCCGATCGCCTTGGCCGCGCCGGTCGTGGTCGGCACGATGTTCACGGCCGCGGCGCGCGCCCGGCGCGGGTCGCGGTGCGGGCCGTCCTGGAGGGCCTGCTCCTGGGTGTAGGCGTGCACCGTCGTCATGAAGCCGTGCTCGATGCCGGCCAGTTCGTCGAGGACCGCGGCCAGCGGGGCGAGCGCGTTCGTGGTGCAGGAGGCGTTCGAGACGATCGTGTGCCGCTCGGGGTCGTACGCGCCGGTGTTGACTCCGTAGGCGAGCGTCACGTCCGCGCCGTCCGACGGGGCGCTGACGAGGACCTTCTTCGCGCCCGCCTTGATGTGGGCGCGGGCGGCCTCGGCGGAGGTGAAGCGACCGGTGGCCTCCAGGACGATGTCGACGCCGAGTTCGGCCCAGGGCAGCTGCTCCGGCTCCCGCTCGGCGAGCACCGCGATGCGCCGGCCGTCGACCACGAGGGTGCTGCCGTCGACGGTCACCGGGCGGCCGAGGCGGCCGGCCGTGGAGTCGTACGCGAGCAGCCGCGCGAGGGTGGCCGGCTCCGTGAGGTCGTTGACGGCGACGACCTCCAGGTCGCTTTCGCGTTCGAGCAGCGCGCGCAGCACGTTGCGTCCGATGCGGCCGAATCCGTTGATGGCGATGCGAGTCATGAGCGGTGTCCCCTTCTGTTCACCATCAGGTTCGCTTCCGCCGCCCGCCCACGACAGTGGCGAGATCGCCACTGTTCGCAAGTATCTCGCCAAGCGGCTCTCCGGGGCCGCGCGCCGGCTACTCGCCCCGGGTGAAGGTGCGCCGGTACTCGGTCGGAGTGGTGCCGAGGATGCGCTGGAAGTGCAGGCGCAGGTTCGCGGCGGTGCCCAGGCCCACGTCGGCGGCGATCTGCTCGACGCCCCGCTCGGAGCGTTCGAGCAGCTCACGGGCCACGTCGACCCGGGCCCGCATGATCCACTGCATGGGCGTGTACCCGGTGTCCTCGGCGAAGCGCCGCGAGAACGTACGGGGCGACACGGCCGCGTGCCGGGCCAGCGCTTCGAGGGTCAGGGGCTCCCCGAGCCGCTGCAGGGCCCACTCGCGGGTGGCGGAGAACCGCTCCCCCAGGGGTTCGGGCACGCTGCGCGGCAGGTACTGCGCCTGCCCGCCGCTGCGGTACGGGGCCGCCACCAGCCGCCGGGCCGCGTGGTTCGCCGCGGCGACGCCGAGGTCGCGGCGCAGGATGTGCAGGCACAGGTCGATGCCCGAGGCGGCCCCGGCCGAGGTCAGCACGCTGCCCTCGTCGACGAACAGCACGTTCTCGTCGAGCCGGACGAGCGGGTGTTTCGCCGTCAGCGCGCGCGTGTAGTGCCAGTGGGTGGTGGCCCGCTTGCCGTCGAGCAGTCCCGTGGCGGCGAGCGCGAACGCGCCCGTCGAGATGGCGGCGAGCCGCGCGCCCCGGCCGTGGGCGGCGGTCAGCGCCTCGACCACCTCCCGCGGCGGGTCCTCGCGGTCGGGGAAGCGGTAGCCGGGGACGAAGACGATGTCGGCCCATTCGAGCGCCTCCAGCCCGTGGGTGACGTGGTAGGACAGGCCGTCGCCGCCGGTGACCAGTCCGGGGGCCGCGCCGCAGACGCGGACCTCGTACGGCATGCTCGCCCGGGTGCTGAAGACCTGTGCCGGGATCCCGACGTCGAGCGGCTTGGCCCCTTCGAGGACGAGGACGGCGACACGGTGCGGGCGGGAACGGGACACGTCGGAGAGGGTACGCGCGCCGAAACCCGTGTGCGCGCCGCCGGACGGGTCTGGGAGCATGCCCCGATGGAACGCCCTCTCGAATCCCTGGTCGTCCGGCACACCCGCCGCCTTCCCCTGCCCTCCGGTCCGGCCGGGCGGGGCGGGACGGCGGCGCGGCGGTTCGACGCCGCACTGCTGTCCGTCGGCTTCACGCTCTCGGCGCCGCTGCTGGAGCACCTGGCGGGGCTCGCGGAGGAGACGGTCGTGGAGACCGCCTCGCGCACGCTGGACACCGTCCGCGAGATGGTCGGCGACCACGTCGCGCACAACGTGTACTTCAAGGACTTCCCGGCCAACGTGCCGGACACGTTCGACTTCTGGGCGCAGTGCGTCCGCGAGGCCCTCGCCGACGACGCCGCGCGCCCGGACGTCCTCGCGCAGCTGAGCACGGGCGTGCTCGACCTGCTGACCCTCCCCTCCTACGGCGGCTACCGGCACACCTACGAGGAGATGCTCGCCGCGCACGAGGAGCTGATCGCCGCCACCGGCGACCGGATGACGGTCCTGCACGCCGGCGGCGCCCTGGACGAGGAGGTGACCGCCCTCTACCTGGCCCTGGCCGGCAGCACCACGCCGCTGGGCGAGGAGGCGCTGCGCGACCTCGGAGTGCTCGCCGCGCACTGCGCCGACGGCCCCCAGCCGCCGGAGATCCCGGTCCGGGAGAACCGCGCCGTGGTCAACCGGGCCCGTCTCGCCCGCGGCGCGGAGCTGCTGGTGGACACCGTCACGGACGTGCTCCGCCTGGCCTGCGCCCTGTCGGACGGGGACGTGTCGCTGACGGAGCCGACCCGGCTGAAGTCGCTGCCGCGGCCGGTCCGGCGCGCCCTGCTGGCCGCCCTGGACGCGGTCGTCGCCGCCTCCCCCGCGAAGCTCGCCGACGTGCACGCGCACCGCGAGCAGTTCAAGCGGCTCGGCGAGCGGCTCCACCCGCACGAGTACCCGGGCCGGCCGCACGCCGCGCGGGTCTTCGCCGTGGCCCGCGGCGAGCTGGAGGCCCGCACCCTGGAGAGCCGGGTCGAGGAGCTCCTCGGCTCCGGCGACGCCGTCGGGGCGGCACGGCTGCTGGCGGCGGGCGCGCCCGGACGGCTGCTGCGCTCCCTGGACCGGCTGCTGCGCGCCTGCCCGGGCCCCGGGGAGCGCGCGGCGGTCGCGGCCGCCGCCGAGGAGGCGGTCCCGGGGGTCTCCGGCCGGGTCCTGCTGGCGGTGCGCGAGCACCTCCGGCACCGGACCGGCGGACCGGAGGCCCGCCGGGTCTTCGTCAACCACCGCGGCGCCGCCTGGGTCACCGCCGACACCCGGGCGCCCCTCCCGGCGGCCGAGACCGGGCGGCTGATCGCGGCCCTGGACGCTGAGGTGCTGCGCCGCCTGCCCGATCCGGGGCACCTGCTGGTCGACCCCGCGGTCCTCGACGTGGCCCTCCCGCTCAGCGGGAAGGCCACGGCCGCCGGACTGGGCGTACTGCCGCGCGGCTCGCTGTCCCCGGTCGAGGGGGAGCTGCTGCGGTTCTTCGTGCACTGGACGCAGACGGAGCGGAGCACCGACTACGACCTGTCGGCGGTGATGCTGGACGCCTCGTACGAGACCCTGTCCTGGCTGTCGTACACGTCCCTCCGGGCGGTCGGCGGCGAGCACTCGGGGGACATCACGAACGCTCCCGCGCCGGACGGCGCGTCCGAGTTCATCAACCTGCGCCTGGACGCCGTGGAAGGCGACTTCATCGTGCCGCAGGTCGACCTCTTCTCCGGGGAGGGCTTCGAGGAGGTGGCCGAGTCCTTCTTCGGCTTCATGCTCCGCGACGGCGACCGGCTCGGCCGGCCCTTCGAACCGCGTACGGTGCGCATGAAGTCGGAGCTGCGCGGGCCGGGCCGGGTCGCCCTGCCGCTGGTGTTCCTGCGCGGGAGCGACGGCGCCTGGCGGGCGAAGTGGCTGCACCTGTACCTGCGCGGCACCCCCAGCGCCAACCGGGTGGAGGACAACCGGGCGACGGTCGGCACCCTGGTGCGCGCCGTCGTCGAGCGCGAGTACCTCACCGTCCGCCACCTGGTGGACCTGCTGTCCGGCCGGGCCGCCGCCAGCACGGCGTGGGACGGCACGGAGCCTCCGGCCGGGCCGGTCACCTACATCGGGCTGGAGCGCCCGGACGGACTGCACCCGGACTCGGTGGTGTTCACCCCGGAAAACCTGCGTGCCCTGATCCCGGGCTGACTGCTACCTTTGGCCCCGGCGAGGCCATGGGCGGACTTCCTTCTCAAAACCAATTGAAATAGTCCCCCCGCTTTCCTCGCCCCCGACATGACGGAGCCGGGGCGCCCGAGGCGTCCCGGCTCCGTCGTGTCCGGCCCTCGGACGGGGTGGTCGACCGGCCCGGGATCCGCTCCCATACTTGGGCCTCATGAGAGGGAAGGACAAGGACCCCGTGCGCAGCAGCCCGCTGGTGCCCGCCGCCGTGGGCCGGGAGATCGCCCGCCACGACTGGGCGTCCATCACCTGCGGCTGCGGCCGTTCGGCGGGCCATCTGGAGGACACCCTGTGGCATGCCGCCGAGGGGCATCCGGCCGCGTTCCACGCGCTGGAGGGGCACGTCTTCACCCGGCCCAGGCTCTGGCCGCCCGCCCCCGCCGCGTGCGCGGTGCTGATGGCCGTCTGGGCGGCCGGGCCGCCCCGGCTGGCGACCCGCGAGGCCCTGCTGCGGACGCTGCTCGCGCTGCTGACCTCCGAGGACGACGGGACCGCGTACGAGGCGGGGCTCTACGGGCAGTGCGCCGCCCACGTCCGGGCCGGCCTGACGCAGCTGAGCGGGGATCTGGCCGGCCGGCCCGGCAGCACCACCGCCGCCTACGCCGACGGCATCCTCGACATCATCGGACTGTGCGCCTGAGGCCGCGCAGCAGCTGCGGGTTGACCTCCTCCGGGGAGGCGGCGAAGGTCGTCGTCCCGCGCCACGGGCGCCGGGAGTCCGCGCGTCGGCGACGCCGCTGTAGGGTCCCAGCGGAACCGCCCGCCTCCGACCGGCCCGAGGAAAACCCTTGATCGATGTGCACCGGCTGCGCGTCCTGCGGGCCGTGGCGGACCACGGCAGCTTCAACCGGGCCGCCGCCGCGCTGCGGCTGACCCCCTCGGCGGTGTCCCAGCACATCGCCGCACTGGAGCGCGGCCTCGGCCACCCGGTGGCCGAGCGCAGCACGCGCGGGGTCACGCTCACCGAGGCGGGCCGGCTGCTGGTCGAGACGGCCGAGACCGTCACCGCCGAGCTCGACCGGGTCCGCGCGCGCATCGACCGGCTGGCCGCCGGGCGGCCCCGGCTGACGGTCGCCACCTTCACCAGCGGGGGCCGCCACCTGCTGCCGGGGGCGCTGCGCGTCTTCGTCGCCGCCCATCCGGAGGTGGAGCTGACGGTGCTGGAGGCCGAACCGGAGGCCTCGCTGCCGATGGTGCGGGCCGGTGCAGCCGACCTGGCCCTGGCCTACCACTTCGACGGCCCGCTGCCCTCCGGGACCGGGCTGTCCTGGCTGCCCCTGCTGGAGGACCCGCTGTACGCGGTCCTGCCGGCCGGCCACCGGCTGGCGGGGCGGGAGGCCGTCGAGCCTGCCGAACTGGCGGCCGACCGCTGGGTGCTGGGCTGCCTGAAGACGGAGGCGTTCCTGCGCCGCTACGCGGACCGGGCCGGGTTCGAGCTGCGGATCGCCGCCTCCACGACCGACTACTTCTTCGCCCAGACCCTGGCCGGGGCCGGCGTGGGCGTCGCGCTGGTCCCGCACATCGCCCTGGCCCCGCCCGCCGGTGCGGTGGTGGTCCCGCTGGCCCCGCCGCGGCCGGCCCGCCACCTGGGCGTCGCCGCTCCCCTGCGCTCCCCGCTGCCGTACGCGCGGGCCCTGGCGCAGGCCCTGGGCGCCTGCGCGGGCGCGGGCGCGGAACCCGGGGACGGCGGGGCCCGCCCCGCGTAGGATCGGTGAGCCGGCCGGGGACAGCGGCGGAGGGGGCCGGAAGGGCGCGAACAGGCCACCGGACGCGGGTGGTCCCGTGAACGGCCCGCGCGGCACGCCAGGACCACGGAGGTCCGGCGGTACGTCCCAGAGGAGTGGTGATGCGGGTAGCGGTGGTCACGTTCGACGGGTTCAACGAGCTCGACAGCTTCATCGCCTCGGCTCTGGTCAACCGGTGCCGGCCGGACGGGCTGGAGGCGTTCATCACGACGCCGACGCCCGTGGTCACGTCGATGAACGGCGTCGAGGTGACGGGGCAGCGGCCGATGGAGTTCGTGAGCGAGGCCGACGTCGTGCTGATCGGCAGCGGCATCAGGACCCGCGACGTGATCGCGGACGACCGGCTGCTGTCGATGCTGCCGCTCGACCCCTCGCGCCAGCTGATCGGCTCGCAGTGCTCCGGGGCGCTCGTGCTCGCCCGGCTCGGGCTGCTGGCCGGCAGGCCCGCCTGCTCGGACCTGACGAGCCGCCCCTTCGTCGAGGAGATGGGCGTCACCGTCCTGGACGAGCCCTTCCACGTCGAGGGGAACATCGCGACGGCGGGCGGCTGCATGGCCTCGCAGTACCTGGGCGCCTGGGCCATCACCCGGACCCTGGGCGAGGAGGCCGCGCGCGCCGCCGTCGCCTATGTGGCCCCGGTCGGCGAACAGCGGGAGACCGTCGACCGCGTCATGTCCGCGATCGGCGTGCGGGCCGGCGCCCTGCGCTGACAACCGGCGGGCGGCCGGGGCCGGTTGCCGGACAGCGGTCGCGGACGCCGGGCGTCGCGGCTAGGTTCTGGCCCCATGCAACGACGACCTCTCGCTCTGGTACTCGACGTGCTGCTCATGCTGGTGGGCGCGTTGCTCGGGATCGCGACCAACTACGCCACCAACGTGGAGGGCGAGGTCCCGCTCCCGCTGCGGCTGCTGCGCCAGTGGTCGATACCCCTCGTCGGGATCGGGCTCCTCGCCCTGGTCGGCGGCCAGCTGTGGCTGCGCTGGCTGGAGCGGCGGCCGCCGGTCGTCCCGGTCGCGTGGACGGCGGGACAGCCGCCGTACCCGGGGCTGGAGGCCTTCGGGGAGGAGGACGCGGCGGTGTTCTTCGGGCGGGAGCGGGAGACCGCCGCACTCGTGGCCCGGCTGCACCCGGCGGCCCCGGCCCGGGCCCACCGGTTCGTGACGGTGGTCGGGCCCTCCGGCTCCGGCAAGTCCTCGCTGGTCCGGGCCGGTCTGCTGCCCGCGCTGACCGGGCGCCGCTCGCGCTGGACCGCGTACCCGGCGATCACCCCCGGCACCGACCCGGTCGGCGCCCTGCGGCGCGCGCTGGACGGCGCCGCCGACGACGGGCCCTCCCGGGTGCTGGTGGTGGACCAGCTGGAGGAGCTGCTGACCCTGTCGGGGCCGGGCGAGCGGGCCGCCTTCGCCGCCGCGGTGCGGGAGGAACTGGCGCGGCAGCCGAGGCTGTGGCTGGTGGGCACCCTGCGCTCGGACTTCCTGACCGGGTTCCTGGAGGCCGAACTGGCATTCCTCGTACGGGATCCGGTGGTGATCGGAGCCCTGGAACGGGAGGCGCTGCACGAGGTCGTGGCCCGCCCGGGCGCGGCCGCCGGGGTGTCCTTCGAGCCGGGCCTGGTGTCGCGCATCGTCGACGACTGCGGGGGCGGCGACGCGCTGCCGCTGCTCGCCTACACGCTCCAGGAGCTGTACCGGCTGGCGGGCGGTCCCGGTTCGGTGATCGGGTACGCGCACTACCGGGAGGTCGGCGGGGTCGCCGGGGCGCTCGTCGGGCAGGCCGACCGGATCCGCGCCGAGCTGCTGGGGCCTGACGGGGACCCCGACGACGGAACCGACCCCGTCGTGCGGACCCTGCTGCGACTGGTGACCGTGCAGGGCGAGGAGCCGGTGCGCCGGCGCGTCGCCCGGGACGAACTGTCGCCCGCGGAGAGGGAGATGGCGGACGCCTTCGTCGCGGGCCGGCTGCTGACCTCCGACGCGGGGGTCCTGGACCTGGCCCACGAGGCCCTGCTGCGCCGCTGGCCGCCCCTGCGACGGGCCGTCGCGGACCACGTCGGGCAGCTGCGGCGGCGCGGCGAATGGGAACGCTGGGCCCAGGAGTGGGAGTTCGCGGGCCGGGGCGAGGCCTTCCTGCTGACCGGCGAGCGGCTGGCCGCGGCCCGCGCCTGGCAGGCGCAGGCCCCCGCCGGGCTGGAGGTGTCGGCGCTGGTCGCGGAGTACGTGGAGCGCAGTGCCCGGGCGGACGGCGCGGCCCGGGCGCGCACGGCGGACGCGGTGGCGGCCCGGGTGCTGGAGAGCCGCGAACCGGAGACGGCCGTCGCGGTGGCCCTCGCGGCGGTCACCGAGTGGGCGCCGACCCCGGCCGCCCTCCAGGCGCTGCGCACGGCGCTGGACGGCTCGCTGCTGCGGGCGGTGCGCCGGGACTTCGGCGGGGCGGTGACCGGCGCCGCCTGGTCCCCCGACGGGAGGCGGCTCGCCGCCTGTTCGGAGGAGGGCCGGCTGCGGGTGTGGGCGGCGCCCGGCCCGGAGGACGGCGGCCCGGAAGCGGACGGCCCCGGGGAGGACGGCGCTGGGGACGGGGGACGGGGGGCGGCGCCGGTCGTGCTCGACGTACCCGGCGGTCGGCCCCGTACGGTGGCCTGGTCGCCCGACGGCTCCCTGCTGGCCTGCGCCACCGGGGACGCCCGGCTGACCGTCTGGGACACCGCCTCCTGGCGGCGGGTGGCCGACGCCGGGGGCGGCCGCGGCGACGGGCCCGCCCCGCTGGCGTTCTCCCCGGACGGCAGCCGGCTGGTGTCGGCCGGGGCGGCCGGGGAGCTCCGGTTGTGGGACACCGCCTCCTTCATCCCGGCGGGCACCCTGGAGGCCGGGCCCGGCACGCCGTGGTGCGCGGCCTGGTCCCCCGACGGCGGACGGATCGCCACCGCCGGGCAGGACGGGGCCGTACGCATCCGTCCGCCGGCCGGCGGGGAGCCGGTGACCGCCGGAGCCGCGCACCAGGGCGCGGTGACGGCCCTGGCCTGGTCCCCCGACGGCGCCCTCCTGGCCTCCGCCTCCGCCGACCGTACGGTGGTGCTCCGGGACCCGGCCGCGGGCCGGGCGGTACGGGTCCTGTCGAGCATGGACCGGATCGACTGCCTGGCCTGGTCCCCCGACGGGACGCGGCTCGCGGCGGGCGACCGGCACCGCAACGTCCGGATCTGGGACCTGGAGGCCGTCCCGGCGGCCGACGGGGAGGCCGCGGCCCTCTGGCTGACCGGGCACCGGGACGCCGTCCGCGCGGTCGCCTGGAGCCCCGGCGGACGGTGGCTGGCCACCGCCTCCCGGGACCGCACCCTCGCCGTCTGGGAGCCCGCCGCGCCGCCCTCCGTCCTGCGCGGGCACGCCGATTCGGTGTGGCAGAACGCCTGGTCCCCGGAGGGCGGCTGCGTCGCGAGCGCCTCGGAGGACGGGACCGTACGGCTCTGGGCCGCCCCGGAGTTCGGGCCGCCGCGGGTCCTGGCGACCGGGCAGTGCGGGGACCTCGCCTGGTCACCGGACGGGTCGCGGCTGGCGGTGGGCCGCCGCGACGGCACGGCCGCCCTCTGGCGGTGCGACGGCAGCCCCGCGGCCGAACTGCCCGGCCGGCACGGCGCGGAGGTGTCGGCGGTGTGCTGGTCCCCCGACGGCACGCGGCTGGCGACGGCCGGGCGCGACGGCCTCGTACACGTGCGGGACGCGGCCGGCCGGGAACCCTCGCGGGTACTGCGCGGGCACGACGACTGGGTCACGGGAGCCGACTGGGCGCCGGACGGAAGACGGCTGGCGACCTGCGGGACCGACCGGAGGGTCGTCGTCTGGGACGCCCGGACAGGTGAGCGGCTGCGCACCCTGGAGGGGCACGAGGACCAGGTGTGGGAGGTGGCCTGGTCCCCGGACGGGCGCGTGCTGGCCACCGCCTCCCGGGACCGCACCGTCCGCCTGTGGGACCCGGACGCCGACGGGCCGGCTGCGGCGGCCGCCGTGCTGACCGGGCACGGCGACCGTGTCCAGGACCTCGCCTGGTCCCCGGACGGCACCCGGCTCGCCTCCGTCTCCCGGGACCGGACGCTGCGGCTGTGGGACCCGGCCCGGGCCGCCCCCGTCGCCGTGGTCGGACTGCACGCCGACTGGATCAACGGCGTGTCCTGGGCGCCCGACGGCAGCCGGATCGCCACCTCGTCCCGCGACCGGACGGTCCGCCTGTGGACCCCGGTCCCCCGGGACGGCGCCGGGACTCTGCTGCGCCTCGCGGCGGGACGCGTCCTGCACCCGCCCACACCGGAGCAGCGCCAGGGCCACCAGCTGCCGCCGCCCGCGCCGGTCCCACGGCCACGCGGGTGAAGTGCGCCCCGGCGCCGGTTCCCGGCCGGGGGAAGGCCCGTTGGAGGGGCGTGAACACCCCCATAGAACCGATGGACAGCGCCTTTCACGGTCCGGCCGGCATCCGGTCGTCCCTGGGCTGCGGGGTCCTCTCCGTGAGCCTCGCCGGGGAGTTCGACCACTACGGCTGCCTCCCCCTGCGGGCCCTCCTCGACGAGGGGGGGGGGGGGGGGGGGGGGGGGGGGGGGGGGGGCGCGGGGGGGGGGGGCGCGCGGCGCCCGCGCCCGCCGCGCGCGGGGGGGGGGGGGGGTGGGGGGGGGGGGGGGGGGGGG
>NZ_JBBDHD010000005.1:0-151820 GCF_044129415.1 Streptomyces racemochromogenes
CCCCCCCCCGCCCCGCCCGCCCCCACCCCCCCCGCGCCGCGGGGCGCCGGGCCCGGGCCCGGCCCCCCCCCCCCGGAGCGGGGGGGGCCGCCCCCCCCCCCCTCGCCGGTTCTGCGCCGCGTCACGGGCCGGCCGCCGGATAGTTCTCGGCGAGCACGGTGTCGAACAGGGTGCTCAGGTCGCGGGCCGTCAGCCCCTGCTCGCGCGCCTCCCGTATCCACTCCCCGAGCCGGGCCCGCAGCGGGGACTCCGGCGCCGTCTGCGGGGTGGCCAGGGAGCGGGTGATGAACGTCCCCGAGCCCTGCCTCACCTCGACCAGCCCGGAGCGCTCCAGCTCCCGGTACGCCTTGAGGGTGGTGTTCGGGTTGACCTTCGTGGTGGCCGCCACCTGAGCCGCCGTGGGCAGCTTGTCCCCTTCGGCGAGCGCGCCCATGCGCAGCGCCTGCTCCACCTGCTGGACGATCTGGAGGTAGGCGGGCAGGCCGCTGCGGCGCTCGATGCGAAACACGACCACGTGCCCGCCTCCTTGGTCAATCGGGATTCCGGTACAGCCTAGGTCGTGGACGGGCCGAGCCCGGAGCCGCACCGGCTCACAGGGCCCCGCGCCGGCTCCACCGCAGGACCGACCCCACGAGGACGGCGCTCAGCCCCAGCAGCACCCCGGCGGCGATCCACTGCATGCCCGCCATCTGGTCCCGGCCGAAGTACTCCCAGACCGAGTCGACGATGCCGCGCGCCGCCCGGCAGCCGTCCGGCGCTGGATCGTTCACACAGGTGCCCCATCCGTAGAGCCGTCCCGAGGCGGTCCCCACCCACTGGTCCACCTGTACGACGTGTTCCAGCACCGGCGGCTCGGGGCTGCCCAGCGGGAAGGCGAGCCGGCGGGGCGTGGCCAGCCCGCCCTTGAGGAGGTCGCCCGCGAAGAGGGCGGCCCCCGACACCAGGAAGGTGACGGTCATGGCCGGCACGGCCCGGCGCGCCAGCGCACCGACGGCGATGCCCAGCGACGTCGTGAACAGGGCCGTCGCGGGCAGGACCGGCGCGCTGGAGTCGAAGAGCGCGCCGCTCAGCCAGTCGGCGGGCGCCAGCGGCCCGGCCGAACGCCACCACCACCCGTACAGCAGGCCCAGGACCGTCGTGGTCAGTACCGCCGCCGCCAGTGCGAAGCACAGCTTCCACCGCAGCCAGCGGCCCCGCGGGACGGACTGCGTGGTCACCAGCCGCGCGGTGCCCTGCTCGCGGTCGGCCGCCAGGAGCGGGGCGCCGAGGAAGACGCCGAAGAGCAGGGGCAGCCAGCCCAGCTTCCGGCCCATGGAGTCGATGTCGGCGCGCACCCGGTCGGCGGTCTCCGGGGCCAGGGAGTCGACGGGCCGGGCGGGCCACCCCGCGGAGTGCAGGGTGTCCAGTACCGCGGCCCGCTGGTAGAGCATCCAGGCCGAGCCGAGGACGGTCGCGGCCGCGCACAGGACCAGCGCGGCCCGGTGCTGGTGTACGAGGAGCCAGGCGAGTCCGCGCAGCCGGCGCGGGCGGACGGTCGCGGCGGCCGGGCGGACCGGGGCGGGGGCGGTCATGCCGAGGCCTCCTTCCGGTGGCAGGGGACGGCGGTGGGGGAGAGCAGCGGGGGTGCGCCGGGGGAGCGGAGGTAGGCGAGCAGCACCTCTTCCGTGCTCGGCTCCGACAACTGCCACGCGGGGTCCAGCGGGCCCTCCCGGCGTACCAGGGCGGAGAAGTGGCGCCCGGCGGTGCGCACCTCGACGACGGTGTGGGTGTTCAGGGAAGCGGGCGGACCGTCCTGCTCCGTCACCCCGCTGACCAGGGTGTGCATCGGCACCAGCTCGTCGGTCTCGCCCGCCAGGCGCATCCGGCCGCCGTCGAGGACGAGGACGTAGTCGCACATGTCCTCGATCTCGCTCAGCAGGTGCGAGGACATCAGCACGGTCGTCCCGTGCTCGGCCGCCTCCGACAGCAGCAGCGCCCCCATCTCGTCCCGGGCCACGGGGTCGAGGTCGGCCATCGGCTCGTCCAGCAGCAGCAGTCCGGGCCGCTTGCCGAAGACGAGCGCGAACGCCACCCGGGTCCGCTGGCCGCCCGAGAGGTCCCCGGCGCGGGCCTGGAGGGGAACCTGCCCCGAGCGCACGATCCGCTCGGCCGCCTCCTGGTCCCAGCCCGGGTTCAGCTCCTGCCCCATCCGCAGGTGCTCCGCCACCGTGAACCGTTTGAACAGCGGTTTGTCCTGCCCGAGGTAGGCCCACCGGGCCATGGCGGCGGGCTCGGTGACGGGAGCGCCGAAGACGCGCACCTCGCCGGCCGAAGGCTCCAGCAGCCCGGCGGCCAGGGCCAGCAGCGTGCTCTTGCCGGCCCCGTTGGGTCCCACCAGGGCGGCGATCCGGCCGGCGGGCACCCGGAAGGAACAGTCCTTCAGCGCCCACGCGCGCCGGTACCTCCGGCCCAGCCCGCGCGCCTCCAGCGCCCAGCGGGTACCCGCCGCGGCGGATGCGGTCGTATCGCGCACGGCTCCCCCTCTCCATGAATCCACTAGGGAACTCATGGAATCATGGAGCCATGATCAGGCCCTGTCAAACATCGGGTGGACGGCGGCGCGCGGGTCGCCGCGTCGGGTGGAAACGGCCCGCCGCCGCGTCAGGTGGACGCGGGTCCCGGCTCCGGCGGGGCGGACACCTGGTGCAGGCGCAGGGCCAGCTGCAGCTCCAGGGCGCGGTCGGGCGACTGCCAGTCCGGCCCGAGGAGCCGGCCGATGCGTTCCAGACGCTGCACGACGGTGTTCACGTGCACGTGGAGCACCTCCTTGGCCCGGGCCTGGCTCATGCCCGAGGCGAAGTAGACCCGCAGGGTGTGGAGCAGGTCGCTGCCGCGCCGCGCGTCGTAGTCCAGTACCGGCCCGAGCGCCGCCCGGACGTACCCGGACAGGTCCGGCCGGTCCCCCAGCAGTACGCCGATGAACCCCAGCTCCGCGAGCGTGCTGCCGTCACCCGCCCGGCCCAGCGCGCACAGCGTCGTCATACAGCGCAGGGCCTCCGCGTGCGCGGCGGGCAGCACGCCCGGACCCCCCTCGGCCCGCGCCGCACCGACCGTCACCGCAGCGCCCACGGCCCGCCCGAGCGCCCCCGCCAGTCCGGCGGCGTCCGCGCCCGGGTCGGCCGACGGGGCCAGCAGCACGGCGTGGTCGTGGTGGACCCCCGCCAGGCCCCGGCGCTCCCGGGCCTGGTGCGCGGCGGCCGCGAGCAGGCGCGGGCGCGGGGCGGCGTCGCTGTGCAGGACGAACAGGGCGTGCGGCAGGCCCAGATCGACCCCCAGCCGGCGCGCCCGTTCGGCCAGCCCCGCCGGATCACCGGACGGGCCGAGCAGGTCGCCGAGCAGCTCCCCGCGGATCCGGTCCTCGGTCTGCGCCACCGACCGCCGCAGGAGCAGGAGCAGGGCCGTGACCATCGCGGCCCGTTCGAACAGCCGCCGCCCCGCCTCGTCCAGACCGGGCCGCCCGGTCAGCGTGACGCTGCCCAGCAGCTCGGGGCCGGCCAGTACGGCGCACACCCACGTACCGCCGTCGGCGACCGCCCGGCCACTGCTCCGGGAGGCGGTCACCGCCCGGGCGGGCGGAGCCAGCGGGCGGCTGCGCGAGCGGGCCAGCTCCGTCCCGTCGGCGTCGTGGACGAGGGTGCCCCCGTCGAGCAGTGCGCCGATGGCTGCCGCCACCTCGCCCAGGTCCCCGCCGCGCAGGACCAGACCGGTCAGCCGGTCGTGCGCCTCCTCCGCCCGGCGCAGCGCGTCGCTGTTCTCCTGGATGGTGCGCGAGGCCACCCCCAGCTCGGCCAGCGCCCGGCGGGTCTCCTCCAGCAGCCGGGCCCCGTCGATGGCGATGGCCGCGTGGTCGGCCAGCGAGGACAGCAGCGCCACCTCCCGCGGGCTGAACTCGCGCGGGCTGCGGTCGGCGGCGAACAACACCCCGATCACCCGCGGACCCAGGCGCAGCGGCACCCCCAGGATGGCGTGCAGGTCCTCCTCGCCGACCGCGCTGTCGATGGGGCCGGTGTGCCGGAAACGCGGGTCGCGCTGGTAGTCGCCCGTGGCGTAGGGGCGGGCGGTCTGCGCGACCAGCCCGCCCAGGCCCTCGCCCATGCCGAGCCGCAACTGCTGGAACGCCGCCGACACCGAACCGTCGGTGACCCGCATGAACGTGTCGCCGGCGGCCTCGTCGTTCAGCGACAGGTACGTGACATCGGTGTGCAGCAGCTGCTTGGCCCGGTGGGTGATCGCCCGCAGCACCGCATCCAGGTCCCGCAGCGCGGCGAGGTCGCCGGCCGTGTCGAACAGCGCGGTCAGCTCCGCCTCGCGCGTCCGGTGCTGGGCCAGCGTCCGGTGGATCTCCAACGCCACCGCGGTGGCCTCCTCCAGCGCGGCCACCTCGGCGGCGGACGCACCCGCGGCGCGCGCGGACGCGGCCGGCCGGGAGAACTCCTCGGCCGGCGCGCCCTGGGCCAGCAGCCCGAGCAGCTCCCGTAGCCTCGCGTCGGTCACGCCGCCGAGCATACGGGCCGCCCGCTCAACGCCCGCTCGGGGTACCGGCCGCGGCCGCCCGCGCACCCTTCGGCGCACCGGTGAGGCTGCGGCCCCTGGTCTCCCGGGCGGCGACCGCGGCGATCGTCGTGACCAGCGCCGCCGCGCACAGGTACAGGGACACCGGCACGGAGGACCCGTACGAGGTGAGCAGCTCGACGGCGACGATCGGCGCGAGCGCCCCGCCGAGCAGCGAGGCCAGCTGGGAGCCCATCGACGCGCCCGAGTACCGCACCCGGGTGTCGAACATCTCCGAGATGAACGCCGCCTGCGGCCCGTACATCGCCCCGTGCAGCAGCAGGCCGGCGGTGACGGCGACGGCGATCACGGCGAAGGACCGCGAGTCGAGCAGCGCGAAGAACGCGAACGCCCACCCGGCCATCCCGACCGACCCCACGAGCGTCACCGCCCGCCGCCCGACCCGGTCCGACAGCGCCCCCCACAGCGGGATGGTCGCGAAGTGCACGGCCGAGCCGATCAGCACGGCGTTGAGGGCGTCCGACTTCGGCAGGTGCAGGTGCGCGGTGACGTACACGAGCAGGAAGGCGGTGAGGACGTAGTACGAGACGTTCTCCCCGAGCCGCACCCCCATGGCCGTGACCACGTCCCGCCCGTGGGTGCGGAACACCTCGACGACCGGCGTCCGTCGGCGCAGCCCCTCCGCCGCCTCGGCCTCGGCCCGGGCCCGCGTCTCCAGGAAGGCCGGCGACTCCGACACCGAGACCCGTATCCACAGTCCGACCACCACCAGCACCCCGGACAGCAGGAACGGAACCCGCCACCCCCAGGCGAGGAACGCCGCGTCCGACTGCACGGCGGCCAGCAGCGCCAGCACCCCGGTCGCGAGCAGGTTCCCGCCGGGCGCGCCGGCCTGCGGCCACGAGGCCCAGAACCCCCGGCTGCGGTCGTCCCCGTGCTCGGCGACCAGCAGCACGGCCCCGCCCCACTCCCCGCCCAGCGCGAACCCCTGCACCAGCCGCAGCAGGGTCAGCAGCACGGGCGCGAGACCGCCGACGCTCGCGTGGGTGGGCAGCAGCCCGATGGCGAAGGTGGCCCCGCCCATCATCAGCAGACTCACCACCAACAGCCGCTTCCGCCCGATCCGGTCCCCGAAGTGCCCGAACACGACCCCGCCGAGCGGCCGCGCGGCGAACCCGACGGCATAGGTGAGGAACGCCAGCAGGGTCCCGACGAGGGGATCGCTGGCGGGGAAGAACAGCGTGTTGAAGACGAGGGCGGCGGCGGAACCGTAGAGGAAGAAGTCGTACCACTCGATGGTGGTCCCGATCAGGCTGGCGGCAACGATCCTGCGTATGCCGGACGGGCTGGTTCTGCTCGCTGCGGGGGAGACCATGTGCACCACTTCCAGGGGGTCTGCGGGGACGTCGGGTGTCGCCACAACGTAGAAGTCCCCCGATCAGCGGCATATGTGGCGGGCCATCACAATCGACCGCCGTCCTGTGTGCAACACCACCACAGGGCCATGGGTGGCTCGTTCAGTGCGCACTCCCGAGCTGGTTCGGTGCTGGTTACGGAACGTCGGGGCAGAGAGGGGTAGACGGGGACCCGGTCCGGAACCGCGAAGCGCTGCGACTCGGCGGCCCATCCCAGTGTGAGCTGCGCGCCCCGGCGCCAGCAGCTCTGTGCGGCCGCCGAGTGTCGGCGGGCGGGGGGACGCCCCGTGAGGACTGCGGCGACCACGCTCCCACGACTGCTGCTGCAGGGCGCCTCGGCAGTCCGGTCCCGGTAGCAGTGGTCAGTCAAAGGACGACGTCGAGATATTGCCGGACCGGATCGAAGAGCCCGTACGGGACGTACTGCAGCACCGGCGGGAGGGCGGGACCCGGCGACCTTCGCGGACCCCTCGTTGTTGCTGTGGGGACTTGGAAAGATGCCCCCTGACCCTCATCCCTGGAAGAGCCCTTCTTCCACCGCAGCCGACGCCGCTGCCTTTTAGAGGTCATCTCAGTTGGTGAGTCAGCCGTCGCAGATGAGGGTGCGGGCGGTGGCGGCGAAGGCGAGGAGTGGTCGGCCGTGTCGCGTGATCAGATATCGTGCGCGGCCATGGGTGAGCTGATAGTGATCAGGCATGGCCAGACTGAATGGAGCCTGTCGGGCCAGCACGCTGGCCGTACCGACGTTCCGCTGACTGACGCGGGTGAGGCCGCGGCGAAGGAGCTCGCTCCGAGGTTGGCACGACGCCATCTGGTGGCGGTTTTCAGTAGCCCGCTGAGCCGCGCTATGCGGACGGGCGAGCTGGCGGGCCTGGTCGGCGTCCGGCCCGATCCCGATCTGTTGGAGTGGGACTACGGCGGCTACGAGGGCCTGACCTCGGCGCAGATCCAGGAGATGAAGCCGGGTTGGGACCTGTGGCGGGACGGCGTCATTCCCGGCGACGACGACCATCCTGGCGAGCAGCTCCAGCAGGTGGCAGCGCGCACGGACGCGGTGCTGGACCGGATCCGGCCGCTGCTGGAGGACGGCGATGTCGCCGTCGTCGCGCATGGTCATCTGGCCCGCGTGCTCACGGTGCGTTGGCTCGGCCTCGACGCCTCCGCCAGCCGACTGCTCGGCCATCCTCATCCAGGCACGCTCAGCTTCCTGGCCACCGAGGACGGGCAGCCGTTCATCGCCGCCTGGAACGTCCCGTAGCGGCGGTGCCGCTGCCTCAGACCTGCTGCGAGAGGCGTCGGAAGCACATGAGCGCCGCGGCGATCCCGGCGAAGGCCAGGAAGTGTTCCGCTTTGCGTTCATAGCGACGGTGCAGGCGGCGACACCCGGACAGCCACGCAACTGTCCGCTCCACGGTCCAACGGTGCCGGCCCAGACGCTGAGAGGACTCGATGCCCTTGCGGGGCGATGCGCGGAGTGATGTTCCGGGACCGGAGCCATCGGCGCAGGTAGTCGTAGTCGTAGCCCTTGTCGGCGTGGAGTTTGGCGGGCCGTCGCCGACGGGGCCCACGGCGGGAGCGGATGGGCGGGATGCCACGCACCAAGGGCTCCAAGCCTTGGCTGTCATGGGTGTTGGCAGCGGAGATGCCGATGGAGAGGGGCAGACCGGTCCGCTCGGTGATCAAGTGGATCTTCGAACCCTTCTTGCCGCGATCTACGGGATTCGGACCCGTTAGGTCCCCCCTTTCGCTGCCCGCATGTTCACCGAGTCGATCGCACACCGCGACCAATCCAGGGCGCCGCGTGCGCCGAGCTCGTCCAGGACTAGCCGGTGGAGCTTGGCCCAGACCCGGGCCCGGCTCCACTCGGTGAACCGTCGGTGTGCCGTCGGTCCGGACGGGCCAAAGCCCGGTGGTAGTTGGCGCCAGGTACAGCCCGTGGTGGCCACGAACACAATGGCTGCCAGCACCTGCCGGTCGCCATACCGGCGTCGACCACCGCCTTGAGGCCGTACCGGAGCGGCCGGGACCACCCGCTGAAACAATTCCCACAACCTGTCCGGAACCAGCCGATCCACCATCGCCATCACGACCGCCAGCCTAGAGCGTGTCCGATGGGTGGCCCTTAGGCGCGTGCGGTCAGCTCAGCCGCGCATCGGCGTACACGGTCATCGCATCGCGCTGGTAGACGGCGAGACCTTCGGCGATCTTGTCGAAGTTGGCCCGCATCTGCGGGTCGTTGACATAGGCCTGGCCCACTCCCTTGTACGCGGCCGCGTTCGGGGTCCAGAACCGACAGATCTGCTGGTAGTTGGCGTCCACCTCGGCCTGTACCGCGGGGTCGGAGACCGGCGTGCCGGCCACCATGAACTCCGCCATACGGATCATCTGCGCCGTCACCTCACGCTGCCAGCGCTCCGTGTCCTCGGAGGTCATCGCCTCGGCTGCCTGCCGGGATTGCTCCCACGCCTGCGGCCACCGCTCCCGCACCTCGGCCTCGGCCTCGGAGGGGGCCTGGAACCCCTCGAACAGGTTCTCCGGCTTGTTGATCTTCGTCATCTTCCCGTTGTCCCTACCTTCTTCCAGTTCGGCGATGGTGCGGCCGACCGTACGGGCCAGCGTCTCCAGCCGGTCCCGTTCCGTGAGCAACCGTTGGTGGTGCTCACGGAGCACGACCACCTGGTCGAGCTGGGTGTCCAGGACCGCCTGGATCTCGCGCAGCCCCAGGTCCAGCTCCCGCATCAGCAGGATCTGCTGCAACCGCAGCAGATCGGCCTCCTCGTAGTAGCGGTGCCCGTTGCTCCCGATCCATGCGGGCGGCAGCAGGCCGATCTCGTCGTAGTGCCGCAGCGTCCGCGAGGTCACCTTGGACATCCGCGCCACCTCCGCGATCGACCAGGCCATGCCGGTGCCTCCTTCGCCGGGCCGGTCTCTCCGGCCACACACATGACCGTAGAAGTTGCCGCAACGGAAAGCGCAAGCCCGAAACCCTCTTGGACAGGCACCAGGGCCTGCCGTCGGACAGGCCCTAGTAAGCAAGCCAGTTGAGACGATCTCTTAGGGGCATGGGGCCTTCGGGAGGATCGCCATGACGCCAGGATGGCCCAGCGAGCCCCGGCGCCACAGGGAGCGCACGAACGCACACTGCGGGCACGTCGGTAGCCGCCTCCCGAAGCGGTCAGGGGGCCGGCGGCAGGCCTCGGACCGACGTGGCGTTCTCTTCACCGTCGCTCGCGGAGGCTGCACCGATGGTGGTCCCGATGAGGCTCGCGGTGACGCCCCTTCTGATGTTCCCGGGGCGGGCTGACGGTGTGGCCTGGTGCTGGAACTCCCCGATCCAGGAAAAGGCTCGGAAGGGCCCGACCCATGCCGCCGCCGGCCTCCTCGTCGTCACCGTCGTCACGGCGGCCGTGACCGGCAACCGCCGAGTCGAGGCGGTGCTGGGAGCCGCCGTCCCGGCCCCGCCCCGGCCGGTGATCCGGATCGCCGCGAAGCCGCGAATCCCCCTCCGGGGAGGGCTCTTTTCGTCCTCTTGACGATATGTGGGCAACTGGTTAGCGTCATGATGACGAAATCAAGGGGGTTCCCACCATGGCCGACATCACCCGTCGCTTCGGCTGGCGTCACCTGCGCTCCGCGCCCACCACCCACATCCGCCACCACAAGCGCGGCCGCCTCGTCCACGACGGCCGTGGGCTCAGCTTCTGGTACCGGTCGCTGTCGGCGGCGCTGTCCGAAGTGCCCGTCGACGACCGGGAGCTGGCCATGGCGTTCCACGCCCGTACGGCCGACTTCCAGGACGTCACGGTGCAGGCCACCGTCACCTACCGGATCAGCGACCCGGCCGTGGCGGCGGACCGGCTCGACTTCTCCGTTGACCCGGACAACGGCAGCTGGCGCGGCGCGCCCCTGGAGCAGATCTCCACCCTCCTCACCGAGACCGCTCAGCAGCACACGCTGGACGTGCTGGCCCGGACCCCCCTGGCCGTGGCTCTGGTGGACGGGGTCGCCTCCGTGCGGCAGAGCGTCGCCGCCGGTCTCGCCGCCGAGCCCCGGCTCCCGGACACGGGCATCGACGTGGTGGCCGTACGCGTCGTCGCGATCCGGCCCGAGGCCGAGGTGGAGCGCGCCCTGCGCACCCCGGCCCGCGAGCAGATCCAGCAGGAGGCGGACCGGGCCACCTACGAACGGCGGGCCGTCGCCGTCGAGCGGGAGCGCGCGATCGCCGAGAACGAGCTGGACAGTCAGATCGAACTGGCCCGGCGTGAGGAGCAGCTGATCGAGCAGCGGGGCGTCAACTCCCGTCGGGAGGCGGAGGAGGCGGCGGCGGCCGACAGCGTACGGACCGAGGCCGAGGCGGCGCGCAAGGTCCGTCTGGCCCAGGCGGACGCCGCAGCGGCGCGCGAGACCGGGTCGGCACGGGCCGAGTCCCAGGCTTCGTGGCTGCGGGTGCACGACGAGGCCGGCGCGGGCACGCTGTACGCCCTGGCGGCGACCCGGCTGGCGGAGAACCTGCCGCGCGTCGAGAGCATCACGCTCACTCCGGACGTCCTCACCGGCCTCCTGGGCAGGCTCGGGCGCCCGGATGCCGGGGCGGACGCGTGAGCCTGGCACCCCGGGCGGTGCTCGTGCACCGCAGGACCGAGTACGAGGAGCTGATCGACCGGCACGGGACGCACGGACAGGCGGCGTTCTTCCTCTCCAGCCGGGGCCGCTCGATCGACGACGTGGTCGGCCGCCACCACCGGACCCGGCAGGCGCTGCGCGAGGTGGCGGCGGCGGTGCCGCTCACCTGGCGCACCTCCCAGGTGGAACGGGCGGACCTGGACCGCTTCCTGTTCGCGCCGGAGGACGTGGTGGTCGTGGTCGGGCAGGACGGCCTGGTCGCCAACACCGCGAAGTACCTCGCCGGACAGCCCGTTGTCGGCATCGACACCGACCCGGGACGCAACCCCGGAGTCCTGGTCCGTCACCGCTGCACCGACACGGCCGCGCTCCTGCGCGCCGCGGCCGGCGGGGGGCCGACGGAAGACCTGACCATGGTCGAGGCCGTTGCCGACGACACCCAGCGCCTCCTCGCGCTGAACGAGATCTACCTGGGCTCCCCCGGCCATCAGACGGCCCGCTACCGCCTGGGCCCCGACGGTGAAGAAGGTCCGGGCGAGGCCCAGGCGTCCTCCGGCGTACTCGTCGGCACCGGCACCGGCGCCACCGGCTGGCTGCGCTCCCTGTGGCTGGAACGCGGCAGCACGGCGCAGCTCCCCGCCCCGTCGGACCGCCGACTCCTGTGGTTCGTCCGCGAAGCCTGGCCGTCGCCCGTGACCGGAACCACGAGGGTCGGCGGCCATCTGGACCAGCGCGAGGGGCTGCGGCTGACGGTGGAGTCCGACCGGATCGTGGTCTTCGGCGACGGCATGGAGGCGGATGCCCTGCAGCTGACCTGGGGTCAGAGCGTACGACTGGGTATCGCGGCGACAGCGCTGCGCCTGCTGATGTGAGCACCCCTCCCGGCCGGCCGCGCGGCAGGGAGGTCCGTGCGACCTGTCCACGCACCGTGACCTGCGCAGGACTGCCCGAGACGGCCGGGGGCGCGGCCCCGTCGCGCATCACGGTCCGCTGTACGGCAGGTGCGCCGCCCACCCGCGGTGACGGTGAGGACCTGCCCCCACTGCCGGTCACCGAGACGAGGCTGCCGGACCTGCCTGGGGGCGGCGCGGCAGCCGCCGCCGACGTTCCGGTCCGCAGACCCAACAATCCGGTCCGGTTGGCCAAACCGGGCGGGGGTAACGAAGAGAAACCGCACACGGGCTCACGCGGGGGCGGAAGTGGCTTGATCAAGTTTGTTCACGGCGTTGCCGGCCGGCCATCGTCCTGGAGCGGCCGGCCCGCCGGGAACGGCGCTCCTTCCGTCACTCCCATCCCAGTCGGGTGTCCATCCAGGAGATTTCCACGGGCGCACGGCCGCCACGGCCTTGGATCCTGCTCGTCGAACCGCCGGCCGGCTCGGCTACGACGCCGGATTGATCGTGAACACGTCATGACATGCATGTATCGGGAACGTGACCGGATCTCACTGTTCGATACCGGTCGGTTTGCCCGGTGTCGAGCGCGTCTGGCCGCTCGCCGCGGCGGCCGAATTCGCTTGACAGTGACTTTCGATCTTGAAACTCTACCGTCCGGTAATCGGAAGATGCCTTGCATCCGCCCTTTACTCGTTCGTTATTGGCCTAACGGAAGGAACTGCCATGGAGCAGGAACAGAACGTTGACACCTCCCTGTTTCTCGACGAGGAGACCAGCGAGCGCTTCTCCATGCTCGTGAACGACGAGGGTGTCATGCGCGCCGGTTTCGTCGCGCACCAGGCGAACAACCTCAACGAGGCCTGAGCTTCGTAGGTTCTCTGCGGCCAGGCCCCTTCCGGGCCTGGCCGCGTTTCTTGGCACGGGCAACAGCAGGGAAGGCCGGTCTGGCATGCATCGGATGACTTCCAGCCTGCGCGAGTGTTCGCTTGAGGAAACCTTGGCTAAGGCTCAGGCAATCGCACCGCAGCTTGGAATAACGCGGGTTACGGATACGACGTGGTTGGACCGGGTGGGAATCCCGGTGTACGCGAGCATCCGCCCATCGGCCCAGAACGGCTCGCTCTGCGTCAACGCGGGAAAGGGATTGCGTCCGGCCGAAGCGCGCGTGGGCGCGTACATGGAGGCGATCGAGTTCGCCGCTGCGGAATTCCGCGCCGAGGACCGGGACCTTGCTTTTCTTTCCGCCTCCGAGATCGCCGGTCAGAAGACCGCGCGGTTCGATTTCATCGACCTTTGCCCCCTGCTCGGCCGCAAGGCGTCCTCGGACGAAAAACTGCCGTGCGTCGCGGCCACCGACTTCGCCACGGGCGAGCACGTGTACGTCCCCGCCGAGCTGGTCTTCGCGCCGTTCCACGGCCCCGGGGGACCGCGCCTGTTCGGCAGCAGCTCCAACGGGCTGAGCTCCGGGAACACCGCGCTGGAAGCCACGGTGCACGGGCTGGCCGAGCTGCTGGAGCGGGACGTGCACGCCTTCCACCTCATACGGGACACCTCCCGTCCGGTGGACCTCGACACCGTGTCCGGCCATGCCGCCGAGCTGGTGCGCCGCGCGCGGAACGCCGGCCTGGAGGTCGTGCTGCGTACCAGCGCCAACGCCTTCGGGCTTCCGTTCTTCCAGGCCTACATGCTGGAACCGGACGACACCGCCCCGGTGGCCATCGCTTTCGGCGCGGGCCTCCACACCAGCCGTGACATCGCGGCCGTCCGCGCGATCGCCGAAGCCGCGCAGTCCCGGCTCTCCCATATTCACGGCGGGCGTGACGACATCATCGAGCGGCACAACTACTTCGACAAGGCGGCCCGGAAGGCCGAGGCCGAGGCGACCGCGCAGTTGCGGGCCAAGGTGTCCGACCGTGACGGACTGCTTTCCATGTCGGACGTCCCCGACCACAGCGGCGAGGTGGATTCCATCTCCGCGGCGGGCACTTTGCTGCGGGACCGAGCCGCGTGGGTCGGAGTCGAACAGCTCCTGACGGTCGACCTGACCCCGGTGGCCGGCTCCGGGCTGCACGTCGTACGGGTTCTGGCACCCGGTCTGGAATCGTTCCAGCACGATCTCCAGCGTGTCGGCCGACGACTGGCGGCCCATGCGTCCTCCGCGGACCGCGCAGAGGAGGCAGTCGCGTGATGAACGTCCATCTGTTCGTCGGGCCTTCCGCGACGGGAATGACCGTTCCGATTCAGGACGGGATCGAGGTGCACCCGCCGGCCCGGAGGGAATCGATTCGCCGGCTGATCGCGCAGCATTCCACCCCCGGGGTGATCCTGCTGGCGGACGGTACCTTCCACAGCTATCCGGCAGTCGGGCACCGGGAATTGCGTGAAGCCCTCGAATCGGGCTGGCAGGTATGGGGCTTGTGCTCGATGGGCGCGATCCGTGCCGCCGAGATGGAGCCGCTCGGCATGCGCGGCTACGGAACGGTTTTCCGGAAATTCGCCGACGACCCCGAGTTCGCCGACGACGAGGTCGCCCTTGTGCACGGCCTCGAACCCCCCTTCCTGCCCGTGTCCGAGCCGATGGTCCACATCCGCGCCTACCTTGAGCACCTCGGCGCGACCGGGGCGCTGTCGGCGGAGCAGGTGGAACTGACGCTCGACGCCTTCAAGAACCGCTGGTACGGCGAACGCACCCTCCCCGCGCTCGCCCACCACCTCACCGGTCTCGGCCACGAGACGGCGCTCGCCGAGGTCCGCGCGTTCGGCCGCTTCCGCCTCAAGACACACGATCTCGAATCCTTCCTGGTCGCCCGACCGTGGACCCTCAAGGAGACACGCGCATGAACCCCACCGAGCTGATGGACGAGATCGGCGGCGTCCCGTTCGTCGACGACGCCACGTTCAAGCCGAAGGCCCTGCTGACCGCCGTCGCGATGGTGCGGCGCAACGCCGACGGGGGGACGTTCCCCGGCCTCGGCGACTACCTCGACCCCGCGAAGGCCGAGCAGGTCTTCGATCGGCACGCGAACTCGAAGCCCGAGCACGTGGCCTGGGAGGAACTCTCCGAGGAGGAGGCCGGGTCGGTCGCCCGGGCTTCCGAACTGGTGGTTTCGGCGATGCCCGAGTGGCAGACCTTGTTCCACATGCCCAAGAGGTACCGGCGGATGCAGACCAGCATCAGCAGCACCTCCGTGCTCATCCCGCAGACCATCTACCTCGGCCCGCAGGCCTTCCGCGACGAGGAGACCCTGCGCGAGACGCTGATCCACGAGCACGCACACGTCTGGCTCCACTTCATCGCCGAGGTGTTCGACCTCCAGTCCGCCGAGGCGCCCCACGACTACGTGCTGCCGTCCGGAACGCCGAACAAGTCCTACCGGGGCGTCCTGCTCGCCGCGCACTTCGCGGCCGCCGCGGCCTCCGCCCTGCGCCGGCGCCGTGCCGCGGGCGACGTCCAGGACGACGCGCGGGCGCTCTACCTCACGCAGTACCTCGGCGGTTGCCTGGACGCGCTGAACGAGCGCCCCTACGGGACGGTCATCGGGGACCTGGTGCAGCAGTCGCTGGCCCGCAAGCACGAAGAGCTCGCCCAGGGCGCCGGCGCGGCCGCGGGCGGAGGGAAGTGACGGAGACGGCGCGGACGGACCGGGCGGACGCCGGCTCGGCGGACGCCGGCTCCACGGGCGCCGGTGTCCGCGACTTCGCTCTGCTCCAGACCGCCGGGTTCTGCGGGAGCATGGCGACCCGCTGCCTGGAGATCGCTGTGGCGTGGTGGGTCCTGGACAAGACGGGCAACAGTGCCCTGCTGGGCCTCGTCATGGGAGTCGGCATCGGCGCGGACGTGCTCTCCCGCGGCGCCTTGGGCTGGGTCGGCGACCGGTTCCGTCCGCAGCGGGTCATCCTCTGCTGCTTCCTCGCGTCGGCCGTCGTCAGCGCGGTGCTGACCGCGCTGGCCTTCGCCGGCGTCTACCACCTGTGGACCGTGCTGCTCGGTGTGGTGCTGCTCGGCGTCGGTCTCGGGCTCAGGGAACCGCTGCTGATGTCCACGATCCGCAGCCTGATGGACGCCTCCGCCGTCGCGGGCGCCGTACGCGTGCGCAGCGCGATGATGTCGCTGTCGTCCTTCGCCGGACCGGTCGTGGCCGGTGTGCTGATCGGCCCCCTGGGCTACTCGGCCGTCCTCGGTGCCACGTGCTGCGTCATCCTCGTCTGCGCGATTCTCGCGGCCCTGCTGAGGGTGCCTGAGGGTGAGCGGACCGACGCGTCACGGAAGTCCGACACCACCGGCTGGGCGACCGAGGCCAAAGCCGGGTTCCGGGCGATCCGCCGGGTCGTGCCCGAGTGGCGGCTCGCCCTGCTCACGATGGTGGTCGACTTCGCGCTCTTCCCGGTCTTCGCGCTCGTCGTTCCGGTACTGGTCGCCGCCCACTACCCGGGCAAGACCTGGGTGCTGAGCATCGTGGAGTCGGCGTTCGGCGTGGGAATGATCGCCGGCAGCGCCGTCCTGGTCCGCAAGAGCAACTCCCTGCTGGGGCGGCGCCGTACCGTACCGGCCGGGTTCGCGCTGCTCGGGGCCGGGTTCATCGGGACGGGCCTCGTCTTCGGCGCCACCGGTCCGGCCATGCCCGTGGCCTTCACCGTCGGCAGCTCCGCGCTGTTGATGCTGTCCGGCGCGGGCCTGTGCATGGTGACCGTCAACACCGGTACGGTCCGCCTGCTGGCCACCCCCTCGTCGCACCGCAACCGGATGGTCGCCGCGGCCTCCTTCCTCTCGGGCATCGTGATGCCCCTGGGTTCGGTCAGCAGCGGCCTGATCTCCCGACTCTCGGGAGAGCGCTGGGCGCTCCTCGTCCTCGGGGGGGCCATCTGCCTCTGCGCCGTCGTCGCAGCGTGCGACAAGGCACTCACCCGTTTCCTCGCGATCCCGGACGAGGAGCTCGACGGCGCCTACCTCCGAGAGTTCCCGCACGCCTTCCGGGTCTCCGAGCCCCGTACGTAGAAAGCCCGCGCATGAAAGCCACCTCCCTGTCCTTCCTCCGCTGCCCCGCGAGCCGGTGTGGCCAGTCCCCCCTGACCGCCGACGTCTGGGCCCGGACCCAGCTGCCCACCGGCGAGGACGACGTGCTCGAAGGCCTCGTCTCCTGCGCCGACTGCGGGGGGAGCTACCCCGTCGTCGCCGGGGTGCTCCTGCTCATCGAGGACCTGGCCGGCTACCTCAGGGACCACCTCGGCGTCATCCTGCACCTCACGGACTTCCCGCCCGGCGAGGCGATGGCGCAGTGGCTGACCTCTCGCGCGCCGGACGACACCGACGCCCGGTACGTGCGCCGCAGCATGAAGCTGGAGGAGCGCTACGTCAACGCCTTCCTCGGCGCGCACTACGACCGCGACCGTCTGGCGGCGGACCCCGAGAACCCGTTGTCCGAGCTCATGGCGGCCGCGGTCGCCCGGGACGTGTGGACCCGGTGCTCGACCCTCGTCGACGAGGTCCGGCCGGGGAGCGCGCTGGACGCCGGATGCAGTGTGGGCGGGCTGTCCGCCACGCTCTCCCAGCGGCAGGCCCGGACCATCGGCTTCGACACCTCCTTCCTGTCCGTCCTCGCCGCACGGCGGGCGGTCCTGTCCGGCCCGACGCCCCTGGACGCCTACCGGGCCTACGGTGAAGGCGACCGGTACCAGGAGCACGGACTGACGGTCGCGGCGCAGCCGCGGTACGCCGACTTCGTCGTCGCCTCCGCCCTGGCCCCGACGGCGGCCGGTCCCGTGGACCTCACCTGTGCCATCAACCTGATCGACCTCGTGCCGGATCCGGCGCGGCTCCTCGACACGCTCGTCGCCCAGACGAACGAGGGGGGCCACGTGCTGATCACCTCCCCTTACGGCTGGTCCGACGTGGCCCGCAACCGCTGGCTGGGCGGCGCGGCCGGCCAGAGCTCGCCCGACGCGCTTCGGTCCGCCGCGGCGGACCGGGGGCTGCGCGTCGCCTGGGAAGACCGGCAGGTGCCGTGGCTGTGGCGCGACTACTCGCGGTTCTGGCGGCTGCACTCCGTCGACGCCGTGCTGTTCGTCCGGACCTGAGGACCACCGGTACGCCGATCCCCTCCCCGGCACCATCCGTCCTTCCCCGGCTGCCCCTTCCCCCGCCCCGTCCGTCTCCGGTAAGGACGTCATGCTGCTCGACCCCGATCTGCTCGCCTCCGTCGTCTCCGCACACCGCGCGCAGGGGCTCGACCTGTTGGAGCTGTTCGCCGAGCAGACGGTGACGTCGGCGATGGTGCTCAAGGACGGCCGCATCGCCGACGCGACGTCGGGGCGCGAACTCGGCGTGGGGATCCGGATGCGGCGCGGCCGGTCCTTCGTCTACAGCCACGCCAACGACATAGCCCCGGCCGCGGTGCTCGACGTCGCGCGGAAGGCGGCTTCGCTCGCGGCCGGGCTGCCGTCGTCCGACGACGCACCCGCGGGGCGGACGGGCGCCCCGGCCTCCGCCCCGGTGACGGGGCCGGGCGGCGGGGACGGTGCCGCCCGGGACGGGACGGCGGCCTGCTTCGGCGACCGGGCGCACCAGGCCTCCCTCCTGCTGTCCGTCCCGGACCTGGTCGCGGAGGTCGGGGACGTCACCTCGGTGACGGCGGTGCTCCGCAACGAGCACCGGGTGCGGGACATCGCCAACTCCCTGGGGGCGCGTGCCTCGGGGGCCGACACCCGCCGGCGCCTGGCGGTCACGGTGACCCTCGGCCCGAGCACGTCGCCGGCGAGCGCCCGGGCATCGATCGCGGTGAACGCCCCCGAAGCCCGGCTCGGCGAGGACGCGGTACGGGAGGCCGTGCACGAGGCGGTCCGGCGGGCCCGCGCGCGCGTCGGCGCATCGCCCGCGCCGACAGGAGAGATGCCCGTGGTCCTCGCGGCGGGCACGGGGGCCGTCCTCATCCACGAAGCCTGCGGCCACGGGCTGGAGGCCGATCACCTCTCCCGCCGCAGCTCGGCGTTCCAGGATCTCCTCGGGCGGCGGGTGGGCCCGTCCGATCTGCACGTCGTCGACGACGGGGGCTTGGCCGGAGCCTGGGGGAGCTCCGAGTTCGACGACGAGGGACACCGGACGGCGAGGACGCCGCTGGTCGAAAGCGGCATCCTGGTCGGCTACATGTGGGACCTCGCCCACCTGCCCGCCCCGCACGACGCCGCACCGGTCAACGGGCGGCGGCAGAACTACCAGTGCCCTCCCCTGCCCAGGATGACCAACACGCTGGTCCTGCCGGGGAGCGTCGCTCCGGGTGACATCGTCGCCGACACCCCGCAGGGGATCTACGTGGCCCGGTTGGGCAGCGGCAGGGTCAACACGGCCACCGGGGACTTCGTCTTCGCCGCCACGGAGGCCTATGCCATCCGCGGGGGCCGGCTCTGCGAGCCGCTGGCCGATTGCAGCCTCATCGGCAACGGCCCCGAGGTCCTGCGCGGAATCGACGCGATCGGCACGGACTTCGCCATGGGTCCGCCCGGCAACTGCGGCAAGGACGGACAGACGCTCCCCGTCGGATACGGCCAGCCCACCCTCCGTGTCCGGACGGGTCTCAGGATCGGAGGCACCAAGGCATGACGTGGCAGGCGGACGGCACAGCCCTGCGGATCGCCCGCTCCCTTGCCGCACGGGCCGTACCCGGCGAGGAGATCGAGGCCTTCGTGGCGCGGGGAACGGACACCCAGATCCTCGTGCGCGACCAGAGCGTCGAGTCGATGACCAGCGCGGACAGTGGTGGCGCCGGAGTGCGGGTGCGCCGCGGGCGGCGCATCGGCTTCGCGCACACCGGCCGGCTCGACGGTGCCTCCCTCGACGCTGTCCTGTCGGACGCCCGGGACAACGCGCGCTTCACGCAGCCGTCCGACAGCGCCGTGCTTCCGGCTCCGGACGGTGTACGGCCCGCCGCCTTCGACCTCTGGCGCGAGGAATGCGCCGGCCTGCCGGTACGGGAAAAGATCGCCCGCGCCCATGCGCTGGAACGCCTCGTCACGGCCTCGCCGAGAGTGCAGGGGGTGAAGTCCGTGGCGTGGGGCGACGCGGCCGCCGAATCGGCGGTCGTGTCCAGCCTCGGCGTCGAGAGCTACTCACGGCGTACGTCGTGCTTCCTCTCGGGGTACGTCCTCGGCGTCCCCGAAGGCGGGCGGACGGCCACCTCGACCGCGTACAGCATGGGGAGGAGCCCATCGGAGCTCGACCTGGCCGCCGCCGCGGACGAGGCCGTCGAGGCTCTGGCAGCCACGAACAGGGCGGCGTTCCCCGCTCGGCGCCTGCCCGTCGTGCTGGGCCCCGCGGCCACGGCGGCGTTCCTCGGCGTCATCGGCAACACGCTGGGCGGTCCGTCGGGCCGGGCGGACCGATCGGGCCCCGGCGGCTCCGCGCCGGAGGACCGGCTCGTGGCCTCACGGCACGTGACCCTGCTGGACGACCCCACCGACCCCACGGGCTTCGGCGCCGCCCGCTTCGACGCGGAGGGTCTGGCCACTCGCCGCAACCTGCTCGTCGACGCGGGCCGCCCCGTCGGCCGCCTGTACGACGCGGCCGGCGGACACCGCGCGGGCGCGGCCTCGAACGGGGCGGCGGTGAGGGCGGGTTACAAGAGCCTGCCGAGGGCCGGGGCCCGCGCCCTCGCCCTCGTCCCCGGAGACCTCGACCCCGCGGCGGCGGTCGCGGGCCTGGACCACGGCTTCCTGGTCCAGGGCGTCGGCGGGCTCCAGGCCGGAGGCGGGCCGGGCGGCGCGTTCTCCGCCGCGGTCAGCGGGCGGGTGGTGCGGGGCGGTGAACTGGCGGAGTACGTACCGCACACCACCCTGGCCGCGACCCTCTCCGAAATGCTCCTGGGGGTGCGGGGAGTGGGCACCGACAGCATCCCGCTGCCCGGCAACGCGAAGGGCACCACCCTGCTGGTCTCCGAACTGACGGTCGGCGGGCAGTGACTCCCCGCCCGTCGCAGACCCGCACCGGGACGGGGAGGGGCTGGGAGGACTACGTCCGGGGGCGCAGTCCGGTGGGGACCCAGGGCCGATGCGCGCGAACGGGGTCACGGCCTGGCGTGCCTGCTGAACAGGTCACGTTCGTCCGCGCCGAGGAGAGTCATGAGCACGATCAGCCCGGTATCACTGGTCACCGGAGCCACCCGCGGCATCGGTCTGGAGACCGCGCGCCAACTCGCCGCCCTCGGCCACACCGTGCTGCTCTGCGGCCGCCGCCTGGAGGATGCCGAGCAGGCCGCCTCACGACTGGGGCCCGGCGTACCCGGCGCGCTCCTGCCGCGCCGGCTGGACGTGACCGAGGAAGGGGGCGCCCGCGCCCTCGCCCGCGGTGTCGAGGAGGAGTTCGGACGCCTCGACGTGCTCGTCAACAACGCCGTCATCAACTACGACACCTCCCGGCGCGCCGTCTCCGTCGGCCTCGACGAGGTCGAGCGCACGCTGGAGACCAACCTCTTCGGCGCCTGGCGGACCGCCCAGGCGTTCCTGCCACTGCTGCGCCGCTCGGCCCGTCCCCGGATGGTGAACGTCTCCAGCGAGTCCGGGTCCCTGGAGCTCATGTCGGGCGGTACCCCCGCCTACGGGGTCTCGAAGGCCGCCCTCAACGCCCTGACGCGCAAGCTCGCCGCCGAGTTGCGCCCCGAGGGGATCCTCGTCAACGCCGTCTGCCCGGGCTGGATCGCGACCGACATGGGCGGTCCGGGCGGCGGGCCCGTCGAGGAAGGCGCCGCCGGCATCGTCTGGGCCGCCACCCTTCCCGACTCGGGACCCACCGGCGGCTTCTTCCGGGACGGGAAGCCGCTCGCCTGGTAGACCCGCTTCCCGCACCGGTCCTGCCGTTGGCCGTGCGCCGCACCCACCAGGCGGTCCGCGCGACCGGCCGTCCCCTCACCGGCGGGGGGCGGTCCCCGTCGCACCGGCCAGGGTCAGCAGCTGGTTGGGGTGCTCGCGCGCGGTGAGGCGGACGGTCGTGCTGTAGCGGTCGGTCTTGTCCAGTTGCCACTTGATGCCCTCGTACAGCCAGTCCTCCAGGATCTGGAGGTGGACGGCGACGTCCTTCCTTCCGTCGAGAGCGGGCTCGGGCAGTCCGGCGGGCGAGTGGAACCGGGCCCGCAGGGCGCTGAGTTCCGCGGCCGCGCGGTGGTAGCGGGCGGCCGCGCGGTCGACGTTGAGCTGCAGGTCGCCGCCGTACTCCTCCTGGAGGGACAGGACGAGGTTGTCCCGTATGCCGCGCAGGAGGTCGGCCTTGAGGCCGATGATGTCGTTGGCGAGGGCGATTCCGATGGTGGCCGCGTTCCCGGCGCGTACGAGGATCGGATGCCGCACGATGTCCCGCGGAATGTCGATGCCGTAGGAGTGTTCCGCCATGGTGAACACAGGCCGTGCGGCGGTGGCGAGCGGCCGCGCCTCCTTCGCTTCTCCGAAGGGGCTGACGGCGCCGCTCCGTACGAGGGCGGCCTCGTGGGAGGCGGTGTCGAGATAGGACTTCAGCTCGGTGCGCAGCCGTCCGCGCCACGCGGGCGAGGTCTCCTGCTGAAGCCGGTGCCAGATTCCCCGCATGCTCCGCGCGGCGGGCAGGTCCGGCACGCGGACGTCCCGCTCCTCTTCGGCGAACCAGGTGTGCACGGTGTCCGTGACCGCCGCGACCTCGTTCGGCGAGAGGTGGTGACCGAGCTGCTCCGCCCAGTCGTCGTAGATGAAGAACCACATCATGAGCTCGCCGTAGGTGCGCCATCGCGTCCGCGAGACGGCGCCCGGGACGACATGGGCGCACATGGTCCCGATCCGCTGGGTCCCGTAGTGGTGGAGAGCCGCCCCGGTCGTCAGCAGACCCGTCGTCCGGGCGAACTCGATCACGTGCCGGTCGAGTTCGGGCCCCCAGGGGGCTTCGCGCTCGCCGGGGACGAGCCGCAGCTCGGGCAGGTCCAGCAAGTGGGTGATCTCATCTGCCGGCATGGGGTTCCTCCACGGCGCGTCGGTGCCGGTCGAGGTGGCGGCGGGCGGCGGCGAGGCCCGCGGCCGTGGCCGTGGAGAACAGCAGGCCGTCCGGCGGCCGGCCGGGAAAGGTGGCGGGGAGCCTCATCGGTGTCGTGGCGGGGGTGCTCGTTGCGGGGAACAGGTGGAGGGGGTGGCGGCCCAGGAGCCGTACTGCCGTCCGCGCGGTCCGTTCGAATCCGCCGAAGTCGACGATGACGAGAGCGAGCTGGGTCCGCCAGGCGCAGTGGCGCAGCAGCAGGGCCACCCACAGGGGAACGGCGAGCGCGTCGCCGAACGTCGTCCGGCCCGGGTTGCGGATCACCGCGACACTGCGGGACCGGCCCGTCGGATCGAGCTCGGCCAGGGCGAGCCGGGCGGTCGTGATGAACCGCCGGACGAAGCGCTCGTCCAGCCGTGTGTTCAGCAGGGGGTACCGGCGGTCGGCCACCGGGCGGCCGTCGACGTCGCTGCGGTCGCAGACGGTGATCAGACCGAGGTTGGGGTGGTCGGGGTCCGTGAGTTCCAGGAACGCGTGCGTCGACCACCCGGGTCTGCGGTGTGCGGATCCCAGGCGGACCCCGAGTCCGAGGACGTGGTGGCCCCGGCCCTCGCTGCCCAACTCGTAGACGTGTGGGCGAAGACCGGCCAGCGCGGGCGCGGCCGCCGCCCTCTGCAGAGCCGATCGCACGGCGCGCGCCGCCGGCCCGGCCCAGGGCGGACGGCTCTCGCCGGTCATCGTTCCGCGTCCCTTCCGCGCCCGTTCCGGCTGAGGGGGGCCGTCACAGCCCCGCCACCGCGGCCGGGTCCTTGTGATAGGCGTCGAGATCGCGGACCAGGCCGTCCCGGACGGTGTAGATCTCCACCGTGGTGGTGAGCAGGGCCTTGCCCGAGGACCTGGAGGTGAAGACGACCCGCGCGTGGAGGAGGACCCGCTCCGAGTCCAGGGGCCACATGTCGGTGTCCCGGATCTGCACGTCGTAGTACTCGAAGATGGCCCCGTACATGGCGGCGAGGCCCTCGGGGCCGCGGTAGTCCGCCGCGTAGGGGAGCCCGGGCGCGATGCGGAACGTGGCCTCGGGGTGGACCAGGCCGAGGGCCTCTGCGAGGGCGCCCGTGGTGAGGGCCGTGAGGAACTCGCCCATCACGTCCATCGGCGGCTTCTGCCGCATGCCTTCTCCCTTCGGTGGGTTCGTTCGTCCGGGCTCATTGCGCCGTCCAGCCGCCGTCCACCGGTACGGCCTGGCCGGTCACGAAGGAGGAAAGGTCACTGCACAGCCAGGCGGCCGCTTCGGCGATCTCCTCGGGTGAGGCCAGCCGTTGGACGGGGGTGTACGAGACGGCGTCCCGCTCCGTGATGACCTCCGCCCGGATCGCGGATTCGAGCAGCGGTGTACGGACCGCCCCGGGGCAGACGGCGTTGACGCGGACGTGCTGCCCGGCGTATTCGAGGGCGGCCTGCCTGGTCAGGCCCACCAGACCGTGTTTGGCGGCGAAGTAGGCGGACTGGGGCGTGGCGCCGAGCCCGACCAGGCCGGCGACCGAGGACGTGTTGACGATCGCCCCGCCGCCCTGCCGGAGCATCTGGGCGATCTCGTGCTTCATGCACAGCCACGCACCGGTGAGGTTGACCCGCAGCACCCGCTCCCAGTTCTCCCGGGTCGACTCGTGCAGCGGGGCGGTCTCCCCGTCGACGCTCGCGTTGTTGAAGGCGCAGTCGAGCCGGCCGTAGTGGCTCACCGCTTCTCGGACCAACGCTGCGACATCGTTCTCCGAGGTGACGTCGGCCCGGACGAACACGGCCTCTCCGCCGCTCTTGACGACCGCGTCGGCTGCCTGCCGCCCGCCCTCGACGTCCACGTCGGCCAGTACCAGACGGGCCCCGTGCGCGCTGAACACACGGGCCGCGGCCGCGCCGATCCCGCCGGCCGCACCGGTGATGACGGCGGTCCTGCCGTCCAGCATCGATCTCATGCCTGCCTCCGTTCCATGGTCCGGATCAAACGGGCTTCCGCGCCTCGGCGCGCATGCGCAGACGGCCGGGGTACAGGCTGGCGCTCCTGGCCGGAGCCACCGGCGGACCCGGGAGGTGCCGCAGCGTCCACCGGGAGGCGATGCCGGCCAGGGCCAGCGTCGCTTCGGTGGTCGCGAACGTGTCGCCGATGCACTTGCGGCTCCCGTTGCCGAACGGAATCAGGGAGTGGCGGTCCGGCGGTGGGCGGTCGGGCAGCCAGCGGTCGGGGTCGAACCGGTTCGGCTCCTCGAAGAGGTCGGGGCGCCGGTGGAGCAGGTAGGGGCTGTAGACGACGGTCGTACCCCGGGGGATGCGGTGGCCTCCCAGCCGGGTGGCCGTGGCAGCGGTTCGTGTCAAGAACCAGCCGGGCGGGTAGAGCCTGAGGCTCTCGGTGACGATCCGGCCGGCGAGATCGAGGCGGGGCAGGTCGGTGTGCCGGGCGCAACGGCCGTCGAGGACGGAGTCGACCTCGGCGTGCAGGTCGTGCTCGATCCGCGGATGCGCGGCGACCAGGTGCAGTGCCCAGGCCAGGGCGGAGGCGGTGGTCTCGGTCCCGGCGAGCAGGAACATGAGCACATTGGCGATGATCTCGGGATCGGACAGGCTCCGGGCCGCCGACGCCCCGGGACCCTCGTCCTGGGCGTGGAGGAGGGCGGACAGGAGATCGCCGTGCTCGACGCCGGAGGCCCGGCGTTCGGCGAGCAGGGCGTGGACGGTCCTGTGCAGCCGTGCGTCGGCCCGCCGGTAGCGGCGGTTGGCGCGGGTGGGCAGCCGGAGCAGGGGCTGCGGGGTCAGCATGCGCCGGTACACGCTGTCCACGATGACCGTGGTGTCGCGGCGCAGCCCGTCGGTTCCGTCCCGGCCCGGCCGGGGGCTGGAGAACATCGTGGCCACGAGGACGTTGGCGGTGAGGTCCGTCATCTCGGCGTAGACGTCGAGTACCTGTCCCGGCCGCCAGGTCCGGACGAGGCCGGTGATCTGCTCGTTCATGACGTCGGCGTAGCGGGCCATCCGGTCCGGGTGGAACGCAGGCTGCATCAGGCGCCGTTGACGCCGGTGCAGCCGGTGGGGGCACAGGCCCACACCGTCGCCGATCACTTCCTTCAGCCGCTCGATGAACTCCCCGCCCTTGTCGAAGGTCCGGTCATCGGTGAGGACCTGGTGCGTCAGGCCCGGATCGCACACCACGACCGCCCGGACCGGGCCCAGCCGGATCTCGACGACATCGCCGGCAGCCGGCAGGGACGACAGGAACGCCAGCGGGTCGCGGACCATCGGGATCAGGTGTCCGAGGACCGGCAGCCGGCCCGGGGCCGGCGGGACGCCGCGCTCGTGGGTCATGAGGCCCCGTCCGGGTGGGCAACAGGGTGGGGGACACGGGCCGCAGGCGGCCCGGGAGGTCATGTAACCAGCGCAGGCCCACCCCATCCAGCCCTCACGGCCGCCGCCGGCGCCCACCACCGGCGCGGCCGTGCGTCCGCCGATGACGACGGGCGGCGACCGGGAACACCACATGAGGCCTTGTCCGTCGCGGTGTCTCCTCCTGCCCCATGCGCCGTGGCAGCGTCTACTGCACCGGTATGGCAAGCAGACGCCTCACCCCGCATGTTTGTACGACAGTCCGCCCGCAGCAGCGGTAGCAGCCGTACGACCTGCTCCCGCCGGTTCACTCCGCGCAACGCCGTAGCCGATTCCCGTGCTCGTGGCGGTCGACGAGGCGCCTGAGCCGGTTGCCGAGCAGCTGCGCACCGCCGTGCGCCTGAGGAGCGTACGGACCTCCGCCGGTGTCGCGGCCGGCCGTCACGGGCCGGGAACGGCTCCGCCGCGCATGATCTCGGCGGGACGGCCGCGCAGCCGGGCGAACTCGGGCGAGGCCCGCAGCGCCGACACGTCCGTGCCGGGCCCCCTGGGCAGGTCCACCGGCAGCTCCGCCACCACCCGGCCGGGCCCCGCGGCCATGACCAGGACCCGGGAGCCCAGCAGCACCGCCTCCTCCGCCGAGTGCGTCACGAACAGCACCGTCGTGCCGAACCGCCCGGCCAAGTCCCGCACCTCCTCCTGGAGCCGCTCCCGGGTCAGGGCGTCGAGCGCGGCGAACGGCTCGTCCATGAGGAGGAGTCCGGGCTTCGCGGCCCGTGCCCTGGCCGGCGCCACCCGCTGTTGCTGCCCGCCCGACAGCTCCCACGTCCGCCGGCCCGCCATGCCGGGCAGTCCCACCCGTTCCAGAAGCTCGCCGACCCGGCCGGCCCGCTCGGATCGCGGCACGCCCAGCCGGGCCAGCGCGAAGGCGAGGTTGCCGCCCACCGTGCGCCAAGGGAACAGGCGGGGCTGCTGGAACACCACCCCCGCCCCCGCGCCCGGCCGGGGGAGCGGACCCCGGACCCGGGCACGGCCCGTGGCGGGCCGCTCGAAGCCCGTCACCACGCGCAGCAGGCTCGTCTTGCCGCAGCCGGACGGCCCGACCAGGACGACGAACTCGCCGGCCCGGACCCGTACGTCCACCCCGTCGAGCGCCGTCACCGGCGCCTTCGCCGACCCGTACCGGACCGGCACGTCCGCCAGTTCGACGACCGTGGTCCGCGTGTCGGGCTCGTCAGTTCGCGGCACGGCCGAGCTCCTCCACCGCGAGCGCCCGCCCGAAGACCGCCTCGTCCGGCACGGGTCTACGGCCCACTATTCGCTGCTCGCCGCGCTGACGGCGGCGGGTGTCGAGCCGTCGTCCGTGCAGACCGACGACCTGCAGCCGCAGGACGCGCTCGCCGCGTGGAAGCGCGGGGACGTCGTCGCCGCCTATGTGTGGACGCCGACGCTGAGCGAACTGACCAAGGACGGCAAGGTGCTCGTCACCAGTCGGGAACCCGAACCGATCCCGGGCTTGGCGACGAGCGCCTCGTTGTCGCCGATCAGGTCGTGGATCCACACCACCTTGTACGGGATGTTCAGCGGCGCGGAGAGCCCCTTGGTGACGGGGCTCGCACCGGCCGGTCCCAGGTCGACCGACCCGGCGATGACGGCCGTCCTGACGTCGCCACCGGAGTCGAACTTCACCCACTTCACGTCGACGTCGGGAAGGGCCCGCTCCGGCAGCCGCTGGTTCTTCACCACCAGGTCGGCGTTGGGTATCGCCTGGTAGGCCGGGTCGTGCTGCTCGGCCTGCTCCTCGGGCGACTGCCGCTCAACCGGCGCGGGACACAGGCCCGCGCCTGACCGCCGGACGGCGCCGTCTTTCGAGCCGGCCTCGTTCACGGGGCCGGGTCGGTTGGGGGAGGGGCGGACGCCGTGCGGCGGATCGCGACGACGGCCGCGTCGTCGTCGAGGTGTGCGTCGACGTGGGTCAGCAGGTCGGCTTGGAGGTGGCGCAGGAAATCGTCGGGGTCGTCCGCGGCCCACTGGAGCGCACGCTCGGCGAACGGGTAGAAGCGTCCGTCGGTGCCGCGTGCCTCGATGACGCCGTCGGTGTAGAGCAGCAGCAGGTCTCCGGCTTCGAACGGGAACGTCTGGACGACGTAGTCGACGATGCCGAAAGCCCCTCCGAATCCGATCGGGAGGTGGCTGGCCTCCGGCACGAGCGGGATGAGCCGGTTTCCGCGGAGGACGAGCGGTGGCGGATGGCCGCAGCTGATCAGGTGGACGACCGGGGCGTGGTCGGGGATGTCGATCAGCAGGGCGGTGGCGAAGTCTTCGGCGGTGTCCTGTTCCGCCTGTGACCCCCATTGGCCGGCGTCCCAGCGGAACGCGGCGTCCAGGTGGACGGCGAGACGGGGAAGGGTGGCCTGCCGGTGGGCGGCCGCCCGGAAGGCGCCGAGGAGCAGGGCGGTCTTGCTGATGGCGCCCAGACCGCTGCCGCGGACGTCGCCGACGAGGAGCCGGGTGCTGCCGTGGGCGGTGCGCGCGGCCGCGTACAGGTCTCCGCCCAGCTCGGCCTCCGCCTCGGCGGGGATGTACAGGCCGGCGATCCGCAGCGGGCCGGCACGTGGGGGCAGCGGCTGAAGCAGCACTCTCTGGGCCGCCTCGGCCACCGACCGCACCTGGTGCAGCTGCCGCTCGCGCCGGTCCCGCACCACGCAGACGGTGACGCAGACGGCCGACACGACGACGAGGGCAGCGATCTGGGCCTGGATGTTGGCGGTGCCGAAGACTCCCCTGAGCACGCCGATCAGCACCTGGGCCGCCACCGCCAGAGCCCCCATGGCCGCCGTCGTGCGGGCACCGGCGAACGCCACCGTGATGGCCGGCGCTGCCACCAGCAGCGGACCGAGATGGATGTGGGACGGAGCCAGTACGTCCACGACGCAGACGGTGACGATCAGCGCGACCGGGATCACCGGCAGCGCGGGCGCATGCGCCGGCTGCCAGAGGCGCCGGACGTCCAACCACGCTGGAAGGGCCATGCCACCAGCCTTCCACCCCCCTCGGCAAGGTGAGGACGCGGCGCTCCGGGGACCGCCGTCCGTGGCGGTGCGCGACGGCAGGCACCTGTCCGCGCCCGGCCGCCCGGCCGCTCCTGGCACCAGGCGCCCACGGCGGCGACCCGGTCCGCCCCGGCTCAGGACCTGTCCCCGGCCCTGCGGCTGACGGCGATCTTCGACCCCGCCGAGCCGGAAGCCGGAGCCGCCGCCCCGGACGCTGCTGGATGCTGCCCTGGGTGCCCCGCCCGGAGAGTGATCGTTCAGGACCGGGAGGCCCGCGCACGGGGGCGACGGCCCGGTGGCGAGGCCCGGTCGGCTTGGATGTCGGCGAGGTACCGGTGGGTCCGGTCGCACATGCCGTCGACCGTCGCGCGCGGGGCGCGGCTCGGCTCCGCCAGGGTGTGCTCGACGCGGGGCTGCACGGCGGGGCGCATGGGCGGCCGCCGTGCTGCCCGCCGCGGTGGTGGCCTGCGACCGGGGGCCCCGCTCGCCCCCGCCGGACCGGCCCGACGAGGTCAACCGGCTCACCGGCACCTTCACTGCGGACCGCCCCGGTGACGCTCGCCGGCTCTGCCGTCCTGCTCGGGCTGTCCGCGGCGACCGCGTCCGCCGCCCAGAACACCTGGATCAGGAACCCGTCGAGCGGCGGGGGCTGCGTCACCGCACGCAGCTGTGGGACCGGCGGGACGACGTCCCGGAGCCCGTAGGGCCCCGGACCGAGGCGATGGCGGCGGCCGGCGTGCCGCTTCCGGGGCCACCTGGCGTGCTCAGCCGTGGGTGAAGTGCGGCGGCCGCTTGTCCACGAAGGCGGACATCCCCTCCTTCTGGTCGGCGGTGGCGAACACCGCGTGGAAGAGCCGGCGTTCGAAGCGGACGCCTTCTGCGAGGCTGGTCTCGAAGGCGCGGTTGACGGCCTCCTTGGCCATCATCGCGACCGGCTTGGACATCTCGGCGACGGTCGTCGCCACCGCGAGGGCCTCGGCGAGCAGATCGGCGGCGGGGACGATGCGCGAGACCAGACCGGCGCGTTCGGCCTCGGCGGCGTCCATGGTGCGCCCGGTCAGGCACAGCTCCATCGCCTTGGCCTTGCCGACGGCGCGGGTGAGGCGCTGGGAGCCGCCGATGCCGGGGATGACGCCCAGCTTGATCTCGGGCTGCCCGAACTTCGCGGTGTCGGCCGCCAGGAGGATGTCGCAGAGCATGGCCAGTTCGCAGCCCCCGCCGAGCGCGTAGCCGGAGACCGCGGCGAGGGTCGGGGTGCGGATCCGGCCCAGTCGGTCCCAGGCGGTGAACCAGTCGGTGAGGTACATGTCCATGTACGACTGGAGGCGCATTTCCTTGATGTCGGCCCCGGCGGCGAAGGCCTTCGCGGAGCCGGTGAGGACGATGCAGCCGACCTCCGGGTCGCGGTCCAGCGCCTCCGCGGCCGCCACCACCTCCGTCATGACCTGGAGGTTGAGGGCGTTGAGCGCCTCGGGGCGGTTGAGGGTGACGACGGCGACGCGGCCCTCGCGTTCGAGGAGGATGGACTCGTAGGCGGTCATGCGGTGGTTCCGTTCTGCGGTCGGAGGGCGCGGACGATGGCCGAGAAGTCGAGTGCGGCGCCCTCACCCTCGGCGAACGCGGCGTACAGTTCCGCGGCCTTGAGGCCGAGCGGGGCGTCGACGCCGCCGGCGCACAGGGCGTTGGCGGCGAGGCCGAGGTCCTTGGCCATGAGGGGAGCGGCGAAGCCGGGCCGGTAGGCGCGGTTGGCCGGGCTCGTCGGGACCGGGCCGGGGACCGGGCAGTTGGTGGTGAGCGCCCAGCACTGGCCGGAGGCGGTGGAGGCGACGTCGTAGAGGGCCTGGTGGTCCAGGCCGAGGCTTTCGGCGAGGACGAAGGCCTCACTGACACCGATCATGGAGACGGCGAGGATCATGTTGTTGCAGATCTTCGCGGCCTGACCGGCGCCGGCGGCGCCGCAGTGCACGGCCTTCTTGCCCATGGCGTCGAGCAGCGGCTCTGCGGCCGCGAACTCCTCGGACCCGCCACCGGCCATGAAGGTGAGCGTGGCCGCCTCGGCGCCCACCACCCCGCCGGACACCGGCGCGTCCAGCGCCCGGTGACCCGCGGCGACCGCAGCCTCGTGGGCGGCACGGGCATCGGCGACGTCGATGGTGGAGCAGTCGATGAACAGGGTGCCGGGCCGGGCCGCGTCCAGCAGGCCCTGTGTCCGCGGCGGCCTTCGCGGCAGGCTCGTCGGAGGCCCGCAGCCGCGCGACGATCTCCTCGGCGGTGTCGGCGGCGTAGCAGTGGTCGATCCACTCGCGCGAGGTGCTCAGATCGCCGGACGGAGGCCGTCCCACGTGGCGTTCGACTACGGAGTGCAGGGAGTCCGAAGCCAGCTCCCCGGCGAGCGCGGGCAAGGAGGCCGAGGGGACGAAGTGGTCGGCGAGCCCGCACAGCAGCGCGTCGGCGGCGCCGACCGGCGTCCCGGTCAGGGCCAGGTGGGTGCCGAGTTCCCCCGGAGCCAAGGCCAGGAGCCACGTACCGCCGACGTCGGGGACGAAGCCGATGCCCGTCTCCGGCATGGCGACCGTGGACCGTTCGGTGACGATGCGGACGCTGCCGTGGGCGGAGACCCCGACCCCGCCGCCCATGACGATGCCGTCCATGAGCGCGACGTACGGCTTCGGGTAGCGGGCGATCAGAGCGTTGAGCCGGTACTCGTCGCGCCAGAAGGCCGCCGAGGCGGTGCCGCCGCTGCGGGCGTCCTCGTGGATCGCGCGGATGTCGCCGCCCGCGCACAGGCCCCGGTCGCCGGCGCCCGAGATGACGACCACCTCGACGGACGGGTCGGCGGCCCAGGCCGCGAGGGCCTCCTCCATGCGCAGCACCATGGGGTGGTCGAGGGCGTTGAGGGCCTTGGGGCGGTTGAGAGTGATATAGGCGGCGCGGCCCTCCGTGCGGGTGAGGACGTCCTCGGACGTGCTCGGAGTGTGGTCGGTCATCGCGGTGCCTCCGTCAGCCCGCGCGCGACGATCACGCGCATGACCTCGTTCGTGCCTTCCAGGATCTGGTGGACCCGCAGGTCGCGGACGATCTTCTCGATGCCGTACTCGCTCAGGTAGCCGTAGCCGCCGTGGAGTTGCAGGGCGGCGTCGGCGACCGCGTACCCGGTATCGGTGGCGAACCGCTTGGCCATCGCGCACAGCCGCGGGGCCAGTGGGTCACCGCTGTCCAGGGCCTCGGCGGCGTGCCGGACCAGCGCCCGGGCGGCGGCCAGCTCGGTGGCCATGTCGGCGAGCCGGAACTGCAGTGCTTGGGCGTCCAGCAGCCGGGTGCCGAAGGCCTCGCGGGTGGCGAGGTGGGACAGGCTGCGGTCCAGGGCGCTCTGCGCGCCGCCGAGCGAGCAGGCGGCGATGCCCAGGCGGCCGCCGTTGAGGCCGTTCATGGCGATCCGGAAGCCGTCGCCCTCGGACCCGAGGAGCCGGTCGGCGGGGACGCGGACGCCGTCGAGGACCACCTGGCGGGTGGGCTGGGCGTTCCAGCCCATCTTGCGTTCGTTCGGGCCGAACGAGACGCCGGGGTCGTCGCGTTCGACGACGAAGGCGGAGATCCCGCCCGGGCCCGGCTCGCCCGTCCGGGCCATGACCATGTAGACGGCGGCGGCTCCGGCGCCCGAGATGAACTGCTTGACGCCGGTCAGCACGTAGTGGTCGCCCTGGCGCTCCGCGCGGGTGCGCAGGGCGGCGGCGTCGGACCCGGCGCCCGGTTCGGTGAGGCAGTAGCTGCCCAGGGTCGCGGCGGAGCAGAGACCGGGCAGCTAGCGGGCGCGCTGGGCGTCGTCGCCGTAGCGGTCGATCATCCAGCCGACCATGTTGTGGATGGAGAGGTAGGCGGCGATGGACGGGCAGCCGGTGGCAAGGGCCTCGAAGACGAGGACACCGTCGGCGCGGGACAGTCCCGAACCGCCGTGCCCCTCAGGGACGTACACACCGCCGAGACCGAGCGCGGCGGCACGGCGGATGACGTCGATGGGGAAGTGCTTGTCCCGGTCCCATGCCACCGCGTGCGGGGCGAGCTGCTCCCGGGCGAAGTCGAGGGTGACCTCGGCGAGGGCGAGCTGGTCCTCGGTGAGGGTGGTGGTCACTGCGCTCACCTCATCGTCGGGATGGTGAAGCTCGCGCCTTCCTTGACCCCGGAGGGCCAGCGCGAGGTGACGGTCTTGGTGCGGGTGTGGAAGCGGATCGAGTCGGGCCCGTGCTGGTTGAGGTCGCCGAAGCCGGACTTCTTCCAGCCGCCGAAGGTGTGGTACGCGACGGGCACCGGGATGGGGACGTTGACGCCGACCATCCCCGTGTTGACGCGGCGGGTGAACTCGCGGGCGGTGTCCCCGTCCCGGGTGAAGATCGCCACGCCGTTGCCGAAGGGGTGCTCGCTCGGCAGCCGCAGCGCCTCCTCGAAGTCGGCTGCCCGTACGACGGACAGGACGGGGCCGAAGATCTCCTCGCGGTAGACGCGCATCTGCGGCGTGACCCGGTCGAAGAGCGAGGCTCCGGCGAAGAAGCCGTTCTCGTGACCCTCCAGAGCGAAGCTCCGGCCGTCGACGACGAGTTCGGCTCCCTCATTGACGCCGATGTCCACGTAGCGGCGCACCCGGTGGAGGGCGTCGCGGCTGACCAGGGGCCCGAAGTCCGCGTCGGGGTCGTCCGAGCGCCCGATCTTCAGGGTGGCGATCCGCTCCTTGAGCGCCGCCACCAGCCGGTCGGCGGTCTCCTCGCCCACCGGCACGGCGACGGAGATGGCCATGCACCGCTCGCCCGCCGATCCGTAGCCGGCCCCGATCAGGGCGTCGACGGCTTGGTCCAGGTCGGCGTCGGGCATCACGATCATGTGGTTCTTGGCCCCGCCGAAGCACTGGGCGCGCTTTCCGTGTGCGGCGGCCGTGGCGTAGATGTGCGCCGCGATCGGCGTGGAGCCGACGAAACCCAGGGCCTGCACACGCGGGTTTTCGAGGAGGGTGTCGACGGCTTCCTTGCCACCGTTGACCACGTTGAGGACGCCCGGCGGCAGGCCGGCCTCCAGGAAGAGCTCCGCGAGGCGCAGCGGTACGGACGGGGCGCGCTCGGACGGCTTGAGGACGAACGCGTTCCCGCAGGCCAGAGCAGGTGCGGCCTGCCACAGCGGGATCATGGCGGGGAAGTTGAAGGGCGTGATGCCGGCGACGACGCCGAGCGGGCCCCGCAGGGAGTGCACGTCGATGCCGGTGCCGGCGTTGTCGGTGAACTCGCCCTTGAGGAGGTGGGGGATGCCTGCGGCGAACTCGACCACCTCCAGGCCGCGTTGCAGGTCGCCGTGAGCGTCGGCGACGGTCTTGCCGTGTTCCGCCGACAACAGGCGGGCGAGGCTCCCGCGCTCGCCCTCGACGAGCTGGAGGAAGCGCAGCAGCACGCGGGCCCGGCGCTGCGGGTTCCACTGCCCCCATTCCGCCTGCGCATCCTCGGCGTTGGAGATGGCCGCTTCGGTGTCGGCTCGTCCCGCGAGCGGTACGCGGGCCTGGACGGTGCCGGTGTTGGGGTCGTAGACGTCGGCGAAGAGCCCGGACGTGCCGGTGGTGTGCTTTCCGCCGATGAAATGGGTGAGTTCACGGACCATGGGTGCCTGCTCTCGTCAGGTTGGATCCGGGGATGGCACGGCGGGCCGGCGGGCGCACCCGGTCGGGCGCGTCGCGGGGGAATGCCGTGGGACGGGGCGGCGGAGGGCCGCCGGTGAGCTAGGTGAGCGCGGGAGTCGCCGCTCGCTCCGCCGGATCACCAGGGTCGTGGGTACGGACCGGTGCCATGCGTGTCTGCTCCATCCTCGTGGACAACACGGAACATCCGCGGCCGGTATCCTGACTCCCGGATCCCCGCGCGCCGCCCGCCTTCCCGACAGACCTCGTCAGTGGCGTGTGGATGGCAGCACACTCCCCGGTCACAGTGGCGGGACCGTGCCGGACTCACACCGGCTTCCCTGCACCGCGGACCTTGTGCCAGGAACATATAGTTGGACGTCCTAATAAGTCCAGAGCCACCACCCGCTGGGTCCACGGTCAGGCCATGCGCGTCGTGGGCGAGCTGCCGGACGTCCGGGAACGGGCCCTGCAGCGGCGGGACGAGCTGCGTGCCTGCCCGCGGTGCGGCGCGGGGAGGTGGGGGTGCGCCCGTCAGCGGCCGGGAAGCGCGGCGCCTGATGTGACCGCTCGGTCCTGGTCGGCGAGGACGGGGTAGGGGACGAAGGTGCTGCTGTTCTCGTCCACCGCGAGCGTGCGGCCGAGGGGCGGAACCGCCCGCTGGGGGCAGTCCAGACGTTCGCAGAGGCGACACCCCATCCCGATGGGGGTGGCGGCCGAGGCGTTGTCCAGGTCCAGGCCATCGGAGTAGACGAGCCGGGAGGCGTGGCGGATCTCGCAGCCGAGGCCGATGGCGAAGGTCTTGCCGGGTTCGCCCCAGCCGCCGCGGTGGCGGGTGACGGCGCGGGCGGTCCACAGGTGGCGCTGCCCGTCGGGCATGGCAGCGACCTGGACGTGGATGCGGCCGGGGGCGGCGAAGGCCTCGTAGACGTTCCACAGCGGGCAGGTGCCGCCGGCGCGGGAGAAGTGGAATCCGGTGGCGGACTGCCGTTTGGACATGTTCCCGGCCCGGTCGACGCGGACGAAGGAGAAGGGAACCCCGCGCAGCCTGGGGCGTTGGAGGGTGCTGAGGCGGTGGCAGACGGTCTCGTAGCCGAGGCCGACGTGGTCGGTGAGGCGTTCGATGTCGTACCGGAACGTCTCGGCCGCTGTGTGGAAGGCACGGTACGGAAGGATGAGCGCTGCGGCGAAGTAGTTCGCGATGCCGATCCGGGCCAGGCGGTGGGCGGGGGAGCCGGGCTCGAAGTCCTCGGCGGCCAGCCGGTCCAGGTCGTCCCCGTATTCGAGCAGGGCGAGCTGAGTGGCCATCCGGAACGCCTGCTGGCCGGGCCGCAGCCGGCCGGAGAGGTGCAGGACGCCGGCCCGCCGGTCGAAACGGTGCAGCTCCCCGGAACCGGCCGCGAGGCGGATCCCGTGCCCGTCGGTGAGCCGGTTCGACAGGACCCGCAGGACCTCGCCGGGCCGGATGCCGATCTCGTGGGCGAGCTCCTCGGCGGCGAGGTCGGTGTCGTGCAGGTAGTTCCGGCGGCGGTAGAAGAACTCGCGGATCTCCTCGTGCGGTGAGCGCGGCGCGCCGGGCCCGCCGTCTCGGACGTCCCGGCCGTCCGCGGTCTCGGCGAGCCGTTCGGCGAGGAGTTGGCTGCGCCGGCCGAGGTCCAGCAGTACCGAGGCGACGGCGGGCATCCGGGTGGCCAGCTCCGCCAGGTCGGACGCAGAGACACGGGCATCGGCGACCTCGTTCGCGAGGGCTTCGCGCAGGTCGGCGACGAGCCGACTGGTGTCCCGCTCGGAGAAGAACCCCGGATCGACCCCGAACGCCTCGGTCAGCCGCAGCAGCACCGGCACCGTGAGCGGCCGGGAATCGTGCTCCATCTGGTTCAGATAGCTCGGAGAGATGCCCAGGACCCGGGCCAGCTCGGCCTGGCTCATCCGGCGCTCCTCGCGCAGCCGCCGCAACCGCGCCCCCGCGTACGTCTTGCTCACCCGTACTCCTCCGCCCTCGCCTCGGCTTCAGGGTACGCACGATCCTGCCGGTGCCAACCCTTCGCAACCATGGCAAAAACGCCCCGGAAGATTCGCAGAGATTGGCAGCCGTCACCCGTTGATGGCACTGAGTGTCGCTGTCAGAGTCTGTCGTGCGGCCGCCGGAACCCGACGGTAGGGGCGGGCAGTTGGGGCCTCATCGGCGCCCTGACGTCGGAGATCCCGACGGCTTGAACTCGACCGTCCTGCACCGTTGCTCAGTTCCGCCCCAGGTGGGACCGGCGGCCGCAACCCTCATCAAGGCACAGCGTGCCAATCCCTCGCTTTCGATGACGAGTGTGTTGGCAGACCAAGCGACTTACGGAGACGGTGACGGTCATGGCAGACACCCGCACGACGGCAGCGGCCGAGCAACTCAAGCAGCGGTGGGCCGAGGACCCCCGGTGGGCGGGCATCGAGCGCACCTACTCGGCAGAGCACGTCGTCCGCCTGTCCGGGCGCGTGCGCGAGGAACACACCCTGGCCCGGCGCGGCGCCGAGCGCCTGTGGCGACAGCTGCACGACCTGGACTACGTCCACGCGCTCGGCGCGCTCACCGGCGGCCAGGCCGTCCAGCAGGTCCGCGCGGGGCTCCAGGCGATCTACCTGTCGGGCTGGCAGGTCGCAGCCGACGCCAACCAGGCCGGGCACACCTACCCCGACCAGTCCCTCTACCCGGTCAACTCCGTTCCCCAGGTGGTCCGCCGGATCAACAACGCCCTGCTGCGCGCCGACCAGATCGCCACCTCCGAGGGCGGCACGGACACTACGGACTGGCTGGCGCCGATCGTCGCGGACGCGGAAGCCGGCTTCGGCGGCCCGCTGAACGCCTTCGAGCTGACGAAGGCGATGATCGCCGCGGGCGCGGCGGGCATCCACTACGAGGACCAGCTCGCCTCCGAGAAGAAGTGCGGCCACCTCGGCGGCAAGGTCCTCGTGCCCACCTCGCAGCACATCCGCACGCTGAACGCCGCCCGCCTCGCGGCCGACATCGCCGACACCCCCACCCTGGTCATCGCCCGCACCGACGCCCTCGCCGCGAACCTGCTCACCAGCGACGTCGACGAACGCGACGCACAGTTCACCACCGGGGAGCGCACGGCGGAGGGCTTCTACCGGGTCCGGAACGGCATGGCTCCGGTGATCGCCCGAGGCTTGGCCTACGCCCCGTACGCCGACCTGATCTGGGTCGAGACGGGAACCCCGGACCTGGCCCAGGCCCGGGCGTTCGCCGAAGCGATCCACGCCCAGTACCCGGACCGGATGCTCGCCTACAACTGCTCGCCGTCCTTCAACTGGAAGGCGGCCCTGGACGACGACCGGATCGCCAAGTTCCAGAAGGAGCTGGGCGCCATGGGGTACAAGTTCCAGTTCATCACGCTGGCCGGCTTCCACTCCCTCAACCACGGCATGTTCGACCTCGCCCGCGGCTACGCCCAGCACGGCATGACCGCCTACGTCGACCTCCAGGAGCGCGAGTTCGCGGCCCAGCGGCACGGCTTCACGGCCGTCAGGCACCAGCGCGAGGTCGGCACCGGCTACTTCGACCTGGTCTCCACCGCCGTCAACCCCGCCTCGTCCACCACGGCACTGACCGGCTCCACCGAGGAAGAGCAGTTCCACTGAGCCCGTAGAGCCCACACGCCGTCCGGCCCGACGGGGGTGGGAGACCCACCCCCGCCCGCCCCCGCTCGCCTTTCCCGCCCAGGAGTGCCCCGATGCCCACCAGTGCCCCTGCCCGCCCCGTGCACGTCCTCGCGGCCCCGGGCGACCGCCACGACCGGATCCTCAGCCCCGCCGCCCTGGACTTCCTCGCCCGCCTCGCCGAGGCCTTCGGTGACCGCCGCGAACAGCTGCTCAAGGAACGTCGCCGGCAGGCCATCCGCCTGGCTTCCGGCTCCCCGCTCGACTTCCCCCTCACGTCCGCCGCCGTCCGGGCCGACCCGACCTGGCGGGTGGCCGCCCCGGCCCCCGGGCTGGAGGACCGCCGGGTGGAGATCACCGGACCGCCCGATCGGCGCACGGCCGTCGACGCCCTCAACTCCGGCGCCCGCGTCTGGATGGCGGACTTCGCGGACGCCACCGCACCCACCTGGGACAATGTCATCGGTGGCCAGCTGACCCTCCTCGACGCCATCGAGCGCCGGATCGACTTCACCACGCCCGAGGGCAAGGAGTACAGGCTCGGCGAGCATCCGGCCACCATCATGGTCCGGCCCCGGGGGTGGCACCTCCTGGAGGAACACCTGGAGTTCGACGGCCGGCCCGTCCCCGCCCCCGTGGTCGACCTCGGGCTGTACTTCTTCCACTGCGCGCAGCGCCAGATCGACGCCGGGCACGGCCCGTACTTCTGCCTGCCCAAGCTGGAGAACCGCTACGAGGCGCGGCTTTGGAACGACGTCTTCGTCCTGGCCCAGGACCTCCTCGGCATCCCCCGCGGCACCGTCCGCGCCACCGTCCCGATCGAGACGATCACGGCCGCGTTCGAGATGGAGGAGATCCTCTACGAACTGCGCGAGCACTCCGCCGGCCTCGACGCGGGCCGCCGGGACTACCTCTTCAGCCTGATCAAGACCTTCGGCCACCGCACCGACTTCCTCCTGCCCGAACGCGCGCAGGTGACCACCACCGTCCCCTTCATGCGGGCGTACACCGACCTCCTCGTCCGTACCTGCCACAAGCGCGGCGCCCACGCCATCGGTGGCATGGCCGCACACGTCCCCGGCAAGGACCCCGAGGCCGACGCCGCCGCCCTCGCCGAGGTGCGCCTCGACAAGGAGCGCGAGGCCGAGGACGGCTTCGACGGCTCCGGGGTGGCCCACCCGGGCCTGGTCTCCGTCTGCCGCGAGGTCTTCGACGGGGTCCTGGGGGAGCGGCCCCACCAGCTGGACCGCACCCGCGAGGACGGGCACGTGACGGCTGCGGACCTGCTCTCTGTCCGGCGGATCGGCGGACCGCCCACGGAACAGGGCGTGCGCAGCAACATCACCGTCGCGCTGCGGTACTTCGACGCCTGGCTGCGGGGGCAGGGCGCCGTGGCCCTGTACGGGCTGATGGAGGACGCCGCGACCGCCGAGATCGCCCGGGCCCAGATCTGGCAGTGGCTGCGTCACCGGGTCATCGACCGTGAGGACGTACTCCGCATCCTCGGCGAGGAACTGGCAGCTTTCGGTGCCCGGCACCCCTGGGCGGCCCTCGACGAGGTGCGGGAGCTGTTCGAGCGGAACGCCCTCGCCCCCGAGCTCCCGCTCTTCTTCACCCCCGACGCCTACACCCGCCACCTCGTGCGCATCCCGCAGGTGCGGTCATGAGCGCCCGTATCCGCCGGGTCGGGGTGGTCGGCGGCGGCCGGATGGGCGCCGGGATCGCCGAGGTCTGCGCCCGTGCCGGACTCGACACCGTCGTCTGCGAGGCCGACGCCACCGCTGTCTCGGCGGCCCGCGAACGCGTCGCCACCTCCTTCGAACGGGCCGTCCGGCGCGGCAAGCTGGACCGCATCTCCGCAGAAGAAGCCCTGACCCGGTTGGTCTTCTCCGCCGACCTGGAGGACCTCGCGGACCGACAGCTCGTCATCGAGGCCGTGACCGAGAACGCGGACGTCAAGACCGGGACGTTCGCCGCCCTCGACAAGATCGTCGCCGATCCGGCGGCGATCCTCGCCACCAACACCTCCTCCCTCCCCGTCATGCGCCTGGGCATGGCCACAGGCCGCGCCGACCGCGTCGTCGGGCTCCACTTCTTCAACCCGGTGCCCGTCCTGCCGTTGGTAGAGGTCGTCTCCTCGCTCCACACCGGCCGCGAGACCCTGGAGACGGTGGAGGCGTTCGCCCGCGACACCCTGGGCAAGACCGTGATCCGCTCCCAGGACCGGGCCGGCTTCGTCGTCAACGCCCTCCTCGTCCCCTACCTGCTCTCCGCGATCCGGATGGCCGAGTCCGGCTTCGCCACCGCCGCAGACGTCGACGCCGGCATGGAGCTCGGCTGCGCCCACCCCATGGGCCCGCTGAAGCTCGCCGACCTCATCGGCCTCGACACCGTCGCCGCCATCGCCGAGTCGCTGTACGACGAGTTCAAGGAACCCCTCTACGCCCCACCCCCGCTGCTGATGCGGATGGTGCAGGCGGGACTGCGGGGCCGCAAGACCGGCCGGGGGTTCCACACCTACGACCGGGACTGCTGAGGGACCCGGTGGAGCCGCCGGGCAGAGGGGCCCGGCGGAGCGTGGTGCACGGGGTGCGGCGGAGTGGTGTCCGCCGCACCCCGGGTTCCGCCCCAGAACCGCCCGCCCGGTCTCTCCGGCGGGCGGCTGAAGGTCGTCCCGTTCCTGCGGGTGAAGGCCTCCACCTGATCGGATGACACACCTTCCCGGGGGTGAGGGGAACCCGATAGAACCGCTTCGTGATGACCACTCCCGCCCGCGGGGCCGCCGCCCTGGCACTGGCCTTCCTGCCCCTCACCCTCCCCGCCGCCACGCACGCGGCGCCTGCCGCCCGGCTGGCCGCCCGTACGGTGCTCACGAACTCGGACAACGGTCGGTCTGCCGTCGTGAGCCTGGGTGACGACATCGAAGTCCGACTGACCGGATACCGCGAAAACGGACTCACCTGGACCTGGAGCACCCCGACATCCAGCGATTCCACGGTGCTCCGGCGAACGGCGGGACGCACGGCGCCGAACGGTGACGCGTCGGCCGTCCTGCAGGCGGAACTCGACGGCACCGCGACCATCACCGCGCAACGGCGCTGCCGCCCCGACGCGGGCCGGGTCTGTCCCTTGGTGATCACCCCGTGGAAGGTCACGGTCGAGGTGAAGTGACGACGGAGGTTCGGCAGGCACGTACCGCAAGCGGACGGCCGTAGGCCTGTCCCATCAGCTGCCGGTAGGCGTCCGCGAGCAGGTCGGGCCGGGCGCCGGCGAGGGGCGGGCGCATTGCGGGACTCTGCGGCGAGGGCGGCGTGGCGGGCGGCTGCTCCCGCGGTGGCCTCGGCAGGCGTCAGGTCGGCGATCGGTCTGCGCTCCGGCTGCCAGGGGGCGAGCCAGGGGCTCCGGATGCCGTGCAGGATCTCGGTGGCCGGCTCCTGGGCGGTCAGGGGTGAGGCGTGGAGGCCGTCGCGGTGCGTGCCGGTGGCCACCCACGGGCCGGGGAGGCCGGCCTTCCCGAGGAGGCGGTGTCCGTCGGGTCCCACCGGGCGGTCGGTACGTCGCCGGGGCGGAGGGCCGGTGCGGCGGAGGCACCCGGGTACCAGGTGCCGTCGGCCTGCGGGACGGCGTGCAGTCCGCACGCGGAGGCGCGGTTGGGCGTGCGCAGGACCAGCGGCGGAACGGGGTGGGCGGGGCGGAGGGCCGCGGCGGTGCCTTCGGCCACGACGACCGGCAGCACGGGCGGGTCCGGATCGACGCCGTCCAGGAGCGTGCCGGACCAGGCCCCGGCCGGTCGTGAACGTCCCCTCGCCCGTGGTGACCTCGTAGCCGCTGCCGCTGCCGCTGCCGCTGCCGCGGGAGCGGAGCCCGCCCGCCCCGGCAGCGCCCCGCGTGCGGCGTCCGGGGTCAGCAGCCGGCGGCGGACGTCGAGGAACCGCTCCCGGGGCAGGTACGCGGCGCGCAGCGCCCGGTCGTCGGCCGGCGGCAGGCAGCCGGGGACGTCCGAGGCGTCGCCCGCCTCCACCGCCTTCCGCAGGCGGAGGCCGCCGTGCCGGGTCCGCAGGGCGGCCGCCGTGACCTCGTCCAGTACGCCGGGCATGGCGCATGCCGCCCGCGAGGCCCCGGCCGACCCGACAGCACGACCGGCAGCCCGGGGCGTAGGCGACTGGCCCGCCCGGCACGCCCGCACCCATGACCACCACGTCCCCGTTCACGCGTCGCCTCACATGCTTCCCCCGGCCGCGACGAGGCGCGGATAGGGGTCCAGGTCCAGGAAGAGGCCGGCGGGCGCGTGGTGGGGGCTGGTGGGCAGGGAGAACATCCGGTCGGTGGCGTGGCCGCCCAGTCCGTGGGGCCGCTGCCCGGGCAGGGGGTCGCGGAGCTTCGCGTGGAGGAGGTCGACGGCTTCCTCGCGGGCGTCGCGTACGTCCTCGACGCCGGTGACGATGTCGAGGAAGGACTCGTGGAGGCGCATGCCCGCCCGGTCACGGCGGCTGAGGGTCTGGGCCTTGCGGAAGTAGGCGTCGCGGCCGTCGTGGAGGCGGTAGAAGGCGCTGACGAGGATGAGGAGCCGCTCGTAGGCCTGCCGGTAGGCGGTCTCGTAGAAGCGACGGGCCGCGCCCTCGTCGACCTCGCCGCGCAGGGTGCTTCCGATGGCGGCGGCGCTCAGCAGACCGCTGTACATCGCCAGGTGGACGCCGGTGGACAGCAGCGGGTCGACGAAGCAGGCGGCGTCGCCGACGAGGAAGTAGCCCTCGCCGCAGAACGCGCGGCTCACGTAGGAGTAGTCGCTCTCCACCTTGACCGGCGCGGTGCGGCGGGCACGGGCGAGGATCCGGGTCAGGTGCGGGGAGCCCTCCACCGCCTGGTGGTAGACGGCGTCGACGGACCCGTGGCGCTCCCGGGCCCGGTGGAAGGACCGCTTGCCGGTGACCAGGCCGACGCTGAGGGTGCCGTCGTGGAGGGGGATGGCCCACAGCCAGCCGTCCTCGGGGAGCGAGAAGACTCCGATCGCGCCGTCCGGTGCTGAAGGCAGGGGTACCGCGCCCCGCCAGTAGCTCCAGACGGCGACGTTGCGGAACGCGTCGTGGAACCGGCGGGCGCCCCGCCGGCGGGCGCCCAGGACCCCGGCCCGGCCGGAGGCGTCGATGAAGTACCGGAAGGCGGTGCTGCCTTCACGGCCGTCACGGGTGGCCCAGGCGGCCTCCGTCGCCCGGCCCGCCGGCAGCGCCACCTGGCGGACGCTCGTCTCCTCCCGTACCACGGCGCCCTGGCCGCGGGCGTGCTCCAGCAGCAGCCGGTCGAACTCCCCGCGGACGACCTGGAAGCTGTACGGGGCGGGCCGGTGGGGTTCGTCGAAGCCCAGGGACCACTCCTCGCCGCCCCACCCGTAGAAGGCGCCGGTCTTGCGGACGAAGCCGTACCCCTCGACGAGCTCGCGCGCGCCCATCGCCTCCAGGACGGGCAGCAGGGAGGGGAGCAGGGACTCGCCGATGTGGTAGCGGGGGAAGCGGTCCCGCTCCAGCACCGTCACCTCGAAACCCCGGCGCGCGAGGAGCGCGGCCGCCGTTGCCCCGCCGGGGCCGCCGCCGGCGATCGGGATCTGTGTCCGGTCGCGCATGTCACTCCCGAGAAAGGTTTCGGTATCGCTGTCGGTGACAGGATGATGACCGTGACCAGTAAAGGGCGGACACCCGCGGTACCGGAAGGAGCCGGTTCGGCCACCGGCTACGACGCCCCTGCGGCAGGCCGGCGCAGACGGGCCCTGACCGTGGGGGCCGAGGAGGAGTACCTGCTGGTCGACCCGGTGACCAGGGAGCTGAGACCGGAGGCCCGGAAGGTGGTCGCCGAAGCCGCCTCCGAACTGGGCGAGCGGGTCACCACGGAGATCACCTGCTACCAGGTCGAGGCGCGCACCGACCCCCACACCAGCCTGGCCGCCTTCGCCGACCAGGTCCGCGCCATGCGCACGGCCGTCGTGCGCGCCGCCGCGCGGCACGGCCTGGGCGTCGTCTCCAGCGGCACGCCCGTTCTGTCCCAGCCCTGGCCGCCGGCGGTGACCGACGGGCCCCGGTACGCCCGGAGCGTGGCGATGTTCGGGGCCTTGGACGACGAACAGACCATCTGCGCCTGCCACCTCCACATCGGCATCCCCGACGTGGGCCTCGCCCTGAAGGTCAGCAACCACCTGCGCAGCCGGCTCCCGCAACTGATCGCGCTCTCCGCCAACTCCCCGTACTGGCAGGGCCGGGACACCGGATACGCGAGCTGGCGCACCCTGGCCTGGGCGCGCTGGCCCGCCGCCGGACCGCCACCGCACTTCGACTCGACGGAGCACTTCGACGCCCTCGTCGAGGACCTCACCGCGACCGGAACCATCATGGACCGCGGCGGACTCTACTGGGACATCCGTCCCTCCCACCATGTGCCCACCCTGGAGATCCGGGCGTTCGACGCCGCACCCACCGCGGCGGACACCGTGCTGCTCGCCGCGGTCACCAGAGCCCTCGTCGCCACCGCCCTCGCGGACATCGAGACGGGCAGGCCCGCCTTCCGCCCGCCGTCGGGCCTCCTGCGGACCGCGTGCTGGCGCGCCGCACGCGACGGCCTGACCGGAGACGCCGTGGACCTGCACACCCGGCGCCTCCAGCCTGCCGTCAGGCTCGTCGAACGGATGCTGGACGATCTGCGCCCCGCCCTCCTGCACCACGGCGACCTGGAGACGGTCACCGCCGGCTGGGCCCGCCTGCGCACCCTCGGCAACGGCGCCGAACGCCAACGGGCGGCCCACCGCGGCCGCCACCGCGTCTCGGACGTCGTGGACGCCCTGGCGGAAGCCGTCGGCGCCGCGGACCAGGACGACGACTGACGGCTGTCGGACCCCGCCCGCGCTCCAGCGGTTCCCGGTGTGCGCGGATCGTGGACGCGGAACCGGCCGGAGGGGTGCCGTGGCAGGCCATGTGGCGTCCGGCGACCCGGCCAACGCCGACCTGGACGACAGGCCGGTGCTCCTCAGTCGGCGGTGATCTTCACCTGGGACCGGAGCGACCGTGCCACGTCCACGTCGAAGGATTCGGTGCTGGGGGTGAGCATCGCCGCGGCGGCCGCGGCCACCCCGAGGGCGCAGGCGCTGACCGGATCGTCTCCGGCCGCCAACCGGGTGGCGAGCGCGGCGACCATGCTGTCTCCGGCCCCCGCGTCGCTCAAGGGCTCACCGGGGAGCGGCGGCGCGTAGAGCCGGGTGTGGCCTCGGGAGGTCGAGCACAGGGCGCCCAGCGCTCCGAGCGTCGTGACGGCGATCTCGGCGGCCCCGGTGGTGAGCAGGTGCTCGTTGAGGGCCCGGGCGTCGGCGAAGCCGCTGACGGCCCGGCCGGTCAGGCTCTCGGCCTCCGTCCGGTTGCACCGGAACAGGAACACGCCCTCCGCCAGCGCCGCCCGGAGCGCCGGCCCGGAGGTGTCCAGGATCAGCCGGGATCCGGCCTCCCTGACCACGCGGGCGACGGACGCGAAGTAGTCGTCGGGCAGGCCGCCCGGCAGGCTGCCGCTGGCCACGGCGTACGGGCAGCCGCCGACCAGCCGCCCCAGGACTTCCAGGCACCGCTGTCCCTCGTGGTGGTGCACGCGCGGGCCGGGTGGCACGATGTGGTAGCTGCGGCGCGACGAGGCCTCGAACAGCACGAGGGCCTCGCGGGTGTCGTCCTCGATGCCGACGGCGACGTGGTCGATGCCCTCCTGGTCGAGCAGCCGGTTGAGGCGCGGGCCGGGCCCGCCTCCGGCCGTGTGGACGGCCGTGGCCCGTCCTCCGAACCGTACGACGTGACGGGCGACGTTGATCCCTCCGCCCCCGGCGCCCACCGACCTGACCCGCGCACGGTTCTTGCCGGTGCCCTCCAGCCGTTCGACTTCCCAGCAGAGGTCGATCGTGGGGTTCATCGTCAGGGTGACGACCGCCGGACCGGCGGGATCCGGTGTCGCGGCCGTGCTCATCGCGGTGCCCGCGGCGCAGCCGGCCTCCCCGGGGCCGACGGTTCGGTGTGCGCTTCCAGCCGGGAGCGGACGTCGACGACGCCCTCGACGGAGTGGGCGAGGCGTTCGGCCATGGGGATCAGGGTGGGGTCCCGGACCTGGCCGGTCAGGGTGGCGACGCCCTGGGAGACGGTGACCTTGACCGCTTCGCGGGAGAGGGGGAAGAGACGTGCGACGACGCTCCGGCGGATCTCCTCGGCGAGTTCTTCGTCGGTGCGCAGGAAGACCTTGAGCAGGTCGGCGCGGCTGACGATGCCCTTGAGGGTGCCGTCGGCGTCGACGACCGGGAGGCGCTTGACGTGGCGGTCGGTCATGAGGCGGGCGGCCTGGGGGAGGGTGGCGTCGGGGCGGACCGTGACGGCGGGGGTGGTCATGAGGTTCTCGGCGCGGGTGGAGCCGGCCTTGGCGGTGTCGCCGAGGCGGCGCATCTGTTCGATCAGGCCGGGGCGGTGTTCGTGGAACTCCTCCTTCGGCAGGAGGTCCGCTTCGGAGACCACGCCGACGACGCGGCCCTCGCCTTCCACGACGGGGAGGGCGGTCACCTTCCAGCGCTGCATGGCGGCGGCGATGTCCTTGAAGCCGGTCGACGGGGTGATGGCGATGACCCTGGTGGTCATGACATCGGCGACGGTGTAGGGGGTGGAGGTCATGGCGGGGTCCTCAGCGGGCGTGGGCGAGCGGGGTTCCGCTGCCGTAGGGGGCGAACGGGTCGGGGAGCCGGGCGCGGGCGGAGACGGACGGGCCGACGGTCGGGTCCCTCGTCTCCCTCACCCTGCGCCGGGGCCGGGGCGGGCCGGAAGGGCCGCGCGGTGCATACCGCGGGGACCGTCCGGCCCAGGCCGGCGGACCAGGACGGCCCACCGGAGCGGGGACGCGTGGACCGCACGCGGGAGAGGGCCCGACCGGTCCCGGGTGGGGGCCGACCGGCCCAAGCGCGGCAGCGGCACAGGGGACAGCCTGGCGTTGACCCTTCCGCGGAGCCGAGGGCGGTCGCCGTACCGCCCCAGGAGCAGTGATGGCCATGAAGAGCACCACCACCGAGGGCACCACCCGCCGGCAGCCGGCGCCGTCCGGCGGGGTGCACGGCTGATGCGCACGCCGCGCGCGGTCGTCTTCGATACCGACGGGGTGCTCCTGCCCACGGCCGCTCGGCACGCGGCCGCCTGGAAGGAGACCTTCGACGGCTGCCTCCTCCCCTGGGCCCGGCGCTCCGGCGGGAGGCCCCGCGCGTTCGACGCGGTCCGTGAGTACCGGGAGCTGGTGGACGGCAGATCCCGGCTCGACGGCGTGCGGGCCTTCCTCGCGGCACGCCGCATCGACCTCCCGCCCGGAGAGCCCGGGGATCCGCCGGGATGCGACACGGTGCAGGCGGTCGCCCACCGCAAAGAGCGGATCTTTTCCGAGATGGTGCGCACCGAAGCGCCACGGGCGTTCGACGACGTCCGGCCCGCACTGCTCGGCCTGAGGGACATGCGGGTCGGGTGCGCGGCGGTCTCGGCCTCACGACACGCGCGCTCCCTCCTGGAAGCAGCGGGCCTCGCGGACTGGTTCGAGGTGATCGTGGACGGAGCCGAAGCCCAGGAGCGGGGCCTCGCGGGCAAACCCGCGCCCGCGCTCTTCCTGGAGGCCGCCGGGCGTCTCGGTGTCGGCCCTGAGGACGCCGCCGTCGTGGAGGACGCGCTCGTCGGTGTGGAGGCGGGCCGCCGCGGCCGCTTCGGCCTGGTCGTGGGAATCGACCGCGACGGTGACCCCCGCACGGCGGACGCCCTGCGCGCCCACGGCGCCCACCTCGTCCTGTCCGGTCTCGGCGGGCTGCCCGCCGCCCTGGAAGGCAGCCTGCCGTGAGTTCGTCCTGGGAGTGGGAATACCAGCAGTACGACCCCAAGACCGAGCGGCTGGTCGAGTCCCTGTGCACCCTCGGCAACGGCCGGTTCGCCACCCGCGGAGCTGCCCCCGAGTGCTCCGCCGACGCCGTCCACTACCCGGCCACCTACCTGGCCGGCTGCTACAACCGCCTCGCCTCCCCCATCGGCGGGCGCACCGTCTCGAACGAGGACCTGGTCCGACTGCCCGACTGGACCGCCCTGCGCTACCGCTGCCTGCCCGACGGCGCCCCGCCCGGTGACTGGCTCACCCCCGACCACCCCTCACTGCGCCACTGCCGTGTCACCCTGGACCTCCGCGCCGGAACGCTCACCCGTCGGCTCCTCTTCCACGACGCCCAGGGGCGCCGCCTCGGCGTCACCCACGTCCGCCTCGTCGACATGAGCGACCCCGCTCTGGCCGCCCAGCGCACCGTCCTGCGGGCGTACGGCTGGAGCGGCAGGGTCGAAGTCCGAGCCGTACTCGACGGCGACGTCACCAACGCCGGGGTGGAGCGGTACCACTCCCTGGCGGGCCGCCACTGGGCGCAGCACCGGGCCGGGGTGGAGGCGGAGGGCGTCGCCTGGCTGGCGTGCACCACGTCGGCGACCGCAGTGCGGATCGGGCTCGCGGTCCGGACGTCCGTACGGCCCATCGCGAACGTCGGCCGGGCCTGCACGGCCGACGCCGCGACACAGACGTCCGTCCTGCCCATCCGCCGAGGGCGGCCGGTCGTGATCGTGAAGACCGCCGCGCTGTTCAGCTCGCTCGACCGGCCCTTCACCGACCCGGTGCGACGCAGCATCGAGTACGCCACGCACGCCCCGGACTTCCCGGCGCTGCTGGCGTCCCATCAGGCTTCCTGGCAGCGGATCTGGGAAGAAGGGCAGTTGCAGGCGCCGGGGGAGACCGGCAGGATCCTGCGCCTGCACGCTTTCCACGTGCTGCAGACCCTCTCGCCGCACACCGCCGAACTCGACGTCGGCGTCCCCGCCCGGGGCCTGCACGGCGAGGCCTACCGGGGACACGTCTTCTGGGACGAGCTGTTCGTCCTGCCCTACCTGTCCCTGCACTTCCCCGAGACCGCCCGCGCCCTGCTGATGTACCGCCACCGCCGGCTGCCCGCGGCTCGGGACGCGGCGCGCCGGGCAGGTGCCCGGGGCGCGATGTTCCCCTGGCAGAGCGGAAGTTCCGGCGGGGAGGAGACGCAGAGCCTGCACCTCAACCCGCGGTCGGGCCGGTGGCTGCCGGACCACTCCCACCTCCAGCGCCACGTGGGATCCGCCATCGCCTGGAACGTCTGGCAGTACGGCCTCGCCACCGGGGACACCGGCTTCATGCACGGCCCCGGCGCCGAACTCCTCCTGGACATCGCCCGGTTCTGGGCCGGCGCCGCCACGTGGGACGCGGGGTTCGGCCGCTACCGGATCCGGGGCGTCGTCGGCCCCGACGAGTACCACGACGCCTACCCGGACGCCGCCGCCCCCGGCATCGACGACAACGCGTACACCAATGTCACCGCGGCCTGGGTGCTCGCCCGCGCGCTGGACGTGTACGGGACTCTCCCGGCCGCCCGGCGCGCCGAACTCCTCGCGCACCTCGGCCTCGCCGCGGACGGCCCCGACCTCTGGGACGACCTCTCGCGCCACCTGTACGTGCCCTTCCACCAGGGCGTGATCAGCCAGTTCCACGGCTACGGCGACCTCGCCGAGCTCGACTGGGAGAAGTACCGCGCCCGCTACCACGACATCCGGCGCCTGGACCGCATCCTGGAGGCCGAAGGCGACAGCCCCAACCGCTACCAGGCCTCCAAGCAGGCCGACGCGCTCATGCTCGGCTTCCTCTTCCGTCCCGCGGAGCTCGCCCGGACGTTCACCCGGCTCGGCTACGCACTCGACGACGCGCTGTGGGACCGGACGGTCTCCTACTACCTGCGCCGGACCTGTCACGGCTCCACGCTCAGCGGACTCGTCCACGGCTGGGTCCTCGCCCGGCAGCAGGGTCCGGACGCGTGGCGCTACTGCGAGGACGCCCTGCTGACCGACGTCACCGACGCCCAGGGCGGCACCGCCGGGGAAGGGATCCACCTGGGTGCGATGGCGGGCACCCTCGACCTCGTCGAACGCGCCGTCGCAGGGCTCGATCCGGGACCCGACGGCCTGCACGTCGACCCGGTGGCCCTGTCCGGGATCTCGGGCTCCGCCTTCTCGGTGTCGTACCTCGGGCACCGGGACGTCCGCGTCCGGTTCCGCCCGGGAAGGCTGGGCATCCGGGTTCCGGCATCGCTCCTGGGCCCGCTGCCGCTGGTCCTGCCCGGTGGCCTGCGGGAGCAGGTCGAAGCAGGACAGGAGAGGTGGTTCCGCCTGCCGACGGGCTGAGACGGCACGGTGACGCTCCAGCGGCGGCGGTCGCGCTGCCGGGCTCTTCGCGTGGCGGAGGGCCCTCGCCTCGCCCACGCTGGAGGTAGATCTCGAAAGGGGTGAAGGGCATGGACACGCAGCATGAGGCCCCGCGGATCGTGGTGGGCGTCGACGGTTCGCCCTCGTCCCAGACCGCGTTGCGGTGGGCGGTGCGGTACGCCGGCCTCGTCGGCGGGAAGGTCGAGGCGGTGACGGCCTGGGAGGTTCCCGGCGAGGCGTCCTGGTCGGCTCCGGCGGTGGACGCGACGTTCGACGAGGAGGAGGCCGAACGGCGCCTGGTCGAGGAGGTCCGCACGGTGCTCGGTGACCAGGGGGCGTCCCAGGTCCACGAACGGCTGGTGCGCGGGCATCCGGCCGATGTCCTGGTGGACGCGGCCGAGGGGGCCGACGTGCTGGTCGTGGGCAGTCGCGGACGCGGTGGTTTCCGCCGGGCCCTCCTCGGTTCGGTGAGCCAGCAGGTCGCGCTCCACGCGCCGTGTCCGGTGACCATCGTCCGACCGGACGCGCCCGTCGCCTGAGGCGGTGAGCGGACGGCCTCCGCCGCGGGCCGCCCCGACCATGGCGATGACGCCCCGAGCCGTTCAGCCGCCGGTACCGGTGGTGAGGGGCAGCCCGGCGCCGGCCGCGGTGGCGAAGGAGTCGTCCACGGCCACGACGTCGCGTCCGGCGGCGTCCAGCAGGGATGCGGCGATCGCCGCCCGCATGCCTCCCGCGCAGTGCACCCACACCGTTCCGGCGGGTACGTCGGCCAGACGGCGGTGGAGGTGGTGGACGGGGATGTGCACGGAGCCCGCGATCCAGCCCGTGGCGCGCTCGGAGTCCCGGCGCACGTCGAGGACGACGTCCGGGCCGGGGGCCCGGACCGCCAGGTCGGCGAAGGTGGCGCGGGGGAAGGAGCGCGGGCCGCGGCCGTCGGGTATCCAGTCGTGCACGGAGCCGGTGGCGGCGGCGGCCGGACGGTCGATGCCGACGCGGGCCAGTTCGCGCTGGGCGGCGGCGAGCTGGGCCGGCGACTCCGCGAGGAGGGTGACGGGCCTGCCCCAGGGGATCATCCAGGCCAGGTAGGTGGCGAGCCTGCCGTCCGCTTCGAAGTTGAACGAGCCGGCGACGTGGCCCTGCGCGAACGCGATCCGGTTGCGCAGGTCCACCACCCACTCCCCGCCGTCCAGGCGCCCGGCGATGTCGGCGGCGTCGGCCCGCGGGGGTGTGGTCAGGTCGATCGGAGCGGGGCCCGCGGCGTTGACCGGGCCCATGTGGGCGTAGTAGGCGGGCACGTCGTCCAGGCCGGCCAGCAGAGCGGTGACGAAGGCGTCGGCGTCCTCGACGAGTGCGGCGTTGCCCGCCTTCTCCTTGCCGATGGTGGTGGCGTTCCCCTCGGACCGGGAGGAGGCGCAGAAGCTTCCGAACCCGTGGGTCGGCAGCACCGGCGTCTCGTCCGGCAGCTCGGCGGCCAGCCTGCGGGCGGAGGCGTGCTGGGCGCGCGCCAGCCGTTCGGTCAGCCTCGGCTCGACCAGGTCGGGGCGGCCCACCGAGCCGATCAGCAGCGAACCGCCGGTGAAGACGGCGGCCACCGCCCCGCGGTCCTCCAGGACGTAGGAGGTGTGGTGCGGGGTGTGCCCCGGTGTGGCCATCGCCCGCAGGGTGAGGCCGGCGTCCACGCGCACCGTGTCCCCGTCGCGGACCGGGGTGCGGGCGAAGGAGACGCGCGCGGCGGCGGGCAGGAGGTAGGCGGCGCCGGTGATCCGCGCCAGGTGCAGGCCGCCGGTGACGTAGTCGTTGTGCACGTGCGTCTCCACCACGTGTGAGAGGCGCACTCCCCGCGCGGCCGCCGCGGCCAGGACCCGGTCGATGTCGCGCGGCGGGTCCACCACCACCGCCGCTGCGGTGGCACCCGCCAGGTAGCCGCGGTTTCCGAGGCCCTCGGTGTAAATCGCATCGATGAAGAACACGGTGATCCCTTCGGCCGGTCCGCACCCCCGGGGGTACTTCTTCCTACTCCTGCGTGCGCGGTGTGGCCAGGGCCGATCGGTCCCGTTCCCGAGCGGACCACTCGGCCCCCGCCGACTGGCCCTCTCGGCACTGCGGAACCCCTGCGCCACGGCGTGATCGTGGAACCCGGACGCCACGCCGGCGCCGCCTCACCGGAAGGGTGAGCACGATGGAGCGCACACGGATCCGGACCCGGCCCCAGCAGCCCCGTCGACCCGCCCCGCTGGACCTGCGCACGCCGTCCGGGCGCCTCCTGCCGTACTGAACCGCCGCCGGCGCCCCGGCCATGGAGGACGTCAGGGCACTCACGCGGCCGCCGCGTCCTGGCCGGCGCCGAGGACCGTCCCACCAGCCCGGCCCAGCCCGGCCCGAGCGGAACCCACGTCATCCGCGTGACACTGATATCAGCCCACGGGGTCGACCCGAACCGGATCGCCGGGCCGGCCCGCACGCAGCGCGGAGGCGCATCATGGACGACCGGACGACGGGACCGGGGACCAATCCGCTGCGACGGAAGGCCGACCGCACGCGTGCGTGCCTGCACGCGGCCTTCGCCGTGGCCTGCCTCATCGCCCTGGTCTGCGGTGTCGCCGTCGGCGGGGGCGCCTGGAGCCGGAGCACCCGCGCGGCGGAGACGTTGGCGCGACAGCGGCACGACGTCCCGGCGGTCACGGTCGGCCGCACCACCTACCAGGCCGGTGACGGGCCGGGCGGGACGCCCGTCACCGTCGCCCCCGCCACGTGGCGCTATCCCGCCGACCGGCCGCACTCGGGCACCCTTCCCGTGCCCGTGGGCACCCGCCCGGGCGACACCGTCCGCCTCTGGGTCGACGACTCCGGCAACGCGGCCACCGCGCCGCCCGGCAAGGTGGACATCGGGCTGGAGGCGTTCGGCCTCGGTACGGGAGCCCTCACCGCCGTCCTGCTCGTCTCGGGCCTCCTGGTCCGCGTAGGGCTCGGGATCGTCGACGCCCGCACCTCCCGCGCCTGGGAGAGCGAATGGGAGGGCGTCGAACCCGTGTGGTCCGGGCGCCTGCGGCCCGGTCAGGGAGCCGATGATGGCTGACAGCGCCGTCGACCCGGACCTCACCCCGGCCACCACCCCGGATCCGCTTGAGCCCCTGCCGCTGCTGCGCCGCGAACTGCACACCGGGCCGCTGGGCCTGTCGAGCCGGGAGGCGGAACGGCGTCTGGCGGTCTACGGTCCCAACGAGGTCCGCCGCACCTCCCAGCCGGGCATCCTGCGGGAACTGCTGAGGCAGCTGGTCCACCCGTTGGCCCTGCTGCTCTGGGCGGCGGCCGCGCTCGCGTTCATCGCCGGCATCGGCGTGCTGGGCTGGGCGATCGCCGCCGTCGTCCTGCTCAACGCGGGCTTCGCCCTCGTCCAGGAGCGGCAGGCGGAGAAGGCCGTCGAGACCCTGGCCCGCTACCTGCCCGCACAGGCCCGGGTGATCCGCGACGGGCAGCCCCGGCACGTCCCCGCCCGTGACCTCGTGCCGGGAGACCTCATCGTCCTCGAAGAAGGCGACCGGATCCCGGCGGACGCCCGCCTGAGCGAAGGCGGCATCGAAGCCGACCTGTCCATGCTCACGGGCGAGTCCACCCCCGTCGAACGCCTGGCCGGCCCCGGTCTGCAAGCGGTACCGGTGCTCCAGGAGCCGAACCTCGTCTTCAGCGGTACCACCGCCACCGAGGGACAGGCACAGGCGATCGTCTTCGCCACCGGTGACCACACCGAACTCGGCCGGATCGCCGCCTTGAGCCAGCGCACCCCCCGCGAGGCGAGCCCGCTGGAGAAGCAGGTCAAGAAGGTGGCCTGGCTGATCGCGGCGGTCGCCGTCGCGATGGGCGCGGTCTTCCTCGTGACCGGTGTGGCGGTCGGCCTGCCGCTGACGGACTCGCTGGTGTTCGCGATCGGCCTGCTCGTGGCCAACGTGCCCGAAGGACTGCTGCCCACGATCACCCTGGCCCTCGCTGTGGGCGTCCGCGCGCTGGCCCGCCAGGGAGCGGTGATCAAGCGGCTGAGCGCCGTGGAGACCCTCGGTTCCACCGACGTCATCTGCACGGACAAGACCGGCACCCTCACCCGCAACGAGATGCGCCTGCACGGCTTCTGGACCCCCGAGGACCTCACGGCGGCAGGTCCCCGCAGTGCCGAGCTGATCCGCGCAGCAGCCCTGTGCACCACCGTGACCCGTGAGACCGACGGCCGGCTGCACGGAGATCCGACGGAGGTCGCCCTGGTCGAAGGAGCCGCCGAGCGGGCCGTGCCCGTCGACCCGGCCGACCGCGATGCCCACCGCCGGGCCTGTTTCCGGTTCGATCCCCGCCTGCGCCTGATGTCCGTGGTCCAGGCGACGGACCAGGGCCGCCTCCGCGTGGTGGCCAAGGGCGCCCCGGAGGCCGTCCTGTCACTGCTGACGGACGGGGAGCCCGCCCGTCGGGCGCAGACGGCGGCGGACGGGCTGGCGGCGGACGGCATGCGGGTGCTGGCGGTCGCCGTGCGCGACCTGCCCGCCGGCACCCCGCCCCCGACGCAGCGCCGGCAGGCCGAGGGGGGCCTGCACCTGCTCGGGCTGGTCGGCCTCTACGATCCGCCGCGCCCGGAAGTCGCGGCCGCTGTCCGGCGTTGCCACCGGGCAGGCCTCACCGTGCACATCGTGACCGGCGACAGCGGGGCCACGGCCGCCTCGATCGCCCGTGCCGTCGGCATCGGCGTGCCGAGGCTGCGGGTGATCGCCCAGTCCGAGGCGATCGACGACCACCACCTCGACGACCTGCTCCGGGAGGGCGGCACCGAGATCGTCTTCGCGCGGTCCTCACCCGAGACGAAGCTGAAGGTGGCCGACGCCCTCAGGAGCCACGGGCGGACCGTCGCCATGACCGGCGACGGCGTGAACGACGCGCCCGCCCTGCACCGCGCCCACATCGGTGTCGCCATGGGCCGCTCGGGCACCGACGTGGCCCGCGAGGCCTCGACCATGGTCCTGACCGACGACAACTTCGCCACCATCGTCACGGCGGTCGAATCCGGCCGGCGGGTCTACGACAACGTCCGCAAGTTCATCGTCTACATCTTCGCCCACCTCACCCCCGAGGTCGTGCCGTTCGTCGTCTTCGCGCTCTCCGCCGGCACCGTCCCCCTGCCGCTGACCGTGCTGCAGATCCTCGCCGTCGACCTCGGCACCGAGACCCTCCCCGCCCTCGCGCTCGGCCGTGAGCGCGCCGAACCCGGCATCATGTCCCGGCCGCCCCGGCCCAGCACCCAGGGCGTGATCAGCAAGGACATGCTCGTCCGCAGCTGGGGCCGGCTCGGCACCGTCTCCGCCGCCCTGGTCATGACAGGCTTCTTCTACGTCCTCTGGCGCGCGGGCTGGCACCCCGGCGACCCGACCGGCCCGGGCACCCCCCTCCACCACGCCTACCTGACGGCGACCACCGCCACCTTCGCCGGCATCGTCACCTGCCAGGTCGGCACCGCCATCGCCGCCCGCACCGACCACGCGGCCCTGCGCGACATCGGCTTCTTCACCAACCCCCTGCTGCTCGCCGGGATCGGCTTCGAGCTCGCCTTCACCGCGGCCCTCGTCTACGCACCCCCGCTCCAGCACCTCTTCGGCACCGCGGCCCTGCCCCTGGACGTCGTCGCCCTCATCGCGGTCTTCCCGCCCCTGGTCTGGGGAACCGACGAACTCCGCCGCTCGGTCCTGCGCCGGCGGCACCGCTCCTGACCCCGGCCGTCCGGCAGTCCCCTTCAGCGGTCGGCGGTGGCCGGGACACCGACGAGTCTGCTGTCGACGTCCACGACGCCGTCGACGCTCTGGCAGAGCCGGACGATCACGGTCAGGAGCTCGGGACGGGACACCGTGCCGCTGAGCGTCACCAGCCCGTCGTCCACCCCGACGGTGATCGAGGAGGGAGGGATGCCCAGGGTCCGGGTGAGGACGTCCTCCACGACTTCCTCCTGGATGGCGCGGTCGTGGCGGAGGAACAGCCGGATCAGGTCGCTCCGGCTGAGTACGCCGCTCACCCGTCCGTCCCCGTCGACGACCGGCAGGCGTTTGACTCCGTGCCGCTGCATCACCCGTGCCGCACGGACCACGCTCCACTCGGGGCGGGCCGTGATGGCCGGGCGCGTCATCAGGTCCTCGGCGGTCGGTGAGCCCCCGGCGGCGCGGCGGCGGAGCAGATCGGCCTCGGACACGACGCCGACGGGCCGCCCGTCCTCGTCGACGACGGGCACGGCCGTGATGTCGAACTCCTGGAGGAGCCGGGCGATTTCCTTGAACGCGGTGGCGGGACGGACCGTGATGGCCGTCGGTGTCATCAGTTCTGCGACGCTGCGGTGCCTCATGGGTGCCTTCCTCAGGAGGCCACGGGGACCGTGAAGTCGGCTGTCACGTCGACGACTCCCGGTACGGTGCCGGCGGCGCGTACCACCACGTCTTCCAGCGTGGGATCCGTCAGCGAGCCGTACAGGTGGGCGACACCGCTCGCGACGTGGACGTGGATCTCGGCCGAGCCGCGCGGGATGAGCTGGTACATGATCAGTTCACGGACCTCGGCAGCGATGTCGGCGTCGGGACGCAGGTACACCTTCAGCAGGTCGCCGCGGCTGACGACGCCGATCAGGCGGCCCTCGCCGTCGACCACCGGAAGCCGCTTCAGGTGGCGGCGGGCCATCAGACGTGCCGCGGCCGGGATCGTGGCGTCCTTCGACACCGTCACGGCCGGACGCGTCATCAGCCGCTCCGCGGTCGTCGCACGGTGGGGGTCGGTGTCCCGCGCGTCGAGCAGCAGGTCGGCTTCCGAGACGATGCCGGTCACCCGTCCGTCGCCGGCCAGCACGGGGAGGGCGCTGACGTTCCACATCCGCAGCGCTTCCACGACGTCCTTGAACGCGGTGTCCTGGCCGACGGAGATCACGGCGTGGGTCATCACGTCGTCGACGGTGCGCAGGTGCTTCATGGTCTGTCCTCTGCTGTCGGTCACTCTTCAGGCGTGCGCGACGATGGCGACGGGCGCCGCCGCGTGGTGGAGTACGGCGTGGGCGACGGGCCCCAGGTGCACGCCCAGCGGCGAGCGGCGAAGACGGCGGCCCACCACGACCAGTCCCGCCTCCCGGGAGGCCTGGACGAGCCGCCCGCCCGCGGATCCCAGGAACACGCTGGTGGTGACCCGTACGTCCGGAAACTTGTGGCGCCAGGGCAGCAGCATGTCGTCGACCATGTGCGTGACGCTCAGTTCGACGTCCCGCTCGTTGTCCGGATCGAAGAAGGGGACGTACGTGTAGGCGGGGGGCATCTTCCACCCGTGTACGGCTCGCAGCGGGCATCCGCGTCGGTCCGCCTCTTCGAAGGCGAAGGCGAGCATCCGGTCGCCGGCCTCGTGGATGTCGACGCCCACGACCAGCTCGGCGGCACCGGTGCCGGGGCCGTCCGGATCGTCGGCGACGCGGACGAGGACGACCGGGGTGTCGGTCGCTGTCACGGTGGACAGCGCCACCGAGCCGATGAGGAAGCCGACCAGGCCGCCCAGTCCGCGTGAGCCCAGGACCAGCAGCGCGGCATCGGCGGCCTCGGCTGCGAGGGCGGCCGCCGGCCGGCCCGTCGGGCACCGGGACGTGATCTCCAGGCCCGGGTGGCGCCGGCGCAGTTCCTCGGCCGCCTCGGCCAGGGCCTGGTCCGCCCACCGGTCCACGTCCTGCCTGCCCAGGCCGGGGAGCACCGGGTCCAGTGGCCAGTCGACGGCGTGGACCAGCCGCAGGGGTACCTGCCGCAGCACGGCCTCCCGCGCCGCCCAGCGGGCGGCCGCCCGGCTCTCGGCGGAGCCGTCGACCCCGACCGCCACATGGTTGTCCACGATGACCAGCTCCTTCGCGCGGTGGCCCGGCGTCATCCACCCCGAGGCTCCATGGGGCCCTCCCTGTGCCTTCACCCTCCGCCGGAGCGGGGGGAGGAATCGAGGGCCGAACGGTCCCGTCCCGGGGCCGAAAGGGAAGAAGGCGTCCGCGGTTGGAGCTACCGTGGACTCGTGGTCCTCTCATGGTTGCCTCACCGGTGCCTCCGGCCGGAGGTGGGACATGAGCGCGGGTGACGCGCCTGCCCGGCCGGGTGTGCCACGGCTGCGGCTGGACGAACTGCTCGACGAGCTCCAGGCCCGGATCGACGAGGTCAGGGGCACCCGGGACCGGCTGAACGGTCTCCTGGAAGCCGTCATGTCGGTGGGGCGCGAGCTGGACCTGCCCCAGGTGCTGCGCGGCATCGTCGAAGCCGCCGTGGTCCTCGTGGACGCGGAGTACGGGGCCCTGGGCGTGATCGGCGACGACAAGAGGCTCGCCCAGTTCCTGCCCGTCGGCATCAGCGACGAGCTCCGTGCCCGCATCGGTGACCTGCCCTCCGGGCACGGCATCCTCGGCGAGCTGATCCGCCACCCGGAGCCCCTGCGCCTGTCCGAGCTGTCGGAGCACGAGGCCTCGTACGGCTTCCCCGCGCACCACCCGCCCATGCACTCGTTCCTCGGGGTTCCCATCCGGGTCCGCGAGGACGTGTTCGGGAACCTCTATCTGACCGAGAAGCGCGGTGGCGCCGACTTCGACGCCGAGGACGAGGCGGTGCTGGCCACCCTCGCCGTCGCAGCGGGCATCGCCATCGAGAACGCCCGCCTGTTCGAGGAGGTCAGGCTGCGCGAGCGCTGGCTGGCGGCCAGCTCCGACATCACCAGCGCCCTGCTGTCCGGCGCCCCCGAGGCCGAGGTCCTGGAGGGGATGCTCGAACGCGCCAAGGACATCACCGGCGCCGACATGGGCGTGTTCTACCTCCTCGGCGCCTCCGGCGAGCTGCGCGGCTCCCTCGCTCTCGGGGACGGCGCCGAAGCCCACCGCGGGATCGTCCTCCCCAGCACCCGGGGCACCCTTGCCGAGGCCGCCCTGGCCCAGGACGGCTTCATCACGGTCGCGGAGGTCCAGTCCGACCCGCGGGTCACGGTGCAGCGGGAACGCTGGACCGGCTTCGGGCCGGCCGTCGCCGTGACCGTCGGCACCAAGGAGCGGCTGAGCGGCGTCCTGATGCTGGCCAGGCGGCACGGCCGACCGGCGTTCGCCCCGGCGGAGGTCGCCGCGCTGCCCGGTTTCGCCGGGCAGGCGGCCCTGGCCCTGGAGCTCGCCGACCGGCGGCGCGACGCCGAGCAGATGAGCATGCTGGAGGACCACGACCGCATCGCCCGCGATCTCCACGACCTCGCCATCCAACGCCTCTTCGCCACCGGCATGACCCTCCAGAGCGCCCAGCGCTTCGTCGACCACCCCGAGGCGCACGAGCGACTCGCCAGGGCGGTCGACGACCTCGACGCCACCATCAAGATCATCCGCTCGACCATCTTCGGGCTCCGCGAGCACGAGGCGGGGACGGGCTCGAAACTGCGCTCCCGCGCCGTCCAGACCTTGGACGAGGCATCATCCGGCCTCGGTTTCGCCCCCGCGCTGCGCATGGAAGGCCTGATCGACACGGACGTACCGCCCGCCGTGGCGGACGAGGCGCTCGCCGTCCTCGGTGAAGCCCTCAGCAACGTCGCCCGGCACGCCCGGGCGACGCGCGCGGAGGTCGCGATCGTCGCGGCGCACGGGGTGCTGACGCTCACGGTGACCGACGACGGCGTCGGCCTGCCCGAAGGCGGCCGGCGCAGCGGACTGGGCAACCTCGCCGAACGGGCCGAGAGGCTCGGAGGCCGTATGGAAGCCTCCGCGCGCGGGGACGGGACGCGCGGCACCCGCCTGGAGTGGCAGGTGCCCCTGGTCGCGCCGGCGGTGTGACCGAAGCCGGGCGTACGCGGCGCCGCCGCGGCTCGGGATCCAGGGCCGTCCGGGGCCGGAAAGGTACCGTTCGGCCCTGTCCCGCCCGGGCGGGTGGTGCTGTGATGAAGGTGACGGAAAGAGTTCCGTGAGGATGCGGAGGAGCGGTCGGGGGCCGCGCACCGCACGATCAGGATCCGCGAGAAGCGGTTGGACTCTTTCCGCCCCCTTGTGCGCGCGTGCCGATCTCGTCCCGGGGGCCGGGAGGCTCCTCCAGGACGCTCCAGGCGATGGGGCCGAGCAGGTCCGCCACTCTCCGGAACACGTCCATCAGCAGATCGTCCACGGTCAGCATGCCCACGACTCGCTGTCCGTCGAGCACGGGAAGGCGCCGGACCCCGGCGTTGCGGAAGGTCCGGTACGCGGCGTGGATGTCGTCGCCCACGCCGACCGTGACGGCGGGAGTCGTCATGACCTCCCGCACGGGGGCGTCGCGGTCGAGCCCGGGGGCCACCGCCCGGACCGCGATGTCACGATCGGTGACGATGCCGCGCAGGGCTCCGCCCTCCGTCACGGCCAGGCAGCCGACGCCGTGGACGCCCATCCGCCGGGCCGCCTCTCCGATGGTCGCCGTGGCGGCGACGGACACCGCGGGCGTGGACATGCAGGCCGAAACGTTCATCGCCCCGCTCCTTCCGGCCGGATCCGTGAGCTCACCGTAGGCCCGGGGAGAAGGCCGGGGGAGGGCCATGCGGACCCGCGGCGCGGGACCGCATGGCCCTGGGCGGCACCGCGCGGGTCCGCCACCATGACAAGCGGAAAGCGACCAGTACTCCCGTCGCCGAGGTGATCCGAGATGGCAACCACGACCTGGACCACCACCGGGGTCTTCACGGGCCCGGGCGGGACGCTCACGGAGACGGCCGGAACGCTCACGGGGGAACTGGCGGTGCGCACCACGTGGGAGCCGGAGCGGGCACACGTCGCCGTCCAGTACGTGGGCGGGGCCGAGTGGCACGCCCTGGCGGGCAGCCCCGTGCCCTGCCCGTCCGCGGAGGCCGGCCGCTCGGTCCACCAGAGCGCGGTGGACGCCGTCCGCGCCGGAGGTTCGACTCCCTTCGCCCCCTGGCCGATCGCCTCCGCGGCACCGCGCAGGACGGACGGGGTGCCGACGCGGGCCGCCGGCTGAACGGGCCTCGTGAGCCGGCCGGTCAGGAGTGACGGGCCGGCTCGGCTCAGGGGCGTTCCCGGCCGTCGTCCGTCTGCCAGGCGAGCCGCTCCGTGACCGCGACGACGCCGTCGACGCTACGGCAGAGCCGTTCGAGGACGGGAACGAGGCTCCTGAAGGGCACCGTGCCCCCGAGGGTCACCTTGCCTTCCTCGACGCCGACGGAGACGGCCGCGGGATCCAGGTGGAGGGTCCGGTCGAGGATGTCGCCGGTGATCTCGCGGCGGATGGCCTCGTCGTCGCGGAGGAAGATCCGCAGCAGGTCCCCCCGGGTGACGATGCCCACGAGGACGTCGGCGTCATCGACGACGAGGAGTCGCTTGACCCGTTGGCCCTCCATGAGCCGGGCGGCCTCCGCCACGGTCCAGTCGGGGCGGGCGCAGACGGCCGGCGCCGACATCAGCTCCTCCGCCGTCGTACCGGCGGCCTTGTCGCTCTCCCACGGTTCGGGGCGCGGCAGGGAGCGGAACCAGTCGCCCTGGTCGGCGGACTTCGGCAGGAGGTCGGCCTCGGAGATCACGCCGACCGGGTGGCCGGCGGCGTCCGTGACCGCCACCGCGGAGACTCCGTTCTCGCCGAGTGTGCGCACGATGTCCTTGAAGGTCGCGCGCCCGCGGACCGTGACGACCTCGCGGGTCATCAGCTCGCCCACTTCCCTGTGCCTCACCGTGTGCTCCTTCCCTTCGTCGCCGGGCACGCCGTCGCCGTCGGGCGGTCGCCCCTCCGGACCATTCGGTGTGTCCGGTCAGTGGTCGGGCGGTGGGGTGGTGCCCGGGTGTCCCTGGTCGCGGACCTGTGCGGCGATCACCGCCGCCTGGACGCGGCGTTCGACTCCCAGTTTCCCCAGCAGCCGGGAGATGTGGTTCTTGACGGTCTTCTCGGACAGGTAGAGCCGTTTGGCGATCTGACGGTTGGTGAGGCCGTCCCCGATCAGTTCCAGTACCGCCCGTTCCCGCTCGGACAGGCTGGTCAGCCGGGTGTCCGCGGGTTCCCTGGCGGGCTCGGGGTCGCGCAGCGAGTGCATCAGGCGGGCCGTGGTCGCCGGGTCGAGCATGGACTGGCCGGTGGCGACGGTACGCACCGCGGACACCAGGTCGGAGCCCTTGATCTGTTTGAGCACGTACCCGGCCGCCCCCGCCATGATGGCGTCCAGCAGGGCGTCCTCGTCGTCGAACGAGGTCAGCATCAGGCACGCCAGGTCCGGCATCCGGGAGCGCAGCTCCCGGCACACGGTGATGCCGTCACCGTCGGGCAGGCGGACGTCGAGGACCGCCACGTCCGGGCGCAGCGCGGGGCCGCGTGCCAGTGCCTGCTCCGCGGTACCCGCCTCCCCGACCACGGTGATGTCCGCCTCCGCGTCGAGGAGGTCCCGCAGCCCCCGCCGGACCACCTCGTGGTCGTCGAGCAGGAACACCTTGATCGGCGCCTCGGAGGGGCCGCCTGGTACGTCGGACATGTTCGCCGCCTGATCCGCACCTCGTTGGGCGTGCTTCCCCCCGTATTGTCTCAGCACGGGGACGGTACGCATCCGCACACCAGGGCCGCGCGCCGCCCGGCCGCCGTCAGGTCCCGCCCCCGCCGGAACGCCCGGTCGCGTTGCTCAGGGGCGCGAGGTGGCGGGTGAACCAGTCCAGCGCCGCGTCGGCCACGGCGTCGAGGGCTCCCGGTTCCTCGAACAGGTGGGTCGCGCCGGCGACCACGGCGAGCCGGTGCTCGCACCGCAGGTGCGCCGCGGCCTCGCGGTTCAGGTCCAGCACCTGGGAGTCCGCCCCGCCGACGATCAGCAGGGTCGGAGCGCGTACTGCCCCGAGCCGGGTGAGCGCCAGGTCGGGGCGGCCGCCCCGGGAGACGATCGCCGCGATGTCCGACCGCGGTTCGGCCGCGGCCACGAGCGCGGCCGCGGCCCCCGTGCTCGCTCCGAAGTAGCAGACGTGCAGGGGAAGCCGGAGCCGGAGCCAGCGCGTGGCCTGTGTGAGGCGCAGCGCGAGGAAGGGAATGTCGAACACCTTCGCACGGTCGTGCGCCTCGGCCGGGGTGAGGAGGTCGAAGAGCAGCGTCGCGAGTCCCGCCTCGCCGAGGACCTCGGCCACCCGGCGGTTGCGGGTGCTCAGACGGCTGCTGCCGCTGCCGTGCGCGAAGACGACGACGCCCGCCGCGTCCTCCGGCACGGCCAGCACACCCGGCAGGACCGTTCCGCCCGCGTCCACCAGCACCTCTCCCGTCCCGGCCGGGCTCGGCCGGCGCGTCCGTGCCGGTTCCGCCGGTTGCGTGCCGGACCGCGCCGCGGCCGCCAGCAGGGCCGAGACCTCCTCGTCACCGACCTGCGCGAAGTCCTCGTACCACTGGCCCACGGCGGAGAAGTGCGGGGGAGCCGACAGGCACACCACCGCGTCGGCCTCGCGCCGGAGCCGCTCCCACGCCTGCGGCGCCGCGACGGGCACGGCCAGGACCACCTGCGCGGCCCCCTGCGCCCGCGCCACCGCGCAGGCCACGGACGCGGTCGACCCGGTGGCCATTCCGTCGTCCACGATCACCACGGCGCGCCCGGCGAGCGGGGTCCGCTCCCGGTCTCGGCGGTAGCGTGCCGGCCGCCGCTCCAGCTCGGCCCGTTCAGCCTCCTCGACCCGCTCGCAGTCCCGCTCCTCCAGACGGGCCGCCCGGACCGTCTCGCGATCGAGCACCCGTACGCCGCCCTCGCCGATGGCGCCGAACGCCACCTCGGGCTGGAACGGAACCCCGAGTTTGCGGACCACGATCACGTCCAGCGGCGCCCCCAGGACACGCGCCACCTCAGCGGCGACCGGTACCCCGCCGCGGGGCAGCCCCAGGACCACCGGCCGCGCCAGACCCAGCCGGGCCACTTCCCCGGCCAGCAGCCGGCCGGCGGCGGTGCGATCCGGAAAGAACATGAGCGGCCTCCTGTCACGGCCCGGATCCGCCGGCAGGCACTGCGCGAAACGCCGCCGCGGACGGCGCAACCGCCCCCTCCAGCCACCGTACGGCCACCGCGCTCGCGCCGCCGCACGGAGGGAAGGAGAATGGAGCCAACGGATCCGATGCAGGACACCACGCTGCTCGGAGCCGTCCACAGCGCCCGGGCTCCGGGTTCGCGGCGCTGCCGCCTCACACACGAGGAGGCCGCCGTGGCGACCGCACGAGAGATCATGCACGAAGGCGCGTCTTGTGTGAAGGAAGACGAGACGCTCATGGAAGCGGCACGCCGCATGAGCGAGCTGGGAGTCGGGGCACTGCCCATCTGCGGGCCGGACGACCGGCTCCACGGGATCATCACGGACCGCGACATCGTCGTGAAGTGCCTCGCGAAGGGCAAGGACCCCGACCACATGACGGCGGGAATGCTCGCGCAGGGCAAGCCGTACACGGTCGCGGCGGACGCGGACAGCAAAGAGATCCTGCAGATCATGCAGGAACACCGCATCCGGCGCCTGCCCGTCATCGAAGACCACCGGCTGGTCGGCATGATCAGCGAGGCGGACCTGGCGAGGCACCTCACGGAGGAGCAGGTCGGTCATTTCGTCGAGACCATCTGCGCGGCCCCCTGACGCACCCCCGCCCGTCGAAGCCGCCCGCCGGGGCCCTCTCCGCGCGCCGGCCCGACCGGGCGGGATGCCGCGGCCCGGCCGCGGGGGGCGATGACGGTAGGCGGGCCGGAGTGGGTGAAGCTGTACGCGGACCCCTCCTCCCGCGCCCGCACCGCACCCCCGAAAGGCTCCGACCCTGAACGCCTCGCTCGCTGAAGCACTGTCCGTCGTCCTGCTCCTCGCGGTTCTGGCCTGTGCGGTGATCAGGCCCTGGGGCTGGCCGGAGGCGGTCGTGGCAGTCCCCGCCGCCGGGGTGGTCATCGCCGCCGGAGCGATCACTCCCGCCCAGGCGGCGGCCGAGGCCGCACGCCTCGGCCCGGTGATCGGCTTCCTCGCGGCCGTTCTGGTCCTGGCCCAGCTCTGCGACGACGAGGGGCTCTTCCACGCCTGCGGCGCCTGGATGGCGCGCCGGGCGGCCGGCCGTCCCCGCCGCCTGCTGGTCCTCGTCTTCGTGATGGCCTCCCTGATCACCGCGGTCCTCAGCCTCGACGCCACCGTGGTGCTGCTGACTCCGGTGGTCTTCGCCACCGCCGCCCGGCTGGGCGCCCGCGCCAAGCCGCACGTCTACGCCTGCACCCACCTGTCGAACACCGCCTCGCTGCTGCTGCCGGTCTCCAACCTGACCAACCTGCTGGCGTTCGCCGCCAGCGGCCTGGCCTTCACCCGGTTCGCCGCGCTGATGACGCTGCCCTGGCTGGCCGCGATCGCCGCCGAGTACGTGGTGATCCGCCGCTTCTTCGCCACCGACCTGGACGCGGGCGCCGACGCCCCGCCCGCCGCCGACCCCCCGGAGCTGCCCCTGTTCGCCCTGCTCACGGTGGCGGGCACGCTCGCGGGATTCGTCCTGGCCTCGGTACTCGGCATCGACCCGGCCTGGGCGGCAGCCGCGGGCGCCGCCGTCCTGGCCACCCGCGCCCTGGCACGGCGGCGCACCACCCCGGTGGCGATCGTGCGGGCCGCGGCGCTGCCGTTCTGCGTCTTCGTGCTGGCCCTGGGCATCGTCGTCCAGGCCGTGGTCGACAACGGCCTCGCGGACGTGCTGGGCCGTGTGATTCCGACCGGGACCGACCTGCCGGCCCTCCTCGCCATCGCGGGGCTGGCGGCCGTTCTGGCGAACGTCATCAACAACCTGCCCGCCGTGCTGGTGCTGCTCCCGCTGACCGCCCCCACCGGTCCGGGCGCCGTCCTGGCCGTGCTGCTCGGGGTGAACATCGGCCCCAACCTCACCTACGCCGGCTCCCTCGCCACGCTGCTGTGGCGGCGCATCGTCCGCGAACACGACACCGACGTGGAACTGGGGGAGTTCACCCGGCTCGGCCTGCTCGCCACGCCGGCCGCCCTGGTGCTCTCGGTCCTGGCACTGTGGGTGTCACTCCACACGATCGGAGGCTGAACACGGTGACCGTCATCGTCTGGATCGTCGAGGGCACCTGGCCCGCCTGTGTAGACGCCGCACGCGCGCACACTCCCGCGGACGCCGAGCCGGTCCTGCTCCATGTCAGCGCCCCCCAGACGCCCGGTCTCGCGCACGGCGCCTACGCCGGGCTGCTGGGCCGGGCCCGTCCCGATCGCGATCCAGGCACGCGGGTCGAGCACCTGGCCCACGCGGCGGGCGAGGAGCTCCTGGCCGACGCGGCCGAGCGGCTGGGGCGTCCGTGCACCCGGCGGGAACGCGCGGGCCGCCCCGAACGCGAAGTCGTGGCGGCGGCGGAGGGAGCCGACCTGCTCATCCTCGCCCGCGACGGCGACCGCACCCACCTGGGCCCCCGCAGCCTGGGGCCCGAAAGCCGCTTCATCGTCGATCACGCCCCCTGTCCGGTCCTGCTCGTCTGGCCGGAGAGCGCCCCGTCCGTGGCCACCATCCCGCAGCCGCCGCCGCACCCTCCGCACGAGCGCTGAACGGCGCCCCGGCAGGCGGAGGTGGTGCGGGCGGCGACCGCCTGGGAGGTGTGCGCCGGGTCGGACCGGGTCAGGTGCGGGCCGGGCCGGTTCCCGCGATGACCTCGGGCCGCAGCAGGGCGGCGAGCCGCTCGGCCGGCAGCAGTCCCCGTTCCAGGACGAGTTCGGCCACACCCCGGCCGCTGACGAGGGCCTCCTTGGCGATGTCGGTGGCGGCGGTGTATCCGATGTGCGGGTTCAGGGCGGTCACGAGGCCGATGGAGTTCTCGACGGTGGCGCGCAGCATCTCGGTGTTGGCGGTGATGCCGCTCACGCAGCGTTCCGCGAGGGTGAGGCAGGCGGCGCGCAGGTGGGTGACGGACTTCGAGAGCGAGTGCAGGATGACGGGTTCGAAGGCGTTGAGCTGGAGCTGTCCGGCTTCGGCGGCCATGGTGATGGTGATGTCGTTGCCGATCACCTCGAAGGCGACCTGGTTGACGACCTCGGGGATCACCGGGTTGACCTTGCCCGGCATGATGCTCGAACCGGCCTGGACCGGCGGCAGGTTGATCTCGCCGAGTCCGGCGCGCGGCCCGGAGGACAGCAGGCGCAGGTCGTTGCAGGTCTTCGACAGCTTGACGGCGATGCGCTTGAGGACGCCGGACATCTGGACGAAGGCGCCGCAGTCCTGGGTGGCCTCGACCAGGTCCGGGGCGGTGACCAGGGGCAGACCGGTGATGTCGGCGAGGTGGCGGCGGGCGGCCTCGGCGTATCCGGCCGGGGCGTTGAGGCCGGTGCCGATGGCGGTGGCGCCGAGGTTGATCTCGTGGATGAGTCCGAGGGCCTCCGCGAGCCGGCTGCGGTCCTCGTCGAGCATGACGGCGAAGGCGGAGAACTCCTGTCCGAGCGTCATCGGCACGGCGTCCTGGAGCTGGGTCCGGCCCATCTTCAGCACGTCGTGGAACTCGGCGGCCTTGCGGGCGAAGGCGTTCTGCAGGACGGCCATGGCGTCCAGCAGGCCGCGCACCGCGAAGACGGTGGCGATCCGCACGGCGGTCGGGTAGACGTCGTTGGTGGACTGGCCGAGGTTGACGTCCTCGTTGGGGTGCAGGTGCAGGTACGCGCCCTTGGGGTGGCCCAGCAGCTCCAGCGCGCGGTTGGCGATGACCTCGTTGGCGTTCATGTTGGTCGAGGTGCCCGCGCCGCCCTGGATGACGTCGACGACGAACTGGTCGTGGAGCTTGCCGCCGCGGATCTCCTGGCAGGCGGCGACGATCACGGCCGCCTTCGTGGGATCCAGCAGCCCGAGTTCCCCGTTGGCGAGGGCGGCGGCCTCCTTGACGGCGGCGAGGGCGTCGATCAGGTGCGGATAGGCGGAGATGGGCGTGCCGGTGATGGGGAAGTTCTCGGTGGCGCGCAGGGTGTGGACGCCCCAGTAGGCGTCGGCGGGGACGTCGCGGTCTCCGAGCAGGTCGTGTTCACTGCGGCTGGAGGCGGTCATGGGTGTGCGGGTCCTCTTCCTGAGGTGGGCGGATCAAGGGGGGGGAACGGGAAAGGGGGGCTCAGGCGGGGGCGCCGGGCGGGTGGAGTGCCGCCACCGGCCGGATGCCGCCGACCGTCCGGCCGCCGCCGGTCACCGGCGCGCCCGCGAATCCGGCCAGCGACCGGGGCTCGACTCCCGCACGTGCGAGGGCGGCGGCCGTCACCGGGACGCGCGCCCGGTCGGCCCCGTCGGCGATCTTCACGGCGACGGCCCGGCCGTCCGGCAGGGCGGCGAGCTGGACGCCCTCGAAGCCGTCCTTCACCAGCAGCCCGGGCACCGCGCGCATCAGTGCGGCCGTGTCGCGCCCCGTCCCGGAGGCCATTTCCGGATGGAGGCGCAGCGCGTTCGCGACCCGGTGCTCGGCGGTGTCCGGCGCGGCCGTGGCGATGCGGGCGGCGGCCCGGGCCAGGCCGTGCAGGGACACCGAGAACAGCGGGGCCCCGCACCCGTCGACGGTGACGTCCGCGACGTGCTGACCGGTGAGCTCCTCGACGACCTCGGCGATCGTCCTCTGGAGCGGGTGGTCCGCATCGAGGTAGCTCTCCAGGGGCCACCCGGCCAGCGTGCACAGGTACAGCATCGCCGCGTGCTTGCCGGAGCAGTTCTGGGCGAGCCGGGACGGCCCGCGGCCCTCTCGCAGCCAGGCGTCCCGGACGGCCGGCGCGTAGGGCAGGTCGGGGACGTTGCGCAGGTCGGCCTCGGTGAGACCGGCCAGCTGAAGGATCAGCCGGGTACCCGCGAGGTGGTGCTCCTCGCCGGAGTGGCTGCCCATCGCGAGGGAGAGCAGGGCTCCGTCGAGCGGCAGTCCGGCCCGGACCATCGCGACGGCCTGGACCGGCTTGAGCGCCGAGCGCGGATGGCAGGCGGCCTCGATGTCTCCGATGGCGAAACGGATCTCGCCCGCGCCGTCGAGGACGACGACGGAGCCGTAGTGGACTCCCTCGATCACGCCGCCCCGCACCACATGGGCGACGGGGGCGTGCCGGGGCTCGCGGACCGCGGGAGCGTCCGCGAGGAGAGGACTGCGCATCACTGCCTCGTTCGGTGGTGGGTCGATGCCGACCGGGGATGGCGGAAGGCGCTCCGCCACCCCGGCGCAGACGGACGGGCGGGCGTCCGGCTCAGTCGTCGCTCCCGGCGGCGGCCCGTGCCACGCGGCCGCGGACCGCGTACCAGCCCGCCACCAGTGCCGCGGCGATCAGCGGAACGCACAGCACGGTGGTCCGCGCCGCTCCTCCGTCGGCGTACATGAGGACCAGGACGGAGGCGAGGAAGGCCAGCGTCACCAGTTCGGTCCACGGGGAGCCGGGCAGGCGGTAGGAGGGGCGGGTGAGCTCCCCGTTGCGGGTCTTCCGCCAGAAGAGGAGGTGGCAGAGCATGATCATGCCCCAGGTGGCGAGGATGCCGATCGCGGCGAGGTTGAGCACGATCTCGAACGCGTCCGCGGGGACCACGAAGTTGAGCCCCACGCCCAGGACGCACATACCGCTGGTGAGGAGGATGCCGCCGTAGGGGACCTGGGTGCGGCTGAGCCGGGCGGTGAAGCGCGGCGCGGAGCCGTTGACGGCCATCGAGCGCAGGATGCGGCCGGTGGAGTAGAGGCCGGAGTTGAGCGAGGACATGGCGGCGGTCAGGACGACCAGGTTCATGACGTCGCCGGCCGCCGGGATGCCGATGTGGGACAGCACGGTGACGAACGGGCTCTGGCCGGCGCTGTAGCTGCTCCACGGCATGAGCATCGACAGCAGGATCACCGAGCCGACGTAGAAGAGGCCCACGCGCCACATGATCGAGTTGATCGCCTTGGGCATGATCTCCTCGGGGTTCTCGGTCTCACCGGCCGTCACGCCGACCAGCTCGACGGAGGCGTAGGCGAAGACGACGCCCTGGATGATCAGCAGCATCGGCAGCAGGCCGTTGGGGAAGATCCCGCCGTGGTCGGTGATCAGGGCAGGACCGGGGACCGCGCCGTCGACGGGATGCCGGGTGACCAGGAGGAAGATCGCGATCCCCATGAAGACCACCAGCGCGCCGACCTTGACGATGGCGAACCAGAACTCCAGTTCGCCGAAGATCCGCACCGAGATGAGGTTCACGGTGAGGACCACGGCCAGGGCTATGAGGGCGATCACCCACTGCGGGATGTCGGAGAACAGGTGCCAGTAGTGGGTGTACGTGGCGACGGCGGTGATGTCGGCGATGCCGGTGGTCGCCCAGTTGAGGAAGTACATCCAGCCCGCGGTGTACGCCCCCTTCTCCCCGAGGAACTCCCGGGCGTAGGAGACGAAGGCGCCGGAGGACGGCCGGTAGAGGACCAGCTCGCCGAGCGCGCGCACGACGAGGAACGCGAAGATCCCGCACACGGCGTAGGCGACGAACAGTGAGGGACCGGCGTCGGCGAGGCGGCCGCCCGCGCCGAGGAAGAGCCCGGTACCGATCGCACCTCCGATGGCGATCATGTTGACGTGCCGGGCTTTCAAGGATTTGCTGTAGCCGGTGTCACCGGCGTCGACGTGACGGGTCGTGGTGCGCTTCTCGTCTTTGAGGAACTGCTCGCTCACGCCTCGGCTCTGCCTTCCGTAGGGGCGGCCGTGCGCTGGGGGCGCACGATGTCGGTGAGGGTCGTCTCGACCCGTAGCAGGTGGTGGGACATGGCTTCCACCGCGTCGTGCTCGCTGCCGTCGACCAGGGCCTCCAAGATCGCCCTGTGCTCGCAGTTGGACTGCTCGCGACGGCCTCCCAGTTCGTTGAGGAAGGTCGACTGACGCGCCAGTGCGTCGCGGATCTCCTCGATGACGCGGCGGAAGACGGGGTTGCGGGAGGCCTCGGCCACCGCCAGGTGGAAGACGGTGTCCATCGCCACCCACGCGGTGGTGTCGGTCTCCTGCTCCATCCGGTCCAGCAGATGGCCCAGGTGGTCCAGGTCCTCGGGAGTGCGCCGCAGCGCGGCGTACCCGGCGACCGGGATCTCGACGTGCCGGCGCACTTCCAGCAGGTCGCTGGCGGCGTAGTCGCCGAAGGTGGGGTCCTCGACCGTGTTGGCCAGGACGAACGTGCCCTTGCCGCTCCTGGAGACGGTCAGCCCCATGGCCTGGAGGGCCCGGAGCGCCTCCCGCAGTACGGGCCGGCTGACCTGGAGGGTACGGCACAACTCGGCTTCGGAGGGGAGCTTGTCGCCTACGGCGTACTCACCGCGCTCGATGGCGCTGCGCAGGTGGCCGAAGACCGCTTCCATCGCGCTGACGCGTCGCGGAGTGGGGCCACCTGTCTGGCTGTCTGACAGGTTCACGCTGTGATCCTGCTGGGTGTGCCGCAGGGTGTCAAGACACCTCTGTCGGGAAAATCCGGCCCGGCAGGCTTCGCACCGTGCGCGTCGTCCGTCCGGCCACATGGTCCGGATCGGGATCCGCCTCGGAGCCCGCCGCGGCCACCAGGGCCTGCACGACCGGCGCCTCGGCGCCCATCTCCGGGTGCCACTGGACGCCCACGGCGAAGCGGTGCCCGGTGCTCTCGATCGCCTCGACGGTGCCGTCCGCGGCCCGGGCCGCGACGATCAGCCCCGCGCCGAGGCGGTCCACCGCCTGGTGGTGGTGCGTGGCGACATGGTGCGTCCCCGGCAGGAGGGCGCCGATCCGCGTCCCGGGGACGGTGGTGACGGGGTGGGCGCAGAAGTGGCCCCGGTAGGGGTTGTGGCCGTCGTGGCCCACACTGTCGGGCAGGTGCTGGATGAGGGTGCCGCCCGCGTGTACGTTCATCAACTGCATCCCCCGGCACACCCCGAGCACGGGTATGTCGCGGGTGAGGGCGGCGGCCAGCACGGCCCGCTCCCACCTGTCGCGCTCGCGCACCGGCGGCCCGGTACGCGGATGGGGCACGGCCCCGTACAGTGCGGGATCGAGATCCTCGCCTCCCGCCAGGACGATCGCGTCCAGCCGCTCGACCACGTCGGCCGCGGCCTCCGGCGCGTCCGGCGGCAGCAGCACGGCGCGGCCGCCGGACGCGCGGACGCAGTCCGCGTAGGCCGCGGGCAGTACCGCGGCGGGCAGGTCCCACTCGCCCCACTGTGCGGTGGTGAGGTAGGTGGTGAGTCCGATGAGTGGTGGCTGGCGCATACCACTTCCTTTGGGGCATGAGGGGTGACCCGACGACGGCCGGAGCCGGACCGTCCGCCCCCGCCGCGGCAGGCTGCGGCGGGCGGTGGGGGCGGTACTGGCGGAGGGCGCCGAGACGGCGGGGGAGGGTGTTCGCGGCCCAAGAGCGCAGGCTTGCGTTTTTCTTGCCGCGAGCAAGAATCCTGCTGGCGTTCATCTCCAATCACAAGAAAACACATCTTCGCGACAGATAAGTGAGCCTTAACTCCGTGCACGCACTCGACCCCCGCCTGCTCGCCACCCTCGAAGCCGTCGTGCGGCACGGCTCCTTCAGCGCCGCCGCCCGCGAGCTCGGCTACAGCGCGCCCGCCGTCTCCCAGCAGATCGCCGAACTCGAACGCCGCACGGGTCTGCGCGTGCTCGAACGCCGTCCCGTGCGCGCCACGCCGGCCGGCGAAGTCCTCCTCGACGCGGAGCAGGGCGTCCGCAGCACGCTGGCGGCGGCGTCGGCCGAACTCGGGGCCATGCGCGCCGGTACGGCCGGACGGATCAGGCTCGGTGCCTTCGCCTCGGCGGCCACCGGCATCGTTCCCCAGGCGCTGGCCCGGCTCCACGCGGCCTACCCCCATGTGCAGGTCAGCCTGAGCCAGTTGGAGCCCGAGGCCGGCTACAACCGGCTCAAGCGGGGGGACATGGACCTGGCCCTCAGCTACGACTACGACTTCATCCCCGTCCCGCCGCCCAGGACGCTGCGCCGGACGCTGGTCGCACGGGATCCGGTGGTGGCCGTGGTCCCGGAGCACCACCGGCTGGCGGACCGGGAGGTCATCGACCTGGCCAGCCTCGCGTCCGAGACGTGGATCGCGGCTCCGGAGGCCGCGCTGCGGCTGGAACTGCTCTCCCAGATCGCCAAGACGCCCGGCTTCCAGGCCCGCCTGCAGTACGAGGGGGACGACTTCAACACCGTGCTCGGGTTCGTGGCCGCGGGCCTGTGCGTGGCCGTCATGCCACGACTCGCCCTCCCCCGCGCCAACACCCAGGTCGTGGCCCGCCCCTTGGCCGAGCCGCAGCTGACGCGCTTCATCTACGCCGTCCGCATCGACACCCGGCACACCCCGCGCGCCGTCCTGGACCTGGAACAGATGCTCGCCGCGCAAGCGCTGGCCGCGCTCTCGTAGGGCGTACGGCCATCGCGCGGGCGGACGCAAGGGGGCGGCCACGTGAAAAACGGCCAACTTGCCGGCCGCCGCACGCGCGTAGACCCGGCCGGCTCGCCGGATTTCCCACCGTGTCCGACTACCGGACACGGTGGCTGAAAGTTAAACTATTGTCTGACCGGCACACTACGTTTGCCGCGGTTGACGTTCCACCGAGAGGAAACCCCTCATGACCGCAGCCGACAGCGCGCCGGGAACGGCCCGCGTCCTCACCGGCTACCGCCCCGAGGACGGCTTCATGGCCGTGGAGCTGGACCCGCCCCCGGCCGAGTACGTGTGGCACGACGAGCACGCCGAGCAGCAGGACCACCGGTACGGCCCCGGAGTGGGCTACCACCAGTGGCTGGCCGTGGACGCACGTGACGGCGCCGTCTGGTTCGGTGACACCGACTGGCGGGCCCCGGGGGAACCCCTCGGCAGCCGGCTCCCCGGCGTCCCCCGCAGAGCGCTCGGTGACGGGGCCGTCCCTGCCCCCGGCATCATGGTGCACTTGCTCGGCCACCTGACCCACGACGAACAACGCGGCTGCACGTGGCGCTTCTTCAGCGCCGCCGAACTGCACGCGCTCGCACTGCGCGTCCTGCCCGCCGTCCAGCGGCTCGTGGACTCGATCCACCGGATCGGGCCCGAGGGCGATCTGGAGTGGTCGGCCGAGGCGGCCACCGCATGGGACGACATCGAGCAGGCGGCGACCCCCGCCTTCGACCCCTCCGGGGAACTCCTGTGGCCCCGGCCGCACACGACACCGGTCCCGGCCTGGCGCGTCGAGGTCGACGACTTCCTGACCGCCAACCCCGAGCTCTGCGAACCTTCCTGGGGCCTGGCTACGGACGAGGAACTCGACGCCTACGCCGACTACCGTCCCCCGTCCGGCTACGGCGGCGTGCCGGGGCGGGTGTGCCTCGCCGCCGACCGGCGGATGGAGGACGGCTTCACCTTCTACGGCCACCGCGCCGCCCTGTACGCCTATCGGGCAAGGGCCTGCGGCGACCGTGCTCCGACGGACGCCCGCACCTGGCTGGAGACGACGGAGGCCGGGCGGGACACCTGGGAAGCGGCCAAACCCCTCGGAGCCACCCTCGCCGACGTCCCCGACTGCGTGCTGGGCTCCCTGGCGGAGAGGTTCCAGGGCGCCGCGCACGAACACGGGCTGGCCCTGACGGGGCTGAGCGCCCACCTCCGGCGGCTGCGCGACGAGGAACGCGCCGCCGTCGACCGCCAGCTGGTCTTCGAGGGCGAGGAGGTCGAACGCCTGGAGAACGCGCTCAAGGAGTTCCGTGCGGCACGCAACCGCACCATGACGCGGATCCTGGCCTGGTCCGACGGCCGCGGCGACGCCGAGATCGCCCGCCTGGCCTCCCTGCCCGACGCCTACGTCAGTGACTGGCGGGCCCGTCTGACCGACGAGCCCACCACGCCCCCCGAACCGTGAAGCCCGCGCCGCCCTCGCCCGAGCGTCAGGCTCCGGCCTTGCGCTTGTTGTAGACGTCGAAGCCCACGGCCGCCAGCAGCACCAGGCCCTTGATCACCTGCTGGTAGTCGGTACCCACGCCGACCAGCGACATGCCGTTGTTCAGCACGCCGAGCACCAGTCCGCCCGTGAGCGCGCCGAGGACGGTCCCCACACCGCCGCTCGCGGAGGCGCCGCCGATGAAGGCGGCGGCGATCGCCTCCAACTCGAAGTTGATGCCGGCCTGCGGCGTACCGGCGTTGAGCCGCGCGGCGAACACCATCCCGGCCAGGGCCGCCAGGACCCCCATGTTCACGAAGGCCAGGAAGACGACCCGCTTGCTCTTCACCCCGGACAGCCGCGCCGCCGCCTCGTTGCCGCCGATGGCGTAGGTGTGCCGTCCGAGGACCGAGTTGCGCATCACGTATCCGAAGACGGCCAGCAGGACGCCGAGGAGCAGCAGGACGATCGGCACGCCGTGGTAGCTGGCCAGCAGCAGGGTGAAGGTGACCACCGCCGCTGTGATCGCGCCGAGTTTCACCAGGAACAGCCCGGCGGGGAGCGGCCGCAGCCCGTACGAGGCGGCCCGCCGCCGCCCGCGCACCTCCTGCAGGACCGTGACGGCCAGCACCGCGAGGCCCAGCAGCAGGGTGAGGTTGTGGTAGTCGGTGTCGGGGCCGACCGCGGGGAGGAACCCGCTGCTGATGTTCTGGAAGCCCTTGGGGAACGGGGCCACCGACTGGCCCTGCAGGAGGATCTGGGTCCCGCCGCGGAACAGCAGCATGCCGGCCAGCGTGACGATGAACGAGGGGATCCCGAGATAGGCGATCCAGAACCCCTGCCAGGCCCCCGCGAGGGCGCCGATCAGCAGGGCGGCCGCCAGTGCCACGGGCCAGGGGATCCGGTGCTCGACCATCATCACCGCCGCCGCCGCTCCGACGAAGGCGGCGAGCGACCCGACCGACAGGTCGATGTGCCCGGCGATGATGACGATCATCATCCCGATGGCCAGGATGAGGACGTAGCCGTTCTGCTGGATCAGGTTGGTGATGTTGAGCGGCTGGAGCAGGATGCCGCCCGTCCAGAACTGGAACAGCAGCACGATCAGCGCCAGCGCGAGCAGCATCCCGTACTGGCGCAGGTCGCCGCTCAGCGCTCGGGCCAGTACGGCGGCGGCCGAGGGCCGTCGGCCGGTCTCGGGCGCGCCGGGCGCGGAGTCCGCGGTGGTCGTGGTCTGTGCCATGCCTCACACCTGCTTGTCGGGGGATGCCGCGCTCATGGTCATGAGCCGCATGAGGGATTCCTGGGTGGCGTCCGCACGGTTGACCTCACCGGTGATCCGGCCCGCGGCCATGGTGTAGATCCGGTCGCACAGACCCAGGAGTTCGGGGAGTTCCGAGGAGATGACGAGGACCGCCTTGCCCTGGGCCGCCAGTTCGGCGACGACGGCGTAGATCTCCGCCTTGGCGCCGATGTCGATGCCCCGGGTGGGCTCGTCGAGGATCAGCACCCCCGGCTCGGCGAAGATCCATTTGCTGAGGACGACCTTCTGCTGGTTGCCGCCGCTGAGCCTGCCGGTCTTCGCGAACACCGAGGGGGCCTTGATGTTCATGGACCGACGGAACGATTCGGCGGACCGCGCCTCCTCGTGCCGGTCGACCCAGCCCCGCCGGGCGACCCTGCCGAGGGCGCTCAGCGAGATGTTGCGGCTGATGTCGGCGTTGAGGTCGAGGCCGAGCTGCTTGCGGTCCTCGGTCACGTACGCGATGCCGTGTCCGATCGCCTCCGGCACCGTCCGGGTCCGGACCTCGCGCCCGTCCCGCCGCACCCGGCCGCCGGTCCAGCGCCCGTACGAGCGGCCGAAGACGCTCATGGCCAGTTCGGTGCGGCCGGCGCCCATGAGGCCCGCGATGCCGACGATCTCACCCCGCCGCACGTTCAGCGAGACCCCGTCGACCACCTTGCGCCGGTGGTCGATCGGGTGCCGGACGGTCCAGTCCTCGATCTCGAAGGCGACCTCGCCGACCACGGGGGTGCGCTCGGGGTAGCGGTGCTCCAGGTCGCGGCCCACCATGCCGCGGATGATCCGCTCCTCGGATATGCCCTCGGGGCCGATCGCCAGGGTTTCGATGGTCCGCCCGTCGCGCAGGATGGTGACGGCGTCGGCGACCCGGGCGATCTCGTTCAGCTTGTGCGAGATGAGGATGCAGGAGATGCCGCGGTCCTTGAGCCCGAGGATCAGGTCGAGCAGCTTGCGGCTGTCCGCGTCGTTGAGGGCGGCCGTCGGCTCGTCCAGGATGAGCAGCCGGACCCTCTTGGCGAGCGCCTTGGCGATCTCGACCAACTGCTGTTTGCCCACGCCGAGATCGGCGACCCTCGTGTGCGGGTTCTCGTCGAGTCCGACCTGCCGCATCAGGTCGGCGGCGTGGGTCAGGGTCCGGTGCCAGTCGATCACGCCCCGGGTGGCGTGCTCGTTGCCGAGGAAGATGTTCTCGGCGATGGACAGGTAGGGCACCAGGGCGAGCTCCTGGCGGATGATCACGATGCCGCGCTGCTCGCTGGCCCGGATGTCCCGGAACCGGCAGGGGGCGCCCTCGAAGGAGAACTCGCCTTCGTAGCCGCCGTGCGGGTACACCCCGCTGAGCACCTTCATCAGGGTGGACTTGCCGGCGCCGTTCTCACCGCAGACGGCGTGCACCTCGCCGGCGGCGACGGTCAGGTTGACCTCGGAGAGGGCCTTGACGCCGGGGAACGTCTTGCTGATCGAGCGCATGTCGAGAACGGGTCGGGCCATGGTTGTGCATCCGTATCGTCGGGGCGGCGCGGTACCGGCCGGTCTCGCCGGCCCCGCACCGCCGGTGGGGCGTCGCCGGACCCGTCGGCCGGGTCCGCGGGCTACTTGAGCTGGTCCGCCGTGTACTGGCCGCTGTCCACCAGGACCTTCTGGTAGTTCTCCTTGTCGACGCTGACCGGCTGGAGCAGCTGCGCCGGAACGGTCTTGACGCCGTTGTGGTACTGCCGGGTGTCGTTGACCTCGGGCTTGCCGCCGGTCAGCAGCGCGTCGCCCATCTGGACCGCGGCCTTGGCCAGTTACCGGGTGTCCTTGTAGACGGTCTGGGTCTGCTCGCCCGCGATGATCGACTTCACCGAGGCCAGCTCGCCGTCCTGGCCCGTGACGACGGGCAGGGGCCGGCCCGGTGTGCCGTAGCCGACGCCCTTGAGGGAGGAGATGACGCCGATCGAGATGCCGTCGTACGGCGAGAGCACGGCGTCGACGCGGGCGGCCGTGTACGACTTGCTCAGCAGGTTGTCCATCCGGGACTGGGCGAGGCCGCCGTCCCAGCGCAGCGTGGCGATCTGGGCGAGGGAGGTCTGGCCGCTCTGCACGACCAGCTTCTTGTCGTCGATGTACGGCTGGAGGACGCTCATCGCGCCGTTGTAGAAGAACGCGGCGTTGTTGTCGTCCGGCGAGCCGGCGAACAGCTCGATGTTGAAGGGCCCCTTGCCGTCCTTGAGGCCGAGCTTGTCGACGATGTAGCCGCCCTGGAGGACACCGACCTTGTAGTTGTCGAAGGTCGCGTAGTAGTCGACGTTGCCGGTGCCGCGGATCAGCCGGTCGTAGGAGATGACGGGGACGTGGGCGTCGGCGGCCCGCTGCAGGACGTTGGTGAGCGAGGAGCCGTCGATGGCGGCGATCACCAGCAGCCTGGCGCCCTTGGTGATCATGTTCTCCACCTGGGAGACCTGGTTCTCCACGACGTTGTCGCCGTACTGGAGGTCCGTCTTGTAACCCTTGGCCTGGAACTCCTTGACCATGTTGGCGCCGTCGTTGATCCAGCGCTCCGAGGACTTGGTGGGCATCGCGATGCCGACGAGGCCGCCTTCGGCGCCGCCGCCGCTCCCTCCACCGCCCGCCCCGTTGGCGCTCTGGCCGCAGGCCGCCAGCGCCAGCGACAGGCCCAGGGCGGCGAGGCCCGCTGAAAGCTTCCGCACAGTTCCTCCAGTGATGGTCCGCGACCGGCACGGTGCGCCCCGGCAGGGAGAACCGGAAACGGTCGGGCGGGGCCGGCCGGGTGCCGCGTCCTCGCACCGCGCGAAGGTGGTGGCGGCGGTGGCTCCGGCCTGGCGATCCTGAGTGTTAACGCTCACAAGTGCGCCGTCAAGGGTCTGTACGGATCACGGCTTCGGAGCAACTGCGGTGCAGTGGAAGGCTTTCCCTGCTGCGGCCCCTCCGGACCGGTTGGGTTCAGGATGGTGGTGAAGCGCCGGTGCGCAGTGATTGTTAGCGCTAACATTCTCTGGGGCCGGGAAGCCGCCCCGGGGCCGGGTCCTCGGGGTGGCGGATCCGGGCCGCGAAAGGCCGCGGCCCGGATCGTCGACACCAGGGGTCAGCGGGCCCCGAGGAGGTGTTCGAGGGCCAGCTGGTCCAGCTGTTCGAAGGCCATGCCGCGGCCGGCGGCGGCATCGGGGTCGAACTCCTCGAAGGCGGCCCGGTCGGCCAGGAGTCCGGCCAGGCCGTCCTCGGAGGTGGGGAGCGCGAGGTCGGGCAGCCGGGAGGCGGCGAGCGCGGCCCGGACCTCCGGATCCGACCGGAAGGCCCGGGCGCGCTCCGCCAGGAGCAGGTAGTTGCGCATGCAGGCGGCCGCCGAGGCCCAGACGCCGGCGCGGTCCTCCGTGCGGGGCGGCTTGAAGTCGAAGTGGCGGGGGCCGTCGTAGCCCGCCGACTCCAGCAGGTCGACCAGCCAGAAGGCCTGGCGCAGATCGCCCGCGCCGAAACGCAGGTCCTGGTCGTACTTGATCCCGCTCTGGCCGTTGAGGTCGATGTGGAAGAGCTTGCCGTGCCACAGGGCCTGGGCGATGCCGTGCGGGAAGTTCAGCCCGGCCATCTGCTCGTGGCCGACCTCCGGGTTGAGGCCGACCCGCTCGGGCCGCTCCAGCGCGTCGATGAACGCCAGGGCGTGGCCGATGGTGGGCAGCAGGATGTCCCCGCGCGGTTCGTTGGGCTTGGGCTCGATCGCGAAGCGCAGGTCGTAGCCCTGCCGCTCGACGTACTCGCCCAGCAGGTCGAAGGCCTCCTTCAGCCGGTCGAGGGCCGTGCGCACGTCCTTGGCCGCCCCCGACTCCGCGCCCTCGCGGCCGCCCCAGGCGACGTAGACCGAGGCGCCGAGTTCGACGGCCAGGTCGATGTTGCGGATCGTCTTGCGCAGCGCGTACCGGCGTACGTCGCGGTCGTTGGCGGTGAACGCCCCGTCCTTGAACACCGGGTGGGTGAAGAGGTTGGTGGTGGCCATCGGCACCTTCAGCCCGGCCGTGTCGAGCGCGGCGCGGAAGCGCTTGACCGCCTGCTCGCGGGCGGCGTCGCCGGCGCCGAAGGGGATCAGGTCGTCGTCGTGGAAGGTGACACCGTAGGCGCCGAGCTCGGCCAGCCGGTGCACGCTCTCGACCGGGTCGAGGGCGGGCCGGGTGGCGTCGCCGAAGGGGTCCCGCCCCTGCCAGCCGACGGTCCACAGGCCGAAGGTGAACCTGTGCGCGGGAGTGGGGACGAGCGGGTCGCTGCTCATGAGGCGCTCCGGATCGGGCCGAGATCTATTTGTAAGGGCAAAAAACAAATTAGTATGCCGAGACGCCAGAAGGAACCCCACCGGAGGGACCCCATGCCCGCACAGCGTGTCGTGATCGGTGTCGACAGCTCGACCCAGTCCACCAAGGCCCTCGCCGTCGACGTCGAGACCGGCGCCGTCCTGGGCGAGGGACGCGCCGCGCACACCGTGAGTGCGGGCCCCGGGCGCGAGAGCGACCCCGAGCAGTGGTGGCGGGCGTTCTGCGAGGCCACGGCGGCCACCGGCTGGTCGGACCGGGCCGCCGCCTGCTCGGTCGCGGGCCAGCAGCACGGCCTGGTCACCCTGGACACGGCCGGCCGGCCCGTGCGCCCGGCCCTGCTGTGGAACGACGTCCGCTCCGCCCCGCAGGCCGCCGGGCTCGCCGCCGCCTTCGGCCCGGCGGAACTCGCCCGCCGCACCGGCAGCGTCCCGACGGCCGCCTTCACCTCCGCCAAGTGGGCCTGGCTGCGCGCGCAGGACCCCGCGGCCGCCGACCGCGTCGCCGCGGTCCGGCTGCCCCACGACTTCCTCACGGAGCGGCTCACCGGCGAGGCGGTGACGGACCGCGGTGACGCGTCGGGAACCGGCTGGTGGGGCCCCGACGGCTACGACCGGGAGGTCCTCGCCGCGATCGGGCTCGACCCCGCTCTGCTGCCGGAAGTCCTGCCGCCCGCCGCCCGGGCGGGCCTCGTCCGCGCCGGGACGCCACTGCGCGAGGGCGCGCTCGTGGCCACCGGGACCGGAGACAACATGGCCGCCGCCCTCGGGCTGGGCCTGACCACCGGACGTCCGGTGCTGAGCCTCGGGACCTCGGGCACCGTCTACGCCGTCGGCCGGACCCGGCCCGCCGACCCGGACGGAACCGTCGCCGGCTTCGCCGACGCCCTCGGCGGCTGGCTGCCGCTCGCCTGCACGCTCAACTGCACCCTCGCCGTCGACCGGTTCGCCGCCCTCACCGGCCGCGACCGCGAGGACGTCGAGGGAGGCGGCACGGTGGTGGTGCTTCCCTACCTCGACGGCGAGCGCACCCCCGACCTCCCGGGCGCTTCCGGCCTGGTCCACGGGCTGCGCCACGACACGACACCGGGGCAGCTGCTCCAGGCCGCCTACGACGGCGCCGCACACGCCCTGCTCACGGCCCTGGACGACGTACTGCGCGCCGGGGGCGAGACCCCCGCCGCGGACGAGCCCCTGCTGCTCATCGGCGGCGGGGCCGCGGGCCGGGCCTGGCAGCACACGGTCCTGCGGCTGTCCGGCCGGGCCGTCCAGGTGCCCGTGGCCCGGGAACTCGTCGCGCTCGGCGCCGCCGCGCAGGCCGCCGCCCTGCTCACCGGTGAGCCCGCCGACGCCGTCGCCCGGCGCTGGCGGACCACGGAGGGCCGGCTGCTGGAGCCCGTACCCCGTGACGACGACGCGCTCGAACGGATCACCGGTACGCTGCGGCGGGCACGGGCCCTCCAGGAGGCCCCGGCGGACGAACGACAGGAGGGGCGGGGCCGATGACCGCGCTCGGCGGGCGGGGCGCGGGCGCGGCGACCGCGACCGCCTCACAGCAGGGGATGCGCCGCCAGAACCTCGCCGCGGTGCTCGGCGCGGTCGCCGCGCACGGCCCGCTCTCCCGGGCGGACGTCGCCGGACGCACCGGCCTGACCAGACCGGCCGTCTCCTCCCTGGTCGACGAGCTGATCGGCCGCGCCGCCCTGACCGAGACGGAGACCGCCCCCAGCGGACGCGTCGGCCGCCCCGGGCGGGCCCTGGCCCTGAACGACCGGGGTCCCGCCGGCCTCGGCCTGGAGATCGGCGTCGGCCACCTCGCCGCGTGCGTCGTCGACCTGAGCGGCGAACCCCGGGTGTGGCGCCGGGTGGAACGGGCCAACGCGGGCCGGCCGGCCGGACGGGTCCTGGAGGAGGCCGCCGCGCTGGGCGCCGACGCGCAGGCCGAGGCCGCCGCCCTCGGCCTGCGCGTCGAGGGCCGCGTCCTGGCCGTGCCGGGGGTGGTGCCCAACACCCCGGGCGGACTGGTGGCCAACGCCCCCAACCTCGGCTGGCAGGCCGTCCGCCCCGCGGACCACTGGCCCGACCCGGCCGCCGTGCCCGAGCCGGAGAACGAGGCCAACCTCGGGGCGCTCGCCGAGCAGTGGCAGGGGGGACACCCCGCCGAGACCTTCGTGCACGTCTCCGCCGAGGCCGGAATCGGCGCCGCGCTGGTCATCGGGGGCCGGCTCTTCCGCGGCGCCCGCGGGTTCGCGGGCGAACTCGGCCACCTGCCCGTCCACCCGCGGGGCATACCGTGCCCCTGTGGCGCACGCGGCTGCCTGGAGCAGTACGCGGGCGAAGCGGCCGTACTGCGCGAGGCCGGCCTGGCGGGCGCCGGCGACCCGGTGGCCCTGCTGGCCGAGCGGGCGGGAGCCGGGGACACGGCGACCCTGCGCGCCCTCGACCGCGCCGGACGGGCCCTGGGCCTCGCCCTCGTCTCTGCGGTGAACCTGATCGACCCGGACGGCCTCGTCCTGGGCGGAGCCTACGCCGAGCTCGCCGACTGGCTCCTCCCGCCGATCCGCGCCGAGCTGGCCGCCCGGGTCACCGTCCGTCCCTGGCCCCCGGAGGCGGTACGGCCCGCCGCCCTGGGGCGCCGCGGACCGGTGCTCGGCGCGGCGTGGTCCACCGTGCAGCGGATCATCGCCGATCCCGCCCGCCTGCCCGTCCGCCGGGCCGCGTGAGCCGTCCGCGGCTGCCGCGGGCTACGCCTCGCCGGGGGCGTGCAGCCGTCCCGTCCGGGCCACCCGGGAGTACCACAGCGCGCTCGACTTGGGCGTGCGCTTCAGGGTGGCGTAGTCCACGTGGACGGCGCCGAAGCGTTTGGCGTAGCCGTAGGACCACTCGAAGTTGTCGAGCAGCGACCAGAGGAAGTAGCCGCGGACGTCCACCCCGTCCGTGATCGCCCGGTGCACGGCTTCGAGGTGCGCGTGGACGTAGGCGGCGCGCCGCGGGTCGTGCACCGTGCCGTCGGGGCCGACCTCGTCCTCGTACGCGGCTCCGTTCTCGCTGATGACGAGCGGCAGGCCGGGATGGCGGGCGGCGGTACGGGTGAGGAGGTCGTAGAGCGCGTCGGGATCGACCGACCAGCCCATCGCGGTGCGCTCACCCGGCGCCCGGTGGAAGGCGACGTCGTCCGCGCCCGGCCAGGGCGAGTGCGCACTGTCGCCGTGGCCGTCGTCCTGCGGCCGCGCGGCGCCCTCCACGACGTGCGAGACGACCGTCGGGGTGTAGTAGTTCACGGCGAGGAGGTCCAGGGGCTGGTGGATCGTCGCGGGGTCGCCGTCCCGGACGAAGGACCAGTCGGTCAGGTGCGCGGTGTCCGCCCACAGGTCCCGGGGGTACGCGCCCTCCAGCATCGGCCCCAGCCAGATCCGGTTGCCGACGGCGTCGATGCGGCGGGCCGCCTCCCAGTCCTCGGCAGAGGAAGTCAGGGGGCGGACCGCGTGGAGGTTGAGGGAGACCGCGAGCTGCGCGTCGCCGGGCAGCGAGGCCCGCAGCGCCCGGACGGCGAGGCCGTGGCCGAGGTTGAGGTGGTGGGCCGCGCGCAGGGCGGCGACCGGGTCGGTCCGCCCCGGGGCGTGGACGCCGGAGCCGTAGCCGAGGAAGGCGCTGCACCAGGGCTCGTTGAGCGTCGTCCAGCGCTTCACCCGGTCTCCGAGGGCGTCGGCCACGAGGCCCGCGTACACGGCGAACCGCTCGGCGGTCGCGCGCTCCGGCCAGCCCCCCGCGTCCTCCAGCTCCTGGGGCAGGTCCCAGTGGTAGAGCGTCAGCGCCGGTTCGATGCCCGCGGCCAGCAGTTCGTCGACGAGCCGGCGGTAGAAGTCCAGGCCGCGCTGGACGGCCGGACCCCGGCCGGTCGGCTGCACGCGTGACCAGGAGACGGAGAACCGGTACGCCCCCAGGCCGAGTTCGGACATGAGGCGGACGTCCTCGGGGAACCGGTGGTAGTGGTCCACGGCCACGTCACCGGTGTGGCCCGCGAAGACCTTGCCGGGGGTGTGCGAGAAGGTGTCCCAGATGGACGGGGTCCGGCCGTCCTCACGTACGGCGCCCTCGATCTGGTACGCGGCGGTGGCCGTGCCCCACAGGAAACCGGACGGGAAGGTGCGGGCGGCGGTGAGCGGCCGGGTCTCGGGCACGGTCATAGGAAAGCGCTCCCAACGCGGGTTCGGACGGAGTCGTGAGGGCGCCGTCAGTTCTTGACGGCGCCGGCGGTGATGCCGCCCACGATGTGCTTGCCGAGGACGGCGAAGACCACGAGCAGCGGCAGCGTGGAGATGAGCGCGCCGGTCAGCACGACGGCCTGGTCGACCGTGTGGTTTCCCGCTCCGAGGCCGGCCAGGGCGACCTGGAGGGTCGGGTTGCCGTCGGGGGTCAGCGCGATGAACGGCCAGAAGAAGTCGTTCCAGGCCTGGACGAAGACGAGCATCCCGAGGACCGCCATCGCCGGCCGTGCCACGGGGAACACCACGTGCCAGATGATGCGGAGGCTGTGGGCGCCGTCCACCCTGGCCGCCTCCACGAGTTCCACGGGGAGCGCCTCGATCAGGTACTGGCGCATGAAGAACACGCCGAACGCGGCGACCAGCGACGGCAGGACGACCGACTGGAGCTGATCCACCCAGCCGAGGTCCGTGATGATCTGGTACAGCGGGATCACGCTGAGCTGCGGCGGGATGGTCATGGTGGCCACCACCAGGGCCAGCAGGGCGCCCCGGCCCCTGAAGGGCAGTTTGGCGAAGGCGAATCCGGCCAGGGTGGAGAACAGGACGGTGGACAGGGCCACCAGGCCGGCCACGAGGGTCGTGTTGACCAGCGCCCCGCCCATGTCGACCTGGTTCCAGGCGAAGGAGAGGTTGTCGAGCAGCCGGGGGCCGGGCAGCAGCGGCGCCGGGGCCTTGACCACCCGCTCGCCCGTGTGGGAGGCGGCGACGAGGTTCCAGTAGAGGGGGAAGAGGGAGAGCAGGGCGGCCAGGCCGAGCAGGACGTAGGTCAGCGGTCCCGCGTGGTGCTGACGGCCGGCCGACGGGCGCGGGCGCCTGACGCGCGGCGCCCCGGAGGTGGTCGTGTCGACGGTACGGGCCATGGGTTCAGCTCCCCGCCTTCGTGCGCAGTCGGGAGATCAGGATCCGGAGACCGCCGATGAGCAGGAGGAGCAGGAGCATGACCCAGGCGATGGCCGAGGCCTGGCCCAGCGCCCCGGTCACCCAGCCCTTCTCGTACATGAGCAGGCTCAGGGTCTGGAACTGGTTGCCGCTGCCGCCGCTGATCCCCACGCTGCCGCCGAAGAGCAGCGGCTCGCCGAACAGCTGGGTGGCGCCGATGGTCGAGACGACGGCGGTGAACAGGATCGTCGGCCGGATGGACGGGACGGTCACGCTGAGGAACTGGCGCAGGCGCGAGGCCCCGTCCAACGCCGCGGCCTCGTACAGGTCCTGCGGTACGGCCTGCATCGCCGCCAGGTAGATGAGCGCGTTGTAGCCCGTCCAGCGCCACGTCACGATCGTCGATATCGCGATCTGCGCGGGCCACTTCGAGGACTCCCAGTCGACCGGGGCGAAGCCGGCCCAGCCCAGGACCGTGTTGATCAGACCGTAGTCGGTGTTGAAGAGCTGCGCGAAGACGAGCGTCGCCGCCGCGATGGAGGTGGCGTAGGGGGCGAGGACCGCGACCCGGAAGAAACCGCGGCCGCGGAGCTCGTGGTTGAGCAGATGGGCCAGGCCCAGGGCCATCAGCAGCTGGGGCACGGTCGAGATGAGGCCGATGGTGAAGGTGTTGGCCAGCGCGTTCCAGAAGAACTCGCTGGTCGCCAGGGAACCGTAGTTCTCCATCCCCCTCCACTGGGCGGTGCCCCCGAGCTCGACCCGGTGGAGCGAGAGCCAGCCCGTGTAGATCAGGGGGAACAGGCCGAAGGCGGCGAAGGTGAGGAAGAAGGGGGCGACGAAGACGTACGGGACCGCCTTCAGATCGAGGCGGTGGAGCGTGCTGCGCCAACCGCTGCGGCCGGAGGGCCGCTGCCGGTGCGGGCCGGGGCCGGCGCCGGGCCCCGGGGCTGGTGCGGCGGGCGGCGCGGAGCCGTCGCCCGCCGCCCGTACGGAGGTGGCCACGGGGGCTTCCTTCCAGGTCGATGCGTGCGGTGCTGCGGTGCTGCGGTGCTGCGGTGCTGCGGTGGTGCCGGGGACCGGCGGCCGGCCCCGCCACCGGGGAGGCGGCGGGCGGACGCGGGCCGTCACACCCCCCGCTACCGGTCGATCTTGTCGGCGACCAGCTTCCCGACGTTCTCCCACGCCTTCGCCGGATCGGTGCCGCGCTGCTCGATGTCGAGGATGCCGTTGTCGGTGAGGAAGGTCTTGACCTGCCCGTCCCAGCGGCTGATCGGGGCGGGCGTGATGCCGGCCGCGGCCTGCGAGTAGATCCTGCCGACCGGGGTGTCACCGAAGTACGGCAGCTTCGCGTCCTGGACGGCGGGGGAGGCGAGGGTGTCCTTGGAGGACGGGATGTTGCCGTTCACGGCGAAGACCTTCGCGTGCTGGGCCGGGGCGGTGAGCCAGGCGGCGAGCTCGGCCGCCTCCTTGACGTGCTTGCCCGACTTCGGCACGGCGAGGAAGGAGCCGCCCCAGTTCCCGGCCACGGGCGGCGCGGCGATGTCCCATTTCCCCTGGTTCTCCGGGCCCGCCTGTTCCCTGATGATGCCCGTCATCCAGCTGGGACAGGCGACGGTGGCGAACCTGGAGTTCTTGAAGGCCGCGTTCCATGTGCCCTTCTCGTCGAACTGGCGCAGCTTGGCCGTCAGTTCGCCCTGTGCCGCCGCCACGGCGGTGTCCCAGGCCTTCTTCACACCCGGGCTGTTCTCGTAGTCCAGCTGCCCCTTGGCGTTGGCGTACTGCACGGCCTCGCTGGAGATCACGGCGTTGAACAGGCCGCTGGCGGAGTCGTGGAAGGCCGTCCCGGCGGGGGCGTTCTTCTTGTACGTCTCCCCGACCGCCAGGAACTTCGCCCAGTCGCCCGCCCAGAGCCGGGCCACCTCGGAGCGCTCGGTCGGCAGCTTGGCCCGGGCGAACAGGTCCTTGTTGTAGCAGATGGCCATCGGGCCGATGTCCGTGCCGAGCCCGATGACCCTGCCGTCGCCCGTGGTGGCCTGCTTGACCTTCCAGTCGAGGAACGCGCCGAGGTCCGCGCCGCCCGTCTTGCCGAGGTCGACCCACTTGTCCGCCATCGCGGGGCCGGTCGCCTCGGCGATGTATCCCACCTCCAGGGCCTGGATGTCCGCGAGGCCGCTGTCGCGGGAGAGGCGCAGCTTCAGCGTGTCCCAGTACTTCTGGCCGTCCGCGACGTTCGACTCCTCGATCTTGATGTGGGGATGGGACTTCTCGTATGCGGCCTAGAGCTTCGCCCCGGTCGCGTCGTCGTAGCCGAAGGAGCCGAAGGTAGCGATCCGCAGCGTGATCCGCCCGCCGGAGGCCGCGCCGTCGTCCCCGCCGCCGTCGCCTCCGCAACCGGTGAGCAGGGCCGCGCCGGTCACCACGGCGGCGGCGACCAGTGCGCGGCTCGCGGTGGGGCGGCCGCTGCCACGTCTGCTGCTGGAAGTGCGCATGTCCACTCTCCTCGTCCAAGGCGGTGCTCGTCGTGCGCCAGGGGTCCGGCGGTTGTTCGCGGCTCGGCGAGGATCCGCGCGGACCTGAAGTGAAGGACGTTGTCGCACCCCCGGATGGGAGCGCTCCCACGTCGCTGCCGGAAGGTTGCTGTCCGGCGGGTGCGGGTGTCAAGAGCCGAACGCCGATTCGTGCGTGGCGAGTTGGGGGAATCAAGGGTAGTGTGGGAGCGCTCCCACGCGGTCCCCTAAGCGTAAGGTGTGCCGCGCGAGGCGGTGGGGTCCGCCGTTCCCGCCCGGCCCACCACCGGAGCGGGGCGGCGCGGAGTGCGATGCGCGAGGGGAGTTCGAGAGGCGTGAGCGGACGGCGGAACGGCAGACCCACCCTGGAGGAGGTCGCGGCCCTGGCCGGCGTCGGCCGGGGCACGGTGTCCCGGGTCATCAACGGCTCGCCGAGGGTGAGCGAGCAGGCCAGGGAAGCCGTCGCCCGAGCGGTCGCGGAGCTCGGATACGTACCCAACCAGGCGGCCAGGGCGCTGGCCGGCAGCCGGACCGACGCGGTGGCCCTGGTCATCCCGGAGACCGAGGCCCGGGTGTTCTCGGAGCCGTACTTCCTGGATCTGATCCGCGGGCTCAGCGCCGAACTCGCCGCGGCCGACAAGCAGTTGCTGCTCACCCTCGTCCGGACCGAAGCGGAGCGGCGGCGGTTCGAACACTACCTGGCCGCCCAGCGGGTCGACGGCGTGCTGCTGGCGTCCGTCCACGGGGACGATCCGCTGCCCGACCGGGTGGCGCGGCTGGGCCTGCCGGTCGTCATGAACGGCCGGCGCTCCGAGGCCGAACCCATCGACTACGTGGACTCCGACAACATCGGCGCCGGCCGCGCGGCCGTCGCCCACCTGGTGGGCCGGGGCCGCGGCCGGATCGCGACCATCAGCGGTCCGGCCGACATGTACGTGGCCCGCGCCCGTCTCGGAGGCTACCGGGCGGGCCTCGCCGAGGCCGGGATCGCGCCCGACGAATCGCTCGTCGCGACCGGGGACTTCACCGAGGAGGGCGGCAGGCTGGCGATGCGCGCCCTGCTGGAGCGCGCCCCCGGGCTGGACGCGGTCTTCGCCGCCTCCGACGTGATGGCGGCCGGGGCGCGCGGGGTGCTGCGCGAGGCCGGGAGGCGGGTCCCGGAGGACGTGGCCCTCGTCGGCGTCGACGATTCGGTGGTGGCGCGCCTGATGGATCCGCCCCTGACGAGCGTGCGCCAGCCGATCGAGGAGATGGGCCGCACGATGACGCGGCTGCTGCTGCAGAAGATCGCGGAGGGGCCCGGAGCCGGTTCCGCGGCGGGGGAGGAGCAGCGGCGTGTCCTCCCCACGGAGCTGATCGTGCGGGAGTCCTCCTGAGCGGTGGGAGACCGGCACCGGTTCCGTAGGCCGCCGGGCCTGAGCACGGCACGGGCCGGAGCCGTACGGAAGCCGGGCGGCTCCGTACGGTTCCGGGACCTTCACCGGCGGCTCGGTCACAGGGCCGGGTGGGCGTTCCTCATGAGCTCCTGGAACTGGGCGGAGAACCACTGTCCCGCGAGCGGCGCGTCGGGGAGCGCGCCCGACATGCTGTTGCCGTTGCGGACGTTGCCCGTGTAGGTGGGGTCACACATCCGGTCGAAGCCCTTGCCCTCGTTGTTCGGGATCTCCTTGCTCGCCCCGTCGGACTCGCCCGGCGGCTTCATCCACACGTAGGCGTCAATGCCGGGGGCCGGTGCGGCCTGCGGCCGTTCGCCCAGCCCGGCGCCCGCCTGGTTGCACCAGTTGCCGAGGTGGATACGCCGGTCGTAGCGGCCGCCGTTGACGTAGGAGTCCACGCTGGTCGTCGCGCCGGGTCCGGTCGGCCGGGCCGTGCCGCCCCAGCCGTTGCGGGAGGTGTCGATGAGCATGCCGACGCCGGGGTCGAAGCCCAGCGAGACCACCTTGGCCCGCATGGCCTGGGCGTAGGACAGCTCGTCGGTGTAGCGGTTCCAGTCGACCCACTTCGACTGGCGTACGGAGGTCCCGCCCACCGAGTCGTCGATCTTGAAGTTGTCCTCCTTCAACGCGCTGAAGTTGGCCGTGTTCACGATGAAGCCGTGCACCTTGGAGAGGGTGGACCCCTCGGCGGTCGCGGCCTGCTTGAACATCTCCGCGGAGGCGCCGAAGTTGTCGTCCCAGCCGAGCCATCCGTGGTGGCCCGCGTCCACGTAGTTGTAGACGTTGGGGATGGAGCCCAGCTTGTTGAGCGCGTAGCCGACCCCCTTGATGTAGTTGCCGTTGGCCTTCATCACGTCACAGGCGGGGGTGGCCGTCGGGCGGCCCGAGACGTTGGTGACGAGGTTCGGCAGCGAGTCGATCTCGACGGCGGTGACGATCCGCAGACCGGCGTACTTGGGGTCGGCGAGGATCGCGGCGATCGGGTCGATGAACTGCGTCTTGTACCTGTCGATCTCGGTCGGGCCCAGTTCACCGTTGGAGGCGAGTGCGGAGCAGTCCCGTCCGGGCAGGTCGTAGACCACCAGCTGGACGACGAGTTCGCCGCTTCCCTTCTGCGCCAGGGCCGCGTCGAGGTGGTCGCGCAGGCCCATCTTGCCGCTGGTGCCCGTGACGAGGGCGATGCGGTCCAGCCAGACGGCGGTGGGCTGGTTCGACACCCTCGTGCCGCCCGGCTCGGCGGCAGCCTTGGCGGACCACTCGGGGTTCACGTACATCCTGGCGCCGGCGTAGGGGTTGTCGACCTTGCCGCCCGAGGGCGGAGGCGTCGTGGGCGGGGTGGTCGGGGGCGTGGTGGGGGGCTGGGTCGGATCGGGGGCCGCGTTGCAGGTGACGCCGTTGAGCTTGAACGTCGCGGGCACGGTGTTCGTGCCGGTGTGGGAGCCGTTGAACCCGAAGGACGTCGAACCGCCGGTGCCCAGCGACCCGTTGTACGACAGGCTCCTGGCCGTCACGGCCGCGGCCGACTGGGTGATCGCGGCGTTCCAGCCCTGGGTGACCTGCTGGCCGTTCGCGTAGGTCCACTCCAGGGTCCAGGCGGCGAGGGGGTCACCGGTGTTGGTGACGACCACGTTCGCACCGAAGCCGGTGTTCCACTGGTTCGTGATCTGGTACTCGACCTTGCAGCCGGCGGTGGCGGCGCCGGCGGGGGTGCCGAAGGCGGTGGCGGTGGCGCCCGCGGCCGTGACGAGGCCGAGGGCGGCCAGTAACGCGGTGCGGGGGAGTATGCGGCTCATTTCGCGGGGGACCTTTCGGGTCGGGGCGCGCAGGCGGAGCCTGGCGCCGGCGGGGGCACTGCGTCGTGCGGGGAGGGCACGGGCGTCGGAACCGGGCCGTGGCGTGGCCGGGGAACGCATGTCCGCAGGGCGGCCGAGGCGAGGGCGGGGCGGTGCCGGGCGGCGCTGTGGCGCTTGGGATGTCACATGAGCGGGCCCTGGCGGGCAGGGTCGCGTTTCCGCGGTGCGCCGGCTGATGGAAGCGCTCCCACTGGTTCGGCCAGACCGTAGCGTCAACCGGAGTGAAGGGAAAGGGGGCCCGGGTGAATTCCTGAGCGAAACGCTTTCGACCCTTCACGTGTCTTGACGCGAGCTGGCCCCCTCCGCACAGTGGGAGCGCTCCCACTGGTTCAGGTCCTGTGCAGGGCCGTCCCGCCCCATCCGTCTCCCCCGAGCCGCGAGGAGAACCACCGGCATGCAGGCACGTCCCCTCCGCGGTTCCCCGCAGGACGCAGGCCGCCGGCCGCGTGGGCCACCGCCTTGTCCCTGCGGGGGTCCGCCCTCACCGTCGAGCTCACCCTCACCGACCGGTTCACGGCCGCACGTGACGGCTCGACGCCGACCTGCGACCACTCCGGCGACCGGCGCCACCAGCGGCTGGAACGGCAACGCTCCGGACGGCCCGTCCCCCGCGGAGGACGGGTCCGCGTACGACGGGGCCGGGCAGAGAGGGAGACCCCGCCCGGCCCTGGCATGCCGCACGGCCGCCCCCACCGGTCTCCGGCCGGTTCAGAACCCCTGGGCCAGCCGGTAGTACGCCTGGTTCCAGCGCAGGTCCCGCCGGAACTGCCGCGGGGTGGTGCTCTCCTCGATGAGGAGCAGTTCCACGCGGAGCATTTCCGCGAGGTCGTCGAGGTGGTCGGAGGTCAGGGCGGTGCTGAGGACGGTGTGGTGGGGTCCGCCGGCGGTCAGCCAGGATTCGGTGGAGGTCCGCAGGTCGGGGCGGGGCCGCCAGACCGCGCGGGCGACGGGCAGGGCGGGCAGCGGGTGGGGCGGCGCCACGACCTCGACGTCGTTGGCCACCAGGCGGAAGCGGTCGCCGAGGTCGGCGAGGCCGACCACCACGGCCGGGCCGGGGGCCGCGTCGAACACCAGGCGGACCGGGTCCTCCCGGCCGCCGATGCCGAGGGGGTGGATTTCGCAGGCGGGCCTGGCGGTCGTGAGGGTGGGGCACACCTCCAGCATGTGCGCGCCGAGGATGAGCTCGTCGCCCGGCGTCATGTCGTAGGTGTAGTCCTCCATGAAGGAGGTGCCGCCGGGGAGACCGGCGGCCGCCGTCTTGAGGGCGCGCAGCAGGACGGCGGTCTTCCAGTCGCCCTCCCCTCCGAAGCCGTACCCCTGGGCCATGAGCCGCTGGACCGCGAGGCCGGGCAGCTGGCGCAGTCCGCCCAGGTCCTCGAAGTTGGTGGTGAAGGCCCGGAAACCGCCGGCTTCGAGGAAGGTGCGCAAGCCGGCTTCGATACGGGCCGCGTAGCGCAGCGACCCGTGCCGTTCGCCGCCCGGCCGGAGCTCCGGCGCCAGCTCGTACAGGTCCCCGTACTCCTTGACGAGGGCGGCCACCTCGCTCTCCCGCGCGCCGTCGACCAGCTCCACCAGGTCGTTGACGCCGTAGGTGTTGACGGAGACGCCCAGGCGCAGCTGGGCCTCCACCTTGTCCCCTTCGGTGACGGCCACGTCGCGCATGTTGTCGCCGAAGCGGGCGACCCTGAGGGTGGCCAGTTCGGATCGCGCGGCGGCCGCCCGCACCCAGACGGCGACCCGTGAGGTGGTCACCGGATCGGTGACGTGGCCGGCCACGGTCTTGCGGGGCACGCCGAGGCGGGCCTGGACGTGCCCGAACTCGCGGTCCCCGTGCGCGGCTTGGTTGAGGTTCATGAAGTCCATGTCGATGGTGTCCCAGGGCAGGGCCACGTTCGACTGGGTGTGCAGGTGCAGCAGCGGCTTGCGCAGCGCGTCCAGTCCGGCGATCCACATCTTCGCCGGGGAGAAGGTGTGCATCCAGGCGATGAGCCCGGTGCACCGGTCATCGGCGTTCGCTTCGAGGCACAGGCGGCGGATGGCGCCGGCGTCGGTGAGCACCGGCTTCCACACGATGCGTGCGGGGATGCCGGATGTGGCGGCCAGCGCGGCGGCCAGCTGCCGTGACTGTTCGGCGACCTGCTTCAGGGTGTGTTCCCCGTACAGGTGCTGGCTGCCCGTGAGGAACCAGATTTCCTGGGCGGGAGGCGTGGGGCTGGGCACGTGGACTCCTGGGGGTGGCGTTCCCGCGACGGTGTTCGGGGCCGGGGGAAGAGGGGCGGGGCGGGGGTCAGTTCGCGGTGTTCGCCGTGTCGCGGATGCGCCTGAGGCGGTGGAGCTGGCCGTCGGCGGCGAAGCGGTCGTGCAGGAGCCGGTATTCGGCGTAGAGGGCGTCGTAGGCGTCGGCCCTGGAGGCGTCCGGCGTGTAGACGGCGGGCAGCCGGCGGCCCATGGCGGCGGCGGCCTCCCGTACGTCGCGGTGGGCGCCCGCCGCCACGGCGGCGTGGATGGCCGACCCGAGGGCGGGGGCCTGGGTGGACGCGGCGAGGGAGACCGGGCGGCGCAGCACGTCGGAGTAGATCTGCATCAGCAGTTCGTTCTTGGCCAGCCCGCCGGCGACGATGAACTCGTCCACCGGTACGCCGCCCCCCTCCAGGGCTTCCACGATGACGCGGGTGCCGAACGCGGTGGCTTCGAGCAGCGCGCGGTAGACGTCCTCGGGGCGGGTCGCCAGGGTCAGGCCCACGATGACTCCGGAGAGGCGGTGGTCGACGAGGACCGAACGGTTGCCGCCCTGCCAGTCGAGGGCGACCAGTCCGTGGCCTCCGACCGGTTGGCCGGCGGCCTTGCGGCTCAGCAGGGTGTGCAGGTCCTCGTCGCGCACGGCGGCCTCGGCGAGGTAGTCCGGCGGGACGCCCTGGTCCAGGGCCCAGGCGAAGATGTCGCCGACGGCGCTCTGGCCGGCCTCGTAACCGTAGGTTCCCTCGACGACCCCGCCGTGCACGACCCCGCAGATGCCGGGGATGTCGGCGAGCACGGGGGCGTTGACGATGTGGCAGGTGGAGGTGCCCATGATGGCGAGCAGCTGGCCGTCCCCGACGGCCCGTGCCGCGGCCGCGGTGACATGGGCGTCGACGTTGCCCGCGGCCACGGCGATCCCGGGGCGCAGGCCGGTCCAGGCCGCCGCCCGGGTGCTGAGCGAGCCCACGCGGGAGCCCAGCGCGGAGAGCGGGAATTCGAGGCGGGTGCGGGCGAAGTCGGCGAAGCGGGGGTTCAGGGCGGCCAGGTACTCCTCGCTCGGGTAGGCGCCGTCCTGGTGGATGCCCTTGTAGCCGGCGGTGCAGGCGTTGCGGGACTCGCTTCCGGTGAGCTGCCACACGATCCAGTCGGCTGCCTCGATCCACCGCGCGCAGGCGCCGTACACGAGCGGGTCCTCCTCCAGGACCTGGAGGGCCTTCGCGAACTGCCACTCCGCGGAGATCCGGCCGCCGTAGCGGGCGATCCACTTCTCCCCGCGGGCGTGGGCGAGTTCGTTGATGCGGTCGGCGTACGGCTGGGCCGCGTGGTGCTTCCACAACTTGGGCCACGCGTGCGGCCGTCCGGCGAGCTCCGTCTCGGCGAGGGGGGTCCCGTCGGCCAGGGTGGGCAGGACGGTGCAGGCGGTGAAGTCGGTGGCGATGCCGATCACCGCGGCGGGATCGATGCCCGCCGCCGCCACGGCCGCCGGGACGGCGCGGCGCAGTACGTCCCGCCAGTCCTCGGGGTGTTGCAGGGCCCAGTCCGGGGGCAGTTGCGCACCGCCCTGCGGCAGGTGCCGGTCGATGACGCCGTGCCGGTAGGTGTGGACCGCCGCCGCCAGCTCCTTCCCGTCGCGGATCCGTACCACCACGGCGCGGCCCGACAGGGTGCCGAAGTCGACACCGACCGTGTACCGCTCCGGCTCCCCGGGACGGGGTGTGGGGGTGAGGGGGTGGGGTGACGTCAACAGAATGCCTTTCGAAGGAGGGGCGTGCGTCCGACGCCATGCAGTGTGAGCGCTAACAATGTTGAGGAGCAAGGGGTCTGTCCAGATCGCGCCGCGAGCCGCTGGGTGGGCTATCCGGCGCGATAACGGACAGGTAACGCGGGCAAGGGGGTTGAGAAGCGCGCTTGTTAGCGCTCACAATGCGACGGCTCCCCTTCTCCCGGACAGCCCTTGGCGGCCGAACCCGGCCCGCCGCACCCACGGCCGTGCGGAGCCCCTTCCGTACACCCCGAAAGGACACGCGTCATGGCTCGCAGAGCAGCCCTCGTCCTCACCGCCGCCCTCCTCGCCTCCTCGGCGCTGACCGCCTGCTCGACCCAGGGCCCCGCCTCCGGCCCCGCACCGGGCCCGGCCTCCGGGGCCAAGGCGGGATCCGGCGGCAGGATCACCATGGGCTTCGCCCAGGTCGGCGCCGAGAGCGGCTGGCGCACCGCCAACACCAAGTCCGTCCAGGAGGCGGCGAAGAAGGCCGGGATCGAACTCAAGTTCTCCGACGCGCAGCAGAAGCAGGAGAACCAGATCAAGGCGATCCGTACCTTCATCCAGCAGAAGGTCGACGTGATCGCCTTCTCCCCGGTCGTGGAGTCCGGCTGGGACACGGTGCTCAAGGAGGCCAAGGACGCGGGGATCCCGGTCATCCTGACCGACCGCGCGGTGGACACGAAGGACACCTCCCTCTACAAGACCTTCCTGGGCTCGGACTTCGTCAAGGAGGGCAGGTCCGCGGGAGAGTGGCTGACCGCCGCCTACGCCAACCAGCAGGGTCCGGTCAACATCGTCGAACTCCAGGGCACCACCGGCTCCGCACCCGCCAACGACCGCAAGGCCGGCTTCGCCGACGTCATCCGCGGCGACGGCAGGTTCAGGATCGTCGCCTCGCAGTCGGGCGAGTTCACGCGCGCCAAGGGCAAGGAGGTCATGCAGGCCTTCCTGAAGTCCCAGAAGGACATCGACGTCCTCTACGCCCACAACGACGACATGGCCCTCGGCGCCATCCAGGCCATCGAGGAGTCCGGCAGGAAGCCCGGCACGGACATCAAGGTGATCTCGGTGGACGGGATCAAGGACGCCTTCGTCGCGATGACCGAGGGCAAGATCAACGTCGTGGTGGAGTGCAACCCGCTCCTCGGTGACCAGCTGATGGACCTGGCCAAGAAGGTCGTCGCGGGGGAGAGCGTGCCGGCCCGGGTCGAGACCCAGGAGGGCGTGTTCCCGCAGGACAAGGCCGCGGCCGCGCTGCCGTCCCGGAAGTACTGACGCGGCGGCCTCCGCCGCCGCGGTCCCGGCGGGACCGGACCTCCCCTCCGGACCGCGCCGGCCCGCGAGGCCCGGCACCGGGGCCCGCTCCACCCACACACGAGAGGAGGGCGGATGACACCTCCGTCCACCGCGGCGCCCACGGGCGCCGACGGCCCGCGGCCGGTCCTTGAAGCCCACGGCATCAGCAAGCGGTTCCCGGGCGTGCTCGCCCTCGACGGGGTCGCCCTGCGGCTCTTCCCCGGCGAAGTGCACGCCCTGATGGGCGAGAACGGCGCCGGGAAGTCCACCCTGATCAAGGTGCTCACCGGAGTCCACCCCGCCGACGGCGGCACCGTCCTCGTCGACGGCCGGCCCCACACGTTCACGGACCCCCTGCAGGCGCAGCGCGCCGGAATCAGCACCGTCTACCAGGAGGTCAACCTCTGCCCCAACCTGTCGGTCGCCGAGAACATCCTCATCGGGCGCGAACCGCGCCGGTTCGGTCTCATCCGCTGGTCCGAGGTGCGGCAGCGGGCGGCCCGTCTGCTGACCGAGCTGGAGCTCGGCCTGGACGTCACCGGCCTGCTCGACGCGCACTCCCTGGCGGTGCAGCAACTGGTCGCCATCGTCCGGGCGGTGGACGTCTCGGCGAAGGTGCTCGTGCTGGACGAGCCCACCTCCAGCCTCGACCGCGAAGAGGTGGCCCAGCTCTTCACCCTGGTGCGGCGCCTGCGGGACCGCGGGGTGGCCATCCTGTTCGTCACGCACTTCCTCGACCAGGTCTTCGACCTCTGCGACCGCGTCACCGTCCTGCGGGGCGGCCGGCTGGAAGGCGAGTACCCCATCACCGAGCTCACCCCGATGACGCTCGTCCAGCGCATGATCGGCGGAGAACTGGCCACCCTGGACGGGTTGTCGGGCCGCGGCCAGGGGGAAGGGGCCCAGCGGGCGGCCGCGGAGCCGTTCCTGCGGGCGCGGGGGCTGGCCCGCACCGGCTCGATCGAACCCTACGACCTCGACATCCACCCCGGCGAGGTCATCGGACTGGCCGGCCTGCTGGGCTCCGGCCGCACCGAGGCGGCGCGCCTGCTGTTCGGCGCGGACAGCGCGGACGCCGGGGAGGTGAGCGTCGAGGGCAGGAAGGTGCTCCTGCGCAGCCCCCGCCACGCCATCGCCCGGGGCATCGCCTTCTGCTCCGAGAACCGCAAGTCCGAGGGGCTGGTGGGTGAGCTCACGGTCCGCGAGAACATCGTCCTCGCCCTGCAGGCCGCCCGCGGCTGGACCAGGCCGCTGACCCGCGCGAAGCAGGACGAACTGGCGCGGCACTGGATCGAGGCCCTCGACATCCGCCCCGCCGAACCCGAAGCACAGGTGCGCCACCTCAGCGGGGGCAATCAGCAGAAGGTCCTCCTCGCACGCTGGCTGCTGACCGAGCCCCGGCTCCTGATCCTCGACGAACCCACCCGCGGCATCGACATCGGCGCCAAGGCGGAGATCCAGAAGCTCGTGGCCCGCCTGGCGGACGAAGGCACCGCCGTGCTGTTCATCTCGGCCGAACTCGAAGAGGTCCTGCGCCTGAGCCACCGCATCGCCGTCCTCCGCGACCACCGCATGGTGGCCACCCTGGCCAACGACGACACCGTCACGCCCGAACGCCTCCTGACGACCATCGCCACCGGAACGGACTCATGACATCCCAGCCCGCCCCGTCCGGGGCAGCCGGCGGCAACGGGCGACGGCCGGCCGGCCACCGCCTGCTGTGGCCCGCGCTCGTCCTGCTCGCCCTGCTCCTCGGCAACCTCGCGTTCCACCACGACTTCCTGTCGGTCCGCGTACGCGACGGCCACCTCTACGGCAGCCTCGTCGACATCCTGCGGTTCGGCGCGCCCCTCGTCCTCGTGGCGCTCGGCATGACCCTGGTCATCGCCACCCGCGGGATCGACCTCTCGGTGGGTTCCACCGTCGCCATCGCCGGCGCCCTCGCCTGCGGGCACCTCTCCACCGCGGCGCGGCCGGACAGTGTCGCCACCACGCTCACGGCCGTCGCGCTCGCGCTCGCGGTCGCCCTCGTACTGGGCCTGGCCAACGGCCTGCTGGTGTCCGGGCTGGGGGTGCAGCCCATCGTGGCGACCCTGATCCTCATGGTCGCGGGCCGCGGGGTCGCCCAGCTGATCACGGACGGTCAGATCGTCACGGTGACCAGCGCCCCCTACAAGACGATCGGTGGCGGCTACTGGCTGCTCCTTCCGTTCGCCGTCCTGCTGGCCGCCGTCCTCGTCGCACTCACCGCCTTCGTCATCCGCCGCAGTGCCCTCGGCATGCTGATCGAGTCCGTCGGCGGCAATCCCACCGCCGGCCGCCTGGTGGGCATCCGGGCCGGCGGCCTGCTCGCCCTGGTCTACGTCTTCAGTGCCCTGTGCGCCGCCGTCGCCGGGCTGATGATCAGCTCGAACGTCTCCAGCGCCGACGGCAACAACGCCGGCCTGTGGATCGAGCTCGACGCGATCCTCGCCGTCGTCGTCGGAGGGACCGCTCTGACCGGAGGGCGCTTCTCCCTCGGCGGGACCGTCCTGGGAGCCCTGGTCATCCAGACCCTCTCCACCACCGTCTACACCCTCGGCGTCCCGCCCGAGACCACCCTGGTCTTCAAGGCCTTCGTCGTCGTCATCGTCTGCCTCGTGCAGTCCCCGGTGTTCCGGGCCAAGGTCATACGCCGCCGGAGGGCGACCACTCCCCGGCCCCCCGCCACGGCGGGCGCCACCCCCCAGGAGCAGGAAGTACGCGCATGAGTACCGGTACCGTGAACGCCGCCGCACGACCGGCCCGCCGCGTGGCGGCCGTTTCCCCGGGCACCCGGGCCCGTGTCCCGCTGATCGTCACCGCGGTCCTGCTGGCCGTCATGTTCGCCGTCGGATCCGTGCGCTACGACGGGTTCCTCTCCGCGCAGGTCGTGCTGAACCTGCTGATCGACAACGGATTCCTGCTCGTCGTCGCGGTCGGCGCGACCTTCGTCATCCTCACCGGGGGCATCGACCTGTCGATCGGCTCCATGGTGGCCCTCTCGACCATGCTGACCGCGTGGCTGGTCGAGTCGCACGGCTGGCCCCTGGCCGCCGTGATTCCCCTGGTCCTGCTGGTCGGCGCCGCCGGCGGGGCGCTCATGGGCTGGGTCATCCACACCTTCGAGATCCAGCCGTTCATCGTCACCCTGGCCGGCATGTTCCTCGCCCGCGGGCTCTGCTACACGATCAGCACCGAATCCGTCACGATCACCGATCCCGCCACGACGGCCGTCGCCCAGACCAGGCTCTACGGCCCGGGCGGACTGTTCGTCTCGATCCCCGTGCTCGTCGCCGTGGCCGTGCTGCTGACCGCCTTCGTGGTCCTGCACCACACGCGCTTCGGCCGCAACCTCTACGCGCTGGGCGGCAACGAGTCCTCCGCACGCCTGATGGGCCTGCCGACGGGCACCACCAAGATCGCGGCATACGGAGTCAGCGGCCTGTGTTCCGCGCTCGGCGGACTGCTGCTGACCTTCTACACGCTCTCCGGCTACGCCCTCCACGCCATGGGCATGGAACTCGACGCGATCGCCGCCACCGTGATCGGCGGCACGCTGCTGACCGGAGGTTCCGGCTTCGTCCTGGGCACGGCCCTCGGCGTGCTGGTCCTCGGAATGATCCAGACGCTGGTCAACTTCCAGGGCACGCTCAGCTCCTGGTGGACCCGGATCGTCATCGGCGCCCTGCTGCTCGTGTTCATCGTGCTGCAACGCCTGATGGGCGGCCGCCGTCACGCCGCGCGCTGAGCCCGGTGCCCGGCTCCTCGCAGGAGGGCCGGGCACCGGGCATGCCGGGGTCACGCGCCGGGCAGCGCGATCCTCCGGGCGGTGCTGGCGCGCACGATGAGCTCGGGCGCCACCACCAGGTGCGTCGGCTCCTGCGCCCGGCCCTCGATGTGGTCCAGGAGCAGTCCGATGCTGTCGCGGCCGAGCGAGGCGAAGTCCTGGCGGATCGTCGTCAGCGGGGGCGGGAAGAACTCCGCCTCGGGGATGTCGTCGAAGCCGGCGACCGCCACGTCCTCGGGCGTGCGCAGTCCCGCTTCCCGCAGGGCCCGCAGGACTCCGAGGGCCATCTGGTCGTTGGCGACGAACACCGCCGTGAGGCCCGCTCCGCCTCCGCGGGACGCCCGTACCCGCCCCGCCAGCTGCTGGCCGGCCTGGTATCCCGACAGGGGGCTCCAGTCGCCGCGCAGCAGGGGCGGCACCTCGGCTCCGGCATCCCGCAGTGCGTCCTCCCAGCCCTGGGTGCGGGCCTCGCTCTCAAGCCAGTCCGAAGGGCCCGCGACGTGCCACACGGTGGAGTGGCCCGAGGCGAGGAGGTGTTCCGTGATCATACGGGCGCCGAGGTTCTGGTCCAGCGACACCCCGGGCAGGGCCAGCGTGTGGCCGCCCTCCACGGTCACCACCGGGCACGGTGCTTCCAGCGCCGCCAGCGCCCTCACCGCGGCGCGTTGCGGAGTGACGGCGACGATCCCCTCCACCCCCCACCCGGCGAGGTGCTGCATGGCTTCGGCGAGGGCCGTCTGGGTGGCCGTCCGGAGCGTGACGGCCGACGTCAGATAGCCGCGGTCGCGGGCCGCCTCCTGCACTCCCGCCACGGTGCTGGCGGGTCCGTGCAGAGTGGTGTTCACCGCGATGACACCCAGCGTGTGGGTCCGGCGCGTGGCCAGGGCCCGGGCTGCCGAGTTGCGCCGGTACCCCAGCTGCTCGATGACCTGCGTCACCGCGGCCCGGGTCTTGGCGCTGACGTTCGGGTGGTCGCTGAGCACGCGCGACACGGTCTGGTGGGACACGCCGGCGACGCGGGCGACGTCCGTCATCGTGGGCGCTCGCGAGACGTCCGGGAGCTGCGTCAACTCTCTTCCTTTCCTCATCGAGCGGCCTTCCCCCAAGGTACCGAACCGGCCACGGCCCGCACACGTCCCGGACCGATCGGGAGATGGTCGACGGGTGTCGATGTTGGCGCTCACATTATGCAGCGTTCTTCGCGAGGAGTGGGCGGGAATCTTCTCGTATTCTCTTGAGCTTACCGCTTGTTAGCGCTCACAATTGCCTGCGATCAGTCCAGCGGCGGAAAGATGGTGAGGACGCAGTGGGCGAGACCCGACTCAAGAAGCTCCGTCGCGAGGTACTCGCGGCCAACCTCCGCATCCCGGAGGCCGGTCTGGCCACTCTCACCTGGGGAAACGTCAGCGGAGTGGACCGGGACGCCGGGGTGTTCGTCATCAAGCCGTCCGGGGTCTCCTACGCCGACCTCACCGAGGAGGACCTGGTGGTGGTGGCGCTGGAGGACGGGAAGGTCGTCGACGGGCGCCTCAGGCCGTCCACCGACGCCGAGACCCACCGGTGCCTCTACCGGGCCTTCCCCTCCATCGGCGGCGTCACCCACACGCACTCGGCGCACGCGGTCGCCTTCGCCCAGGCGCGCCGGCCGATCCCCGTGCTCGGCACCACGCACGCCGACACCTTCAACGGCCCCGTCCCCGTGACGGAGGACCTCACCGCCGCGCAGTGCGCGAAGGACTACGAGTACAACACCGGCCAGGTGATCGTCGCCCGGCTCGACGGCGACGCCCGTCGGGCCGACGAGGTCCCCGGCGCGCTCGTCTCGCGGCACGGCCCCTTCACCTGGGGTGCCGACGCGAAGGCCGCGCTGGAGAACGCCATCGTCTGCGAGGCCGTCGCGGAGATGGCGCTGCACACGCTGGCGCTGGGGTTCCGCCTCGGGGGTGCCTCCGAGCCGCCGAGGCACCTCCTGGAGCGGCACTTCACCCGCAAGCACGGACCGGACGCCTACTACGGCAACGCCTCCCGCACTGCGGGAAGCTGAGGCCGCGCGCCCGCTCGTGCCACCCCGTGTGCCGCCTCGTGCGGTGCGCGGGCGCCGCCTCGCCGGCGTGGCGTCGGAGAGGCGGCGCCTCCGGGCGACCGGCCGGGGCGGGCCGGGCCGGGGCGGACGGTGGAGCCGGTGCGCCTCCCGGAGGCCGCCCCGGGGCCCGGCACCCGCAGTCGCGCGGCCGGGGCCGGGCGGGGGTCCCGGCGCCGCACGCCGCCCGCAGGGCGCGACCCGCCCGGTGGGCACGCCATGCGGCGCCGATGCGCGACGCCGGTACCGCGGTGGCGGCCGGCCTCGACCCGCTGCGCTTCCGCGCTCCGGCCGGCAGCCCGTGCGCCGGCGGCCATGCGCAGCGGAGGGGCGCCAACGACCGTACGTGCACCGCCACTTGACGGGCCCGTCCAGCCGCTGGCTTGATTGGGAGCGCTCCCACTCTCCCTCTCCCGCCCAGGAAGGCTCCACCCGTGCCTCCTCTCACCCCCGCGCGCGGCGTGCCCCCCCGCGCGGCCGCCGTACTCCTCGGCATCGCACTGGCCGTCGGCGGCCCGGCCGCGACCGCCCTGACCGCACCGGGGGGGGGGGGGGGCGGCCCCCCCCCGCGCCCCCCCCCCCCCCCCCCCCCCCCCCCCCCCCCCCCCCCGCCCCCCCCCCCCCCCCCCCCGCCGCCCCCCCGTCCGGCCCCCGCGCCCCCGCGGGGGCCCCCCCCCCGCGGGGGGGCCCCCCCCCCTCCGGCGTACCTCAGCCGAGTCCGCGTTGCCGGCGGCGCAGCAGGACGCCCCACGGGATCAGGATCACCGCCGCGAAGACGCAGATGACGGCCAGGCCCACCCAGTCGTCGGAGGTCTGGGCGTCCGGCTCGGAGAGGGCGGCGAGGACGCCGATGGCCGCGAAGGCGCCGGACAGCAGCGCGGGTATCCCGAGCAGCCAGAGGACCGCGGTGAGCCAGGCCTTGCGGGGCTGCGGTCCCTTCGGCGCGCCCGCTTCCGCCGGGCGGGGCCGCGGGATGCGGGCGGGGTCGCGGGGCGGCATGCGGACCACGGCGGTGGGCGGGACGCCGGCGTCGACGGGGGCCAGCTCGGCCGCCGTGATCCCGAACAGGGTCGGCTCGACCGCGATGCTGAAGCCGTCGTGGCCGATGAGGTGGCGCGCGCCGTCCGGGTAGACCTGCATCAGGGAGCACTCGGCGTACCGGACGGTGAGGTGGCCGTTCGGGCGGACCAGGCTGATTCCGTCGCCCGCGACGAGCAGGCTGGTCCTGCGGTCGTCCAGCGCGGAGTAGCGCCGTCCGGTGACCAGGTCGGTTGACTGCGTGGGGGCCTCGGTGAGCCCCGCCCAGTCCACGCCCCGGCCCGGGACCTGCATCAGGGCGTTCGCCCACACTTCGCGCGCGACCCGCTGGAGGTCGGCGACGGTGACGGCCTCGATCTCCGCCCGCGACTCGGCGTAGCTGAGGGAGGGGTGGCGCAGCAGCAGGTTCATCGCCTCGGAGGGGAGCTTGGCCACGGCCGGCTCCGGATGGTCGAACTGGCTCAGCACGGAGGTGCGTACGGCCGCCAGGTCGGCCTGCTCGATGCGGCCGGCGCGGAGCGTGGCGAGGACGTCGATGAAAGCGCCGATCATCGCGTCCTGCTTCTCGGGCAGGGCGTCGGCGTACGCGGTGACGGTCGCCCAGTCGGTGTCGCGCGGGCTGTAGTCGGCGGCCGCGGTGTAGGAGTAGCCGCCCTTCTGGCGCAGTGCGCGGAAGAGCTCCTTGCCGAGGAGTTCGGCGAACAGGCTGCCCGCGGTCGAGCGGGGGATGACGGAGGTCAGGACGGCCACGCCGTCGGGGCCCTGGAAGTAGGCGGGCGTGGCGGGCAGGGCGGAGGTGGGCTGCGGCGCGGGGCGCCACTGGCCGGTGGGGAGGGTGAGGTCGAGCCCCTCGGGGAGGGTGTCGCTGGTGATCCACAGGACGGCGTTCTCGGCGGTGAACCAGGTGGCGGCCCAGTCGTGGACGTCGGCGGGGGTGAGGCCCGGCAGTCCGGTCTCGGCGTAGCTGGTCAGGCCGTAGCTCCGGGAGCCGTAGCGCCACAGGGGCATGTCGTGCGCGGGGCCCTGGGAGCGGTGGGCGGCCTCGGTGCGCAGGATCTCCTTCTCGGTCGCCAGCCGGTGCAGGGGCAGGTTGCGCAGGGCGGCGCAGACGCCGTTGAGGTACTCGACCACGTCGGCGGGGGTGCCGGTGACGTGGAAGTGGGTGTAGGCGGAGGCGGTCGCCCCGTTGTAGTGCAGGTCGCCCAGCCCGTGCTGGTGGAGGGCGAGGTGCTCGACGAGGTGGGTGACGCCGCTGGTGGCGAGGGTCTCGTCGGCGCGGCCGACGCGGAAGAGCAGGCCTGCGGTCACGGGACCGGAACCGGGTGCGAGGACGGTCCGGATGCCGTCGACGGTGGTGTGGGTGACGCCGTCTTCGGTGACGTGCCGCGGCGGGGTGTCGGTGGTCATGGTGGTCTTCCTCAGCCCTTGGCCAGGGCGTTCTTGCGGTGGCGGGCGAAGGCGGCCGAGTGGTCCGCGTCGACGTAGCCCCAGGGGAACTCGGTGGCGCGGTCGCCGAGGGCGCGGAAGTGCGGGGCGGCGTCGGCGGGGCGGCCCGCCGCGCTGTGGGCGGCGGCGAAGGCGTTGTGGGCGCCGACGTACTGGAAGGCGCCGGTGCGGGCGGCCGGGTGCAGGACCGAGCGGGCGGCGGCCTCCCGCAGCGCGGTGTGCCGTTCGGGCTCGCGCAGGTACGTTTCGGCGGCGCGGGTGTTCTGGTCCCGCTCGATCTCCAGGTACCGCTCCAGCTGGACGATGGCGACCAGCGCCCCCTGCGGGCCGCCCTCGGGTGCGGCTTCGGCGCAGGCGCGGGCGAAGCCCTCGGCCTCCTCCCAGCTGCCGCTCCACTTCGGGCAGAGCTGCTGGAGCAGCTGGGACTGGCCGGAGTAGTGGTGGGGGTGGTGTTCGGCGAGGCGCTCGTAGCGGCGCCGGGCCTCGCCCTGGCCCAGTTCCAGCCCGCGGGCGGTGGTGACGCGCAGGTACCAGGCGAGGGCGTACGCCGGGTACTCGGCGCAGACGTCGATGAGCAGGACCTCCGCCCGCCGCAGGTGGGCGTGGAAGGAGTCGAACTGCTGCCGGCTCACGTGCTCGGCGCGCGCGCCGCTGCGGATGTTCCAGCCGGTCCGGATCAGGTGGTGGGCGTACAGGGTGCGGAAGAGCGGCTCGCCGGGCCGGCCGGCCGAGGCCTCGCGGAGGAAGTCCCCGCAGTCGGCGGTCTCGGCCACGGTCCAGGAGGCGAGGGCGCGGTCGTCCTCGTCGGTGAGCGCGTCGAAGGCGGCGGCGACGGCCCCGGCGTCGCGGAGCCGGACTGCCGAGCGCAGTGCGGCCAGGTCCCGGAAGTACTCGGCGGGTTCGGTGAGCGGCCGGTGGCCCGGCGGCGTGAGAGCAGACACGCGGCGGATCATATGACCGGCGCAGCGGATTCCGACAGGGGTTCCGGGGAGCCGGTCCGGGAGGGAAGTACCTGCTCAGAGGCGGTGGGCCGCGCCCGCTGGGCTGGCGCCCCGGGTGTCGAGGAGGAGCTGGGCCTTCACCGCCAGGCCCTGCATGTCGTACGTGCGGTGGTGCTGGAGGAGGATCGTCAGGTCGGCGTTGGCCGCGGCCTCGTAGAGGGAGTCGGCGCGGGGGACGGGCCGGTCGCGGACCCGCCAGCCCGGGATGTACGGGTCGTGGTAGCTGATCAGGGCGCCCAGGTCGAGGAGGCGGCTGGCGATCTCCGGGGCGGGTGAGCCCTCCTGGTCCGGGAGGTCCGGCTTGTAGGTGACGCCCAGGAGGAGGACGCGGGCGCCGCGGGCGGACTTGCCGTGCTCGTTCAGCAGGGTGGCGCAGCGCTGGATCACGTACTGCGGCATCCGGTCGTTGATCTCCTGCGCCAGGCCGACCATGCGCAGGGGGTGGCCGGGTGTGCGGGTGGTGTGGGGGAGGTAGTTCGGGTCCAGGGGGACGCCGTGGCCGCCGACGCCGGGGCCGGGGCGGAAGGCCTGGAACCCGTACGGCTTGGTCTCGGCGCAGCGGATGACGTCCCAGAGGTCGACGCCGAGGTCGTGGCAGAGGACCGCCATCTCGTTCATGAGGGCGATGTTCACATGCCGGTAGTTGGTTTCCAGGAGCTGGACGGTCTCGGCCTCGCGCAGTCCGCGGGCCCGGACGACCTTCTCGGTGAGGCGGGCGTAGAAGGCGTGGGCGGACTCGGTGCAGGCGGGGGTGAGGCCGCCGATGACCTTGGGGGTGTTGGCGATGGTGTGGGTCCGGTTGCCGGGGTCGAGGCGGCTGGGGGAGTAGGCCAGGTGGAAGTCGCGGCCGGCGCGCAGGCCGGAGCCCTCTTCGAGAATGGGCCGCAGGTAGTCCTCGGTGACCCCGGGGTGGGCGGCGGATTCCAGGATCACGGTGGTGTGCGGCCGCAGGCGGGCGGCGAGGGTGCGGCCGGCCGTGCCGACGGCGCCGAGGTCGAGCGCCCGGTCGGGGCCGAGCTGGGTGGGGGCGCAGATGACGGCGGTGCGGACCCGGCCGAGTTCGGCGGGGTTGGTGGTGACCCGGAAGCCGGCCGCCGACATGCGTCGGATCTCGGCGGCGGTGAGGGGGCTGTCCGTCGCGGGGCCGCTGTCGTAGCCGACGGTCTCGATCCCGGCGGCGACGGCCGCCTGGGCGAGGGGGAGGCCGAGGTGGCCGAGTCCGATGACGGCGAGATCTGCGGGCATGGGGGGCCGTCCCTTCCCTTCCCTGGCATGCATGAGGGGGCGGTGCGCGCAAGTCCTGTGGACGAATGGAGCTGGCGCAATGTCAGACTAGGCGTATATATGACAGATATGTCGCATTGTGGGGTTGTGGCCACCCTGTGTTGTCCACAGCCGGTGGCTGATGTCGGTGCGGCCGGTCAGAATCGGAAATCGGGAGATGTGAGCGGGATCACCCGCACCGAGCGGGATCGGCCCGCACCAACGGGAGGCAGCCGTGAGGACAGCGACACTGGGGCCCGCGCAGCGCGCGGAAGCCCTCGCCGGCATGGCCGAGCGGGAACTGGACGTGCTGGTCGTCGGCGCGGGGGTGGTGGGTGCGGGCACCGCGCTCGACGCGGTGACCAGGGGCCTGTCGACCGGGCTGGTGGAGGCGCGGGACTGGGCGTCGGGCACGTCGAGCCGCTCCAGCAAGCTCGTCCACGGCGGCCTGCGGTATCTGGAGATGCTCGACTTCGCCCTGGTCCGTGAGGCCCTCAAGGAGCGCGGACTGCTGCTGGAGCGCCTCGCCCCGCACCTGGTGAAGCCGGTGCCGTTCCTCTACCCGCTCCGGCACAAGGTGTGGGAACGGTTCTACGCGGGCTCGGGCGTGGCCCTGTACGACGCGATGTCGGTCTCCAGCGGGCACGGGCGCGGCCTGCCCACCCACCGCCACCTGTCGCGCAAGCGGGCACTGCGGATCGCGCCGGCCCTGCGCAAGGACGCCCTGGTGGGCGCCCTCCAGTACTACGACGCCCAGATGGACGACGCCCGCTACGTGACGACGCTGGTCCGGACGGCCGCCGCCTACGGGGCGCACTGCGCCAACGGGGCGAAGGTGATCGGCTTCCTGCGCGAGGGCGAACGGGTGGTCGGGGCCCGGGTGCGGGACGTGGAGGGCGGCGGGGAGTACGAGATCCGCGCCAAACAGGTGGTGAACGCCACCGGGGTGTGGACGGACGACACCCAGGCGCTGATCGGGGAGCGCGGACAGTTCCACGTGCGCGCGTCCAAGGGGATCCACCTCGTGGTGCCGAAGGACCGGATCCACTCGAACAGCGGCCTGATCCTGCGGACCGAGAAGTCGGTGCTGTTCGTGATCCCGTGGGGCCGGCACTGGATCGTCGGCACCACGGACACGGACTGGGACCTGGACAAGGCGCACCCGGCGGCGTCGAGCGCCGACATCGACTACCTGCTGGAGCACGTCAACTCGGTGCTGGCGGTGCCGCTGACCCGGGACGACGTCCAGGGGGTGTACGCGGGCCTGCGGCCGCTGCTGGCGGGCGAGTCGGACGCCACGAGCAAGCTCTCCCGCGAGCACACGGTGGCCCATCCGGTGCCGGGGCTGGTGGTGGTGGCCGGCGGCAAGTACACGACGTACCGGGTCATGGCCAAGGACGCCGTCGACGAGGCGGTGCACGGGCTGGACCAGCGGGTGGCCCAGTGCGTCACGGAGGACGTGCCGCTGGTGGGCGCGGAGGGCTACCGGGCCCTGTGGAACGGCCGGGCCCGGATCGCCGTGCGGACCGGGCTGCACGTGGTGCGGGTGGAGCACCTGCTGAACCGGTACGGATCCCTGACGGAGGAACTGCTCGCCCTGATCGCGGACGACCCCGCGCTGGGGGAGCCGCTGACCGGGGCGGAGGACTACCTGCGGGCGGAGGTCGTCTACGGCGCGTCGCACGAGGGCGCCCGGCATCTGGACGACGTCCTGACCCGGCGGACCAGGATCTCGATCGAGACCTTCGACCGGGGGACGCGGTCGGCGCGCGAGTGCGCGGAACTGATGGCTCCGGTGCTGGGGTGGGACAAGAGGCAGATCGAGAACGAAGTGGAGCACTACGAGAAGCGGGTGCAGGCGGAACGCGAATCCCAGCGCCAGCCGGACGACCAGACGGCAGACGCGGCACGGCTCGGAGCGCCCGACATCGTGCCGTTGTGACTCCGGATCCGGAAGGGGGAACCGCCGGACCCGGGGCTCCCGTCCGATGCGGAGTGAGCAACAATGAGGTTTCTGCCGGGGTGGGTTACCTTGCCCCCGGTGGCTGCCGGGGGCAGCCGGGGCAGGCTGCACGATCGCAGAGGGGACGCATGTCGAAGCCGGAGCACACCGAGTCGCCTGCCGAGGCGCCTGCCGGGCCGCCTGCCGGCACGCCTGCGGCGAAGCCCGAGGGTGCGGGTGCCTCCGGGGGCGGAGGAGCCGCCAAGTCGCCCGCCGGGCCCGATTCTGACGCCGTGCGGGCCGGCTCCACCGAAGCGGCGGAAGGGGGGCGGTCCGCCGCGTCCGTGCCCCGGCCGAGGTCCGCCACGTCCGCGTCCGAGGAGCCCGAGGACGCGCCGCCCGTCGCGGACAAGGCTCCTGACGCCGCGACGGACATACCCCCCGCGGCGCAGCCGAAGGCGGAGACCGCGCCCGCCGGGCCGTCCCCGTCCGGGAAGCGGGCCGCGGCCGGGAAGGGCGCTTCGGCGGCGCGGGACGAGGACGGCGCGTCCGGCGCGGACCCGGAGGGCCCCGCCGACGGAGAGCGCAGGGGGCGGTTGCTCGCGGGCCGCTACCGGCTCGGGGCCGTGCTCGGCAAGGGCGGCATGGGCACCGTGTGGCGGGCCGAGGACGAGGTGCTCGGCCGGACCGTCGCCGTCAAGGAACTCCGCTTCAGCAGCGGCGTCGACGAGGACGAGAAGCGCCGCCTCATCACCCGCACCCTTCGCGAGGCCAAGGCCATCGCCCGCATCCGCAACGAGGGCGCGGTCACCGTCTACGACGTCGTCGACGAAGACGCCCGGCCCTGGATCGTCATGGAGCTCATCGAGGGCCCCTCCCTCGCCGAGTTCGTCCGCGAGAACGGCCCCCTGACCCCGCGCCGCGCCGCCGAGGTCGGCCTCGCCGTGCTCGACGTCCTGCGCGCCGCGCACCGCCAGGGCATCCTGCACCGCGACGTGAAGCCCTCCAACGTGCTCATCGCCGCCAGCGGCCGCGTCGTCCTCACCGACTTCGGCATCGCCCAGGTCGAGGGCGACCCCTCCATCACCTCCACCGGCATGCTCGTCGGCGCCCCCTCGTACATCTCCCCCGAGCGCGCCCGCGGGTACAAGCCCGGCCCGCCCGCCGACATGTGGTCCCTCGGCGGACTCCTGTACGCCGCCGTCGAGGGGGTGCCCCCGTACGACAAGGGTTCCGCGCTCGCCACCCTCACCGCGGTGATGACCGAGGCCGTCGACCCGCCGAAGAACGCCGGTCCGGCGCTGACGGAGGTCATCTACGGGCTGCTGGTCAAGGACCCGGCGCTGCGGCTCGACGAGGACCGCGCCCGGTCGATGCTCACCGCCGTGATCAACGCCCCCGAGCCCGCGCCGGTGCCCGAGCCCGTCCCGGCCGTCGAGGAGACCCGGCCGATCTCCCTCACCAAGGCCGAGACGGAGGCGGACAAGGCCGCCGAGAAGGCGGCGAGGAAGGAGCGCGAGCGCCGCGAGCGCGAGCAGCGCGACCGTGCGCGCGCCGCGCTGAAGGCCACCCGCAAGGCGGCGGCGGCCCAGGCCGCGGCCGCCTCCGCCGCCGAGGCCCCGCAGCGGCCCTCGACGGTGGCCCCGGCGTCCCTCACCGACGTGATGCCGCGCCGCACCATCGCCCTCGCCATAGCCGGCGTGCTCGTGGTCCTGGCGGTCATCGGCTCGCTCATCGCCTACGCGGTCAGCGGCCAGGACGACGAGGGCGGCCGGAAGAACGAGGGCAAGGGCGGCGCCACCCCGTCGGCCTCCGCCGCCCGGTCCCCGGGCAACTCGCCGGCCGCGTCACAGGTTTCCTCGCCCGCGCCGACCCCGGCCGGGGTCGCGAGCCCGGGCCCGGCCGCGTCCGGCGCGAGCCCCGGGGCCGACCCCGCCCAGAACCAGGGCCAGGGCCAGAGCCAGGGCCAGGGCGCCAGCCCGGGCGGCTCCGGCTCCGGCGGCGCACTGCCCGCCGGGTTCACCAAGGTGACGGACCTGAGCTTCCAGTTCGCCATGGCGATGCCCGAGGGCTTCCACCAGACGGGCATCGCCGGCGACAACTCGGGTGCGATATACAGCCGCTCCGGCGGCTACCCCCGCATCCAGGTCGACCACACCAACACCCCGGGCCGCGACGCCCGCGCCGCCTGGGCCGAGATGGTCCCGGGCCTGTCCGGCAGCAGCAGGAACTACCACCAGATCCGCCTCGAACCCGTCGAGTACCGCGGCTACCCGACCGTCGCGGACCTGGAGTTCGAGCGCGAGGAGCAGGGGATGAAGGTCCGCGTGCTGGACCGCGGCTTCAGGGCGGACGCCAGGAACGGCTACGCCATCATGATCAGCTGCCCGGCCGACCAGTGGGACGGCCCCGAATGCACGCAGATCCGCAACACCGCCTTCGACACCTTCCAGCAGTTGGGCTGACGGCCCTCGCAAGCCCGGGACGCGGGCGGCCCCGGCGACGTATCGTGTCAGCGGGTGCCCCGGGGGGACCCACCGCACTCGGGGGAGGCGATGTGGAGGACTACGCCGGCCGGATCCTGGCCGACCGCTACCGTCTGCCGTTGCCGCCGTCCGACGCGTACGAGCTGGTGGAGACCCGCGCCTTCGACACCCGCACCGGGCAGGAGGTCCTCGTCCGGCACGTGCCGCTGCCCGAGGTCGTGGACGCCGAACTGCTCGACGGGACCCGTGCGGCACCGGCCGCCACCGGGGAACTCCCCGCGGTGCGGCGGGCGATCGCCGCCGCACAGGCCGCCGCGTCCGTACCGGACCATCCGCGCCTCGACCAGGTCTTCGACGTGTTCGCCGAGGACGGCTCGCTGTGGATAGTGAGCGAACTCGTCCCCGCCAGGCCGCTGGCCGCGCTGATCGCCGACGAACCGCTGAACCCCTACCGGGCGGCGGAGGTCGCCTCGGACGTGCTGACCGCGCTGCGGGTGCTGCACGCGCACGGCTGGACGCACCGCAACATCACCGTCCGCACGGTCCTGATATGCGAGGACGGCCGGGTCGTCCTCACCGGGCTCGCGGCCGGAGCCGCCGAGGACGCCCTGTGCGGCTACGACCCCGTCCCGGAAGAGGAGCCCGGCGACGGCGGCGGTACGGGCCCCGCCGCGCCCTGGGAGGCACCGCCCCACGGCCCCGGCGGACGGGAACCCGCGTACGCCCCGCTCGTGGCGCCCGGGTACGACACCGGGCCGCGCCACTCCGACCACGTCCTCCCCGAGCCGGCCCCGCCCGCCGCACCCCCCGAGGCGGCCCCGCCGGCCCCGTCCGGGCCCCCCGCCCGGCCCGCCGGGACCCGTGACGACGCCCTGGCCGCCGCCCGCGCCGGGACCATCGCCGCCTACCGGGCCGGCTCCCGGGCCGCCGCCGAGAAGGTGGCCCAGGAGCGCGGGGCGCGGGGGCCGGTGGTCGTCCCGAAGCTCCCGCCGACCGGGGCCAACCTGCCCCAGGAGTACGCGTACCCCTACGGCGGTCCGGACACCGCCGCCACCCCCTGGCACGGCGCCGCCCCCCGCCGCCCGGCGGACCCCGACCAGCCGCCGCAACCGCGGCCGGAGCCCCGGCAGCCGGAGGGGAGCCCCTCCCCGCCCGAGCCCCCCGCCGAGCCGCACCGCCCCGCGCTGCCGGCGGCCCTCACCCTCCCGCAGGGGTACCACCAGGCCGACCCCCCGGCGCCCGCCGCCCGCCCGGGCGAGGGCCGGGAGCGGCCCGGCAGCGGCGGCTCCGGGGGGAACCCGTCCGAGACCACCGCCGCGCTGCCCGTCGTCCCGCGGAGCCCCGCCGCCGGGGCCTGGGGCGGCAGCCCCGGACAGGGCGGCGGCGGGCCCCGGACCGGGCTCGACGCGGAGCGGGCCCGGCAGACCCGGATGGCCGTCGTCGGGGCCGTCACCGAGCGCTGGGCCCCCGAACAGGGCGGCCCCGTCCACGGCGGTCCCTGGCAGCTGGCCGCGCCCGTCGGCCCCGCCACCGACCTCTGGGCCCTCGGCGCCCTGCTGTACCGGGCCGTCCAGGGCCACGCCCCGTACCCGGAGGAGAGCGTCGCGGAGCTCGTGGACATGGTCTGCGCCGAGCCCCCCGCCTTCGCCGAGGAATGCGGGCCGCTGCGCCCCGTGGTGGAGTCCCTGCTGCGCCAGGACCCGACCGAGCGGCCCGACTTCGAGGAGCTGCGCGGCTGGCTGCGCTCACTGGTCCGCTCCGCCCCCGAACCCGAGGGCGACTTCGTCTTCCCGCTCCCGGAGCCGGACCCCGCCCGCCTGCCCGAGGTGCGCCGGCGCGGGGAACTGCACGGCCGCCACCGCAACCCCGACGCCCCCCGCACGCCGCGTTCCCTCGGCCGGACCCTGCTGGTCGGGGTCCTGGCGCTGCTCGCGGCCGGGGTGGGGTACGCGATGCTGTTCCTGCCGGGCTCCGACGACCAGGAGGCCGGCCGGTCCCAGCAGCACACGGCCGCCCAGAGCCCGGCGCCCCCCTCCTCGGCCCCGTCCGGCACCCGGAAGCCCCCGCAGCAGTCGCCGTCCCCGGCCGCCCCGCCCTCCGGCGGCCAGCCGCCCGCGCAGCAGGCCCCCGACGGCTACACCCTCCAGCAGGACCCCGCGCACTTCACGATCGCCGTGCCCAACGGCTGGGAGCGCCAGTCCCTCAACGAGGCCGGCCAGGTGCGCTACACCCAGGGCCAGTTCACCCTCATCGTGGTCCCGGGCCGGGACCGCGTCGAGGGCGGCTCCCCGGACCCGCTCGGCTACCAGAAGGACAAGGAGGCGGAGCTGGCCCCGTACCGCAACTCCACCTGGGCCTCCGGCGGCGACGTGAAGTCCACCCGGGTGGGACAGCAGCTGCGGGTGACCGGCCGCTACACCTGGATCGACGCGGCCGGCCGCTCCCTGTTCGCCCGCAACTTCGTCGTCGCGCTCGGCGGCGGCTACCACGTGGTCATGGTCACGGGTCCGGAGGACAACCAGGACAAGGTCACGGACGTCTTCGACAAGGCCACGGCCAGTTACCAGGCCGGAGGCTGACGGCCGATCAGTACGGCGATTGCGTCACAGTGCTGTCTCACGGGCCCCGCCCGGTTCCGGCACCGCCCGCAGGCTCCGTAATCTGGCCCGGAGTGCACAGAGCGGCGGGAATTCGTGGAACAGCAGACAGGGGCGGGCGCGGTGCTCGCGGGCCGGTACCGGCTCGTGGAGCCCATCGGCAGCGGCGGCATGGGCAAGGTGTGGCGCGCCCATGACCAGCTGCTGCACAGGACGGTCGCGGTCAAGGAGCTGACGGCGGCCCTGTACGTGGCCCAGGCCGACCGGGAGGTCCTGTACGCCCGCACCCAGAAGGAGGCCCGGGCCGCGGCCCGGATCCAGCACCCGGCGGTCGTCACCGTGCACGACGTCCTGGAGCACGACGACCGGCCGTGGATCGTCATGGAGCACATCGACGGACCCTCCCTGGCCGAGGCCGCCAAGGCCGCCGGCCGGATCGAGCCGCGCGAGGCGGCCCGGATCGGCCTGCACGTGCTGGGCGCGCTGCGGGCCGCGCACGCGGTGGGCGTGATGCACCGGGACGTGAAGCCGGGCAACGTGCTGCTCGCCAAGGACGGCCGGGTGCTGCTCACCGACTTCGGGATCGCGGCGATCGAGGGCGACTCGTCCATCACCCGTACGGGTGAACTCGTCGGCTCCATCGACTACCTCGCCCCCGAGCGGGTCACCGGCGGTGCGCCCGACCCCTCCTCCGACCTGTGGTCGCTGGGCGCGACCCTGTACACGGCCGTCGAGGCCCGCTCCCCCTTCCGCCGGACCTCGCCGATCTCCAGCCTCCAGGCCGTGGTGAACGACGAGCCACCGGTCCCGCGCCAGGCCGGCGCGCTGGGCCCCGTCATCACCGCGCTGCTGCGCAAGGACCCGGCCGAGCGCCCGTCGGCCGCCGAGGCCGAGCGGATGCTGATCGAGGCGATGGAGGGCCGCGAGCCCAGGGCGGCCCATGCGTACGTGCCGACCCGCGCCGTGACCGCCGAGGAGCGTGCCACCGCCCAGGAGTCCGCCGCCCCGGCGCCGGAGCCCGCCCCCGCCCGGGCGGCGGCCACCGTCCCCACCGAGCGGCCCCCGGCGCCCGCCGTGCGCCCGCCGGGCCGGCTGCGGCGGATCGCGGTGGTGGCCCTCGTCGCGGCGCTGGTCGGCGGCGGCACGATGTTCGGGGTGCTGAAGTTCACCGGCGGGGACGAGGACAAGGGCGGCTCCGACGGCTCCGACAAGGGCACGAGTACCGCAGGCGGCCCGTCCGGGCAGAAGGCCGCCGCCCCGCCGGCGGGCTGGACCAAGGTCACGGACCCGGTGGGCGGCTTCACGCTGTTCGTCCCGGAGGGCTGGACGCGCCAGGCGGACGGCGACCAGATCGACTACACCGGGGACAACGGCAAGCACTACATCCGGATCGCCGCCGACCCCACCCCGGACTACCCCAACCCGTACACGCACCTGCTCGACCTGGAGAAGCAGGTGGCGAAGCGGACGGACTACAAGCGGCAGAAGCTCAACCCGAACACCTTCCGGGAGACCACCCAGGCCGTGCTCTGGGACTTCACGTGGACCGAGAAGGGGGTGCACGCCGGACCGCGCCGGGCCATCGAGCAGATGTACGTCGACCGGAACGGCACCGAGTACGCGATCTACATGACGGGCCCCGCCGAGGACTGGGCCACCACCCGCCAGCGGTTCGACACCGTCCTCAGCGGTTGGGAGCCGGCGCCGAGGAAGGGCTGACCGGGGACCGGGAGCACGGCCCGGGGACGCCCCTCCGGTCATCACGCCAGCGATTACTGGCAGACTTGGCAAAATCCGGTTACCCACGGGTACCCAAAGGCCCCGGGGCGGAATACGCTCACCGCCATGACGGACTCGAAGGCTGCCGCCGCCCCCCTCCGCTCCGCACCCCGGCCCACCAACCCGGTCGCCCCGGCTCCGGCGGGCGCCCGTACCGCCGCCGACGTGGTGACACCCGCCCTCGTCACCCGCCTCACCCGCGGAGTCATCGGCTCCGGCAGCACCGCCAACCACACCCCCTTCACCGGGGCCAAGCTGGCGGACCTCCCCGAGGCCACCCCCGAGGACGTGGCCGAGGCCTTCGCCAGGGCCCGCGCCGCCCAGCCCGCCTGGGCCGCGCTCCCCGTACGGCAGCGCGCCGCCGTCCTGCTGCGCTTCCACGACCTGGTCCTCGCCCGTCAGTCCGAGGTCCTCGACCTCATCCAGCTGGAGACCGGCAAGGCCCGCCTGCACGCCCACGAAGAGGTCCAGGCCGTCGCCGTCGCCGCCCGCCACTACGGCCGCAAGGCCCCTTCCTACCTGCGCCCCAAGGGCCACACGGGCGCCATGCCGACCCTGACCAAGGTCACCGAGCTGCGCCAGCCGCGCGGCGTCGTCGGCCAGATAGCCCCCTGGAACTACCCCCTCGAACTCTCCGTCGGCGACGCCCTGCCCGCCTTCGTCTCGGGCAACGCCGTCGTCATGAAGCCCGACACCGAGACCGCGCTGACCGCCCTGTGGGCCCGCGACCTGCTGATCGAGGCCGGGCTGCCGGCCGAGGTCTTCCAGATCGTCCTCGGCGAGGGCCCCGTCGTCGGCCCCGAGGTGGTCCGGCACGCCGACTACGTCTCCTTCACCGGCTCCACCCGCACCGGCCGCGAGGTCGCCCAGGGCGCCGCCGCCCGCCTCGTCGGCGTCTCCCTCGAACTCGGCGGCAAGAACGCCATGCTCGTCCTGCACGACGCCGACGTGGAGAAGGCCGCCGCCGGAGCCGTCCGCGCCTGCTTCTCCTCCGCCGGCCAGCTGTGCATCTCCATCGAGCGGCTCTACGTCCACGTCTCCGTCGCCGACGCCTTCGTCGAGCGCTTCGCCGCCCGCACCAAGGCCATGCGGCTCGGCGCCTCCCTCGCCTACGGCGCCGACATGGGCTCCCTCGTCGGCGAACGGCAGCTGGAGACCGTGCGGCGGCACGTCGACGAGGCCGTCGCCAAGGGCGCCACCCTCGTCGCCGGCGGCACGGCCCGCCCCGACATCGGCCCGCTCTTCTACGAGCCCACGATCCTCGACGGGGTCGAGTCCCCCATGGCGGTCTGCGCCGAGGAGACGTTCGGCCCGGTCGTCTCCATCTACCGCTTCACCGACGAGGACGAGGCCATCGCCCAGGCCAACGCCACCTCCTACGGCCTCAACTCCAGCGTCTGGACCAAGGACGCCCGCCGCGGCCACGCCGTCGCCGCCCGCCTGCGCACGGGCACCGTCAACATCAACGACGGCTACGCCCCCGCCTACGGCAGCGCCCAGGCCCCCATGGGCGGCATGAAGGACTCCGGGCTCGGCCGCCGGCACGGCTCCGAGGGCATCCTCAAGTACACCGAGGCGCAGACCGTGGCCCACCAGCGGCTGCTGCCGATGGCGCCCTCGCTGGGCATGGACGACGCGCGGTACGCCGCGTTCATGACCCGCAGTCTCAAGGTCCTCAAGGCGCTCCGCTTCCGCTAGACCACCACCGCAGCACCCCAGGGCACCAGGCACGACCGACCGCCGGGAGGCACCGCGCAGTGTCGTACGACCACGCATACGACTACGACGTCATCGTCATCGGATCGGGCTTCGGAGGGTCGGTCTCGGCACTGCGGCTCACCGAGAAGGGCTACCGGGTCGGCGTCCTGGAGGCAGGGCGCCGCTTCACCCGCGAGAGCCTGCCCCGCAACAGCTGGGACCTGCGCAACTACCTGTGGGCGCCCGCCCTCGGGCTGTACGGGATCCAGCGCATCCACCTGCTCGGCAACGTGATGGTGCTCGCGGGCGCCGGCGTGGGCGGCGGCTCCCTCAACTACGCCAACACCCTCTACGTGCCGCCCGCCGCCTTCTTCGAGGACCGCCAGTGGTCCTCCATCACCGACTGGCGCGAGGAACTCGCCCCGTACTACGAGCAGGCCAAGCGGATGCTCGGCGTACGGCTCAACCCGACGATGACCCCCTCCGACGTCCACCTCAAGGCGGCCGCCGAGAAGATGGGCGTCGGCGACACCTTCCACATGGCGCCCGTCGGCGTCTTCTTCGGTGACGGCCAGGACGCCGGGGGACAGCGGAAGGTCCGCCCCGGGCAGGAGGTCCCCGACCCCTATTTCGGCGGCGCCGGGCCCGCCCGCAAGGCCTGCACCGAATGCGGCGAGTGCATGACCGGGTGCCGGCACGGCGCCAAGAACACCCTGAACGAGAACTACCTGCACCTGGCCGAACGGGCCGGCGCCGTCATCCACCCCATGACCACCGTCACCGCCCTCGCCGAACACCCCGACGGCGGCTACCGGGTGCGCACCGTCCCCACCGACCACCGCCGCTCCGGCCGCGCCAAGGTGCTGCGCGCCCGCTACGTGGTCGTCGCGGCGGGGACGTACGGCACCCAGACGCTGCTGCACACCATGAAGGACCGCGGCGAACTGCCCCGCCTCTCGGACCGGCTCGGCGACCTGACCCGCACCAACTCCGAGGGCCTGGTCGGGGCCCAGACCGACGACCGCCGCTACCGGCGGCGCCACCCCGGGGCCCGCCGGGCGGACTTCACCCGGGGCGTGGCCATTACCTCGTCCGTGCACCCCGACGCCGACACCCACATCGAACCCGTCCGCTACGGCAAGGGCTCCAACGCCATGGGGTTCCTGACCGTCCTCCAGGTGCCCCACAGCACGCACCGGGTGCGGGCCTGGTTCGCCCGCACCGCCCGCCACCCCGTGCAGCTGGCGCGCTCCCTGTCGAACCGGCGCTGGTCGGAGCGGACCATCATCGGTCTGGTCATGCAGTCGCTGGACAACTCCCTGACGACCTACCGCAAGCCGCGCGGCATCGGCAAGGGCCTGCTGACGGCCCGCCAGGGCCACGGCGCCCCCAACCCCGTGCAGATCGCCGAGGCCACCCGGGCCGCGACCCTGCTGGCCGAGGAGATCAACGGCTTCCCCGGCAGCAACGTCGGCGAGCTGATGGGCACCCCGCTCACCGCGCACTTCCTCGGCGGCTGCCCGATCGGCGCCACGGCCGAGGAGGGCGTGGTCGACCCCTACCACCGGCTGTACGGGCACCCGGGCATCTCGGTGGTCGACGGCTCGGCGGTCTCCGCCAACCTCGGGGTCAACCCGTCCCTGACCATCACGGCCCAGGCCGAGCGGGCGATGTCGTACTGGCCCAACAACGGCGAGGCGGACCCGCGGCCCGCGCAGGGGGAGGCGTACCGGCGTCTCGCGGCGGTGGAACCGGTCCGTCCGGCGGTCCCGAAGGATGCCTTCGGCGCGTTGCGGCTGCCCTTCTTCGCCGTCCCGGAACTTCCTCCGAGACAACCGGAAGCCAAGGGCTGAGTTCCGGAAACGGCCGCGGCGGGTACCGCGCTCCCCCTCCGAGCGCGGTACCCGCCGCGTACAGAAGTCGACAGGCGGTCGCCGGAAAAGGTTGTACCGGAATGCTTTGCGTGAAGCTGTGGTGTCGGTCACACGGCAGGCCGTGCAACCGAGGCGCCCGTCCGGCGGTCACACGGGGCATGAGACAGCGCATCTCCCTGCTGGCCGCGTGCGGCCTGGTGGCCGCGGGACTCGTCACCCTCCCGGCCACCGCCGCGAACGCCGCGGAACCCGTTTTCCGCCTGACCGGGCCGCCCGGCCTGGTCCTCCCGCCCGCCCCCGCGACGGGCTCGCCGACGGCGGCGGCGCTGAACTACCGGCTGGAGGCCCCGGCCGGAGTCGAGAGCTTCGACGGGGAGTTCACCCTGACCGTCGACCTCTCCAAGCTGGGCGGGGTGGCCACCGTCCAGGAGAACCCGCGTGCCGCGGTCAAGAAGTGCGCCCCCGCCGGCGCCACGCTGGTCTGCAAGCAGCAGGGCCTGCGCCCCGGAGTCCCGGCCGGGGTGGACCTGGAGGTCACTCCCGGGAAGAGCACCGGAGTCGGCGTGGTCAGCGTGACCGGCACGGCCGCCGGTGCCACCGTCACCCCCGCCCTCCCCACCGGCATCAAGGTCGGCGCACCCGATCTGGTCATGGGGGAGATGAAGCTCAAGAAGGAGCTGAAGCCGGGCGAGAGCCAGGCCCTGCCGCTCACCTTCGCCAACCACGGCAACGAGCCGGCCAAGGGCGTCGTCCTGGAGCTGGAGGCCAGCCGCGGCCTGGAACTCCCGGAGCGGTACGACAACTGCGCCTACCGCACCACCCGCACCGCGACCACCGTCGTCTGCACCATCGAGGGCGACTTCGAGGCCAAGGCCTCCTACGAACTGGCCGGCGACAGCCCCCTGCACCTCAAGGCCGGCGCGAACGGCCTGAGCGAGCGGTTCGGCTACGGCATCTACCCCGCGCCCCTCCCGCAGAAGGCCCAGGCGGACTCCGGCACGACCGGCGCCGGCCAGTCGAAGGCCACCGACGCGGCGGGCAAGGCGACGCGCAAGCTGATCGCCCGCAAGGCGCCGGCCACCACCGGGCTCACCGGGCACGGCCCGGACCTCAACCCGGCCGACAACAAGCGCGAGAGCGTCCTCACGGTCCAGAACACCGCGGACTTCGAGGCCGAGCCGCTCACGGTCAAGGGCGCCGCCGGCACCACCTCCAAGGCCGTCGTCGCGATCCGCAACAACGGCCCGGCCTGGATCGCCGACCGGGGTGACGGCACCCCGGCGGCCGTGGTCGACGTCGAGCTGCCGAAGGGCCTGAAGGCCGTCACCGCCCCCGCGGCCTGCCGCCCGGTGAGCGAGTCCCACTACCGGTGCGCCACCGCGCCCTCCGTGCTGGAGAGCGAGAACGTCGAGTTCCCGTTCGAGCTGAAGATCGAGACGGCCGTCAAGGACGCCCGCGGCGCCATCCGCGTCGGCGCGCCCGGCCCGAAGGGCGAGCCGCAGCGGCACTCCTTCGACCCGGTCCTGGCCAACAACCTCGCCCTCTTCACGGCGAACCCGACGGCCACCGGCCCCAGCCCGAGCCCCTCGGGCAGCGCCTCGCCGAGCGCCTCCGCGAGCTCCTCGGCCTCCCCGAGCTCCGCGGCGAGCGGCGCCGCCACCGCGAACGGCGGCAAGAGCGACGGTCCGCTGGCCTCCACCGGAAGCCAGGCCGGCCTGATCGGCCTCGGCGCGGCCGCGCTGGTCGCGGTCGGCGGCGCGCTGTTCCTCTCCACCCGCCGCCGCAGGGGCACGCACGCGTAACGGCACCCTCACCGCACGACGAACGGCCGGCCCGGGGCGTCCCCCGGGCCGGCCGTTCCTCTGGAGTGACCGGGCTGCTGTCCCCTGCCGTCCGGTCACGTGGGGGAGCGGGGTCCCACGACGCACGCCGTCGGGCGTCACGTCTCACCGCTCCCGCGGAGCCACGCGTGGTGGTGCGGTCCCGCGCCTGGCCGGCGCGGACACCCCCCTCAACGAAGGCCCCCGGGACCGGACACGGTCCGGACGGGTGACGAACAGGCGCCCGCGTGCTCAGACGCGGCCCCGGCACAGCTCCAGCAGGGTCATCGCGAGCGCGGTCCCGGGCTTGCCGAGGGCGTCGCTGAAGTGCGACAGCACCTCCATCTCCCGCGAGAGGTGCACGCGCCGGCCGCCCGCGCCGATCCGGGCCTCCTGGATGACGGCCGAGACGGCCATCCGCTCCTGGATCAGCCCGATGATCCGGTCGTCGAGGGCGTCGATCCGCTCCCGGGAGCCGGCGATCAGCTGCTCGGGGGTGGTGGGGGTGGCGGCGGTGGTGACGGTGCTCATGGGGGTCTCTCCTGTGGTGAGGGCCGACAGGAGCGGAAACGCGGAGCGCCCCGGTCCTGTCGGACCGGGGCGCTCTGGGAAGTCAGCGGCTCAAGCGAGCATCACGATGACCCATGGCGACCGGACCGGCCGGTGCCATAGGTAAAGAGGAAGCTCAGCTGCTTGCGCATGGTGTGGATTATGTCCCTCCGCCCGCGTCCCGGCCAACCGGGCCCGGATGCTGAGACGCGGCCCGGGCGTGACGTGGGCCTCGGATGGTGCGACAAAGGGGCGGCCGGCGCCACCGGTAGAATCGACAAAACAGCCACCACTTTCCGCCGGAAGGCCGTCCCCGTGCCAGAAGCACCCTCCGCCGCCCACGACAGCGCCCCGGACACGGTCCTCGTCGTCGACTTCGGCGCGCAGTACGCCCAGCTCATCGCCCGCCGCGTCCGCGAGGCCCGCGTCTACAGCGAGATCGTGCCCAGCACGATGCCCGTGGCCGAGATGCTCGCCAAGGACCCGAAGGCGATCATCCTCTCCGGCGGCCCGTCCTCCGTCTACGAGGAGGGCGCCCCGCGCCTGGACGACGCCCGCGCCCTGTTCGAGTCCGGCGTGCCCGTCTTCGGCATGTGCTACGGCTTCCAGCTGATGGCGACCACCCTCGGCGGCACCGTCGACAACACCGGCGCCCGCGAGTACGGCCGCACCCCGCTGTCGGTCTCCAAGACCGGCTCGACCCTCTTCGAGGGCACCCCCGAGCACCAGTCGGTGTGGATGTCCCACGGCGACGCCTGCTCCGCCGCCCCCGAGGGCTTCACCGTCACCGCGTCGACGAACGTCGTCCCGGTCGCGGCCTTCGAGAACGACGAGAAGAAGCTGTACGGCGTGCAGTACCACCCCGAGGTGATGCACTCCACGCACGGCCAGCAGGTCCTGGAGCACTTCCTCTACCGGGGCGCGGGCCTGAAGCCCACCTGGACCACCGGCAACATCGTCGAGGAGCAGATCGCGGCGATCAAGGCGCAGGTCGGCGACAAGCGCGCCATCTGCGGCCTGTCCGGCGGCGTGGACTCCGCGGTCGCCGCGGCCCTCGTCCAGAAGGCCATCGGCGATCAGCTCACCTGCGTGTACGTCGACCACGGCCTGATGCGCAAGGGCGAGACCGAGCAGGTCGAGAAGGACTTCGTCGCGGCCACCGGCGTCCAGCTGAAGGTCGTCGACGCGCAGGAGCGCTTCCTGACCGCGCTGGCCGGCGTCTCCGACCCGGAGACCAAGCGCAAGATCATCGGCCGCGAGTTCATCCGCGTCTTCGAGCAGGCCCAGCTGGAGATCCTCCAGGAGGACGGCCCGGCGGTGGCCTTCCTGGTCCAGGGCACCCTGTACCCGGACGTCGTGGAGTCCGGCGGCGGCACCGGCACGGCCAACATCAAGTCGCACCACAACGTGGGCGGCCTCCCCGACGACATCGAGTTCGAGCTCGTCGAGCCGCTGCGCCAGCTGTTCAAGGACGAGGTCCGGATGGTCGGCCAGGAACTCGGCCTGCCCGAGGAGATCGTCCAGCGCCAGCCCTTCCCCGGCCCCGGCCTCGGCATCCGCATCGTCGGCGAGGTCACCAAGGAGCGCCTGGACCTGCTGCGCGAGGCCGACGCCATCGCCCGCCACGAGCTGACCGCCGCCGGCCTGGACCGGGAGATCTGGCAGTGCCCGGTCGTCCTGCTCGCCGACGTCCGCAGCGTGGGCGTCCAGGGTGACGGCCGCACCTACGGCCACCCGATCGTGCTGCGCCCGGTCTCCTCCGAGGACGCGATGACGGCCGACTGGACCCGGATGCCCTACGAGGTGCTGGCCCGGATCTCGACGCGCATCACCAACGAGGTCAAGGACGTCAACCGCGTGGTCCTGGACTGCACGAGCAAGCCGCCGGGCACCATCGAGTGGGAGTAGTCCCCCGCCGCCGTGCCTGAAGCGAAGCCGCCGTTCCCCTTCCGGGGCGGCGGCTTCGCCGTTCCTCTGGCCACTTCACCGCCGCGCCGGTACCTTGCGCCGCGACCAGGAGGAGGGGACCGCCATGCCGGAGCAGCCCGTACCCGTGCCGGTGGAGCGGCTGGCGTTCGAGATGCCGCCGGTGCACGAGGACCCGGCCGAGGAGCGCGCGCACCGCAAGGAGCGGCTCGCGGGGGCGCTGCGGCTGCTGGGCCGGCTCGGGTACGAGGACGGGGTGGCCGGGCACGTCAGCGTCCGGGACCCGGAGTTCGCGGACTGCTACTGGGTGAACCCCTTCGGCCGGGCCTTCGCCCGCCTGGGCCCCGAGGACCTGCTGCTGGTCGACGGGGACGGGCGGGTGGTGCGGGGCGGGCGGCGGGTCAACCAGCTGGCCTTCGCGGTGCACGCGGCCGTGCACCGGGCGCGGCCCGAGGTGGCGGCCGTCGTCCGCACGCAGGCCCCGTACGGCAGGGCGCTGGCCTGCCTGGGCGAGCTGCTGGCCCCGGTCAGCCAGGAGGCCTGTGCCTTCTACGAGGACCACGCCCTGATGGACGAGTTCCTGGGCGCGGAGGACCCGGTCCGGGTCGCGCGGGCGCTGGGCCCGTACAAGGCGCTGATCCTGCGCAACCGGGGGCTGCTGACGGTGGGCGGGTCGGTGGACGCGGCAGTGTGGTGGTTCATCGCCGCGGAGCGGGCGGCGCAGGTGCAGCTGATCGCGCGGGCCGCGGGGAAACCGGTGCTGATCGACCACCGCGGAGCGGTCGCCACCCGGGAGCGGTTCGGTGGCGATCTGGCCGCGTGGGCGAGCTACCAGCCGCTGTGGCAGACGGTCGCGGACGGCGGCGGGACCGTGGCGTCAACATCATGAACCGTTAATCACCTGCTCTGACATCGTGCGCAATCCGGAGCACTGCCCCAGTGGTGCACAATTCGCTGGCATTGCACCGTAGTTCAGAGAGGCGGCACGCACGTGGCTGTCCAAGAGATGTCCCGGAGTACCCATACCGCCGTCTGCGCCTGCGACGACTGCGCGCGGGAGGGACACCGGCGCGCGGTCGCCGCGTTCCTGGAGAAGCGCGACGAGTTCGCCGCCGGGCAGGGGGTGCCGCCCGCCGTGGCCCACTCCCTCGGCGCCTCCCGCCAGTGGGTGTCCGACGAGCTGACCCTGTCCGCCCGTACGGTCGCCGAGCGGGGCCGGGAGGCCGGGAACTCCTGGCTGTACCTGTTCTCCCGGCGGGCCGTCCTCGCCCTGTGGATCGCCGCCGGGGTGCTGCTGCTGGTGCAGGTCGGCACCGCGCTCGGCACCGGCTGGTCCACCGCCCGCACCGCCGGGCTGCTGGCCGCCCTGGTGCTGGCCGGGCTGCTGACGGTCGCGGCCCGCGCGCAGTCGCTGCGGGGCGGGCTGCTGGCCCCGGTGGTGGGCGAGGACAACCGGCTGTCCACCTCGAAGGCCGTGCCGAGCGCCTGGGTGGTGCTGACGGCGTTCGCGACGCTGCTGCCCGCGCTGCGGCTGGCCGCCTCCTCGCCCGGTCCGGAACGGGACGCCCTGTACCAGGGGTTCGCGCTGCAACGGGCGCTGCCGCTGCTGGCGGTGGTCGTGCTGACGTCGGGGGTGGCGGTGCTGGTGCGCCGGGTGGTCTGCGTACGGATCACGGGGCAGCGGCTCCAGAAGCTGCCGGCGGACCGGCCGCGGGGGGTGGACCTGCTGACCGACGACGACGGCCGCGGGAGCTTCCCGGACGCGCAGTACGTGCTCGTCTCCACGGTGGTGCTGGCCTACGCGGCGGTGTCGCTGGCCCGGTTCCCCGACCGGCTGCCGCAGCTGCCGTGGGCGCTGGCCCTGCTGGTGGCGCTGTCGGCGGCGGTGTACCTGGCGGCGAAGTACGCCGAGGGCAGCCGTCCGCTGGTGCTCTCGGTGGTCCGCAGGCGGGAGCCGGGTGACATCGACGCGGCGGTCCGCCCCGGCGACGACATCGAGATCCGGGGCGTCGGCTTCGTGCCGCCCGGGGCGCGGACGCCGGAGATGCTGGCCCGGCTGGTGGTCCGGGTCGGCCCGGTCCACGTGCACGTTCCGCTGGTCCCCGTCGCCGGGGGGTTCGAGAACCCCTCCGACACGGTGCTGACCGTGCCGGTGCCCGCGGAGGTGGAGCCGGGCCGGGTCGACGTCCAGGTGGTCACCGCCGCGGGGGTGGAATCCAACCGGTGCATCATCGACGTGGCCGAATGAAGCAGGTAGACATGGCTGCGTGAACCGAACTGACGTCCCTTCCGGTGTGCGGTCCACACCGTGGGCAGAACTCGCCTCCCGCCACGCCCTCCTCCCGCTGCGGATCTTCCTCGGCGTGACCTTCGTCTACGCGGGCCTCGACAAACTGACCACCTCCGGCTTCTTCTCCGCCGCCGGCTCCGGCTCCATCGGCGAGCAGATGCGCGGCGTGCGTGACACCGCCGCCCTCCCGGCCCTGGTGGACCTCGCCCTGAAGGCCCCCGCCGGCTTCGGCTACGCCATCGCCCTCGGGGAGCTCCTCGTCGGCCTGGGCGTCCTCGCCGGGCTGCTGACCCGGATCGCGGCCGCGGGCGGGGCGCTGATCTCGCTGAGCCTGTGGCTCACCGTCTCCTGGGCCGTGACCCCGTATTACTACGGCAACGACCTGGTGTACCTGGTGGCCTGGCTCCCGCTGGTGCTGGCCGGGGCGCCCTACTGGTCCCTGGACTCGCTGATCCGGTCGCGCCGGTCGCGCCGTACCGCGTAGGTCACCAGCCCCACCAGGGCGGCCAGGACGAGACCGCCCACGGCCATCGGCACCACCAGGAACCACGGCAGATCGGTCCTGCCGGTCGCGTCGAGCAGGTACAGCACGCCCGCCGCGGTCAGCACCAGACCGGCCAGCAGCCGTCCCGGCTGGAACTCATGACGCCGCACGGGCCACCTCCACCTGTCCCACACCCGCGTCCAGGTGCAGCTCGATCGTCCCGCCGGCCTCGGTGCCGGCGGCGGGCGGCAGGGTCGCCTGCCGGTTCTCGCCGCCGCTCCTGATCCGCACGGAGCGGTCCCCGGGGAGCTGGATGTCGCCCAGGTGGACGGAGACGTCGGCCTTGGCGGTGACCTCCCGGGGGACGATCACCTTCAGCCGGCCGGCCTCGACGGAGGCGCGGACGGACACGGTGGTGCCCTTCGGGACGTCCAGGCGGCTCAGGTCGAGCGTGGCCAGCCCGGTCCCGGAGGAGTAGAACGGCCGGACGTCGGCCACCGCCGCCGGGCGCCAGTCGACGTCGTGCCAGTCGGTGCTCACCTCGCGCGGCAGGGCGGTGGCCGCCGCGAGCAGGACGGCGGTGACCAGGCCCAGCAGGATCGTGCCGAAACCGGTGCGGCCCTTGACGGAGCTGACGGCCAGGCCCAGCCCGAAGACGGCCAGCGCACAGGCCAGGCCGACCTGGAGGGCGTGCCCCAGCGGGCTGCCGTGCCACACGGCGGCGGACCCGGCGCCACCCGCCAGCAGGGCCAGCACGAAGACGCGGCCGCCGATCCCGCCGCGGCCCTGTCCGCCGCCGCCGGCCCGCCGCGGCCGCACCGGAACCCCGGCGGGCGCCGCACCGCGGCGGTCGTCCTCGGCGGCGTCGTCCGGCCCCCACAGGTACCCGGAGGAGCCGACCGGGCCGGTGGTGCCGTCCTTCACCAGCGGATCGCGCCACCACGACGGGCTGCTCGGCGCGGGCGGCGCCTGGGTCTCCGGCGGCGCCGGGCGGTGCGTGCCCGGGCTCTCCGCCTCGGGGTCGGCGCCGGCCTGGCGGTGGCGCTGGGACCAGTACGAGGCCCCGCCGAGCGCCAGGACGACCAGGACGGAGAAGCCGCCCAGCACCCCGTTGTCGAGCATGGAGAGGAACAGGGCGCAGCCCACCAGGGCGCTGAAGACCGCGGCCAGGGTGGTCCCTTCGACGCGGCCGGTCAGCAGCTTGCGGCCCTCGCTCTCCTCCTCGCCCTCCAGGGGCAGCAGCAGCCAGGCGAAGCCGTAGAACACCAGGCCGACGCCGCCGGTCACGGCGAGCACGCCGAGCACGATCCGGAACACCACGGGATCGAGGTCGAAATACCGGCCGAGGCCGCCGCAGACGCCCGCGAGGACCTTGTCGCGCCTGCTGCGCCGCAGGGGTGGCCGCTCGGCGGGTGCCGGTGCCCCGGGGTCAGCGGGCGGGGCGTCGTGAACGTCGGTCATGGGTCCATGGTGACCGGCCGTCCGGCCGCCCGGCACCGGGCCCGACCCTGGCACAACCCTGATATCCCCCCGACGGAAGTGGGGGGAGGCCCTGATGCCGCCCCGTGTCCCGCCGTGTGACCCTTGGTGACATGCCCCCAGCAGCAGCCGCCCGTTCCCCGCACGCCCCGGACACCGACGACGTCCCGCAGCGCAGGCTCTACCGCAGCGCCGACGGACGGATGCTCGGCGGAGTGGCGCGCGGCCTCGCCGGGCACCTCGGGCTGCCCGTCCTGTGGATCCGGCTCGCCTTCCTCGCCATGTTCATGTGGGGTGACGGGCTGGGCGTGCTGCTCTACGCCGCCTTCTGGGTCTTCGTCCCGCTCGGCGTCGGCGGCAGCACCGGACACCACTCCTTCTTCGAGACCCTCACCGACGGCACCCGGCGCCTGCGCAAGCCCGACAAGGGGGCGGTGTCCGGGCTGATCGCCCTGGCCGTCGGCGCCGGCATCTTCTTCTCCCAGCTGCGCGTCGGCGGCGCCAACGGCCGCTACATCTGGCCCACCCTGCTCGTCGGGGCCGGCGTCGTCCTCGTCTGGCGCCAGGCCGACAACGCCCGCCGCGAGCACTGGAACCCCGCCGGGGCCCGCCAGAAGCGGATGCTCCCGCTGGCCCGGGCGCTCGCCGGAGTGGTGCTCGTCGGCGTGGGCCTGACCGTCTTCATCGTCGTACGGGGCTCCGCCGCCCAGCTCGGCAACCTGCTCACCGCCGTCCTCGCGGTCCTCGTCGGCATCGCCCTGCTCGCCGGGCCCTGGCTGATCCGGATGACCCAGGACCTCTCCGAGGAGCGGCTGATGCGCATCCGCGCCCAGGAGCGCGCCGAGGTCGCCGCCCACGTCCACGACTCCGTCCTGCACACCCTCACCCTGATCCAGCGCAACGCCGAGGACGTCGGCGAGGTCCGCCGCCTGGCCCGCGCCCAGGAGCGGGAGCTGCGCAACTGGCTGTACAAGCCCGAGGGCACCGGCAAGGACGAGGCCGAGGAGCCGGCCTCCCTCGCCGAGGCCGTCAAGAAGACCGCCGCCGAGGTCGAGGATCACCACGGCGTCCCCATCGAGGTGGTCGTCGTCGGCGACTGTCCCCTCGACGAGAAGCTGGGCGCGCAGATGCAGGCCGCGCGCGAGGCGATGGTCAACGCCGCCAAGTACGGTGGCGAGGGCGGACCCGTCCAGGTGTACGCGGAGGTGGAGGGGCGCACGGTGTTCGTGTCCGTACGGGACCGGGGGCCGGGCTTCGACATCGACGCGGTACCGGGCGACCGCATGGGCGTACGAGAATCGATCATCGGCCGGATGCAGCGCAACGGCGGGACCGCCCGGCTGCGGTCCGTGCCCGACGGCGGCACGGAAGTCGAACTGGAGATGGAGAGGGTGGCGAACGCGGCATGACGGGCACGACGGGCACGACCGGGGGCAGCGCTGTGGACGACGGGGCCAGGAGGGTCCGGGTGGTCCTCGTCGACGACCACCGCATGTTCCGCACCGGCGTCCAGGCCGAGATCGGGGAGACGGCCCGCACCGGCGTCGAGGTCGTCGGTGAGGCCGCCGACGTGGACCAGGCCGTCACGGTCATCACCGCCACCCGCCCCGAGGTGGTCCTCCTCGACGTGCACCTGCCCGGCGGCGGCGGTGTCGAGGTGCTGCGCCGCTGCGCCCCGCTGATGGCGGCCGCCGAGAACCCGGTGCGGTTCCTGGCCCTGTCGGTGTCCGACGCCGCGGAGGACGTCATCGGGGTCATCCGGGGCGGTGCGCGCGGCTACGTCACCAAGACCATCACCGGCACCGACCTGGTGGACTCCGTCTTCCGGGTGCAGGAGGGGGACGCGGTGTTCTCGCCGCGGCTGGCCGGCTTCGTCCTCGACGCCTTCGCCTCCACGGACGCCCCGCCGGTCGACGAGGACCTGGACCGGCTCACCCAGCGCGAGCGCGAGGTGCTGCGGCTGATCGCGCGCGGGTACGCGTACAAGGAGATCGCCAAGCAGCTGTTCATCTCGGTGAAGACGGTCGAGTCCCACGTCTCGGCCGTCCTGAGGAAGCTCCAGCTCTCCAACCGGCACGAGCTGACCCGCTGGGCGACGGCCCGCCGCCTGGTCTGACCTGCGGACGAACCGGGCGTGACGGCCCGGGGCCCGGCCCCGGGTGTGATCCACGACGCAGCCCGGGAGGGCAACCGGAGGGCGCCGCGCCGGCCTCTTGGGTGGCGTGATGAGCCTGACGGGGACCCCCCTCTTCGCGATGGTGATCGGCCTGACCGTGATCGCCGTCGCCCTGCCGCTGACCGTGTGGGGCAAGGTGCGCGGCCCCGCCGCCGCGCGCCTGGCGGTCCGCGGGCTGATGGTGGTGTTCGCGCAGGCCACCGCCGTGGCCCTGGTGTTCGTCGCGGTCAACCGGGACATGAACTTCTACGCCTCCTGGGGCGACCTGATGGGCACCGGCAGCTACGTCCAGTCCGCCCCCGACCTCGGCGCCGACGGGATGGGCGGCAAGAAGGCCGAGCAGGTCAGGCAGGAACCCAAGGTCCGCCAGGACTTCCAGCCGGTCGACGGCCTCGGCGGGCGCGTGAGGAAGACCGAGCTCGACGGGAAGATCTCCGGGGTCAAGGGCGACGTCATGGTGTGGCTGCCGCCGCAGTACGACGACCCCGCCTACAAGGACAGGAAGTTCCCGGTCGTCGAGCTGATCCCCGGCATACCCGGCACGGGCAAGTCCTGGTTCCAGGGGCTCAAGGCGCACGAGGTGCTGGAGCCGCTGATGAGGGAGGGCAAGGTCCAGCCGTTCATCCTGGTCTCGCCGCGCGCGATGCTGCTCGGCAACGCCGACACCGGCTGCGCCAACCTCCCCGGCAAGGTCAACGCCGACAGCTGGTTCAGCGTCGACGTCCGCAAGATGGTCACCGACAACTTCCGCGCCTCCGACGACCCCCGCACCTGGGGCGTGGCCGGCTACTCGGCCGGTGCCTACTGCGCCGCCAAACTGGCCATCCTGCACCCCGACCGCTACAGCGCCGCCGTCTCGCTGTCCGGCTACAACGACCCCGGCCAGGAACCCACGTCGCTGGTCGCCAAGGACCCCGAACTGCGCCGCACGCACAACCTGAAGGAACTGCTCAAGGCCCAGCCGGCGCCGCCGGCGGTCGCGCTGTGGATGTCGGGGGCCGAGCAGGACGGCTACCTGTCCGGGACGGACCTCAAGGGGCTCGCCAAGAGCCCGACCACGGTGCACGCGGAGAAGGTCACCGGCGGGCACAACCTGGAGTCCTGGTCCAAGCAGCTGCCGCAGACCTTCGGCTGGCTCAGCCAGACCGTCAAGGCGCCGTAACCGGCCGAGGGGGCTACGCCGGGCGGGACGCCCCGGCCCAGGGCATCGAGTCGACCGGCGCCAGCCGGACCGTGGAGCCGGGGCGCGGGGCGTGGACGATCTGGCCGCCCCCGACGTACAGGCCCACGTGCGTGACCCCGGAGTAGTAGAACACCAGGTCGCCGGGGGCCAGTTGGTCCCGGGTGACCCGCCGGCCGGCGTTGATCTGGGTGTAGGTGGTGCGGGGCAGCGAGACCCCGGCGGCGCGCCAGGCCGCCTGCGTCAGGCCCGAGCAGTCGTACGAGCCCGGCCCGGTCGCGCCCCAGACGTACGGCTTGCCGATCGCCCCGTACGCGAACGCCACCGCGCGGGCGGCGCGCGAACCGTCGGCGGGGGCCGGCGCGGGAGAGCCCGCCGGCCCGGCCGGGGCCGTGGCCGGGGACCGGCCGGCCGCGGCGTCCGGGCCGCCGCCGTGCCGCGCCTCGTAGGCGGCCCGCTCCTCGGCGCCGAGCCGGGCCAGCAGCCGCTGGGCGGTGGCCAGCTTGTCCTCGATGGCGGCCTTCTGCCGGGCGAGTGCGTCCCGCCGGGCACGGACGTCCTTCAGGCGCCCGTCGGCCTGCGCGCGCAGCCGGCCGATCTCGTCGAGTCCGCGGCGCACGGAGGCCACCTCGGCGGCGGTCCGGTCGCCGGCGCGGGTGAGGAGGGAGGCCCGCTCCAGGTAGTCCTGGGGGTCGGAGGCGAGCGCGAGCTGGAGGGCGGGGCCCATGCCGCCGCTGCGGTACTGGCCCGCGGCGACGGCGGCGAGCGAGCTGCGGGCGGCGCCGAGCCGGCCGGCCTTGCGGGCGGCCTCGTCCTGGAGCCCGGTCAGTGCCCGCTCGGCCTCGTCGGCCTCGGCCTTCGCTCCGTTGTAGCGCTCGGTCGCGGCCTCGGCCTCCTCGTAGAGCCGGTCGACCTCCGATGTGACCTGGGCCGGGGTCAGCCGGGGCTCGGCCTGCGAGGTCCCTTCGAAGGCGGTGGCGGTGGCAGCGCCCGCGAGGGCGAGAGTGGCCGCGGTCCGGACGGTGCCGCCGGAGAACGGGCGCTGCCTGGGCTTTCGATGACTGGCCACGGGGGCCTCACGTCCTTCCGTCGGTCCCGCAGGTCTCGGGGGAGGACGCTAAACCTGGAGGTCACGGCCGGATGACGAGTTGATCAGTACTGGCTGCGGCTGATCGCCGATGGCCGGACGGGACCGGTCAGTGCCAGAGGACGGCGATAAAGATATTGGCGACGGTCAGTCCGCCGACCGCGCCGAACAGGCCCTTCTCCACGCTCTCCTCGTCGCGCTTGACGTAGACGAGCGCCAGGATCACGAAGAGGACCGCCAGCTTCACCCCGATCTTGATGTTGTTCAGGGGTGCCCCGTCGCCCATCTCGTGGAAGCCGACCAGCAGCACGCCGGTGACGAGCATGGTCAGGGCGCCGTGCAGCATCGCGGGCACGAAGCGGGCGGCGCCGGCGCCCATCGCCTTCATCTGGGTCAGGAACCCGCCCAGGAGCGAGGCTATGCCGATGATGTGCAGGCCGACGAAGGCGTGGGTGAGGACAGTCATGCCGTCGAGCGTACGGGGCGGCCCGGGGGCCTCCGACGGCGGTGTCCGGCACGTCCCGCCGGCCGTCGGGTGACCGTCCCGTCACCCCGGGCAGCGCGTCGGTTTCCCCGATTTTTCCGGGGGCGGGACCGGCTGTCGGTCCCGCCCCCTAGACTCGGATGGCGATGAGCAGCCTCTTTGACGACAGCTTCCTGGCCGACCTCACCCCCTCCGACGAGGTCCCGCCGCCGCCCGAGGAGCACCACGCCCCGGAAGAGGGCGCGGACGACCTGTTCGGCGGCCGCTTCGACCTGCCCGTGAGCGGGGACGCGTACTACCGCAACGGCGCCCCCCGGCCGGTCATCGACCCCGCTACCCTCCTGGACGGGCTGAACGAGCAGCAGGCCGCCGCCGTGGTGCACGCGGGCTCCCCGCTGCTCATCGTGGCCGGCGCCGGCTCCGGCAAGACCCGGGTGCTGACCCACCGCATCGGGCACCTGCTGTCCGCGCGGCACGTCCACCCCGGCCAGATCCTGGCGATCACCTTCACCAACAAGGCCGCCGCCGAGATGAAGGAGCGCGTCGAGCACCTGGTCGGCCCGCGCGCCAACGCCATGTGGGTCTCCACCTTCCACAGCGCGTGCGTGCGCATCCTGCGCCGCGAGTCCAAGCGCCTCGGCTTCACCTCCTCGTTCTCGATCTACGACGCCGCCGACTCCAAGCGCCTCATGGCGCTGGTCTGCCGCGATCTGGACCTGGACCCGAAGAAGTTCCCGCCCAAGTCCTTCAACGCCAAGATCTCGAACCTGAAGAACGAGCTCATCGACGAGGACGCCTTCGCCGCCCAGGCGGCCGACGGCTTCGAGAAGACCCTCGCCCAGGCGTACGCGATGTACCAGGGGCGGCTGCGCGAGGCCAACGCCCTCGACTTCGACGACATCATCATGACCACGGTCCACCTGCTCCAGGCCTTCCCGGACGTGGCCGAGCACTACCGGCGCCGCTTCCGGCACGTGCTGGTCGACGAGTACCAGGACACCAACCACGCCCAGTACACCCTGGTGCGCGAGCTGGTCGGCCCCGGCTACCCGGACCTTCCGCCCGCCGAACTCTGCGTGGTGGGCGACGCCGACCAGTCGATCTACGCCTTCCGCGGCGCGACCATCCGCAACATCCTCCAGTTCGAGGAGGACTACAAGGACGCGACGACGATCCTGCTGGAGCAGAACTACCGCTCCACGCAGACGATCCTCTCCGCCGCCAACGCCGTCATCGAGCGCAACGAGAACCGCCGCGCGAAGAACCTGTGGACCCAGGCCGGCAGCGGGGCCGTGATCACCGGCTACGTCGCCGACACCGAGCACGACGAGGCCCAGTTCGTCGCCGACGAGATCGACCGGCTGACCGACTCGGGCGACGCCAAGGCCGGCGACGTCGCGATCTTCTACCGGACCAACGCCCAGTCCCGCGTGTTCGAGGAGATCTTCATCCGCGTCGGCCTGCCCTACAAGGTCGTCGGCGGCGTCCGCTTCTACGAGCGCAAGGAGGTCCGGGACGTCCTGGCCTACCTGCGCGTCCTGGCCAACCCCGAGGACAACGTCCCGCTGCGCCGCATCCTGAACGTGCCCAAGCGCGGCATCGGCGAGCGCGCCGAGGCGATGATCGACGCCCTCGCGCACCGCGAGAAGATCACCTTCCCGCAGGCGCTGCGCCGCGTGGACGAGGCCTTCGGCATGGCCGCCCGCTCCACCAACGCCGTCAAGCGGTTCAACACGCTGATGGAGGAGCTGCGCACCATCGTCGACTCCGGCGCCGGCCCGGCCGTGGTGCTGGAGGCGGTCCTGGAGCGCACGGGCTACCTCGCCGAGCTCCAGGCCTCGACCGACCCGCAGGACGAGACGCGGATCGAGAACCTCCAGGAGCTCGCGGCCGTCGCCCTCGAATTCGAGCAGGCGAGGGACGAGGAGAGCCCCGGCACCCTGGCCGAGTTCCTGGAGCAGGTCGCGCTCGTCGCCGACTCCGACCAGATCCCGGACGAGGACCCGGACGGCTCGGGCGTCATCACGCTGATGACCCTGCACACCGCCAAGGGCCTGGAGTTCCCGGTGGTCTTCCTGACCGGCATGGAGGACGGGGTCTTCCCGCACATGCGCGCGCTCGGCCAGACCAAGGAACTGGAGGAGGAGCGCCGCCTCGCCTACGTCGGCATCACCCGCGCCCGCGAGCGGCTGTACCTGACCCGCTCCAGCATGCGCAGCGCCTGGGGCACCCCCTCGTACAACCCGCCCTCGCGGTTCCTGGAGGAGATCCCGGCCGAGTACCTCCAGTGGAAGCGGACGGGCGCCTCCCAGAAGCCGGCCGGGCCGGTGCGCGGTTCCGGCTACGGCTCGTCCTCGGGGAAGGCGTCCTTCGGGACCTCGCCCGAGGCCTTCCTGTCCTCCTCGCGTTCCCGCTCCTCCGGGCCGTCCGGGTTCGCGACGCGCCGCGCCGCCGACAAGCCGGTCATCGCGCTGGCCGTCGGGGACCGGGTCACACACGACCAGTTCGGGCTGGGCACGGTCATGGAGGTCCGGGGCGCCGGCGCGGACGCGCAGGCCACCATCGACTTCGGGGACGACAAGCCGAAGCGCCTGCTCCTGCGCTACGCGCCGGTGCAGAAGCTGTAGGGCGGGGTTCCTACGTCGGGTCCAGGCCGTGGTTGCGCAGCCAGGCCAGGGGGTCGATGGCGGAGCCGCCACCGGGCCGTACCTCGAAGTGGAGGTGCGGGCCGGTGGAGTTGCCGGAGTTACCCGAGTACGCGATGACGTCGCCGGCCTTGACCTGCCCGGACCGGATCTTGGTGCTGCTGAGGTGGCAGTACCAGGTCTCCGTGCCGTCGGGGGAGGTCAGGATGGCCATGTTGCCGTAGGCGCTGTTCCACTGGGTGCGCATGGTGCCGTCGGTGGCGGCCATGACCGGGGTGCCGTAGGAGACCGGGAAGTCGATGCCGGTGTGGACGGACATCCACATGCCGCCGGCCTGGCCGAACATGGCGCTCAGACCGTGCTGGGCGACGGGGATCGCGAATTTGGGGCGGGCCGCCTCCTTGGCCGCCGCCTCCTCGGCCCGCTTCTTCTTCTCCGCGTCCTGGCGCAGCTTGAGGTCGATGCGCTCCTGGGTGCGGCTCGCGCGGTCTGCGAAGTCGCCGGCGTCCGCGCTGAGGGCGGCCAGCTGGGTGTCGAGCTTGTTGTTCGCCGCGACCGGCTTCACCGACGCCGGGTCGGGGGCGGCCATCGTCGTCGTGTCCTCGGCGGGCTTGTCGCTGCCGGTGAGACCGCCGACCGAGGCGGCGGCGACTCCCGCGACGCCCATCACGCAGACGGAGGGCACCGCCACGGTCAGCAGGGCGGACCGCTTGGCCGGCGTACGGCGCCGGGCGCTGCCGGCCGCCTTGTCCTTGCCGCCCTTGGCCCCGCCCCGGCCGCCGGCCGCCCGGCGCGCCGAGCGCGGCTCGGCGGGGGAGGCCTGGGTGAGGGGTACCGCCTGCGTGGGCAGGTCGTGCACGGCGTCGATGAACTGCGGCTCCTCGTCCTCGGTGGTGAAGGCGAGGTCGAGCGGCTCGAAGACGGAGGTCTCGTCGTCGGCGTACGCGTCGGTGCCGGCGTCGTCGTACACCGGGACGACGGTCGTGGCCTCGTAGCCGCCGGTCTCCTGCGCGTAGCCGGAGAAGTCCCACTGGCCGGTCTGCCCGGAGCCGGCGGCGTCGTACCCGAAGGGGGCCGCCGCGTAGCCGTCGCCGGCATGCACGGAGTCCGCCGAGTTCCAGGCGGAGGCGTCCCAGGAGCCGGTCGTGTCCTCGGGGACGGTCTGGGCCGGGACGCTGGAGAGGTAGTCCTGCTGTGCGGTCCAGGCGGTGGAGTCGTAGGAGCCGGTGTCGGCCGCGGACGGGTACGAGGCGTAGGCGTCGTAGGTCCCGTAGCTGCCGGAAGCGGCGTAGTCCGTGACGTACTGATAGCCCTGCCCCTGCGTTTCGTAGGAAACGTAGGGCTGGTCACCAGCGAAAGTGGTGGTGGAAAGGCCGTCATGCCCCATTTCGGGGTACTGGCCCGACGTCGGGCGGTCGTTCACCAACTTCTCTTTCGCCTCGGCAGTGGGGGCCTGGGTGGCCGGGGAACTCAAGGTTCACCGGAGGAGAGCAGTGGCGTGACTGTACCCGGCGGTTACTCGCCTCGACAATCTTCGGCGGGTTTCCTCCTCGCGGGAACCGGGCATTCGGCCGTCTTTCGGTCGCCGAAAGACCGAGCCTTGGCCTTGAGTTCGAAATTCGTTCGACCGAGGGTCATCCGGTGTTGTAGGCGCACGCGAGCAGCAGCGCGAACGGCACCGGCACCAGCGCCGCCGAGCGCAGCCAGGTCCCGCGGCGCGCCGCGGACGGCAGGACGGCGTCGACGACGAACACCGCGCCGACCAGCAGCACACCCGTCACCACGAGCAGGAACAGCACGGTCGTCGAGTGGTCGAGGGTGTGGAAGTCGCAGTTGCCCAGGTCCGGCTTGGCGAGGTCCGCCGTGCTGTGGCAGTCCATCGGCAGGTACTCGGTCAGCACCCACCACCCGAGGTAGAGCGGCACGACGGCGGGCACGCCGAGGGCCAGGTTCGCCAGGACCGGCGCCAGCACCCCGCGCCGCGCCGCAGCACCCTCCCCGCCCATCCGTCCCCCCGTGTCGGAAACCTCCGGGGGCTCAGACGACCATGCCCTCCCCGTCGGTTCCGGTGGGCCGGAGTTTTCTCACCGGCCCCTCCGCGGCCCCGGCGTCACGCACCGCACCGTCCAGCGCGCGCCGGACGGCGGTGATGACGGCGGGGTGCACCGGAAGGGCGAGGTGTCCGATGCCGGTGACCTCGACGTTCGTCGCGTCCAGGTCCGGATGCTCGATCCTGGCCGCCCCGGCGGGGGCCATCAGGGCGTCGAACGCGCTCCAGAAGGCCACGCACCGGGTCCGGCAGCCGGGCGCGGGTGCGCGCAGCTCGGCCATCACGGGGGAGTCCGGGCGCATCTGGCGGACCAGCGGGTGGGCGTCCATGAAGGGGGCGACGCGGGTCCCGCCGTGCGGGGTGCCGAGGGTGACCAGCGTGCGGACCCGGGTGTCGCCCCCCAGCCGCTGGACGTAGTACCGGCCGACCAGCCCGCCCAGGCTGTGCCCCACGAGGTCCACCCGGTCCTGGCCGCTGCGCTCGCACAGTTCCTCGACGCGCCGGGCGAGGTGGCGGGCGGTGACGCGCAGGTCGCGGGTGAAGGGCGAGTAGTTGTACGTCTCCACGCGCCGCCGGCCCCCCGCGCCGAGGGCCCGGCGCAGCAGGACGAACACCGACCGGTTGTCGGTGAACCCGTGCAGCAGCAGGACGGGCGGCAACGGCCCGGACCCGGCGCCGCGCCCCTCCCCGCGGTCCTCCTCGCGGCCCTCCCGGCGCTCCTCCCGGACTCCACTCGGGTAGAGGAGCATGTGCTGGGCGAGCACCACCGCCTCCAGGACGGCGGCCCGCAGGGCGGCCCCCGAGCGCGGGACGGGCAGCGGTGCGATCGTCAGCCCCATCGACGGCCTCCCCTGGACCTCTTGGGTGCGGGGCCGTGCCGGCTGCCGACGTGGCCCCGCCACCGTGCCGTGCGGCTGTCGGCGCGGTGGCGGGGCGACTGGGCGAGGTGAATCAACGGCGTCCCACGTGTGATTTCCCCCTCCCCGTTGACCGTGAAACGGTGCGGTGCGCAATGCTGTACTTAACGTTCGTTCACTCGGGAGGCAGTGCGATGGGTGTGACCGGTCCGATCCGTGTGGTGGTGGCCAAGCCGGGTCTCGACGGCCACGACCGCGGGGCGAAGGTGATCGCGCGGGCGCTGCGGGACGCGGGCATGGAGGTCATCTACACGGGCCTGCACCAGACCCCCGAGCAGATCGTGGACACCGCGATCCAGGAGGACGCCGACGCCATCGGGCTGTCGATCCTCTCGGGCGCGCACAACACGCTGTTCGTCCGCGTGCTGGAGCTCCTCAAGGAGCGCGACGCGGAGGACATCAAGGTCTTCGGCGGCGGCATCATCCCGGAGGACGACATCGCCCCCCTGAAGGAGAAGGGCGTGGCGGCGATCTTCACCCCCGGCGCGACGACGACGGAGATCGTCGACTGGGTCAACACCCACGTCCGCGCGGCGTAACCGTTCCGGGCTCCCGTCTGCGCGGGGCGGGGAGACGACCCCGCGCAGCGGCGACGGCCCGCAGGCGGCGGCGGTGGTGGGTCACGGCGACGGCGTGAGCTCCGCGAGCATCGCGGCCCGCACCCGCAGCGTCGCCACCAGCCGCTGAAAGGCCTCGGCCCAGTACGCGCCGGCTCCGGAGCCCCCCTCCGGGGCATCGGCCACCCCGGCCGTGAGCCCCTCCAGCCGCTCCGCCTCCTCGGGGTCCAGGCAGCGCTCCGCCAGCCCCATCACCCCGCTGAAACTCCACGGGTAGCCCCCGGCGATCCGTGCCGCGTCCAGCGCGTCCACCACGGCCCGCCCCAGCGGCCCGGCCCACGGCACCCGGCAGACCCCGAGCAACTGGAACGCCTCCGACAGCCCGTGCGCGCGCACGAACTCCGCGACCCACTCCGCCCGTTCGCCCTCCGCCAGGGTCTCCAGCAGCTTGGCCCGCTCCGCGAGCGACGCCGTGCCCGGGCCGGCCGCCGGGGGTGCGGACGCCGGGCCCAGCAGCGCCTTCGACCACTGCGCGTCCCGCTGCCGCACCGCCGCCCGGCACCAGGCGGCGTGTATCTCCTCCGCCCAGCCCCCGGCCACCGGCCGCGCCACGATCTCCGCCGGCTCCAGTCCCCCGAACCGTGCGCGCCAGCAGGACAGCGGGGCCGCCTCCACCACCTGGCCGAGCCACCACGCCCGCTCCCCGCGCCCCGCGGGCGGCCGCTTGACCACGCCGTCGCGCAGCATCCCCGCGTCGCACTCCGCCGGCGGCTCCACCGCCTCCGGGCCCACGCAGGCCAGCGCCCGCTGCGCCATCCGCCCGGCCAGCGCCGACTCCGGCAGCGCGGACAGCAGTTCCGCGGCCGTCGCCCTGACGTTGCGGCTGCGGTCGCCGAGCGCCGCCTCCAGGAAGGGCTCGTCCGCCATCGACAGCCCCGTCCGCAGCGAGTCGAGGAACATCAGCCGGTCCTCGGCGCGCTCGGTGGCCCAGGTGCCGGCCAGCAGCCGGGTCGCCGCCGCCGCGTCGCGGGCCCGGACGGCGCCCAGCAGGGCGACCCGTTCCGCGAACAGGCCCTCCTCCCAGAGCCGCGCCACCGCCTCGCCGTCGGCCGGGTCGGGGAGTTCCCCGCCGCCCGCCGAGCCCCGCAGAGCGAACCGCCACTCCGGGTTCAGCCGGGCCAGCCACAGCCCCCGCGCGCCGGCCAGGGCCAGCGCCTGCGGGCGCAGGTCGGAGCGGGCCCGGGCCGCGTCCAGCAGCGCCGGGAGCAGTGCGGACGGCGCCCGGTAGCCGTGCTGTCCGGCGGCGGCCAGCCACTGCGGGAGCAGCTCCGTCAGGTCCGGGGCGGCCCCCCGCCGCCCGGTGCCGCCCGCGTTCCCGCGGCCCGCGAGCAGTTGCGCCAGCCGCCGCCGGGCGGCGTCCGGGGGCGCGGGGCGCGGATCCCGCGGTGCGGGCTCCGGCCGCCGGGCCGCCGGCGCGGGCCGCAGCCCGGCGCGGCGGCGCAGCGTCTGCACGGCCGCCGCGTCGAGCAGCGCCTCCGGTGTGCCGCCCCGCCGCTCGGTGCCCAGCAGAGCGGCCGCGACCAGCCCCTCCCAGTCCGCGTCCGCGTACCCCTCGTCGGCCTTGACCATCCTGCCCCTCCCTCGTCGGTCCCGTCCGTGGTCCGTCGTCGTCGTGCGGGCTCCGGGCCCGGTCCCGCCCCCTCCGCGGGACCGGGCCCGGATGTTCCGCACGACGGTGCTCAGCTGGCGTGGTTGTCGTTCATGAAAGCCCCCCGGCTCCTCGTCGGCGCGCCGGCGCCCCCGCGCCCGCGCGTCCTCCATGTCGGTCTGCGAGACGGCATGGATCCCCCCAGGCCCCCTTCGTTTTCTGTTGGTCGCGCCCGTTCTCAGAGCAGCGGCACCGGCTCGGGCGAGCCGGGCTGCCAGGCCGTCAGCGGAGTGAAGCCGCGGTGGCCGCACTCGCCGAACACCGTGACCGGGCCGCCACCCGAGAGGGCGGCCAGCCGCCACAGCGCGGACCGCGAGCGGCCCCCGCCGGACACCACCGGCAGCGCGCACGCGCCGTCGGCGTCCGCGAGCTGCCAGGACCCGTCCGGCCCGTCACCCGGTACCGGGATCACCGGGCCCAGGACCACCGGCCAGGAGTCCAGCCACGGGTCCTCCCGCAGCGCGGCCCCGTAGGCGTCCAGGGCCTCGCCGGTGCTCACCCCGGCCGGAACCCGGGTGTCCGCCGCCGCGGCCGCGGTGCGGTCCCCCAGGTCCGCCCGGAGCCCCGCCGTCCCGGGCCGGAAACGGATCTCCGCCTCCAGCACCAGTCCGACGGGCAGGGCCGTCCCCGGCGCCCGCCCGGGCGGTCCGAAGTCCAGCACCAGCGCCGGCCGTCCGCCCTCCAGCCCGCTCAGCCACGTCCGGCGGGTGGTGAGGCGGCCGTCCGGGGACACCGAGTCGTACCGGGCGAGTACGAGCCAGCGGTCCCGGACGGCCTCCCCCTCCGCCGAGGACGGCAGCCCCACCCGGGTCCGGACGGTCGCGGCCAACGGCTCCGGCAGTCCGGAGACCCCCAGCCAGGCCCGGTCCAGCAGGTGCAGCAGCGCGAACTCCTCAAGCATCCGGGCGGGCCAGCCGGGGCCGCAACCGGGTATTGTCCCCAACTCCCTGACACGGGAGGCCAGTCCGGGCGCCTGGGCGTCGACCATCCGGGCCGCGGTCTCCTCCCAGGGCGCGTACCCCGCCTGCCCCTGGCCGGCGATCCCGCCGCGCAGCAGGTCCACGAGCCGCCGCTCCAGCTCGGTGACCCCGGCCCCGACCCGCTCGGCGCGGCGCTCGGCCCGCTTGCGGGCCGCCTCGGCGTCCACCGGGCCGGCCGCCGGCCGGGCGGCCTTCGCCGCGCGCTCCGCCAGCCGGTCGGCCGCCCAGTCCGGCGCCGTGGCCGGCTCGCCCAGCCCCTGCGCCGACCAGAGCAGCAGCAGCCCCAGGGCGTGCTTGCACGGGGACTTACGGCTCGGGCAGGAGCACATGTACGCGGGCCCGGACAGGTCGACGACCGTCCGGTACGGCGTGGCGCCGCTGCCCTTGCACAACCCCCACACCACACCGGAAGCGGAACCTCCGGTCTGTGACCACGGACCCGCTTCGCCCAGCTTCGCCCCCGCCCTCCCCGACGCCTCGTCAGGAGCCAGGGCCAGTACCTGTTCCGCCGTCGGGCGGACCCCCTGCTCAGTCATGGAAACCACCGTAGAGACCCCCACTGACAATCGCCCTGACCTGCAACAACGCCTCGAACAAAGGGGGTTGTCAGTGGCATGGTGCACGGTGGGGGCAGCAGTCGGGAGCGGCTGCCGAGCACTGGAGGGGGACCATGAGCACGCACGGGAACGGCACCGGTACCGAAGCACTGCGCCCGCACGCCGAAGACGCCTTCGCGCACGAACTGAAAGCCCTGGAAGCCGCCGACGACCGGCCCCGCCCGGCCCGCTGGAAACTCTCCCCCTGGGCCGTGGCCACCTACCTCCGGGGAGGCGCGCTCCCCGACGGCACCGTCATCACGCCCAAGTACGTCGGCCCGCGCCGGATCGTCGAGGTCGCCGTCAGCACCCTCGCCACCGACCGCGCCCTCCTCCTGCTCGGCGTCCCCGGCACCGCCAAGACCTGGGTCTCCGAACACCTCGCCGCCGCCGTCAGCGGGGACTCCACCCTGCTGGTCCAGGGCACCGCCGGAACCCCCGAGGAGGCCATCCGCTACGGCTGGAACTACGCCCGCCTCCTCGCCCACGGCCCCAGCCGCGAGGCCCTCGTCCCCAGCCCCGTCATGCGGGCCATGGCCCAGGGCGCGACCGCCCGCGTCGAGGAGCTCACCCGCATCCCCGCCGACGTCCAGGACACCCTCATCACCGTCCTGTCCGAGAAGACCCTCCCGATACCGGAGCTCGGCGAGGAGGTCCAGGCCGTGCGCGGCTTCAACCTCATCGCCACCGCCAACGACCGCGACCGCGGGGTCAACGAGCTGTCCAGCGCCCTGCGCCGCCGCTTCAACACCGTCGTCCTGCCGCTGCCCGCCACCACCGACGCCGAGGTCGACATCGTCGCCCGCCGCGTCGACCAGATGGGCCGCGCCCTGGACCTGCCCGCCGCGCCCGAGGGCCTGGAGGAGATCCGCCGCGTCGTCACCGTCTTCCGCGAACTGCGCGACGGCGTCACCGCCGACGGCCGCACCAAGGTGAAGTCGCCCAGCGGCACCCTCTCCACAGCCGAGGCCATCTCCGTGGTCACCGGCGGCCTGGCCCTCGCCGCCCACTTCGGGGACGGCGTGCTGCGCCCCTCCGACGTGGCCGCCGGGATCCTCGGCGCCGTCGTCCGCGACCCGGCCGCCGACCGGGTCGTCTGGCAGGAGTACCTGGAGGCGGTCGTCCGCGAGCGCGACGGCTGGAAGGACTTCTACCGCGCCTGCCGGGAGGTGACGGCATGAGCCCCGGAGCCGGGGGACCGCTGCTGCTCGGGGTCCGCCACCACGGCCCCGGCTCGGCGCGGGCGGTGCGGGCCGCGCTGGACCTGGCGCAGCCGCGGGCCGTGCTGATCGAGGGGCCGCCCGAGGGGGACGCCCTGCTCGGCCTGGCCGCCGAACCGGGGATGCGCCCGCCCGTCGCCCTGCTCGCGCACGCGGCGGACGATCCGGCCCGGGCCGCGTTCTGGCCGCTCGCCGCCTTCTCCCCGGAGTGGGTCGCCCTCCGCTGGGCCCAGGCCCGGGACCGCCCCGTCCGCTTCATCGACCTCCCCGCCGCCCACACGCTGGCCGCGCCGGAGGGGGAGGGGCAGGGGGAGGCGGCGGCCGCCCGCGACGGCGGGGGGCTGCCGGTGGACCCGCTCGCGGTGCTCGCGGAGACCGCCGGGTACGAGGACGCGGAGCAGTGGTGGGAGGACGTGGTCGAGCACCGGGCCACCGGAGCCGGGCGGGACCCGCTCGCCGCCTTCGAGGCCCTCGCGGAGGCCATGGCCGCCCTGCGCGAGACCCACGGGGACGGCGGCCGCCCCCGGGACCTGGTCCGCGAGGCCCACATGCGGCAGCGGATGCGGGCCGCCCGCCGCGAGTTCGGCGACGACTACGCCGTCGTGTGCGGCGCCTGGCACGTCCCGGCGCTCCGGGCCCGGACCACCGTCGCCGCGGACCGGGCGCTGCTCACCGGCCTGCCCCGCACCAAGGTGGAGACCACCTGGGTGCCCTGGACCCACCGCAGGCTCGCCCGGGCCGGCGGATACGGCGCGGGTGTCGCCTCGCCCGGCTGGTACGCGCACCTCTTCGCCTGCCGGGACCGGCCGGTGGAGCGGTGGCTGGCCGAGGTGGCCGGGCTGCTGCGGGAGGAGGACCGGCAGGTCTCCCCGTCCCACGTCATCGAGGCGGTCCGGCTGGCCGGGACCCTGGCCGCCGTCCGGGGCCGGCCGATGGCCGGGCTCCCGGAGACCCTGGAGGCGGTGCGGGCCGTCATGTGCGACGGCTCCGACGTACCGCTCGCCCTGGTCGAGGACCGGCTCGTCGTCGGGGACGTGCTCGGCGAGGTCCCGGACGCGGCGCCCGCGGTACCGCTCCAGCGGGACCTGGGCCGCCGGCAGCGCTCGCTGCGGCTCAAGGCGGAGGCCCGCGAGCGGGAGCTGGAGCTGGACCTGCGCAAGGACACCGACGCGGCGAAGTCCCGGCTGCTGCACCGGCTGCGGATGCTCGGGGTCGACTGGGGCGTGCCCACCGCCTCCCGCGGCGGGACGGGCACCTTCCGGGAGACCTGGCGGCTGCGCTGGGAACCCGAGCTGTCGGTACGGGTCGCCGAGGCGGGCATCTGGGGCACCACCGTGCCCGGGGCGGCGACCGCCAGGGCCGAGGCCGAGGCGGCGGGCGCGAGGGAGCTGGGGGAGGTCACGGCGCTGGCCGAGCGGTGTCTGCGGGCCGGGCTGGTGCGGGCGCTGCCCGCCGTGCTGCGGGCGCTGGCCGACCTCGCGGCGCTCGACACCGACGTGGCGCGGCTGGCCGGGGCGCTGCCCGCGCTGGCCCGTTCGCTGCGATACGGGGACGTACGGGGCACGGACTCGGCGGCGCTCGGCACGGTCGCCGCCGGGCTGGCCGAGCGGATCTGCGTGGCCCTGCCGCCGGCCTGCGCGGCGGGGCTCGACGACGACGCGGCGGCGGAGCTGAGGGGACACCTGGACGGGGTGCACGGGGCGGTCGCCCTGCTGGCCGACGCGGACGGGGGGCTGCGGGAGCGCTGGTCGGCCGTCCTGCGGAAGCTGGCCGGGCGGGACTCCGTGCCCGGGCTGATACGGGGCCGTGCCGTGCGGCTGCTGCTGGACGACGGCCGGCTCCCGCCCGAGGAGACGGCCCGGCTGATGGGGCTCGCGCTCTCCCCGGCGGCCTCCCCGACCGACGCGGCGGGCTGGATCGAGGGGTTCGCGGGCGGCGGCTCCGGGGGCGGGACCCTGCTGGTCCACGACGAGCGGCTGCTGGGCCTGATCGACGCCTGGCTGGTGGCGGTCCCGGAGCGCGCGTTCGTCGACGTGCTGCCGCTGCTGCGGCGGACGTTCGGTGCGTACGAGCCGGGCGTGAAGCGGACCCTGGGCGAACTGGCCCGCCGCGGCCCCGGCGCGCGGCGGACGCCCTCCGGCGCCGGACCGGCTCCCGAAGGCTTCGCCCCGGACCTCGACCCGGCCCGCGCCTCGGCGGTGGCGGAGGTGGCCCGCCTCCTCCTGGGGGCGCCATGACCTCGCCCTGGCCGGCCGCTGCGGGGCCCCGGCCCCGGCCCGACCGGCCGGGGGCAGGCTCCCCCGGCCGCCCCCGGCGCCTCAAGCGCCGGCGGGGCTGGACATGGCGCGGCGATGGACCGCGCCGGGCGGGGAGTGTCCCGTGCCGGGGCCGGGGCGTGCCCCGGGGGCTGGACGCGCCGCGCACCTCGGGCCGGCGCGGCGACGGAGCGCACCGGGCGGGGAGTGTCCCGTGCCGGGGGCCGGGGCGTGCCCCGGAGAGCGGGTGAAGGGCGGGGCGGGGAGACGGCCCCGCGCAGCGGCATGGAGGGGCTCGGCCCCGGACACGGCGATGAGTGCGGAGGGGATCGGCAGATGACGGGAAGCGGCATGGACACCGCCGGAGGCGAGCGGCTGCGGCGCTGGCGCATGGTGCTCGGCGGCGAGGCCGACGGCACCGGCCGGGCGCTGAGCGGGCGGGACGCCGCGATGGACGGGGCGCTGGCCGCGCTCTACGGCGGGGGCGGCGGCGGGGACGGCAAGGGGACGGCGGAGCGGTCGGCCGGACTCGGCGGGTCCGCCCCGCGGGTGGCGCGCTGGCTCGGGGACATCCGTACGTACTTCCCCGGCCCCGTGGTCCAGGTCATGCAGCGCGACGCCATCGAACGGCTCGGGCTGTCCACGCTGCTGCTGGAGCCGGAGATGCTGGAGGCCGTCGAGCCGGACGTCCACCTGGTCGGCACCCTGCTGTCGTTGAACAAGGCCATGCCCGACACCACGCGGGAGACGGCGCGCGCCGTCGTCCGCACGGTGGTCGACCAGTTGGAGAAGCGCCTCGCGACGCGGACCCGGGCCACCCTCGCCGGCGCCCTCGACCGCTCGGCCCGGACCGGCCGCCCCCGCCACCGGGACATCGACTGGGACCGCACGGTCCGGGCGAACCTGAAGAACTACCTGCCGGAGTACCGGACCGTCGTACCCGAGCGGCTGGTCGGATACGGCCGTGCCGCGCGGTCGGTCAGGAAGGAGGTGGTGCTCTGCGTCGACCAGTCGGGTTCGATGGCCGCCTCCGTCGTCCACGCCTCCGTCTTCGGGGCGGTCCTGGCCTCCATGCGGTCCATCGCCACCCGTCTGGTCGTGTTCGACACGGCGGTTGCCGATCTCACCGACCAGCTCGACGACCCGGTGGACGTCCTCTTCGGGACCCAGCTCGGCGGCGGCACCGACATCAACCGCGCCCTCGCCTACTGCCAGTCCAGGATCACCCGTCCTGCCGATACGGTCGTCGTCCTGATCAGTGATCTGTACGAGGGCGGGATACGGGACGAGATGCTCAAGCGGGTCGCCGCCATGAAGGCGGCCGGCGTGGAGTTCGTGGCCTTGCTCGCCCTGTCCGACGAGGGCGCCCCCGCCTACGACCGCGAGCACGCCGCGGCCCTCGCCGCGCTCGGCGCCCCCGCCTTCGCCTGCACGCCCGACCTGTTCCCGGAGGTGATGGCGGCCGCGCTGGAGAAGCGCCCCCTGCCGGTGCCGTGAGGCCCCCCGAGCGGGGCCCGGCCCGCCCCGCGGCGAATCGGCGGATCACACGAACATGCAGCTCGGCGGTGAGGCGATCTGTGACAGGTATCACCGCTCAGGTGTGATCTGTGATTTAGGGTCCTACGGCCCACGGGGATAACCTGCGAGACGGACATGCCGCGTCCACGGTCACCGTGTGCGCCTCCCCAGTGACAGCGCCGTCACGTTGCCCTCCGCGGCACGCCCACGCAGATAGCAGACAAACCGCGAATCACTGCGAATCTTTGAAGACAAGGGACGGACGCGCGTGGACCTGTTCGAGTACCAGGCGAGGGACCTCTTCGCCAAGCACGGTGTACCGGTGCTGGCCGGTGAAGTGATCGACACGCCTGAGGCGGCTCGCGAGGCCACCGAGAAGCTGGGCGGCAAGTCGGTCGTCAAGGCCCAGGTGAAGGTCGGCGGCCGCGGCAAGGCCGGCGGCGTCAAGCTCGCCTCCACCCCGGACGAGGCCGTCGCCCGCGCGACGGACATCCTGGGCATGGACATCAAGGGCCACACGGTCCACAAGGTGATGATCGCGGAGACCGCTCCCGAGATCGTCGAGGAGTACTACGTCTCCTACCTGCTCGACCGCACCAACCGCACCTTCCTGGCCATGGCCTCGGTCGCCGGCGGCATGGACATCGAGCAGGTCGCCGAGGAGACCCCCGAGAAGCTCGCGAAGGTCCCGGTCAACGCCAACGAGGGCGTCACGATCGAGAAGGCCCGCGAGATCGTGGAGCTCGCTCAGTTCCCGGCCGAGGTCGCCGAGAAGGTCGCCGAGGTCCTCGTGACCCTGTGGAAGACCTTCATCGCCGAGGACGCGCTCCTCGTCGAGGTCAACCCGCTCGCGAAGGTCGCCTCCGGCGAGGTCATCGCCCTCGACGGCAAGGTCTCCCTGGACGAGAACGCCGAGTTCCGCCAGCCGGGCCACGAGGAGTTCGTGGACCACGCGGCCGCGAACCCGCTTGAGGCCGCCGCCAAGGAGAAGGGCCTCAACTACGTCAAGCTCGACGGCGAGGTCGGCATCATCGGCAACGGCGCGGGTCTCGTCATGAGCACCCTCGACGTCGTCGCGTACGCCGGTGAGAACCACGGTGGCGTCAAGCCCGCCAACTTCCTGGACATCGGCGGTGGCGCCTCCGCCGCCGTCATGGCCAACGGTCTGGAGATCATCCTCGGCGACCCGGACGTCAAGTCCGTGTTCGTCAACGTCTTCGGTGGCATCACCGCGTGTGACGAGGTCGCCAACGGCATCGTCCAGGCGCTGAAGCTGCTTGAGGACCGGGGCGAGGCGGTCACCAAGCCGCTGGTCGTCCGCCTCGACGGCAACAACGCCGAGCTGGGTCGCAAGATCCTCTCGGACGCCAACCACCCGCTGGTGCAGCGCGTGGACACCATGGACGGTGCGGCCGACAAGGCCGCCGAGCTCGCGGCTGCGAAGTAAGGGCAGAGGTCACAGACTCACATGGCTATCTTCCTCAACAAGGACAGCAAGGTCATCGTCCAGGGCATGACCGGTGCCACGGGCATGAAGCACACCAAGCTCATGCTGGCTGACGGCACCAACATCGTCGGTGGCGTGAACCCGCGCAAGGCCGGCACGACCGTCGACTTCGACGGCACCGAGGTCCCGGTCTTCGGCTCCGTCGCCGAGGCGATGGAGAAGACGGGCGCCAACGTCTCCGTCCTCTTCGTCCCGCCGGCCTTCGCCAAGGCCGCCGTCGTCGAGGCCATCGACGCCGAGATCCCGCTGGCCGTCGTCATCACCGAGGGCATCGCGGTGCACGACTCCGCCGCCTTCTGGGCGTACGCGACCGCCAAGGGCAACAAGACCCGCATCATCGGCCCGAACTGCCCGGGTCTGATCACCCCCGGCCAGTCCAACGCCGGCATCATCCCGGGCGACATCACCAAGCCCGGCAAGATCGGTCTCGTGTCCAAGTCCGGCACGCTGACCTACCAGATGATGTACGAGCTGCGCGACATCGGCTTCACCTCCGCCGTCGGCATCGGTGGCGACCCGGTCATCGGCACCACGCACATCGACGCCCTGGAGGCCTTCGAGGCCGACCCGGAGACCGAGCTCATCGTCATGATCGGCGAGATCGGCGGCGACGCCGAGGAGCGTGCGGCGGACTTCATCGCGAAGAACGTCACCAAGCCGGTCGTCGGCTACGTCGCGGGCTTCACCGCCCCCGAGGGCAAGACCATGGGCCACGCCGGCGCCATCGTCTCCGGCTCTTCTGGCACCGCACAGGCCAAGAAGGAGGCCCTTGAGGCCGCCGGCGTCAAGGTCGGCAAGACGCCGACCGAGACGGCCAAGCTGGCGCGCGAGATCCTCGAAGGCGCGAAGTAGGCGCTGACGGTACGGACGCACGGGCGTGGCCCGCACCCCCTCGGGGTGCGGGCCACGCCCCTTTTCGGCTCGTGCGCCGTCCGCTCACTCCGGCGACGGGTGCAGCCGGTGGGGGCCGGCGGCCGGATCGGCCCGGAGCTTGTCCTGGAGGGCCCGGCTCGTCTCGGTCAGCCGTGGCGGGCCGGCGAGCGGAGGGACCCCGGAGACGGCGGTACCGGGCCCGACCGGCGCCTCGTAGTGGTCCGGCGCGGTCACGGTGGTGTACCCCGTGGCGACGGCGATCACCGCGGTCAGCATGAGCGCGGCCCGGGCCCAGCGGCGGGCTCGGAGCTCACAGACGGTGCGGACGGTGGCCGCCGGGGGCGGCTCCAGCGGCACGGCGGGCCGCACCGCGCCGAGCCACTCGCGCAGCACGGCCGACCGCTCCTGCGGGGGGACGCCGGCCAGCCCGGGCAGCCGGGCGGCGAGGTCGGCGTGGGCGTGGATCAGGCGGTTGCCGGTGGTGGGCGTACTGGCCTCGGTCTCGGCGGCGGTGTCGGGCAGGTCCAGGCCGACGCCGTCGTAGAGCAGCACGGTCCGGCGGTGTGCGGGGGGCAGTGCGAGCAGGGCCCCGAGCAGGATGCGGTCGTTGGGGTCGGCGGGAGCCTTGTCGGGGCGGCCGAGGGTCCGGTGCGCCCGGCGCAGCCGGCGCCAGGGGGAGAGCGCGTACTCGTACGCGGCCGCGCGGACCCAGCCGACGGGGTCGGGGTCGGTGGCCACCTCGGGCCACTGCGCCCACGCCTGACGGAACGCCCGCTCCACGGACTCCTGCGCGAGGGAGCGACGCCCCGTCAGGAGGTAGACCTGGCGGACCAGGGCGGGCGCGGAGTAGCCGTAGAGCGCGTCGAACGCCTCGGCAGGCCGCGTCGGCCGGGGGATCCGGCCGGGCGTCGCCCCGGCGGGTGGTACGGGCGCGGGTGCCGCCCCGGCGGTCGGTGGGGCGGCCGGGGTGCTGTCGGGCCCGGTGGGGGGCGCCGGGTGGGGGGCGGTGCCGTGCCCGGCGGCGGGTGTGGCCGGGGCCGTCGGTGCGTGGTGCGGTGTGGCGGGGAGGGGGCCGGGGGGCGCCGTCGCGGTGGCGGGGGCCGTGTCGTCCTGCCTCGCGGTGGGGGCCGGGGGGCCGGGCTCCCGCGCCGGCGCGTCCGTGGCGGAGCGGCCCGGGGGCGCGGGCTCCGGCGGGGCGGCCGGTGCCGTATCGCCCGTCGCGGAGTGGACCGGGGCCGCGGCGCCGGGTGCGGACCGTTCCGGGACGGGGCGCGGTGCCGCGGGCTCCGGGGCGGGGGCGGCCGTGTTCAGGGCCGCGGCTTGCGGGGCGGGGGCCGGCCGGGCCGCGGGGGGGGCCGGGGCGGACCGGGGC